>CAZLZR010000052.1:0-35397 GCA_964564015.1 uncultured Acetivibrio sp.
AGGAAAGACGAAATTGGTAACCTTGCTTTGAGTTTTGGAGATATGGTACATAACTTAAAGATAATGATAGCGGGTGTAAAAGAGGCATCGTGTGTTGCAATAGATTCATCAAAATCTGTGGCATGCAGTTGTCAGGAGAGTTATGCTTCAATTGAGCAATTTTCTGCAATGCTTTCCGAGGTCAAAAACGTTGTAGATTTTCAAACAGGTGAGATAGGGGTTAGCGGAAAAGTTGTCAATCAATTATCAGATCAGATTAAGGCAATGACAGATGATTTTGACAATGTGAGCCATATTGTTACAGGGGCAAAAGAGTTAAGTGAAGATGGGAAAAAGTCTGTTAATAAGCTCTTGCAGAATGCGAGCGAAGTTAAAAGGACGGTATCGGAGTTTGGTAAACTGACTGAAACGTTAAAATCGGAGTCGTCGGAAATCTCAAAGATTACCGGATTTATAAGAGGGCTTGCAAACCAGACCAATCTCCTTGCGCTAAACGCTGCTATTGAAGCTGCCAGGGCTGGTGAAGCCGGCAGAAGCTTTAGCATAGTTGCATCGGAAATAAGGGCATTGGCTGAACAGTCCAATGATTCTGTTAACTACATTGAAAATAAGTTAAAAAATATCAGTAATACGGTACAGTTGACAGGAGAGTTTATAAAGGCATCTGATTCGGTAATGGGAGGACATGACCATGCTGTAAATGATACTATTGGTAAGTTTGACAATATTGTGGAGTATATGGACAGGATATTCAACCAAATGAGGAATATTGAAATTTCTATACGCAACATTGAGCGTGCCAGGATTAATATTATCGAATTTATGGATAAATTAACAGAAAGTACCGGGAAGACAAAAGATAATGTTCTGGCAATAACAGGGGCAATGGATGATCAAGTTGATCTTATAAAACATCTTGCGGATCTTTCAGACAATCTTAATACGTTGTCGGCAGATCTTGAGGGTACTATAAATATATTCAAAGTTTGATAAGGAGACCAAGTGTAATTTCTCAATAAGGGTAGACACAGGGTAATTTTGACATTTATTCTGTGCTTTGTATGTCATAAAAATATGGTGCACTTGTTTAAAAAGCTCATGGGGTTGATTGCCTGTGAGCTAAATTTATTGAATTGGTGATGTAGAGAGATTTTTTACAGGTTTCAGTTGTAAAATCGGCTAAATATGGTATACTAGTTACTGATAAAAATTTATAATCATATAGTATTATTAAACAATTGATATTTAACGCAATAAAAAATAAAAGAGGAGAAGAGTTTATGTCGAGCAATGCTGTATTTAAATTTTGGTTAGGAAATGATTACTTTGACGAGCAGACAAGAGAGGAATTACAAAAGATAAAAGATGACCCGAAAGAAATAGAGGATAGGTTTTATAAATATCTTGACTTTGGTACCGGAGGCTTAAGAGGAATAATCGGTGCCGGCACAAACAGGATGAATATCTATACAGTCAGAAGAGCTTCACAGGGGTTGGCGGATTTTGTAAATAGCATCAATGCAGCCGACAAAGGTATTGTTATTGCATATGATTCAAGAAATATGTCGCCGGAATTTGCTCTTGAAGCTGCAAAAGTATTTGCAGGTAATGGAATAAAGGCATATTTGTTTGATGAATTAAGGCCTACTCCAGAACTGTCGTTTGCTGTGAGGTATCTGAAAGCTGCGGCAGGTATTGTTATTACTGCAAGCCATAATCCAAAGGAATATAACGGATATAAGGTATACGGTGAAGATGGCGGACAGCTTCCTTTAGAGGAATCAAACCAGGTTCTTGGATTCATGAATAAAATCGAGGATATAACCAGTGTTACCTTTATGGAAAAGGATGAAGCTATTGAAAAGGGTCTTATAAAGATTATTGGCAAAGAAGTGGATGATGCTTACATATCCATGCTTAAGAGCCTTTCAGTAAATCCTGATCTTGCAAAGAGTATTGGAGAGAATTTCAAAATTGTGTATACGCCTTTGCATGGTTCGGGAAATAAACCTGTAAGAAGAATTCTTGATGAGATAGGATTTAAGAACGTATTGGTTGTTAAAGAGCAGGAGCTTCCGGACAAGGATTTCTCAACTGTAAAGTCTCCGAATCCTGAAGAAAAAGAGGCTTTCACACTTGCAATAGAGCTGGCAAAGAAGGAGAATGTTGACCTTATTATTGGAACAGATCCTGACAGTGATAGAGTTGGGGTTGTTGCAAGAAATAAAGAAGGCGAATATGTTACACTTACCGGAAATCAGACAGGATGTCTGCTTCTTGAATACATTTTGTCACAGAAAAAGGCGAAAGGTACTCTTCCGACTAATGGGTTTGTAGTTAAAACTATTGTAACTACAGAGCTTTCAAGGGAAATTGCCAGAGAATATGGTGTTGAATTGATTGAAGTGCTGACCGGTTTCAAATTTATCGGTGAACAGATAAAACTGCTCGATGAAAATGGAGACAAGAAATATCTCTTTGGGTTTGAAGAAAGTTATGGGTATTTGGCAGGAACTTCAGTAAGGGATAAGGATGCAGTTGTTGCTTCCATGTTAATTGCTGAAATGGCTGCTTATTATAAATCCAGGGATATGTCCCTGTATGACGGTTTGATGGAATTGCTGAACAAATACGGATATACTATCGAAGGGATTAAGTCTTTCACTCTTAAAGGCAAGGAAGGTATAGACAAAATAAAATTTGCTTTAAGCAAGATGAGAGAAGATGAGATTACAAAGTTTGGTAGTATTGAAGCAGCGGCTGTAAGAGACTATCAAAAGGGTGAGAGACACGAAATCACTACAGGCAAAAGGGAAACTATAGATTTGCCTGAATCGGATGTTCTATATTATGAAATGCAGGATGGAAAGTCATGGTTCTGTATCAGACCATCGGGTACCGAGCCAAAAATCAAGATATACTATGGTGTGACTGATAATGGAATGGAAGCTGCAGAGAACAAACTCGAACAAGTACAGTCAAATGTGTTGGGAGTAGTTGAAAATCTGCTGTTTGAATAGGATTTACATGCGAGGTTTAAATTAAATACATACAGATCATAGGCTGAGATTTCTCAATGCTTATGGTCTGTTTTATTTATTTGCCGCAGTAAGTATTAAAGGGTGTTACCGGGTGCGTGTAATAAATGTAAAGAAAAATATTCCAGAAACTTAAGTTTCGCAGCTTAGAGCCTGTAAATACTCCTCGGGGTCGAGCAAAACTCGCTTCGCTCAGACAATGCTCTCCCTTTCCTCGTCATATTAACAGGCTCTACAGCTTGCTTCACAATGTTTCTTCCATATTTTTCTTTACTTAAATAATATGCACCCGGTGTTACCACTTTGATTGCAGTTTGCCGCAGCGGTATGTTATAATATAAAAAATCTATTGATATAGAGGATGATGAGAGTTGGGTAACTTTGTCCACCTGCATGTTCATACGGAATATAGTTTGCTTGATGGAGCAAACAGAATAAAAGATCTTATAGCCAGGACGAAAGAATTGGGTATGGATAGCATAGCCATTACAGACCATGGCGTAATGTATGGAGTTGTTGATTTTTACAAAGAAGCAGTCAACAATGGTGTTAAACCTATCCTTGGATGTGAGGTGTATACGGCGAGGAGAACCAGGCATGACAAACAGGGTGTTATGGATTCAGATCCAGGGCACTTGGTGCTGCTGGCTAAGGACAATCAGGGTTATAAAAATCTGATGAAGATTGTATCAATAGGTTTTACCGAAGGATTTTACTATAAGCCGAGGATTGATTATGAGGTTCTTGAGCAATATAGCGAAGGCTTGATTGCCTTAAGTGCATGCCTGTCGGGTGAAGTTCCTAAAGCATTGCTGAAAAACGACTTTGAATTGGCAAAGAAAGTTGCTCACAGGTACAATGATATTTTCGGTAAGGGTAATTTCTATCTTGAATTGCAGAGTAACGGTATTGAAGAGCAAAAGCTTGTAAACAGCCAGCTTGTGAAGCTATCAAAGGAAACGGGAATTCCCCTTGTTGCGACAAATGACGCCCATTATCTGAGAAAGGAAGATGCAAGAGCTCATGAAATATTGCTTTGCATACAGACAGGAAAGAATATAAATGACGAAGACAGGATGAGGTTTTCAACTGAAGACTTTTATGTGAAATCGCCTGATGAGATGGCAGAGGTTTTTGTAAACCTTCCTGAAGCAATTGAGAACACTGTCAGGATAGGTAAAATGTGCAATGTTGAGTTGGAATTTGGAAAACTCCATTTACCTGAGTTTAGTATACCGGGTAATAAGGGTGCATATGAATACCTGAAAGAATTGTGCTATGAGGGGCTGAAACGATTATTCGGCGAACACATAGAGGATAAGATTGAAAGATTGGAATATGAATTATCGGTTATCAATCAGATGGGATATGTAGATTATTTTCTCATAGTCGGTGACTTTATCAGGTACGCAAAGGATAACGGTATACCTGTAGGGCCTGGAAGAGGATCGGCTGCGGGAAGTCTAGTGTCTTACTGTCTTGGAATAACAAACATAGATCCATTGAAATATAACCTTCTGTTTGAACGTTTTTTGAATCCTGAGAGAGTTTCCATGCCTGATATAGATATAGACTTCTGTTTCGAAAGAAGACAGGAAGTAATTGACTATGTAGTGAGAAAGTATGGTGAGGACAGGGTAGCTCAGATAATAACCTTTGGAACCATGGCAGCAAGAGCGGCAATCAGAGATGTGGGAAGAGCCCTGGATATAGCATATAATGAGGTTGATACGGTAGCTAAAATGATTCCGATGCAACCTGGTATGAATATAGGTAAGGCATTGGAGATGAACCCGGAGTTAAAATCCAAGTACGAGCAGGATGGCAAAATAAAAGAACTTATAGATACAGCAAGACTTTTAGAGGGTATGCCAAGGCACGCTTCTACCCATGCGGCAGGCGTAGTTATTTCCAAAGACCCCATCACCAATTACGTGCCGCTTCAGAAAAACGATGAGAGTATAACTACCCAATTTCCAATGGGGCAGTTGGAAGAGATGGGACTTCTGAAGATGGACTTTTTGGGGCTTAGGACCCTTACAGTAATAAGGGATGCAGTAGATCTGGTATATGGAAATTATAATATCAAGGTGGATATTGACAGGCTTGAAATGAACGACCCGAATGTATTTAAAATAATTGGTGAAGGCAAGACTTCGGGAGTTTTTCAGCTTGAGAGTGCCGGGATGACACAATTTATGAAAGAACTCCAGCCTACATCCCTTGAAGATATTATTGCAGGAATTTCACTGTACCGTCCAGGGCCAATGGATCAGATACCAAGGTATTTAAAATACAAGAATAATCCGGCAGCAGCAAAATATGACCACCCGCTCCTTGAAAATATTCTGAATGTGACTTACGGGTGCATGGTATATCAGGAACAGGTTATGCAGATAGTAAGGGAACTTGGCGGCTACTCCATGGGAAGATCTGACCTTGTAAGGCGTGCAATGTCAAAAAAGAAAGTAAGTGTTATGGAGCAGGAAAGAAAAAATTTCATTTATGGTATAGATGATGAAAGCGGAAATACACTAGTAATAGGATGCGTTAGAAACGGTGTGGATGAGAAAGTCGCAAATAAGATTTTTGATGAGATGATGGACTTTGCAAGTTATGCCTTTAACAAGTCCCATGCGGCAGCATATGCTGTAGTAGCCTATCAGACAGCATGGCTTAAGTGTTATTATCCGGTGGAGTTTATGGCTGCGCTTCTTAACAGTTTTTTGGGCAGCAGTGATAAAATATCACAGTATGTACATGAATGCAAAACCTTGGGGATTGAAGTGCTTCCGCCTGATATTAATGAAAGTCAGATGAAATTTACTGTAGTAAACGGAAAAATACGTTTTGGGCTGGCAGCAGTTAAAAATGTTGGTGAAGGTGCTGTGAAGTCGGTTATTGAAGTGCGAAAAACAAGCGGAGATTATAGGTCTTTCAGGGATTTTTGCGACAGGATTGACGGTAAAGATGTAAATAAAAGGTGTATTGAGAGCCTTATAAAGAGTGGAGCTTTTGATTCGATGGGAATCTACAGATCAAAACTCATTGCGGTCTATGAAAAAATGCTCGATGGCATAGCTCAGATTAAGAAGAGAAATATGGACGGACAAATGTCGTTGTTTGAAATTTCGATGGGTGCCGATAATAAGAAAAATAATGAAGAGACAAGTTTATATGAAGAGGAAGACATATATCCCGATATAAATGAGTATCCTAATAAAGTGCTATTATCAATGGAAAAAGAAATGTTGGGATTATACATTTCAGGGCACCCATTAAGTGAGTTTGAAGAAGAGATAAATAAAATGGTAACTTTGTTCAGCTCCGAATTGAATACAGATTCTAATCAGAGTGAAGAAGCTTATTCCCTCGATGATGTAAAAAATATAAGTGATGGAATGAATGTTGTTGTAGGAGGAATAATTACAACGAAGAAAACCAAAACTACAAGAAACAATAATTTGATGGCTTTTTTGACGCTGGAAGATTTGTATGGAACTATGGAAGTTATAGTATTTCCTACAGTGTTGGAAAAATATTCAAAGCTTATTGGAGAAGAAAGCATTGTTCTTATTAAGGGGAGAATAAGCATTAAGGAAGAAGAGCAACCTAAAATAATATGCGAAGAGATTAATCCGCTAAAAAAAATGCACGTTCAGAAAATTTACTTAAGAGTGAGCCATAGTATTGAGGAAGATAAAATGGAATCAATATTGGCCTTATTAAAGTATTTTAATGGTAATACTCCTGTTTGCTTGTACGATGAAGTGGAGAAGAAGGGGAAAACCTTGGAAAGAGATCATTGGGTAGCATTGAATGAAAGTATACTTTCAGAACTTAAACTAAGGCTTGGAGAAGAAAATGTAAAGGTGGTTTAAAAATTAATATTGATAATCGAGAAAAAATATAGAAAAATATAGTTAATAAAATTTTAAATAATACGATAATAAATAATAGTAGTGATATACAGGTTTTATAGATGAATAAATATAAATTATAATTTTAAATGAAGTTGTTCATGTAACTTAGATAACATTAAAATTATATATATTATAACTTTAATATTGTTTATCTATATATGATTTATCTAAAATTCGTATTGATTTTTGATTTGAATTAATATATAGTTATGACGAGGTGGTTTTATTTGGATTGGGAAAATGAAAAAGTATCAGGAGACTATATTATAATAAGAGCTGAAGAGAACGGTGTGAATATAATCGGTCTTACAAGAGGCAGAGATACAAAATTCCACCACACTGAGAAACTCGATAAGGGTGAATTACTTATAGCCCAGTTTACTGAGAATACTTCTGCGATAAAAATAAGAGGTAAAGCTAAAGTATTATGTCGTCATGGAGAAATTCTTTCAGGTGAATAGGGGTATTTCAAAAATATTTATTGCTCAATACTTTAATGCAACAAACTCTATAAAATCAAGTTTTTTGAAATGCTACTTATGAAGTTTTTAGCAATCACCTAAAACAAAAAGGGGCGTGTTTATATGTGGACAGTGGTGTATATGGCACAAAGCAAGGAAATCGCCACTTCAATGCAGGATTTATTGACTAATGAAGGTATTTTGGTTAAGTTAAGGCCAATCAGTAAAAACCATGAAAATAATGATAATTACTACGAAGTGCTCGTTCCGGAGGCAGAAGTTGAAGAAGCACACAGTGTGATTATTGAAAAGGGATATTAAATTTAGTATTTGGTTTATGTGAATATTATTACGATTGGATTATCCCGTGTTAGTTACAATTGACACGGGTTTAATGCTATAAGGAGGAATAATAGTGAGTGTTGTTAAGGCAATTGGTGTGCTGACCAGCGGCGGAGATGCGCCGGGCATGAACGCTGCCATTAGAGCTGTTGTGAGATCAGGCCTTTATTATGGAATTAAGGTTATGGGAATAAGAAAAGGTTATGACGGTTTGATTCATGGGGATATAGAGGAAATGACCGCAAGATCTGTAGGAGATATAATCCAAAGAGGCGGGACAATACTTCAGACTGCAAGATCACCGCAGTTTAAGACTGAAGAAGGACTTAATAAAGCTATGGCAATGGCAAAAGTTTTTGGCATAGATGCACTGGTTGTTATTGGTGGTGACGGATCTTATAAAGGAGCCAGAGATATCAGCAACCTTGGAATGAATGTTATTGGAATACCGGGTACAATTGACAATGATATAGGATGTACCGATTATACAATAGGATATGATACCGCATTAAATACCGTTCAAGATGCAATAGACAAAATAAGAGATACCGCATATTCCCATGAAAGGTGCAGTGTTCTTGAAGTAATGGGAAGGCATGCAGGTTATATTGCAGTGAATGTAAGCATATCCGGAGGGGCTGAGGCTGTTATTCTGCCTGAAAAGCCTTTTGACCTTGACAAGGATGTATTAAAACCCATAATTGAAGGACGCAACAGAGGTAAAAAGAACTATACTGTTATCGTTGCGGAAGGTGTTGAGGGAAAAGCTATAGAAATAGCGAAGGAAATCACTGAAAAAACCGGTATTGAAGCAAGAGCTACAATACTTGGACATATCCAGCGGGGAGGCAGCCCTACGGTTCAGGACAGGGTTATGGCCAGTATGATGGGGCTTAAGGCTGTCGAAGTATTAAAAGCTGGTGGACGGAATAGAGTAATATCTGTAAGAAACGGTTTTGTTACAGATATTGATTTAAATGAAGCACTTGAAATGAAGAAGGCTTTGCCGGAGGAATTAATAGGGTTAAGCAAAATATTGTCGTTGTAAGAAATATTAGTGCCTAAAATATTACTTATATGATTGTACTTATTATTTGTGATATTTTGGGCAAATTAGAAGGTGAAGATTACGTATATTTCTAAAACAGAAATTGTTGTAAGGTATGTTGAAACAGACCAAATGGGGATAGTTCATCATTCAAACTATCCTGTTTGGTATGAAGCAGCCAGAACTGATTATATAAAAGGCATCGGTATGTCGTATTCCGAAATTGAAAAAAGGGGGTTTTTACTTCCTTTGTTGGAGTTAAATAGTAAATACAAAGGTGCTGCAAGGTATGAAGATGAGTTGATCATCTCTACAATAATCAAAGAGCTTTCTTATACGAGAATTACATTTTATTATGAAGTGTATAATAAGAGTAATAATGTATTGATTAACTTCGGAGAAACCATGCATACGTGGACGAACAGGGATCTTAAACCTTTGAATATAAAGAAACATGCTCCGGATATTTTTGATTTGATGTCAAGCAAGACTACCAAAGATTTTGAACCTTTATAGTTTTGATTTCTTTAGTTTAATAAAATACTATCAGGTGGTGAATAGGTGAATATTCCTAATATTCTAACTTTGATTAGATTCTGTCTTGTTCCTGTTTTTGGATATTGTTTGTACAATGAACAGTTTGTTGCAGCAGTAATATTATTTGTTGTTGCATGTGCTACTGACATCCTTGATGGTGTAATTGCAAGGAAGTTTAATTTGATTACTTCGTTTGGAAAGCTGGCAGACCCTTTAGCTGACAAACTTATGCAGTTAACAGCCTTGGCAATACTGAGTATGCAAAGTGTAATACCTCTACCAGTATTAATAATAGTATTAGCTAAGGAAATATTTATGATTGCGGGAAGCGTACTCTTATATAAAAGGATAAATTTCGTAGTTCAGGCAAATTGGTACGGAAAGATGACAACTGTAATTTTTTCACTTGCTATAGTTATGACCATAGTTCTTCAGTTGGAAAGAATGATAAATACATATACCAATGTACTTATTAACATGTTTGTCTTTATTGCGGTTTTTTCAACATTGTTTTCCTTCTTTATGTATTCAATGGAATTTAGAAAGATAACAAATGAGAAGGCAAGATGAAAAATATCATTTTAATTTTGTTTTTAAGTTTTTCAGACTATAAAAGCACTGAATTAATTTGTATTTTTGCAGGCAGATAAAAATATGTTATATCTTCTCTATTAATCTTTATTTTTCTCTAAGTTAATGTTATAATTAGGGTATATAAAGAATATATATTTAGGGGAATTTTGGTTTTATAATTTAATTAATTTGATGCTATATTTGTTGTTGAGGAAATAATTCATAAGCTTTCGTTTCTTGAATATTTGTAGTATATTTGCGGTTTACCATTTCTTAAATCAATTCCAATAATCCATAATTCCTAAATTTAATATTGATTGGCGCAGATGTGCTTTAGGAGGAGTATTCATGAAAAGGAAGCCTGGCTTATTTTGCTTTGTAGCTATTTTGATGCTGCTTTCTGCAAATTACTTGTTAATCAGAGTACCTGTTGGCAGTGTGGTTGATTTAGAAAACATCTGGTATGGGGTGGGATTGTTTGCAGTAAGTGCACTAATAAGTTTTGCAAATATTCTTGCAGAGAAGACTTTGTTTAAGTCTAATATTTACTATAAACCGAAGGTTCTGTGGTTCATAGGGTTTTTGGTGTTTGTTGAAGGAGTTATTTTAATTTTATATTCTAGTATGAATGCTTATATTACAAATGTTTTATATATTAATGAAATGCATATAAACATTATTGCCCAGTTGCTGGTTTCGTTGGGTATAATTGCTTTGGTACACGAGTTATACAGCTACACGTATGAATATCCCGTAAGGATGGCCTTAAAGGTAATGGAAAACGCAGGACAAATGATTGATAGTAAGAGGTTTTTAGATGCCTTGGCTGAATTTGATAAGGTTCAAAGAAAGTTTGGTTATTCTAAACATCCACATATATACGGTTGGATAAAGAGGGCAAAAGGCGTTTGTTTTATGGAAATGTCAAAACACGAGGAGAAGAAGAAAAATCTATTAATGGCAGTAAAGGAGTTTGAAGAAATTCTAATGCTTGAAGAGTTGCAGGGACAGCATGGACAGGTTAAAGTTGACATAGGTAATATATTTTTTGACCTTGCTGAAATTGATAACAATATGGAATATTATGGAAATGCCCTTGATATGTATACAGATGCACTTAAACAATACAAATTAGATAAGGATGTTGACGGGTATATGAATGCCTTAAGAAATGCAGAGAGGACAAAGACGGTGCTGGTTCTCGAAAAGTCAAGCTGATATACTAAAATATCACAATAGGGACTAAAAAAAACTTTTTTTTCGAATATATTTTACATATGCTAAACGAACAAAAAACCAGTGCCTTATGAAAAAATAATTTACATAAAAAGCACTGGCGCATAATCCATAATTCATTCGAAGGGGGTGAAGCAAGACAGACGACAAACATGTACTAATTATTTAAACTTATTTAAGGGTTGTTTAATTAATTTTATTTAGGAGGAATGTCAAGTGAAAAAGACAGTATGTTTTTTGCTCTCATTAGCTATGCTTCTGGCTATGGCACTGCCGATAAACATGGTATCAGCAGCCGGAAGTTATAACTATGCTGAAGCCCTTCAGAAGGCAATTTATTTCTATGAGGCTCAGCAGGCAGGACCACTACCGGATTGGAATCGTGTTGAGTGGCGTGGAGATGCAACAATGAATGACGATGTATTAGGTGGTTGGTACGATGCAGGGGATCATGTAAAGTTTAACTTGCCTATGTCATATTCAGCATCAATGCTTGGTTGGGCATTGTACGAATATGGTGATGAAATTGAGTCATCAGGACAAAGAGTTCATCTTGAAAATAACCTTAAGTTTGTATTGGACTACCTTGTTGCTTGTGACAAGGGGACAAGCATAGTATACCAGGTAGGTGACGGTACTAGAGACCATGCTTGGTGGGGACCGGTTGAATGTGTGGAAAAAGAAATGAAAAGACCATCCTATACAGGTAAACCTACTTGTGTTACAGCACAAATGGCAGCTGCGCTTGCAATTGGTTCAATAGTTCTTGATGATAGTACATACCTTCAGCACGCTAAAAGTCTTTTCTCACTCTCTGATGCAACAAGAAGCGATGCTGATTATGTTGAAGCAAAAAACTTCTATAACTCATGGAGTGGTTGGCAGGATGAGCTTATGTGGGCAGCAATCTGGCTACATATAGCAACAGGTGACAATACTTACCTTCAAAAGGCGGAATCGCTTGTAGCACTTCAAAATACAGAAGATCAATTACCTGATATGAAATATACATGGGCTCACTGTTGGGATGATGTTCACTACGGAGCTATGTTAATGCTTGCAAAGGTTACAAACAAAACGGAATATCATGACTTTATCAAAAGACACCTTGACTGGTGGTCAGTTGGATCTAACGGTAAGCAAATTAAATATGTTGGGAAACTTGCATGGCTGGATCAATGGGGTTCTTTAAGATATGCAACTACAACTGCATTCCTTGCCAACGTATATTCTGATTTTATTTCTGATACTACATTAAAGAGCAGATACACCACTTTCGCAAAAGATCAGGTAGACTATGCACTTGGCAGCACCGGCAGGAGCTACGTTTGCGGATTTGGTACAAAGCCACCGGAACATCCTCACCACAGAACTGCTCACAGTTCATGGACTGACCAGTTGGAGTTCCCAAAAAATCACAGACATATTCTTTATGGTGCTTTAGTAGGTGGACCTAGTTCTTCTGGATCTTATACAGATGATATTAAAGACTATGTTTGTAACGAAGTTGCTACAGACTATAATGCAGGTTTCGTTGGAATACTTTGCGGTATGTACGCAAAATACGGCGGAACTCCGATTGCAAACTTCCCGGCGCCTGAAGAAAAAGAAGACGAGTTTTATGTAGAAGGTGCTGTAACAGGAAGCTCAGGAAATGACATGGCACTCAAGTTATTCCTGAACAACCGTTCAGCTTGGCCAGCAAGATTGATCAAAGATCTTTCATACCGTTACTATGTTGATTTATCCGAAGGGGTTGATCCTAGTAGCGTAGTGGTTGCAAGCAACTACATGGAAACCAACATGGAAGCAACTTTATCACAGCTTAAGCCTTATAAAGGTGATATTTATTATGTTGAAGTAAAATATAAAGACGGCACAAACATTTATCCAGGTGGACAATCCGAATATGCAGCAGAACTTCAACTTCGTTTAACAGCACCGGCAGGTTCAAATTGGGATCCTACAAATGACCCTTCATTCAAGGGACTTCCAAAAGGATCTACACCTGAGAAGACTACTGCAATAACTGTTTATGACGGAGATACCTTAATATTTGGTACAGAGCCTGATGGAACAACTCCTTCAAAGACAGCTACTCCGGTAAAGACATCTACTCCGGCAAAAACTCCTTCAGTTACACCAACACCTAATTCAAGTGTAATGAAAGGTGATATTGATGGTAACAAGAGCTTTAACTCAATAGATTTCGGACATATGAAAATGTATTTGCTTGGAATGGAAAAATTCACAGCTGAACAGTTTGCAGCTGCTGATGTTGATAATAACGGAGCAGCGAATTCCATTGACTTTGGAATTATGAAACAGGTACTGCTTGGAATGAAATCTGGTTTCTAAGAAAATATATACTTTATATTTAAATACAATGTGTAATAATCGGCCATATGGATTTATATCTGTATGGCTGTTTTTTTCCCATTGGCAAGGCCGATAGCAAAACACTAGTGAGACTGAATTTTGCAGGTATTTTGTTGATATGAAAGAAATAATGATTTTTTTCTGTTATAATATTGATAATTGAAGTAAGACTTGATTTTATTAAAGTAATGATAGTAACGAAACGCATCTATATGCGCTTAAGGAGGAATTGATATGCTGTCAAGGGAATTATATAAAGTGACCTGTGAAAGGGCATTAGAGTACCTTAATAAAGCAGGAATAGTTATTACTGAGAATGAAAAGAATAATATGGAAGTGGCGGAATATGGCTTGGGCGAAATTGATAGAATTGGCCTTGAGCTTATAGTTTATGTAAATACAGATAGATGCTGTGCTAAAGAATTAATTCTGTTCCCGGGTCAGACTTGCCCGGAACACAGGCATCCGCCGGTGGAAAACGAGCCGGGTAAGGAAGAGACCTTCAGGTGCAGGTGGGGAAAGGTTTTTTTATATGTACCCGGTGCTCCAGTTCAAAACCCCAAAGCAGTAGCACCAAAAGGAAGAGAAAAGTTTTTTACAGTATGGCACGAGATTGAGCTAAATCCCGGGGAACAGTATACACTTGCGCCTGATACCCTTCACTGGTTTCAGGCAGGGCCTGAAGGTGCTGTTGTATCTGAGTTTTCAACAAAAAGCAGAGATGAGTTTGACATATACACAGACCCCGATATAAATCCTGCTCAGAGCAGAAAAGCGTAGGTGGTGTTGTCGAAGGTAATCGTAGGGTGCTATTTGCAAACAAGAAAAGTCATGAGCGAAGCGGATTTTCTTGAGAGGAATGGGTTATGAAAAGAGTTATTTTTCTTGTAGATATGAATGCCTTTTTTATAAGCTGCGAGATGGCGCAAAATCCGGAATTAAAAGGTAAACCGGCTGCAGTTGCAGGTGATCCTAAGAAGAGGACGGGAATAATTCTGGCTGCGAACTATGAAGCGAGGAGATACGGAATAAAGACGACAATGCTTATTCATGAAGCGAGGAAGCTTTGTCCCGATATTATTCTGGTGCCTCCGCACCATGGACTTTATGAAAAGAATTCAAGAGAAGTCATGAATATACTTTCAAGATATTCACCGGTAGTGCAGCAAAACAGCATTGACGAAGCGTGGTTGGATATGACCGGGTGTGAAGCGCTATTTGGTAAACCTGTAAAGTCTGCGGAAAGAATTATGAACGACATAATGAATGAACTGGATCTTTGGTGTTCAATAGGTATTTCGGAGAATAAATTTCTTGCAAAGATGGCATCGGAAGTCAAAAAACCCCTTGGGATAACTGAGTTGTGGAAAAATGACATTAGAGAGAAGTTGTGGTCTCTTCCTGTGAGAGAAATGTATGGCATTGGTAAACAGACAGAAAAGGCTCTGACGGGTATTGGTATATATAAAATTGGGGATATAGCCAAAAGTGATCCGCAATTCCTTATCAGGAAGTTTGGAAAATATGGTGAAGAAATTTATCATTTGGCAAATGGTATAGATGAATCGGAAGTTGAAATAAATCCTGTAAGCAAGAGTAAATCTGTAAGCAGAACCACTACACTTCCGGACAATATAACAGATCTTGAGTACGCTAAAACAGTTATATTGAGATTGGCTGAGGATGTTGGAGCGGAAGCAAGAAAACAGAATTGCAAAGGAAAAACAGTATCAATAACTATCAGGTATGAAGATTTTAAAACTATAACCAGACAAAAATCAGTGAGACCTACATATTTAACAAAAGAAATCTTTGAAGCCGGAACAAAGTTGTTGGAAGATAACTGGGATTTATGTCGCCCTGTAAGGTTATTGGGAATATCATTGAGTAATATTTCGGATGATGAATCCGAGCAGATATCGATTTTTAATATGAATGATAATATTCAGGAATGTACTGAAAAAGAAGAGAAGCTTGAAAAAACATTTGACAAAATACGCGAGAAATTTGGAGCCGATAAAATAAAAAGAGCAGTGGTATTGAAAGATACCCTATAATTCATGGGGTGCATGTAATAAATTGGACAATTTTATTGAGATGAGGGCTTAAAATGAAAGCTATTATAAAGTTTCTATATCGACGGGTTGTTCTGATATCTGTTGCAATAGCATTACAGTTAGCTGTAATAATAGGGGTTATCTTAAAATTCAATAATTACTTTGTGCACTTTTACTGGGTTAGTTTATTAATTAGTATTCTTGCAGTTTTGTGGATAATAAATGATAGAAGCAATCCATCATATAAAATCGCATGGATTATCCCAATACTTTTGTTTCCCATTTTCGGGGGACTGTTTTATATTTTCTTCGGGGGCAAAAGGTTAAGTAAGGGAGAAAAGCTTAAGATGAAATCGGCCGAAAACAAGATGTTTAAGTTTGTAAAAACGCAAAAGGCTGTCTTAAACGAAATAATAACCCAGAGTGAATACGCTTCAAACCAGTCAAGGTACATTCAGAATAATGCCCACTATCCTCCCTATGCTAATACGACCGGCGAGTATCTTCCTATTGGAGAAAAGAAATTTGAGCGGCTCAAGGAAGAACTGAAAAAAGCAAAACATTATATTTTTATGGAATACTTTATAATTCAGGAAGGAGTAATGTGGAATAGTATTTTGGATATTCTGAAGGAAAAAGTCAAAGAGGGCGTGGATGTCAGAATAATATATGATGACGCCGGCTGTCTGCTTACTTTGCCTTACAATTATAGTAAAAAGCTTGAAAAGATGGGCATCAAATGCTGTGTGTTTAATCCTATGATTCCTGTTCTATATGTCAGGCTGAATAACAGAGATCACAGAAAAATTACAATAATTGACGGGCATACCGGATTTACAGGGGGATTAAACCTTGCTGATGAATATATCAATGAAATAGCCAAACATGGACACTGGAAGGATACTGCAATAATGATCAAAGGTGAAGCAGTGTGGAGTATGACAGTCATGTTTTTAACAATGTGGGAATACTTAAGAGGTGTTGATGAGGATCTATACAGATTCAAGGCGAAAATTCGCTCGGAGTGTGGAAATATTGCAACAGGTTATTACCAGCCGTTTTCAGATAGTCCGTTAGACGATGAACATGTTGGGGAGATAGTATATAAGAATTTAATAAATAAAGCCAAAAGATATGTTTTTATAACCACCCCGTATCTGATTATCGATCATGATATGACAAAAACTTTAACTTCAGCTGCTAAAAGTGGTGTGGATGTACGGATAATTACACCGCATTGTGCTGATAAATGGTATGTGCATGCAGTCACAAAATCGAATTATAAGGTACTGGTGGAAAGTGGTGTGAAAATCTATGAGTACACCCCTGGATTTATACATGCAAAAACTCTTGTTTCAGATGATGAATATGGTGTCGTCGGTACCATAAATATGGATTACAGAAGCTTTTTTATGCATTATGAATGTGGAGTCTGGATGTATAAATGTACACCTTTAAGGGATATCCGGGATGACTTTTTAACCACTTTAGAGGTCTGCAAAGAAATCAGGATTGAGGACTATAAAGACTTTAAGTGGTATAATGCTTTAGTTGGCTCTGTTTTAAGACTTTTTGCACCGCTTATGTAAGAATAATTTTCTTCGCGTTTATTACATGCATCCTAGTCAGATCCAGAGTTGACAATGGCTGTAAGCTATGATATAATTATTTTATCAGGCAGGCATTTTCCCTTTGTGTTTGGGGGAAAATGCCTTTCGTGCTATTTAAAGTGGTTTCCATTTAATGTATTTAAAGGGGAGGTGGGATAATAAAGTGCATTCCGGCATTGAGTTGACTGCGCATGCTTACAACGCTATATTAAGTCATTTGGTTGGAATCGAGGAAGGAAGAGACGAAATTGTAAATGAGTTTTATGATGATTCATCAGACATGCGTGATAATTTTATACACTTTTTGGACAATTACACTGATAAACTTGATGAATTGGTCAGATCAGTTCAAATTGTAGATAAACCTAACCGTGAAAAACTGAAAATACTTAATTTTTTACCCTATGTAATTATAGGAAGTGTTGTAGAACTTGAAGATCTGAATAACAATAGTACAAAGGTTTATAGAATCATATCACCATATGAGTCAAGAGGCTCTGAAGATGAACTGTCATATGTTTCAGCACTTGGTAGAGAATTGATGCTTAAGAAACCTGGTGATATTATAAGAACTCAGATTGACAGTGAGGTTTACTTGTACAGTGTTAAATTGATACGTTATGAATGCTGGGAAGAATAAAACTTATAGTCCAAAACTAAAAAAGGAGGCTACAATTTATGATAGTGAGAAATTGTGCTGGTGGTATTGTTTTTTTCGAGGACAAAGTATTTTTGTTAAAAAACGAAAAAGATGAGTGGGTATTTCCTAAGGGCGTAATGCATAATGGGGATCTTCCTGCTGAGGTTGCTCAAAAAAGAGTTTTGGATGAAGGCGGAATAATTGCATATATTGTTTCGGTTGCCGGAGATACAAGTTACGAGTTCTATTCTGTTACAAGGCAAAAACCAATTTGCAACAAAATTACATGGTTTGTTATGAAGGCAGATTCTGAAAAGTTCAATATTTCAGAAAAGGAAAAGTTTCAGGATGGAGGTTTCTATAATATTGAAGATGCTTTAAATATGGTTACATACAGTCAGGATAAAGCTTTGCTCAACCTGTCTTATAAAAAATATAAGGAAATAACATGATTAATTGAGATTATAAAGATTAGACTTTTAGGTCACAAGGGTCTCACAACAGGATTTTAGAGATGTAAAAAGGGGCTATTGCACCCGCGATTAGCAGTCGAAGTGCAATGCCCCTTTATTTATTTTATTAACTTTGAGCATTCAGAGTATCATTAATGGTACCTAAAACTTTTAACTTATCTATTGGTTTCATAATGTAATGTTTGGCCCCATTTTTTATTGCTTCATAAATAAGACTTTTCTGACTAAGTGCAGTAATAACAATAATTTTTGATTCGGGATATTTGTTCATAATAATCTTTACAAGCGTAATACCATCAAGGCCTGGCATGGATAAGTCCATGGTTATTAGATCGGGTTTAAGTTCATCATTCAAGGCAACAGCCTCATTACCGTTAGAGGCTTCACCTACAACTTTATGTCCGCCTTCAATCAGTATATGTTTTAAATTCTTTCTCATGACTTCTGAGTCATCAACAACTAATATTCTTGCCATAAAATCATCCTTTCATGGTTACTCTATTACCATATTGTCATCTATATCAATTTGATATATAAAACCCAGAGTTAGTTCACCCTCCTCAAAGTCCATATTATATACCCACATTTCACAGTCAGGACACCTCATAAAGCAATTTTGCGATTGTATTGTCAATGGTGTTTCTACAGACAACAGTGATTCCAGGTCTTCATCAATGGATTGAATGGAGTTGCCCATAATAATATTTATGCATTCAGACAATACCGCTTTGCTATAAATTAATTCATTTTCAGGTGTTAACTCCTCAAATATATATTTTTTTACAAGGCTTCTACCCAGATTTTCGTTTACGGTTATTGCCAGTTTGTAGTTTAGTATCCCCTTTATATTCAAGGTTGTTGTTATATCTTTAATTGGAATTCTTTTTGCCTTTTTTGGCTTGAAGGAATTTGTATCAAGCAGTTTAAGACCATAATCATTGACAAATAAATCAGCTGTTTTCCTTATAACGGGATCAAATATATTTATTGCAGTTAGTGTCTTGAAAATAGCTGTCTTTTGATATGGCAGGGTGATGCGGAAAGTCGTTCCTGTATCTTTTTTAGACTCCACCTCAAATTTTCCGCCAAGTTTGGTGCATTCGTTTTCAACAGTCTTAAAACCAGGAATATTATTTTCATCAAGGCCTTTTCCGTCATCGGATAATTCCATGTAAAGATTGTTGTTGTTAATGCTTGCTTTGCATATGATTGTTCCATATTTATTTTTACCTTTTCCCGAACGCTCATCCGGGTATTCCAAACTATGATTCAACATACTTGTGAAAACATGTACAAGTGATTTGCAAAAATCATTATAAATGTCAGGATCTACGAATATATCGTCAGACTGTATGTCAAAGGGCAGTAGTTGCTTGTTGATAGTATCAGAATAAGCTAAAGAGTATTCGGAAAAGTGCCTGAATAGTTGTTTGATATTCTTCTGCTTAAGTTTTCCAAGCTCAATAAGGAAAATATTGCACTCAACAGGCGATAGAATTGATAATGCTTCTTTTTCGATTTTTTTAAAAATATCATAGAGAAGATTATCATTGTCAAAAAAAGAATTACTTGAAATTTCTCTAAGCACGCTAAAATCTTCAAGAAACGTTTCGAGCATATGCTTTTGTATGAAAAAATCTTTATAGTGTTTTTTTAAGAATTGACTTACACTATTGATTGTTTCTGAGGCTTCAATTTCTTCCGGATTATTTTCCTTTAACTCATACTCAAGGGCATATGCTAAAAGGTCAAAATAGTGGGTTATGGTATCACAATTTGTTAGTTTATAGTACTTGCTTATGGGTCCTATCAGCGAAATTATAGCCAATTTGTTTGATTTTGTATTAATGGGGTGAAGCCATATTATATCGTTCACACCAAAATTGGCTGCGTCGGGAAAAAATTCCACAGGTGGGAAATTTCTGATGAAACAGTTTATTTTATTTGTGGTTGAAATGTTATTATTTTTATCATAAAACTGTTCAATTGTAAGTGAATTTTGGTTATCAGTCCAAAACCCCAGACACCCCCAGCGGAAATATGTATGACTTAGCCAGGACAGATTCTTAATCTCAGTGTAATTGGATTTTGCTATATTTCCAAGTATTTTATAACTGTTTATAATAGTTTTGATGAAAGGTTTGAAGTTTTTTTGTCTCACATAATCAGATTTATTTTCCTTCAATGTATGGCGATGCTGAGATGTGTTCCGGCTACATCCACAGGATTGCCTTATAACAAGATCAGATTTAACATAAACAGTTTCGGGATTTATTAAAGCTGCAGTTATTTGTTTTAACAGACATTTTACTGCTGTGCTTCCGACTTTTTCAATATTTTGGCGAATTGTAGAGAGGGGAGGATTTGTTGTTTTTGAAAATTCATTGTCATCATAGCCAAAAACAGCTATATCGTCAGGTATGAGATAACCTGCATTCTTAAGTGTTTCCATGATACCAAATGCATTAGCATCTGTGCTGGCTAAAACAGCTGTGCATGGAGTGCCGCTATCAATAATTTGTGCAGCAGCTTCTCGTCCACCAGCCTGCATGGCATTGGAAACATCAAAAACCAATTCGGGTTTGTATTCTATACCATGCTCTTTAAGAGCTGCCAAATAACCGTCAAAACGTTCACGTACATCGGCAATTTTAAAACATCCTACAAATGCTATAGCTTTATGGCCATGGCTTATCAAATGCTTAGCAGCCTGTTTTGTGCTGTTGAAATTGTCCGGCACAATATAGTTGCATTTGCTATTGTTGATTTCACGCGAAACTAAAACAATTGGTTTGTTTTCATTAAGGAGAACATTAATAAAGCTATCTTCAACAGCCTGGGGTAATACTATCCAGCCATCCATATTATTAAAAGCAAGGGGATAATTATATTCTGAATTTTCTGAGGGCTGTTTATGAACAATTGTTTGTACTACGTATAGTCTGCACCCAAGTTTTTTAGTAACATTATGAATGCTTTTAATGAGACCACCAAAGTAATAACCTTCAAGAAATGGGGTAAGAATACCAATATTAATGATTTTTTCTGACATTTTATCACCTCATAAAAGAACAGAAATAAATAGTGCTCTGTATAAATTTCAGTTTAATGGTCTGAAAGACTGACAATTGGTGTGTGATCAATTGTTTCGTAGGGAAGAACAATATTAAAAGTTGTACCTTTGCCCTTTGTTGTATTTATTTCTATATATCCACCCAAGGCATCTACTTCTTTCTTAAGAGATGAGAGACCTACTCCTCTTCCGGAAAGATCCGTAACAGCAGATGAGGTAGAAAAATCATCATTAAATATCAGAGCTGCAATTTCATTGTCAGAAAGGTTTTCTTTACTGTCAATAATTCCTTTTTTTATTGCACTCCGTATAACCTTGTCTGTTTCAATTCCTCTTCCATCGTCGCTTATTGCGATTTTCATCATATTGTTATTTGGAGTAATTTTACAGGAGATGGTTGCAAATTCATCCTTACCTGCCATAATTCTCTCATCAGATGACTCTATTCCGTGGGCTATGGCATTTCTAAAAATTTGAACAAGAGATTGGGAAAAAGCATGATATTTTTCTGGATCAATAAAAAATTCTCCACCTTCAACTTTAAGGGGGTTAATTCTTTTCTCATAGTCAAAAGAGATTTTTTCAATATAATCAGCATATTTCTGAACTAATTCTTTAGCTTTAATGTATCTCAGCAATCTTAATTCAGGAAGCAGGAGCTTGCAATCATCAGGTTTTAATGTTGTGAGTATTTTATGTTCAATTTTTTTTATGCTTTTTCTATCAATGAGTAATGTTTCGTCGTTATTAAAAAAATTCTGACCCAGGAATTTCTTTAAAATGTCAACATCCTCATCCAACAACCCGTTTAAGTCTGTGGCTTCAATGAATCGAGCAAACTGCGCGTGCTTATCCTCATTATTGATAATGTTGCTTACCGTTGTCTCAATATCATGCAGTTTTTGGGGAGTGTGGATCAATGAAAGCTGGCTGAAAACTCCTTTAAATTTATGAATTTCCATGTAAAATGAATATATTTCATCATCAATTAAAATATCGGAAGTTGCTGCCTGTTGAGCCTTTATTGAGTTGGAAAAGGTATAGTAATCATTCAGGCAATCCATGAAATCGGAACGGCTTGTCAGTACTTTTACTATCATTCTAAGAGTGTTTTTTTCTGATTCCATAAGGCACTCTAATTTTCGGTTCTCGGTTATATCGGTTAAAATAACCATAACCATCTCATTTTCAGTATTTTTAACTGAATTGACATCTTTAATACTGATTATTTTATAATCAATTTTTATACTTTTATTATTAATAACAGTTTCTTTAGGCAGAAGAGATATAAATACGTCCCTTCTTAGTCCTTCTTTTTCATTAAATATATCCTTCAGTATTGAAACCAGAAGCTTCTGTTCTTCTTCATTGTTGGAGTATAGCAGGGAAGGGAAGAACCTGTTTGCAATGTCTTCACCAAATATCCTGACGCACTCGCTACTGTACTCCTCACTAATCAGAAGATTGCTTTCAAAGGCTAAAAATCCTTGTGAAGAGTTATTCAGCAATGCTCTGATGGATTTTTCCTTTTTTTGCAATTCTTTTTGGGATTTTTCTATTTCCTTAACAAACTTATTTTTTTCATCGGCAAACATGGCCATTTCCTCCAGATAAACATTAATCTGTTGATTCTGGAGTTCATATTCTTCTTTTTGGTCTGCAATTTGCTGCTCTTTACTTGTTAATTCCAGTTTATAACTATCGTTCATTTTCTTTAAGCGATTTTTTGTATAAAAATATTGAATAAAATTTATAATGAAAAAAGCAATAAAGGCTCCTAAAAACTGGACTTTGTTCCTGACAAAGAGTGCAATAAGCGCATAAAGAAACGATTTCACCAGTACAGAAAAGAAAAAGCCGGAAATATTAAGTTTGCTTGAATTTGAAGAATTATTTTTACACAATTTACTGACCTCCAAAATAAGGTGAAGCATATTGCCGGTACAATCTATCTATTAATGCTTTTATTTTCCTTTGGAATGACCCATAATCTATCATTCCTTTAATATTTACTTACCTTTTAATTATCGGCAAAATATTTGTTTTTTTTGAGCAAAAAGAGAATTATAGTAGTAGAAGTAATAATAAAAAGGGATACACCGGATTCTTGTCCGGATGCATCCCTGAGTATTTTTAGAAGATATAGTTATGTTGTCAAGTTTTTTCGTTATCCAGAGCAGTAACTTGTATTTTAGTTGTACCTAATTTGCTTTCATATACTGCTTGCTGCCATATCAAACTGGCAGGCTGGTTAATTTTCTACCGGAAACTTTGATATTAAACCCAACAAGCGACTTTTAAAAAGTCCAAAGTCAATAGAGTTTACTGATTTATCGCCATTTAAGTCTGCAGCTGCTTTGAATTTATTAGCTTCAGCTGTATTTTCAGGTAGCTTCAGCATTCCAAGTAAAAACTGTTTCATTAATCCGAAGTCAATGGAATTTGCATTGCCATCAGAATTTAAATCTCCATATTTTACCTTTGAAACAGGGGTAGGTGTCACAATAGTTGTTGGGGTGGGTGTTGCATCGGGTTCACCCGGTTCTTTTCCAAAAACCTTGATGCCGTCTTCATAAAGTGCAACGTTTTCTGCCAATGTAGTGTTTGCGCCAAGACCCTGTGCAGACCAGTCATTAGTTGGATCCATCTGGTTACTGGTGTCGCTAATGGATAAATAGATGTTTTTAGCGTAATCATTATATCCTCCCGGGAAGAGTTTAACCCCGTTTAAATCGATTAATATATAATATATGTTTCCAGAATACTGGAACGGGCCTTCTATAGTTCCGCCAAAATCACTATTGGAGGACATAACCTTAACATTGCTTATAGAATTACTGTCCAAAGTAAAGAAATATTTTGCGGTAAGCTTTGTAGTTATACGCGGCGGCCAGGAAGTTTTGTTGACAATTGTAAGCGTTGGTTGATAGCCCCAGGTTCCACCTGTTCCTGTTTTACCTTCAACATACAATTCAAGGCTGTCTCTCTTCTCAGGTTGTGGGAATTCACTGTCATCTATGGGAGTTCCTCCAAACTCCATTGCAAGTCTTGCCATATTACCTGTGAAAGCTGCATTGTAATCACAGGCGACCTCGCTTGTTACATAGTCTTCACGGGAATCGGTAAAGGCATCATCAGCGCCTGGACCTCCAACTAATGCACCGATTAATGTATGACGGCTGTTGGCCGGGTTTTGTATTGAGGTTGTCCATGTACCATGTGCACCTCTATGATGAGGGCTCTGAGGCCATTTGCTGCCATAGCCGATAAGATAGCTCATTTTTGACGGATTGTCTCCAAGAGCATAATTCATCTGTGCTACTGCAAAACTGTGATAACGTTCTTTTAGTTTGGTATCAGTAATAAAATCGCTGTACACAAATGCCAGAAAAGAAGCGTTAGAGGCATAACGCAGTGCGCCCCATTTATCTAAAACTGCCAATCCTCCCGGACTGTAGGTGATTTTTTCACCATTGGTGCCGACTGTCCACCAATCAAGGCTCTTTTGGGTCATTTGGTGATATATGTCTTTTCCTGTCTCTTTGGCAAGTAGGACAGAAAGTCCGAAATACTTATCATTCCAGTTGTGTGTCCACTTAAATTCCCTGTGTTCGGGAGTTGTACCGAGAAGCTTGACGTATTCGCTATAGAAAGCTTCGGATTTTTCCAGATATCCTGCACCACTTCCGGGCTCTGCATTTTCCATTGCTTTGTAAACCCAATATGCTCCCCAGCCCAGATCGTCTATATATCCGTTATATGAATGATAGAATGCGTTTGCATCGGTAATTGATTTGTCGTACTCAGCGCGGTATTTATCGGCAAAAGTATATAAAATTTTTGCGTGATTTAGTAAAGTATCGGCATAATCCTCATCATACGGTCTGAATACCATAGAGGATGCAGCCATTGCTGCAGCAGTCTCAGCGGCCAGTTCCGAACCCGGTTTGTCAGGGGATATGGCATATGCAGGACGCGCCATGGTCATAACCTCCGGTGAACCCCAGAAGGAATGGTCATCGGAACCCTTACCGACTTGTCCGTAAAACTTTTCTGTTGCTCCATTTTTAACAACATGACATTTAATAAAATAGTCATTGATATAACGGAGATTGTTAAGGAAATGTTCCATCTGATTACTTTTTATGTAGCCATCCTTATACTCTATAGCTCCCCAGGCCAACATTGTAACTGAAGCTGCCATCGGGAAACCAAACTTGACATGATCGCCGGCATCAAACCATCCGCCCGTAAGATCAAGTCCGACATCTGAGCCATCTTCCAAAGCTGCATCACCACGCCATTCAACCCTGTTCCATTCAGGCAGTTTACCGCTCTGTTGTGCCTCATAGAACAGAATGGACTTTTGTAATGCTTCAGCGTAGTCATGGCTGGCTGAATATACCGGTAATTCAGGCAACATTACAAGCGACAGCAAAACTGCTGCCATAATTGTACTTATAAGTTTTTTCATACTTTTTCCTCCCCCATTTACTGATAGCAATATGTACTTTGTTGCTTTTTGATTGTTCTACTATAATTATATCCTTTATTATCACTGCTCGTCTATGGTTATATATCAAAATATTGTACGCGATCCCAAGTGCCACAGACAAAAAAACTGTAATTTTTACAGTTAATCTAGCATTTTTACACTACTCATAATTAGACACAAATTATATAATACAAATGATTCAAATTCTTTTTCCACTCAACGGATTCTGGTTATAAAAATCTACGGAGAATAATGACACTGCAAACGATTCAAATCAAATGTTTATAGAAAAATTAAATATATAATATTTCAGGGAGGGGTATAGTATGAAAAAGAAATTATCAGTTGTTGCGGCATCATTAATAGTTTCTGTTCTCGCAACAGGTATTACGGGTTGGAATTGCAATGAAAAGGTATTGGCATCGGAAGTAGTAAATGCCACAGAGGTGGCGGCAGAGGGGACTGAATATAACCAGTTGGAAATGCCTATTGTTTCAATCAATACTGTTTCGGGAAGTGAAATAAGCTCCGAGGAAGAATATATCGGGGCACAAATCAGTATAATCAATGATGAAGGCATTTATGAAATGACTGATATGAATACCACAATAAAACTTCGTGGAAGCAGTTCAATGTATGCAGATAAGAAAAGCTACAAGCTCAAATTTGATGACAAACAAAACTTGTTAAATATTGGTGATGGTAAAGGAAAGCCTTGGCTTTTAATAGCTAACTATTCCGATCATTCTCTTTTAAGAAACCTTACTGCCTATCGCTTTGCGGAAAAACTAACCGGCATGGCTTATACACCAAACTGCCGTTCTGTAGAAGTATATGTAAACGGTGAGTATCAGGGTGTTTATTTGCTTTGTGAGGATAATAACATTAGTAAAAACCGCGTGGCAATCGCAGAAGAGCCCGATGAAGTTGAAAAAAACGGCTATCTGATTGAAATGACCAGATATGACGCTGAGAATAAGTTTAATGTTGATACAGCATCCTATGAAATTAAAAGTGATCTGTCCGAAACTGAATCGATAAAGGAAGAGCAGATTTCTTACATATCAAACTACATTCAGGAATCCTATAATGCACTGAAAAACGGTGACAAGGACGAGGTCGAAAAATATATTGATTTAGAATCATTAGTTGATATTTATATCGGTAATGAAATAGTAAAAAATGTTGATGCTGGCTGGGATAGTTTCTATATTTACAAGGACGTTGACGGAAAACTTTGCTTCGGTCCTATGTGGGATTTTGACCTTGCCATGGGAAATGCAAATTGTGTAAAGGGATTTGATTCATGGGCAGGATTTAATCCGTATCATGTACTGAATGTCAATGCAAATTCCAATCCATGGTTCTGCCATGCGCTTTCAAGTAAATGGTTCCGTGAATTGGTAAAAGAACGTTGGAATGAACTTCAGGATGAGCTTAATGACATTCCAAACATAGTTATCAATGAAGCCGAATCAAATTATCAGTCCTATTGCAGAAACTTTGAAAAATGGGATATACTAGGGAAACAGACAAATATCTCACCGGAAGAAATAGTTGCACTTCCGACCTATAAAGACCATTATATGTACCTTAGCAATTGGTTATCCGAGCGTGTAAACTGGTTGACAGAAAACATTAATGGTGAAGATTTTATTAATGGAATTTTTGTAAAAGAAGATGGCAAGGAATTATCTGCAGAGTCTAATTTGGCGGAATTAAGTTCAAATCTGGCATTTGGATGTTCAAGTTATGAAATTTTACCAAACACAGGAATTTCTGTTTCGTTCGAAGATGGTGGTCAACCTTGGGCACAGGCATGTGTTACTGGTTTTATGCTGGAAGAAGGAGCAGAATATGTATTATCCTTTGATTATAAATGCAATGGTGAACTTACTGTACCATTAGCTATTCAAAAAAACTATGCACCTTGGACACCATATTATTCGGAAGAAATAAATATGACAAGTGAACTTCAACACTTCGAAGGTACTTTTACAGCCACTGAAAATGACTCAAACTGTGCTCTTGCGTTTAGTCTTGGCGGCAGTACCTTGGGGACAGTTGTTAATTTGGAAAATATGAGTCTTGTAAAGAAAACATCTGAAACTTTTGTATATGGCGATGTGGATGGAAATGGTAAAGTGGATTCAATTGACTTTGGTAAATTGAAAAAGTACATTTTACGTATGGAGAAAAGTTTTGAGTATGAGCGCGGAGCAGAAGCAGCAGACGTTAATGCAGATGGAAAAATCAATTCTATTGACTTCGGACTTATAAAAAAGTTTCTCTTAGGCCAGATATCTAGTTTCCCTGCCGAAGGTTTATAGAAATATACAAAAAAAGCAGCTCATTATGGGCTGCTTTTTTTGTATTAATGTGTTTGAAATTTAATTTATTATAGTATGGATACATTAATATTGCCCAAAAAATATACTATTACGAGATTTTTCTTGACGAATAAATCAATTCTGCATAAAATATAGTTGATGAGGTGATTATTAATGCGTAGAAAAATCGAAGCTCAACTCGTGGAGTGGAAAAACAGAGAGCGTATGCCTTTATTGCTTTATGGAGCCAGGCAGGTTGGAAAAACTTACATTCTCACTGAATTTGGAGAGAAGTATTTCGACAATACTGTATATGTCAACTTGGAAACCAACCTCTCGGTAGCCAGATATTTTGATGACGATATTACCCCGGAAAGACTGATACGTTTCCTTGAAACAACTGTAAATCAAGAAATAATTCCTGATAAAACATTAATTATATTTGATGAAATTCAAAGCTGCGAAAGAGCGCTGACGGCTCTCAAATACTTTTGTGAGTTAGCACCGGAATACCATGTTGCAGCTGCCGGAAGCTTATTGGGCGTTGCCATTAACAGGGAAAAATATAGCTTTCCTGTAGGTAAAGTGGAGAGCATGACGCTCTACCCACTGGATTTTGAAGAATTTTTATGGGCGTTTGGAGAAGAACGGCTTGCTCAGGAAATCCGAATTTGTTTCACCGACCTTGTGCCAATGCCGGATGCTCTTCACAATAAAGCATTAGAACTATATCATTATTACTTAATTGTAGGAGGTATGCCTGCCAGCGTTTCATCCTTTGTTAAATCAGGTAAATTGGTACTTGTACCCAACGTTCAGAATGAAATAACCGGCAACTATGTCGCTGACATGGCTAAGTATGCAGATACTTCCGAGACAGTGAAAATACGTGCATGTTTCAATTCCATACCTGCTCAGCTCGCAAAAGAAAATAAGAAGTTTCAGTATAAGGTTATCCAAAAAGGTGGCAGTGCTACTCTTTTTGGGGCTTCAATCGACTGGCTGACACAAGCGGGAGTTGTTTTGAAATGCCAAAAGATTGAACATGCTAAGAACCCTATTTCTGTCTACGCGGATTTTTCTTCTTTTAAGCTGTATATGAGTGATGTTGGTTTGCTTGTCATGAAGTCCGGACTGGCGCAACAAACGATATTGACTGGCGAAGCCAACATTTTCATGGGAGCCGTAACCGAGAATTATATAGCACAGGCTCTTGTGGCCAACGGATATACTCCTTACTACTGGACAAGTGAACATTCGGCAGAACTCGATTTTGTGATACAAAAAGATTCTGATATTGTTGGTATTGAAGTCAAAAAGTCTACAAGTACAAAATCAAAAAGCCTTGGTGTTTTCATTCAGAAGTATCAGCCCACCTATTCAATCAGGTTTTCAGAAAAGAACTTTGGGCAAAGCGATGGGATACATGCAATACCCCATTATGCCGCATTTTGCGTATGATTATGCATGCTTAAAATTACAGTATTTTCTTCACATTTATTAAGCACACCCGAAATTAAGGTGCATGGTTGGAAAAATATTCAAATTTAGTGTATGCTGTTATTAGATTTTATAGCGTTATAGGAGGTGTTTCGATGGGAGAATTAAATGAATTGGATTCCACCTGTGGTGTATCAGATGAAGAATTAACGAAAAGATTTTGGAAGCAGATCGTATAGATAATTAGATAAAAAGTATTAAAGGTTTACCCATTGCCAAATATGATATGGAAAAGAAAGTCCCTTATCTTGAATATCCGGTTGGGAGAAGAGAGTATGTTTTATCAAAGTATTAAGTTCATCCTGAGGAATAGTATAATTGTTTAGTTCAATAAAAATATGAGGAGATTAGAAAATGAGGAGAAAATTAATAATACTAATTACCATGACAGCATTATTTTTGCTTATGCTGACAGGCTGTGTACCTGGTGATGGAACACATACCGAATTAAAACCAGCAGGATTCTTTTGGGGTATTTGGCATGGATGGATTGCGCCAATTTCTGTTATAATGGGATTCTTCAGCAGAAATATAAGAGTTTATGAAACTATAAATTCGGGTTGGTGGTATGACTTTGGCTTTTACATTGCTATTATCAGTGGATTCGGAGGACTGTCCTTGTTTAGAAAGAAGCATTCGGATAAGAATAAGGATTAAATCTTTGAGGATAGCTGTGTGTTGAATTAATGAATTGAATTACCGGCATATCAAACTTCCTTTCGGGGTATTAACATTGTTTCATTGATTGTTGTATCATATCATATTTACAACTGTAAGTCGTAAACTTTATCAGTGTTACAGCAATTAAGGTGTATAGTTGGCATATATAAAATTTTATTATATACTTTATTGGGATGGATAGTGTAAGCGGGTAGTATAACTTTAATTTGTAAGTCATACAGGAAAATAGCTGAGATAGTGAAGTTGGAGTTAAAAGATTATGGATAAATATAGTAATATAAATGATTCGTGCGCTCTAATTACAAATACAGATATAAGTATGAGTTCATGCCTGAAGCAGGCAATTAGAAAGGCAAATACCATAAGAATACTTGCTGCTTTCATCATGGAATCCGGGGTCAGATTGATTATAGACGACTTGAAATATGCCATTAACATGGGAGCAAGGGTACAAATTCTGACAGGCTATTATCTTGGAATAACTGAGCCATCGGCATTGTATTTACTAAAAATGTATTTGGGTGATTCAGCAGAGATTAGGATTTTTAAACATAAGGATATTTCTTTTCATCCAAAGACATATATATTTGAGAACGAGAAATCTAGTGAAATATACATAGGGTCGTCTAATATTTCTGCATCAGCACTTGAGTACGGTGTGGAGTGGAATTATAGAATAGTAAAAGACGAATCAAAGGGAATTTTTACTCAGTTCTATGAAAATTTTGATGAATTATTCTATGACCATTCTTTAGTTTTGAATGATGAAATACTGAAAAACTATAGTCTTGGCTGGAAAAAGAATAAGTTTTCACAGCAAGCCTTCAATTCAAATTCGAAAAACATATTACCGAGTAAGTCTTTATCAGTAGCAGAGACTGAGGAAGCATATCAGGTTGGAAACAAGATTAAACCTTATGGGGCTCAAATTGAAGCTTTATATTATTTGGAATTAGCAAGAAATGAGGTTACAAAAGGTCTTGTTGTTATGGCGACAGGTGTTGGAAAAACATATTTAGCGGCTTTTGACAGTAAAAAGTATAAAAAGATTTTATTTGTGGCACATCGGGAAGAAATCCTAACTCAAGCGTATAATAGTTTCAAGAAGGTAATGCCGGAAAAGAGTTTTGGCATGTTTAAAGAAAATGTAAAAGATACTGATGCGGACGTGATTTTTGCAAGTGTTCAAAGCATTGGAAAACCAAAGTATCTAAATGATAATTGGTTCAAATGTGACTATTTTGATTACATTATTTTTGATGAAATGCACCATATTGCAGCAAGCAGCTATAATGCAGTTTATAACTATTTTAAGCCTGAATTTATGTTGGGACTCACAGCTACGCCATTTCGTATGGATAATAAAGACATTTTCAAGTACTGTGACGACAACCTTATTTATGAAATAAACTTAAAAGAAGCTATCGAACGGGATTATCTTGTGCCGTTTAATTATTATGGAATTTATGATGATACCGACTATAGTGAAATTGATTTTAAAAATGGAAAATATAACGAGAAGGAACTGGAAAAGGCTCTATCTACAAGAAAAAGAGCGGAGCTTGTTCTAAAGTATTATAGAATATATGGACAAATGAGAGCAATTGCGTTTTGCTCGTCAATAAGTCATGCGAATTCTATGACAGAGTCTTTTGTAAAGGCTGGAGTTCCGTCGGCATCAGTTCACTCAGGCGACGGTGAGTTCGTGCAAGAGCGTTCTAAGGCTATAAGTAATTTGAAAGCAGGAGAACTAAAGGTTTTATTTGTTGTGGATATTTTTAATGAAGGTGTTGATATTCCGGATATAGATACAATTCTATTTTTAAGACCAACTGAGTCATATTCGATATTTTTACAACAGTTGGGGAGAGGGCTTAGGAAATCAGAAAATAAAACCTTTGTGAATGTCCTTGATTTTATTGGAAACTATAAAATGGCACCAAACCTGCCGAGGCTTTTGAGCGGTAAGAATCCTATGGCTATGGAAAGCAGATCCACATATAATGTGGAATATCCGGAAGGTTGTAATGTTCAGTTTGATATGAAGCTTATGGATTTATTTGAGGAATTAAAGAAGAATGACAAGCTTCAATATCGTTTAGAGGCTGAGTTTTTCAGGTTGAAAGAGCAATTAGGAGTCAGACCTTCCAGAATGGATTTATATGAAGGATCGGATTTGCCAACAAGAGAGTTTTTCAAAAACGGCTATCTGGCATTTTTGAAACAATACAATGAATTAAATGACGAGGAAAACAATTGGTTGGGAACAGATGTGGAAAAATTCTTATTAGAGCTGGAAAAAATGAATCTACAAAAGCTTTATAAGATTCCGGTTATTTTGACTTTTGTAGAGGGTGGCATATTACATAAGAAAGCTTCAGTTCATGATATCGGGGAAAAGATGATGAAATTTTATAAAAATCCCCAGTATGCAATTGATATGAAGGATGAAGGAAGCAAAGATTATTTGAATTGGTCGATTGACAAGTATAAAAAATTAGCAATAAAAATGCCAATAAATTTTATAAACAAAAGCTCCAAGTTCTTTAATTATGATGAGATAAATAAAGAATTGATTTTGGAGGATTCCATTGTAAATATGTCGAGCAAGTCTTTGGTAGATCATGTACAGGATATTATTCAATACCGACTTCATAATAAATGTGCTAAGTTATATAAAAACGATATGGAAAAGAAGGAAGATGAAAATAATTGAGTATAGAATTTTATAATAAAAATGCTGAGCAATTTTTTAATGAAACTCTAAACGCTGATATGTCAGCAATTTGTGAAAAGTTTCTTAAATACATAAAGCATGGTAGCAGAATTCTTGATGCTGGTTGTGGCTCTGGAAGGGATTCATTATATTTTTTGAAACGAGGCTATGAGGTGGTTTCGATAGATGCTTCGGAAGAAATGGCAAGAATGAGTAGCCAACTAACCGGGCAGAAGACTTTGAAGATGAGATTTGATGAGATAAACTTTGATTCTGAGTTTGATGGGATATGGGCATGTGCTTCTTTACTGCATGTGCCGAAAGCAGATATTAAAGAAGTGTTGTACAAAATTGTAAAGAGTTTAAAAAATGAGGGCGTCTTATTTGCTTCATTTAAGTATGGGAATAATGAAATAATAAGAGAAGAAAGGCTGTTTAACTCATATGACGAAGATGGTTTACGAGATTTATTAAGTACTTTTGCTCAATTAAAGCTTATTGAAATTTGGAAGACCCAGGATGTTAGGCCGGGAAGGGAAACTGAGTTTTGGGTCAATTGTATTTGCAAAAAACAATAGGATTAATGTTTCATGATGAAAATGATAGAAAGGCGTTTGTGAACTCTATGGCTCGTAATAGAATGATCATTTTAATAGTTGGTTTGGTTCTTGTTTTCGTATTGGCCATCTTTACGGGATTTAATGCTTTAAATAGAGATGGGTTGATATTTATTCCGTTCTTGGTAGTATTAGTATATTTTGCGTATATATTAAAACAAGTTTATGAGGAATGGAACCTGTTCAGAATGGATAAAAAAAACGGAGTAGAAATTAAAGTGTTAGAATTTTTAGATCTTTCTGTTAGTAAATGTCCATCTGAAAGAAAGTATATGCCAAAATTAATAATAACATTAGCTTTATTTAAAGATCAGCTAAAGCAAGAGACCCTAGCATTAAAGGGGGATTTTTCTTGTATAGAGTTAAAGCCTGGAAGGAAGTATACGGTTACGTTTTATAGGAATATAAGAGAAATAGTAAAAATTGAGGAGTATAAAAGAACGAAAGATTGATATGCTTATTTGTGACATAGCAAGAAAAACTGCCATTGCAAACAGGCAAAAAAGTTCCAATCACCACAAAAAAACTTGTTGGATGCAATTAAAGTTGTTATAGCAAAGGGTAGGATATCAAGGAATTAATAATCCCAACTGCTTTTTGAGATTATATCGCTTTCTTCAATGATTTTGTTTTCAATGCAATGATGCTTTAATTCTTCATAAAAAATTGCATTTGTGGCCATTATGTATGGAAAAGATATTACTGTGCCTACAAGAAAGGTTACAATAGAAAAAATTATCCAACCCACGAAACTTATATCTAGTAAGAAAAGTTTAAGTCTATGTCCTGTCATCATTTTTTCACTAAGATACAGTGATTTTTTGGCTCCAATTTCAGGGTTGTCGGCTAGGATTATAAAACATAACCTGTAACTATATATTTTTAGTATTCCGGGTATTATCAAAAGACAACTCCAAGCTACTACTTTTACTAAATACAATAGGAATAACTTAATTGCAGCAAAGAAATACTTGAATCCAAGAAACATTACCGATGCGTTTGTTTGTAATGCATTAGGGTTACTGGTACTATATACCATGCGCCAAGGAGTTATTACAGTAAAGTCTGTGTTTTTGTTATTTTTATGGGGAACTTTATATGTTCTAACCGATCTGAGAAAGTAAATCCAAACCCCTAAATGAATTGGTGCAAAAAGTATACCAAAAATAATTAAGCTATAATTTTTATATAATAAATAGCCGAGAAGAGGAAGTCCTATGACCATTAGGGTTAAAGCTGTGCTGCTTACACCTGTTCCACTTAGTTGGCGTCTTGCAGTTATTTTTATTTCATGAATTGATTTATTCAATTGAACACCTCCATTTGCAACGTTTCTAATATGGCTTCAGCGTTATCTACTCAAACTCATTGGAAACATATCTTTAAATTGTTCTCTTGATTATTATATCAAAAAATTGAATGAATTTGAATTGTTAGAGTTTATAACAACTTATAATAGCGAAGTTGTGAAGCTTTGGAGGTCATATTGAGGCGGTTGCTATTGCTTTACTAACTAACACCTTCTCTTAGCGCTTCAGAGTATTACCTTCAGGTTTCATTACCGGCAAGTGATCCGGAAAGCCCATGTAGGACCATGAGTCCATGCTATCAGGATGTCAGTGGTAAAATTAAATTACCCGGTTTCGGGAAAGAAAAGTCCTCACCTAT
>CAZLZR010000053.1:0-34965 GCA_964564015.1 uncultured Acetivibrio sp.
GCCCGCTTATTTCAAGGCTAAGCTGACAAATTTACAGTGGGAAAGTTGAGTTATGAACATATGTGTACCGCTTATCGATAGATATACCGTACCAAAAAGTTTCGGAGGTGAAAAAGCCGTTGCGTGATATAGTTGTGCCTACATTTGTTTTGTTTTTGATATGTACCATAGTTACAATGGCACTTGCACTCACAAATTATGCTACAAGGGAAGCAATCTTAGAGCAAGTTAAATTGCAGGAGGAAAGTGCCAGGAAGGAAGTATTTTCTGAAGCTGAAAGCTTTGAAGAAGTTCAGGGCATAGAAGCGGTTATAGATTCAAATGAAGATATGAAGTGTGTTAAAAAAGTATATACAAGTATAAAAAACGGTGAAACGGTGGGCAGGGTTTATTCGGTCGAAACTACGGGGTATGGTGGTGCTGTTTCGGTAGCTGTCGGTATAGACAAAGGTGGCAAGACTACAGGTGTTAAGATAGTTAGCCATAGCGAAACTCCGGGATTAGGTTCAAAAGCAGCAGATGAGCCGTTTATTTCCCAGTTTACAGGAATAACGCCTAAAGAGCCTTTGATAGTAGTAAAATCAGGTGGTTCAAAAGATGAAGAGATAGATGCAGTCAGCGGTGCCACAATAACTTCTAAAGCTGTTGTAAAAGCAGTACAGGCAGCACTGATGGTCGACAGTGAGCTTAATAAAAGGGAGGGTGACTCTTGATGAAGGCGTTAAAGACGCTAACCAATGGTATTATAAAAGAAAATCCGGTATTCAGGTTAGTGCTGGGTACATGTCCTACCCTTGCGGTTACAACATCAGTTCGAAACGGAATTGGCATGGGGCTTGCAGCTACAGTAGTTTTGGTGGGATCAAACCTGGTAATATCACTTTTACGGAAGGTGATTCCGGATAAAGTGAGAATACCTGCTTATATAACTATTATTTCAGGATTTGTTACAATTGTACAGATGCTGCTAAAAGCATATCTTCCTGAGCTGGACAAAGAGCTTGGAATATATATTCCTCTTATAGTAGTAAACTGTATTATACTTGCAAGAGCTGAAATGTTTGCGAACAAAAATAACGCATTACTTTCCATATTCGACGGTATAGGTATGGGACTGGGTTTTACAGTTGCATTGCTAACTATCGGTACAGTAAGAGAACTGCTTGGAGCAGGAACCTGGTTTGGAATGACAGTTACTGCAAATCTTTTTGAGCCGGCACTTATAATAATTCTTCCTCCGGGAGGATTTCTGGTTTTTGGTATAATTATGGGGCTTGTTAACAAGTTTTCAGCTATGAGTTCAACAGAGAATAAGGGATGTGCATCCTGTCCTTTGCCTTGCGGTGCATCCGGAAAAGGTAAGGAGGGTCAGGTCTGATGAACGAAATATTGATGATTGCAATTAGTGCTGTATTGGTTAATAATTTTGTTTTATCTCAGTTTTTAGGGATCTGTCCTTTTTTGGGAGTTTCCAAAAAGCTCGAAACAGCGCTTGGCATGGGTGGAGCCGTAGTATTTGTTATGACTGTTGCATCCTGTATAACCAGAGCTATATATGACCTGTTTTTATTTCCTAATGGTCTTGATTATTTGAATACAATTGTTTTTATATTGATTATAGCTTCATTGGTGCAGTTTGTTGAGGTTGTGCTTAAGAAATTTCTACCAACACTTTACAGAGCATTGGGAATTTATCTTCCGTTGATAACAACTAACTGTGCAGTTTTAGGAGCTGCTCTTATTAACATTGACAAAGGATACAATGTATTGAACTCAACTTTATACGGATTTTTTGCAGGAGTCGGTTTTACCCTTGCGTTGGTTTTGTTTGCCGGTGTCAGGGAAAGACTGGAGTACAGTGATATCCCCGAATCCCTTAAGGGTCTGCCGATTGCTCTTATAGCAGCAGCACTTGTATCTATGGCGTTTTTAGGGTTTAAGGGACTTTTTGGGATATAAAGATTTAATAAATTCCATTTGTCTGTCGGAAAGGTTGCTGAAATTATGTTACAGGAGTTATTATTACCAACTGGTTTGATAGGTGGGCTTGGTCTGTTATTTGGGCTTGGTCTGGCTTTTGCTTCAAAGAAATTTGAGGTGCAAACAGATGAAAGGGTTGCAAAGATAAGAGAAATATTACCGGGTGCAAACTGTGGTGCTTGTGGTCAAACAGGTTGTGACGGATTTGCAGAATGTGTTGTGGCTGGAAAGTGCGATGTAACAGGCTGCCCTGTCGGTGGTGACAAGGTTTCAAAAAGTATAGCTGAAATATTGGGTGTCAAAGCCGGCGCTATGGTGGCAAAAACAGCCAGGGTAATGTGTTCGGGCACATACACTGCATGTAAGTTAAAATTTGATTACTCAGGTATAGAGGATTGTACTGCGGCTGCAAACCTTTTCGGAGGACCGTCGGCTTGTACTTACGGGTGTCTAGGCATGGGTAACTGTGTAAGAGCTTGCCCGTTTGGTGCAATTGAGATTGTTGATGGTGTTGCTAAAATAATTGAGTATAAATGCAAAGCATGTGAAAAGTGTGTTGCTGCATGTCCTAAAAAGATAATAGAGATGGTTCCGTTGTGTGGAGAGTATACCGTGTCTTGCAGCAGCCTTGATAAAGGTGCCATAGTGAGAAAAAACTGCAATGTGGGATGTATAGGTTGCGGTAAATGTGCTAAGGTTTGCCAGAGTAATGCCATATCCTTTAACGGAACACTTGCAAAAATAAAACCCGAGGTTTGCACAAATTGCGGGGAATGTATGAAGGCTTGTCCAACAGGGGCGATAGGAAGATATAAATGTGATTATTAATGGCAGAAAAGTAAAAGGCCTGAATGCGATATGCTATTATCAAGCAGACAGTTTTAAGATTAATCGTTTTATAACTTCTTTTGTGTTTTTACTTCAGGATAAGCATATAAAAAACGTAATCAAGCCTTGATATTAGTGCTGATTAACAAAATAAATTTTGGTATTTATTTTTGTTAATCAGCAAAAATCATAGGCTGTGCATTTTGCATAATTCATTTCTAGAAACGAATTATGTTCAAGGGCACTAGATAAAATTATTCAATTCAGAGCCACTTAATGTGAGCTCTTTTTGTTGACAATTATCTGATTTCTTCCGTTCCTGAACGATTTTTTTACGTCATAGCCTTTCATTACGAGTGTGTCATAAATAATATCGGTTTGGTGAAAGTAATTGTTGCCTACATCAAGTATGAGAGTTTCATTTTTATCCAGTTCCTGTGAAAGTTTTTCCAAAGTTGAGTCGATGTTCAGGTTTTCTGCGTTTATAATTTCAGCATTTTCGTCCATATTATTTTCCTCCCTTAAGCGTAGAAAATTGTTTAAAACATAAAAAGTAGAGTAATATATAGATAACGAACTTCATCTATAGTATTATCAGATACTATTGTTATAAAACAGCTAAAAAAATCAAGTTTATTGCTATAAATCGTGAAAACGATTATACAAGGACAAATTGAGTTTTCTCGATAAAAAGTCAAGGAAATTGAAGCGCGATGTAAAAGCTTTATCGTATTCAATATAGAAGGAGATGTTTATGAATAAATCAAATGTGGTATTGATAGGAATGCCCGGAGCAGGAAAGAGTACTGTTGGGGTACTTCTGGCAAAAGCTTTGAGAAAGCCTTTTGTTGATACGGATTTATTGGTTCAGCAAAAATATGGTATGTTCCTACAGGAGATTATCGATAAACATGGTATAGAAAAGTTTCTTCAAATGGAAGAAAGGGTAGTAGTAGATATTGAGGTTAAGGATCATGTGATAGCAACCGGTGGGAGTGTTATATACAGTAATTCAGCTATAAACCACTTGAAAAGGGATAGTACACTGGTTTATCTCAAATTGAGATTTGATGAAATAGACAGAAGGTTAACAGACATTACAAGCAGAGGTATAGTGAAGGAAAACGATAAGACATTGGTGGAACTTTATAATGAAAGGCAACCGCTATACGAGAAACATGCTGATATTGTAATTAATTGTTCCAATAAACATATTGAAGAGATAGTCAGCGAGATTAAAGCCAAATTTACATAAGGATAACGAAAAAATAACTTTCTATTCTCATATTTTGAAAACATTATTAAATCAAGTTTTTTCGTTATCCAGAGTAGGAACTTATATTTTAGTCATACCATAGCAGAATGTGTGGAAAAGTTAGCTGGCCGTAAATTTAAAGCCATGAGTGAAAAAAGTTTAATTAATTTTTTTGAAAACATGTATATTAATTCCGGATTTGTGGCAATAATAATATTGACCTCACAAAATACATTTTGACCCCCTTTACATGGGTTAGTCGCAACGACTAACCCTCTTTTTTTTGTCTATCAAAATCTGTAGTTTTATATTGAAAAACGGAAACAAATAGTTTAAGATGCTAATGATTCATTTTACACATTGATCATTTAATTATAAATCAGGATTATTCACTAAATATATTGGATTCTGATACATGCGCTCAGTTGCTTTAAATGTTTGTGGGGACAAGTGACTACAAAAAAATTAATAATTGCTCCATTTGCCAAAGCAGCAAATAAGGCAGATAATTATGTATGTTCTTAAGTATGAGGTAAGGAGGAGAAATTATAATGAGGTTATATAGGTTAAGTCCGGAAGTTGCTGGCGGGTTAGGTGAAAACTCAATATTAGTTCATAATGAGAATGGAATAATGAAAGATGTATCCTATTTACATTATAAATTCGAGGGTTGGTTAGGTGACGAGCTGCTAACTACTAGCCCGTGTTTTATTGTCACAGAAAAGCTATCTAATGCAATTATTAATAGTAACTTAACAGGGTGCACATTTCAAGATATGGAAGTATCCAAATCATATAATTTTGAACTCTTAAAGCCAGGTGTGATTTTACCGAAGTTCAAAAGGCTTATTCCTACAGGAACTGTGCAAATTGAAGATAAAAAAGTTAAGCATTGGAGTGGACATGATTTTTGTCTTATAGGAGTTTCTAGATTGGTAGTATCTGACAACGCTTTAAATTTATTACAAAATCATAATATAAGCAATTGTGATATTATTAAGTTACTTTATCTTTAGGAAATTAATTGTTAACATTAATTCTAATCATAATTGTCTGCCGGGAGCAATCCCGGCTGTCCTTTTAATAATGTTGGATTCAGAAATGTTTCCGGCTTGCTTTATACCCGAAATTACAGTTTTGTTTAATGAGAGTTGTTAAAATAGGTGATATGTAAATAAGTTGATTTATATTTTGTAGCATAAACTGTGGTATTGCTTTTTCTCAAAAACTAAGGGAATTTCAACATCCAGAACTGCCCGCTAAAGATGGAAAATGATATAATAGCATAGTGGTTCAATAATTTCAGAATCACTCTAATGACAATTGTAAATTAGCAAAAGGAAAATGGTGATATGATTATGTCAGTTGCAATCAAATGGTTTCCTCGTTCATGGCTCCAAATCAAATATAACGAAAAAATAATTTATATTGACCCTTCATATTTGAAAACATATTTTGTCCATCATCCTACCAATATTGACAATGGTGATGATGGACTTCCGGAAGAACTACAAAAGGGAGATATTATTTTATATACACATTCTCATAAAGATCATTGTAAACTTTCGACTTTGAATCAATTAAGAACAGACGAAACTGTTATTTTTGCTCCAAAAAGCTGTTCAAAGGAATTAACTTTTGATTACACAATTGTAAAACCTAATGAGCAATATAGTTCGAAAGAAATAAAAATTGAGACTGTTAATGCTTATAATACTATAGAAGGCAATTCAATAAAAAAAGTACACAAGAGAGGAAGCGGAGTTGGTTACATTCTTACCTTTGGTAATTTGAGAATCTACCATTCAGGTGATACGGACTTTATTTCAGATATGATTGTTTTAAAGAATATAGACATTGCTTTTCTGCCAGTAGGAGGCACTTTTACAATGGATATATCAGAGGCTATCGTGGCAGTAGAAGCTATTAAACCAAAGGTTGTTGTTCCAATACACCATTTAAACGCAGACCTAACGCCGCTTTATTCGCATTTTCGCAATAACCCCTTAAATATTGAAGTCAAAATCCCCTCTATTGGTGAAGTGTTAATTTATTCACAATGCTAACACCCTGACCAGACCATATATCTGATTAATAAAATGGCTTTGGTAAATATTCTTGATTTCCAAGGCAATCGCCTGCTGAAATCAATTGCCATGTTGTTTTTGTGATGCCAGGTAGCCTTTTTGGTATGATAAGCCAAGCTATAGAATAGGCAAGGACGGAACTTCCGGCAACAGAATCGAGGAATATCCATGCAACCCTTACCATATGTTTATTCATAGGAAAGAACAAAACTATCAGAATGCCTTTTCCAGTCAACATATTCTGAAAGTTTGGAAAAATTCAGGCGATTTGTTATAGGGGTCAGAATTATAAGAGGGCATCCCATTTTGGAAAGCCCTCTTATATTATTCCTCATTTTTCGGCAATAATAATCGTTGATCATTGTCAACGCACTAAATTAAGTTATGTTAATCATATATCAATTTAATTACTGTTAAACCAGATTCTCAGGATTCAGGCATTTGAGCTCGTCGATAACAAAAAGGCCGTCCTTCCTGATAAGAACATCATCAAACCATATTTCTCCTCCGCCATATTCGGGTCTTTGTATTAACACAAGATCCCAGTGGACAGCAGAATTATTGCCGTTATTGCATTCATCGTAACAGCTTCCGGGAGTGAAATGAATGCTTCCCTTTATTTTTTCATCGAAGAGGGTATCCTTCATAGGAGTTTCAATGAAAGGATTTACTCCAATTGCAAACTCGCCGACATATCTTGCACCTTCGTCGGTATCAAATATCTGATTTATTCTTTCGGTATCATTTGCCGAAGCCTTTATTATCTTACCGTCTTTAAATTCAAGCCGGATATTTTCATAGGTGACGCCCTGATATACTGCAGGAGTGTTATAGGTAATAAAACCGTTTACGGAGTTTTTTACCGGGGCCGTAAAGACCTCACCGTCAGGGATGTTGAGTTTACCGTCACATTTTATTGCCGGGAGCCCTTTGATTGAAAAAGTCAGATCGGTATTCTTTGCTACCAGGCGAACCTTGTCGGTATTTTCCATAACTTTGACGAGATTGTCCATTGCCTTTGACATTTTTGAATAATCAAGATTGCAGACCTTAAAGTAAAAGTCTTCAAAGTCCTCGGTGGACACATTTGCAAGTTGTGCCATAGAATTGTTTGGGTATCTTAAAATGCACCATTTGGTATTCTTTACCCTGATGTCCGAATGAACCGGTTTTGAGAAATGTTCCATATATATTTTCATTTTATTTTGTGGTACCGCACCAAGCTCACTGACATTTGAAGATGCCCTTATTCCTATATAAGCCTTCATTTCCTTCATACGTGTGATTTCATAGGATGCCATTCTCTTAATTTGATCTTCGGTACATTCACTCAACAGTACTCTTAAAAGTTCGTTGTTTTTAATTGTAAGAAAAGGAACTCCGCCTGCTTCATATGCATGTTTTATCAATTCTTTGCCAAGATCATGGCAATCACCTATACACTCGATAAGAATGTTTTCACCGGGCTTTAACTCTACCGAATAATTAATTAAGTTATAAGCAAGTTGTGTAATGCGTGGGTCTCTCATATCAATGCCTCCAATTCGGTCAGTATTTTCTCAAATACGTTCAAAGCATCCTGTACAGGTTTTGGAGTATACAGATCAACTCCTGCCTTTTTAAGAAGGTCTAAAGGATAATCTGAGCTACCGCCCTTTAAAAACTCTTTATATCGGTCGATGGCGGGTTGACCGTCGTTAAGTATCATATTTGAAATTGCAACAGCAGAGGAGAAGCCGGTTGCATACTTGTAAACATAGAAACTTGTATAAAAGTGAGGGATCCGAGCCCATTCCATTTTAATTGCATCATCAACACTGACTTCCGCTTCAAAATATTTTTTGTTAAGATCAAGATATATATTGCCCAGCACGTCAGCAGTAAGAGCTTCACCATCCTGAAGCATTGCATGGGCTTTCTTTTCAAATTCCGCAAACATAACCTGCCTGAATATTGTACCCCTGAATTGCTCAAGGTAATGGTTCAGCAGATATGCTTTTTCTGCATTGCTGCTGGTATTCTTGAGTAAATATTCCATTAACAACGACTCGTTTACAGTTGAAGCTACTTCTGCGACAAATATTTTGTACTCAGAATATACATAGGGTTGAGTTTTGTTGGTATAGAAGGAATGGAGCGCATGACCCATTTCGTGGGCAATAGTGAATACATCGTTTATTGTACCCTGATAGTTTAAGAGTACATAGGGATGGGATTTATATGCTCCCCAGGAATATGCACCGCTGGTCTTGCCCTGGTTTTCGTAAACATCAACCCAACCTGAGTTGAAACCTTCCTTCAGATAACCGAGGTATTCTTCACCCATAGGTGATAGCCCCTGCTCAACCAATTTAAGAGCTTCTTCATAGGGAATATTCTTTTTTTGTTCTTCAACTATAGGAACATACAGATCATACATATGTAACTCATCTAATTTTAAGGCTTTCTTACGAAGTCTGAGATACCTGTGCAGTAGAGGCAAATTTTTATTTATTGTATCTATCAGATTGTCATAAACCTCCTGGCGTATATTATCCGCATCGAGGGAAGCCTCTAAGGATGAGTTGTATTTACCGGCGGTAGAATAAAATTTATTAGCCTTTATATTTCCTGTTAAAGATGTTGCAAGCGTATTTCTGAATTTGCCATAAGTATCATAAAGGGCAGTAAATGCATCTTTTCTGACTCTTCTGTCTTTGCTTTCAAGAAACTTGGTATACCTTCCTTTTGTCAACTCTATATCTTCGCCGTTTTCATCCTTTATAAACGGAAATTTCAAATCTGCATTGTTGAACATGGTAAATATGTCCCGTGCAGTTCCACCCATCTCTGAAGAGAGAGCCAAAAGTTCCTCTTCCTTCTCGGATAAAATATGATCTTTTTGCCTGAGTATTTCATTAAAAAATTGTCTGTAAATTTTAAGTCCATCACATTGAACTATGAAATCATCTAAATTTTCCTTTGAGATGGAAGTGATTTCGGGAACTATAAAGGAAACAGAAGCATAGACTTCTGTTGAAAGAGCCGAGGCTCTATCTGCAAGCGCTTGGTATGTTGGGTTTCCGTTGTCTTCGTCTCTTTTCATTCGAGCATATACATAGACCAAATCATTTAATGACATCATTTCATTACTCAACTTAAGGCATTCTAAAAGCGTCTCGGGTTTCTGGCTTAATGTTCCCTTGAATTTAACAATTTGTTTTATAAATTGCTTTACGGCTTTTAAGTCATTTTCCCAATTATCAATGGATTGGTACATATCTCCTAAATTCCATTTGAATTTGTCATCAATCTCATCTCTTTTAGGTAAAGCCTTTGCATTCATTTCCGACATAGTTACGCCTCCTTGTATTGTATATCTGATGGTTAGTTATTACTAAAGTATTAGTTCCTACTCTATGTTGAACGCGATAAAGATTTTACATCGCACTTTAATTTTTTCGTTATCCCTTACAGTTCGTTATATTTGTTTGATATTCCTTTGCACTTTTCAACAGGATATTTTTTTTCATTCTTCTTTATTTTGTTTAGCACTGTTTGATTAAGATCAATACCGAGGTCATTAGATAGAAGTAGAAGGTAGGAGATTGTGTCTGCAATTTCTTCCTTTACTTTTTCAAGGTTTTGGCCTGAAGCCAGGTATTCTTTTGTTTCTTCCTCATTTCTCCACTGAAAATGTTCCATAAGCTCTGCCGATTCAATTGCAATGGATACAGCAAGGTTTTTTGGTGTATGGAACTTGAGCCAGTCTCGTTCAGACCTGAATTTTATTAGTTTCTCTACTGCTTCGGTCAAGTCTACTTTATTCATTCAAGTTTTCCTCCAAACTTTTCTCCTTACAATTATAACCTATGGTTTTATATTATCCAAGAATAATTGATTATTATAACCAAAAAGCAAAAAAAAGAACAACCTGTTTGTATATATGATATGCAGGCTGCTTCTCAAAGTTTATTAGGGGAGTTAAGTATTGCATAAGCTTGTTAAATATATAATAAAATTAAGATCCTTGGATTACACGTTTAATACAGGGTATTATACAGTATAACTGCAGCTTCAGCTCTGGTTGCGTAGTCTTTAGGTGCGAGGGTGGTACTGCTCTTGCCGTTAATTATTTTTTCACCGTTTAGTATTGCCATGCTTATGAGTGCATAATCTGAGATTTTATTTTTATCCGAAAACTTGTCAAGTATGCTTATATTGTGATTAGGGAATGGGTTACCGGATATTTTCATGGCTCTGGTCAGGATTACAGCCATATCCTCTCTTGTTATAGGCTCATTCGGATAGAAATAATTGTTGCCTATACCTGAAACTATACCCATATTTTTAGCGATTAAAACATTTCTATAAAACCAATGCCCGGGTTTTACATCTTCAAAAGTACCGACTGGAGTTTTGTTGAATTGCAGACCTGATACTACAAGGTTTATAAACTCTGCCCTGGTTATCCTGTCATTAGGAGCAAAAGTATTTTGCTCTATCGACTTACCTTTAATTATATCTCTTCCGGCGAGATTTTCAATAGCTTTTTTTGCCCAGGGAACAGAATTTAAATCACTAAAAGTCTTCGGTGCATTTGTATAGGTTGCCGCTATATTGGTGTAATTGGTGTATAATGTGCCGCTGTAGGCTTTTACCCTATAATAATATTCCTTGCCTGCGATGAGATTGCTGTCCGTATACTTTGTAATGTTTGACCCGGTTCTTGCAATTTCCGTATATTCGTTTCCGGAAGATTTCCGTTCTATGATAAATCCTTGCTCTCCGCTTGAATTATCAGTCCATTCGAGGTTTATGAGCGATGAAGCTATAGCTTTAGCAGTAAGGTTGGACGGTGGTGTCAGAGCTTTTATTGATACTTTACACTCTTCGCTCAATGAACCGGTATAATATGCTGTATTGTAGGCCTGTACTCTGAATGTATACAAAGTATCCGATTTAAGGCCTTTAATCGAATAGCTTGTTGAGTTGGGGTTTAAGGTGCCGATTTTGTTCCATGAATTGTCGGTACCGGATTTCTGCTCAATTATGAAAGCTGTTTCGTTATTGGAATTATCATTCCAGGTCAGATTTACCTCTGATTCCGATACAATTGTAGCTTTTAAATCCGAAGGAGGCATAATTTTAATGCCTTCAACCGTTACTTCCATGGAGTAATCTGAACTGTTTTTTCCATTAATTGATTTTAATCTGAAGGTATAGTCTGTCCCGGGTTTTACATCGAAGCTATACCATATACATCCATCATCGTATAGTTGAGTATCAACCTTTATAAAAGTACCGTCACCGGCTTTTCTTTCAATAATAAAATATTCAGATCCGTAAGATGTATCAAGCCATTCTAACTTGATTGAATTTGTGGAACTCCATCCTGCTTTGAGATTTTGTGGTGCTAATAGCTTCGTGTGAGCCGATACGCCGGATTCGGTATTTGGATAAGGCCTTGAATATAAATTGTCGCCAATTACGCCTTTTACCCTGTAGTAATATAATTTGTTTGCAGGAAGTGCGACATCGGTATAACTTGTAAATCCGGCAGGAAGTATGTTTATTATTTCCCAACTTTCACTAGAACTCCTTTTTCTTTCTATAGCTGTACGATAACTTGCAGAGTCCGCGTATGACCAGGTAAGCTTTATTTCACTTGTTGAGACAGCAGTGGCTGTCAGTGAAGCCGGAGGATCCTTCAGGAGAGAAGTTGAGACCGATAGCTCATTTGTATAGGAATCGGCATTGCCAAAGGGGTTATATGCCATAACTCTATACGTATAAGTGTTATTAGGAGTCAGTGTACCGTCTGAGTATGTGGTAACATTTGCAGGAACGGTTGCTAACTTGGAAAAAGAGTCGGAATCAGTTTTTCTTTCGATTATAAAGCCACGCTCGTTATCTGATTCGTCAGACCAGTTTAATATAATCTTTGTTGTTGAACTTATATCTGCATTAAGCGAATAAGCCGGAAGGGGTGGTCCGGTGAAGATATAATATTCCGAGCTGGAAGCCGAACTGCTTTTTGAGTTGTATGCAGTGATCCTGTAAGTATAACCCGTTTCAAGTTCAACGTTATTGCTATCGGAATAGGTTGAAATATTGCTGTCCAATACTGCCAAAGTAGAGTAAGTGCCCGACTTTTTTTTCCTTTCTACTCTCAGATTGTAATCATCTCCGGCTGGGTTAACCCAGCTTAAGTCTATTCTGCCTATGCCTACGGGTACGCAATGTAATTCTGAAGGAGCAAAAAGCCGTGTGACCGGGTTTGATATATTGCTGTGGCCTTTCATTGATTCCGTGTTTATGCTTAAACGGTATCTGAAGGTACCGTCACCGGAGAGTGTGTCTGTGGTCTTAGTACTACCGGATGCTATTTTATCAGATATGGTTTTCCAGGAACCCCAGGAATTTTCCTTATATTCTGAACGCTCTAATACAAAATACTGTATGTTGGAATTATAATCCCAGGAAATAGTGTTGATCCGGTCAACCAAGCTTGCCTTAATGGTTGGTATTTTTATCGGAGTGACGGTGACTGCTGAGGAATAGTCTGAGACATGGCCTTTTCCGTCACTGGACATAAGTACATATCTGGAGCGGATGTTTTCGCCTAAAGACGGGTCTTGAAAGGTTATTGAGGTTCCATCACTGTTCAGGGTTGCAATTACGCCTTCATCAAGCTTTGAAACAATAGTGGATTTTACAGCACTCGAGTTGTTTACCCATGTAAGTGTGACAGAATTATTGTTCAGGTCAACAAACGAGGATGCTATAGAAGGTGCTTTCATTTGTGCTGTTTCAGCACTGCCGGTAACCGTCTGAATGGCCTTTCCTTCCGGATTTACAGCAGTAATCATATAGGCATAGGAGGTTTGAGGTGTCAGATCTGTATCAGAATAACTGAGGAAGTTCCTTTCCTTATCAACATCTATGATTGCTATTGTGACATCGTTCCTGGATACTTTATAATAAACGGAGTCTACAACGGAAGACCAATTCAAGTTGATTTGTGTATCGGAGTTCGCAATGGAGGTGGCAATGTTAAGCGTAAATGCTGCTTTTGCTGTTATGCTAACAGTTATAAGTGCTGCCACTCCTGTAAGTAATAGCAAAGAAAACTTGAAAAACCTGCACATTTTGGTTTTGATATTCATACCCATCCCTCGCCATTTATAAATTAGTTTTGTTAATAAAAGTCCCTAAGAAAAAATCAGACTATATACCAATTTATCGAAAAAAATGGACTGAAAGTTAATGTTATAATGAAAGTATTAATACTAATGAAAAAACTACGGCTTAGGTTGTCGGTGATAAAACTCCTAAGCCGTAGTTTTTGTTCTAAAATTTTATTGTTTGTTTTTGATATATTCATCAATTGCTTTTGCTGCTTTTTTACCTGCTCCCATGGCCAGAATAACAGTTGCTGCACCAGTTACAGCATCTCCGCCGGCAAAAACACCGATTTTGCTGGTTGCACCTGTTTCTTCATGCGCAACTATTCCACCCCACTTCTGGGTATCGAGGCCGGGCGTTGTAGAAGTTATAAGGGGGTTAGGGCTTTGGCCTATAGCTATTACTATAGTTTCTACCTCCAATATGTGCTCGGAACCTTTCTTAGGTACGGGTCTTCTTCTGCCGGAGGCATCAGGTTCACCAAGCTCCATTTCAATACATTCCATACCCTTAACCCAGCCATCTTCGGTACCTATAATTTTTGTAGGGTTGGTGAGAAGTTTAAATATTATACCCTCTTCCTTTGCGTGATGAACTTCTTCAAGTCTTGCGGGCATTTCAGATTCGGATCGCCTGTAAACGATATATACGTTTTCGGCTCCAAGTCTTTTAGCGCTTCTTGCAGCATCCATGGCTACATTACCGCCACCTACAACTGCCACCGATTTCCCCACCTTTACAGGTGTGTCACAATCAGGGAATTTGTACGCTTTCATAAGGTTAATCCTTGTAAGAAACTCGTTAGCCGAGTATACACCATTGAGATTTTCACCTTCAATGTTCATAAAACTTGGAAGGCCTGCTCCGGAACCGATAAATATGGCTTCAAATCCTTCTTCCATAAGCTCGTCGAGAGTAAATACCTTACCGATAACCATATTTGTTTTTATATCAACACCCAGCTTTTTAACAGTATCAATTTCTTTCTGTACAAGAGATTTAGGAAGCCTGAATTCGGGAATTCCGTACATCAATACACCACCGGGTGTGTGGAAGGCTTCGAATATTGTAACGTCATATCCCATTTTGGCAAGATCGCCTGCACAGCTAATTCCTGCAGGTCCAGAACCCACAATGGCAACTTTTTTATTGAGCTTTTCTATTTTTACTTCTTGTGAGTCTTTATTTGCCATATACCAGTCGGCAGCGAACCTTTCAAGTCTCCCAATACCGACAGGTTCTCCTTTTTTTGCACGTACACATAGCTGTTCACACTGGCTTTCCTGAGGACATACCCGACCGCAAATAGCAGGAAGACTGTTGGTTTCTTTGATTTTTTCATAGGCTTCTGCAAATTTACCTTCTGCAACCAGTTTTATGAAATCAGGTATCTGTACATTCACCGGGCATCCTTCAACACAGGGTCTGTGCTTACATTGGAGACACCTTTGGGCTTCTTCCTTTGCCATATCCTCAGTGTACCCCAATGCTACTTCAAGAAAGTTTTTGTTTCTTATATTAGGATCCTGCTCGGGCATTTGAACTTTTTTTGGTGACATATTAGGCATTATCAACACCCCGCATTCTACATTTGTGTTTATCCAGTGAATCCTTTTCTTCTTTTTTATACATGAGTTGCCTTCTCATAGCTTCATCAAAGTCAACTTCATGGCCGTCAAAGTCTGGTCCGTCCACACAGGCAAATTTAGTTTTGCCTCCAACGGTTACCCGGCACCCGCCACACATTCCAGTACCGTCAATCATTACAGGATTCATACTTATTATGGTTTTTATACCGTATTGTTTTGTAAGATTACTAACGACCTTCATCATAATAAGTGGGCCGATAGCAATTACCATATCGTATTTGTTTCCTTCTTCTATAAGTCTTTTTAACACGTCGGTTACAAAACCTTTATTTCCATTTGAACCGTCATCGGTGGTTATAAAAACCCTGCTGCTTGCCGACTTCAATTCTTCTTCAAGAATTATAAGATCCTTGTTTCTGAAGCCTGCTATAACATCGACCTCTGCTCCTAAACTGTGGAGCTTTTTTGCCTGAGGAAATGCAATTGCTGTTCCGAGGCCGCCACCAATAACTGCTGCCTTTTTTACACCTTCCAGGTGTGATGCTACTCCTAAAGGGCCTACAAAATCAAGTAGAGTATCACCTTCTTCCAAAGTGCCAAGGAGTTTTGTGGTTTTACCGACTTCCTGAAATATTATGGTAATTGTACCTTTTTCTCTATTGTAATCTGCTATGGTTAAAGGAATTCTTTCTCCCTCATCACATACTCTTAGGATAATAAACTGTCCTGGTTCTGCTTTTCTTGCTATTAAAGGGGCTTCAACTTCCAATAGTTTAACGGAAGAATTTAATATTTGCTTCCTGATTATCCTGAACATCTCTTAAACCTCCTTCTGACGCTTTATTTGTCTTATCCATTTTATCACGTTTTTATATATTATTTAAGTGATATTTGTAATAATTAATAGGGAAATTTTAGAACGATTTATTCATAGGGTATCTATAAATGTAAGGAGCGTGAAAATGAAAGTGGATTTTGTGCAACCCTGCATATTTTTTTGTGGGAATAAATTACATAATTGTAGCAATGCTCGCTAAAACCTTGTGGTATAAGAGATATAAGTTTTGCAGGTTTATATTATCTGGCTTGCATTCGAATTATTTTTAATTAACTCTTGCAATTTTGAGATAGATTTGATATAATTCGATTGATTTAATATCTTACAATATTCTTTTTAAATTCCCCAAACTATTTTTTTTGGGGTATACAACGAGGTATGCCGTACATGACATACAATGGTGTGTGTTGATTTCCTGCATAAAGGCAGGATTAATTTGCATAGGTAAGAAAAGGTTAATTACCAAGCTACAGCTACTTATTACAGTTGCTGGCAATTTGTTATATTTGCCAGGATTTTTATGCTATTGCTGTAAATAATATTAAAAGTAATTTGCTTAAAAAGCAATTGCCCATATATGATTATTATTTTTTAGGAGGGTTTTTAAATGAAAATACTTGCTGGTGTTATGGAGAGAGTTGTAAAAAGAAATCCTAACGAACCTGAATTTCATCAGGCAGTTAGGGAAGTATTGGAATCATTGGAGCCAGTTGCTGAAAAGCACCCTGAATGGGTTAAAGCTGGAGTATTCGAAAGAATAGTTGAGCCTGAAAGACAAATCATTTTCAGAGTGCCATGGGTAGATGATAATGGTGTTGTTCAGGTAAACAGAGGTTTCAGAGTACAGTTCAATAGTGCTATCGGACCTTATAAAGGCGGTATCAGATTCCATCCTTCAGTTTATGTTGGTATAATCAAGTTTTTAGGATTTGAACAAATTTTGAAAAACTCATTGACAGGATTGCCTATGGGTGGAGGTAAAGGTGGAAGTGACTTCGATCCTAAAGGAAAATCTGACGGAGAAATAATGAGATTCTGCCAAAGCTTTATGTTTGAATTGGCAAAACATATAGGTGAAAATACTGACGTACCTGCAGGTGACATCGGTGTTGGCGGCCGTGAAATCGGATACATGTTTGGTATGTACAAGAAGATAAAGAATGATTTCACAGGAGTATTGACAGGTAAGGGATTAAACTGGGGCGGAAGTCTTGCTAGAACAGAAGCTACAGGTTATGGTCTCTGCTACTTCATGGATGAAGCTATGAAGGATATAAAAGGAAAATCTTTCAGTGGTGCTACAGTTGTTATTTCCGGTTCCGGTAACGTTGCTATATATGCGACACAGAAGGTTCACCAATTAGGTGGTAAAGTTGTTGCTTTGAGCGATTCCAATGGATATATTTACGATCCGGACGGAATTAAACTTGACACTGTTCAACAGATTAAAGAAGTTGAAAGAAAGAGAATCAGCGAATACGTTAAATACCATCCAAACGCAAAATACACAGAAGGATGTTCAGGAATATGGACTATCAAATGTGATATAGCTCTTCCATGTGCTACTCAGAACGAGCTTGACGAAGCTGGTGCAAAGGCTCTCGTTGCTAATGGATGTTTTGCAGTAGGAGAAGGCGCTAATATGCCATCAACTCCAGAAGCAATAGAAGTATTCTTGAAGAATGGTGTAGTATTTGGACCTGCTAAAGCTGCAAATGCAGGTGGAGTTGCTACTTCAGGTCTTGAAATGTCACAGAACAGCATGAGATATTCATGGACTTTTGAAGAAGTTGATGCAAAGCTTAAAGATATCATGGTTAATATCTATAAGAATGCAAGCAAGGCTGCTAAAGAATATGGACAGGAAAATAACCTGGTTGTTGGTGCAAACGTAGCAGGCTTCTTAAAAGTTGCTGATGCAATGTATGCTCAAGGTATTGCTTATTAATTAGAGTTTTTGTGAAGGGCGTTGCTTATTTAATGAGCGGCGCCTTTTTGTATGCTGATTTAGAGGTGGTGCCGATTGTTTTAGTGGCAAACAACGTAATTTGCGTGACCTTCGCAAAAAATCAGTAGGCCTTGGCCTGATAATTTTCGCACGCGTCTATGGGACATCCTGTCCCAAGACGCTAAAAATGCCCTCCGTGGCATTTTTGCTTCAAATTATCAGGCTTTCGGCCACTGATTTTAATGCTCAGGTCAAGCAATTACGCCATTTGCCACTAAAACAGGTTCTAAACGTAATTTGCTTTTTTTACAGGCCTAGTTATAATTTTGTTACTTTTTTTGGGTATTGACAAGTTGAGGTATATGGACTATAATATAATTCCGTTGGTAAATATGTGCCCATAGCTCAGCAGGATAGAGCGTCGGTTTCCTAAACCGCAGGCCGGAGGTTCGAATCCTCTTGGGCACACCAGTTAGAAGTCGTTAACCGTTTGGGTTAGCGGCTTTTGTTGTATGTTGGGAAAGGTGTACATAATAGCTTTATGTGGATCGGAAACACTTAAGATCTTCTAGGAGGTTCTAATGTATCTTAATAAATATTTGGTACATTGGAACTTTTTTAATGCCAAAGAAAGTGTATTTCTTTCTGGGATCAAAAAAGTCTACCGAAAGACTGTTTACTGCAGAGAAATACCCTGGCTTTAAATCGGCGAAGCAGACTTTATTATATTGGAAAAAAGTGATATAATTACTTTCAAAAACGCGTTTATTACAAACAAGGTGGTTGCTATGTTTAATTTTTTCAAGTTTATTTCATCCAAATTAAAATCCGGAATTGAAGAAGAAAAGGATAATGGGCTTTCAAGAGAAAAAGGGAATGAACCTTCAAGAGATACGGGTAAGGAGATTTTGCACAAGGCTCCAGGTACCGAAGAGAAAAGCTGGAATTTGGATTTTAAGCCTTTAAGGAGTTTAGTTGTTTGGGGCTTTGATGAAAACAAAAACCCTTCGTTTCTTATTCTGTATGGGCTGCAAGATATTACTCAAGCCCATACGCTGCACGATGAAGTCACATATACAAGCTACGCGGTTTTTAAGGGGAAGGGAGGGCATTTGCCTTCTACTAAAGCTGTTGAATTTGTTGACAGGGACAATATGAAACAAGGATTGTATTATAAATGCAGGCGTAGTAATTACTATGACTGGAGCAAAAAAGACGAATTCAAGGTTAAGGAGTTTTACAATCTAAGCCCTGAAAGTTATGTGGTTATTCCTTATTTTTCACCTGTATCCCATGAGGAGCTTGTACGAAAAGTGGGTCAAGGATTAAAACCGAAAGGATTTATTCCTGTAAGGAACCCAGATGATATATTAAACTTGACTGGAGAATTAACACAGTATCTTGATGTTGTCGTAAAGATGATAACTCATCCAAACATATATATTAGAAAAAAACTCTTAGCTGAATTAATATCAAAGAATCCACCGAAGGAATTATATTACAGGCTTTTGAACCGGGGAAGCACAGAGTTGATTTCCGGATTGTTTTTAGAACTTGCAAAGAAAAGTAATCCGATTCTTAAGGCAGAGGCAGAGGAATTGCTGGAATCAGAAATGGATTGGGCAGAGGAGAACTTTGCAAAGGGAGTTAAGAGGTGTGCGAAAATATATATTAATGCGCTGGATCCTGATCATAGAGCCAAGAGAACTGTATGGATCCGTGAATCCTTAAAAAATATGGATTTACACCTTACCAATATAGGTGTTAAGGAAGTTCTGCCTGAAAAAATCATCGATGGTGTTGTCTATAGAAAATATGCAAACCAGGGAAAACTTATGGATCACACCTACACCTATGATTATGAGAAACGAAAATACGTAAGGTCTGAGGTTCAAAACCGATACAAGGTTGGGCCGTATTCCGATGGAAGGAAACTTAAAGTTATTGACTTCAAAAACACAATTCAGGAAGCTGAGATATACCAATTGGCTGATGTTATAGGAAGGATAGCCTACTATGTGGATGCTCCAAGGTTGACCTATTATCTCAGAGGGAGCGGAAAGACAAAAGCATATAAGTATTTTCAAAGATATCTTAGAAGAATAATGGATACCTATGCACAAACCAATGAAGTTAAATTCATGGAAGCAATGAAGCACTTGCTGACAGGTTATGGGGAAAATGATTACGTCTGTAAATATCCTGGAAACTTCCAGTATAATATGTTTATCAAGTACTATTTGTATCATGATTTTGGCGAGAAGGCCCCAAGCGATTGGAGCACACACTATCAATGGGTTACAAATGATCAACTTGTAAGACTGAAAGGCCGCTACGAATTCAGAAAGGAAATATGGGACAGAAACCTTGAGATAGTTGCTGATATCGCTGCTAATGCCAAGGTGGATGTTGTTATTAAGGCATGCTACTATATTTTAAAGGATTCGCCTAATGCTTCAAAGTTTATAAATGAAATAAATTATAGTCAGTTGATAAAATTGGCTCTTTCAACATACAAACCGCTATCGGAAATGTTCAAGAACATACTTAAAGAACGGATGGAAAAAATAAATTCCTTTGATACTGACTTAATGCTTGCTTTGATGGATTGCAGCGATGAAGAGATGAATAAAGCTGCCATGGTGTATTTTAAGAAGAACGGAGGTTTATTATCGCCTTCAATTATTGCACAGCTCCTTTTGATGGGTAATATTAACCAATGGGCAGACTTGTTCCATGAGAACCTGATGGCCTTTGAAACAAGCCAGTATGTTGAATTTATTAGACATTTGTTAAAGCCTGATTTTTGCAACTCAGAGTGGGATAGAACACTTTCAACCAGTGTAACTGACAGCCTTTCAGCGTCTGCAAGCAAAATAGGTGAAGCTTCCGAAGCTGATAAAGTTTCAATAATGAGGGAAATTATAGCGCTGCTGTTTCACAAAAAGTTACCTGACTGGCAGGCAGGGTTTTTAGAAGAATTGATATTTTCCTTTACCTATGAAAATATGGAAAACATACTTAAGGAAGTGGAAATAACTCCTGCTATAAGGTCAACTTCCGTAAGGAATAAATGTATTATTTCTATTTTAGAAGCAGTCAAGTTAAAGAAATTACCTAAAGATTCGGATGTTATCAATATTCTGGAAACGGGAACTTCCAAGATGATAAAAATGTTGAATGAGATACTGACCCGGAACAAACTGCAGCTCGGTGATAGATTATCAACACTGTTGGTAATGTTTGAATCTGATGTTTTAACACTTAACAGGTTGGCAGAAGAGGTGTTCGATAGTATGCAAAAAGATGAACAGAAAAAGCTGCATTCTCTTATTATTGACTCTCCGGTTGAAAGGGCTCATTTACTTGGACTAAACAAACTTGACCTTATGTATGAAGATGCAATTCCAGAGCAATTTATAATTCAAATGCTCGAACATGGTTCAAGTAAGGTAAAGGCATATATTTCAGATAAAATTGATAAAGCGATAGCACATTGTGGAGTGGGGAATGGAGGACTATTTATGTACTATTTAAAGACACTTTTGCTGCTTCCAAATAAAAACTCCGGTAGTAAAGAAAAGGTCTACAAGGTTCTTCCTCAATTTGTCCGCAGGAATAAAGACAATTTGTCTGAAATTGAAAATATATTGCTCGATATTGGTGGATCGAATAACATAATTGATTCCGAGAGGGCTTTGGTTACCCTTGCTAAGATCAGGAAGGAGGGTGATTTGTATGCAGGTTAATTATAAATACTCAAGTCCGTCACTGTGTCTTCAGCAGGAAGGGCAAACTGTTTTGGGCTTAAGTCCCGATCTTTCAAGGGATGAGAAAGTTTCTTTTGAGGGTAGACTTAAGCGTCCGCTGGTTTTCAGAGATGCCATGCTAATGTTGCGCCAGATTGTGATAAGCGATACAAGGCAAAAAAAGAAAGAGAGAGCAGAGTATTTCGCTTGGTTGGAACAGGAAATAGAAAGGCGTATGTTATTGCATGAAAAATATATTCCCGGAGTAAGAGAAGGTATTTTAAAAGACATGGATGGTCTAAGAGACCAACTTGCTCAGAAAGACACTGAGATAGCAAAACTTGTAGCAGTGAAAAATGATTTGAAAAAGGAAATAGACAGTTATGACGTCTGGAAGGATTACTATAAAATCGAACGGGATTTTTGGAAATTCATTAAAGAGAGAGATACGAGTTTGTGGTTTGTACTGGATCCTGTAATAACGGTACATCCCGACAAGGTGACTTTTGAGGCGTTTTCTCTGGATGAATCCATATATGGATGCTTATCGGTTAACATGGATGAATTTGAAATGGTTCAGGAACCGCATTTAGGAACAACGAATATAGACTTTTCGGCAAAACTTGCAAGGGAAATGGAGCGGTTTCGTACATATACAAATGTTGAATTGTCGGTTAACCCAGGTGGGTTTACAGTTGATACCGGTATAATGCCGGAGTACGTAGAAAAGAAAATTGAGCTGCCTGAAACATGGATAAAGGGTTTTAATCAGGTTTCAGCTGCTGCGAGCCTTGGAGGCATCGAATTGGAACTTGAACCGGTAGATTTATACGATATCTGTTCGTTTCTAAGAAGGCACAAAGCCAATAAGAGCCCAAGATATATGAAATGGATAATGGAACCGGGCAAACACATAAGAGTACTTTTTGAGCCCTTTGGTAAGGAACTGGAGCTCAAGGCGGTTTATAACGGTAAGAAGAAGCGGGAAGAGAAGATATGGGGGAGCAGAAGATGGCTGGTCATTGAAAAGGTAATTCCCCTTGCCGGTTCTTTTAAAATCAGGCTACTGGGGTTTGGTATGCCGCAGTTTATAATTGCGGACATGGGAAACATGAAGATGACTATCGGGTTTACATCCTGGTCGGCAAACGACTGGGTTAAGGGAACTGCTTTTAACATAATCGGAGGCTTTATTGGGAACGGAAATTATAATGAGATTTACCAATTATTGAAGGAACACAGATACTTAACACTGGAGGAAATTGATTCAAAATTAAAGAATTCTTCAAAAGCACGGAACAAGGCAGGGATAGGCATGCTTATACGGCGTGGAGAGGGATTTTTTGATCCTGTCAGCAATACGGTAAGATTCAGGCAGTTATGCAACACGCCAATTAATAAGGAATTGTATGAAACAACGCAGATGGAGCTTAACGTTCAGCGCAACCTGGAGGAAGGGCTTGCAAACTTCAGGCTGAAATTCACTGATGAAAGGGAATTTGTCGCAACCCATTCATTTAAAATACCAAATACAAAATACAATAATTGGAAGTACAGGGGCACTGAGGATTATAACAGGGAGCACGATCTCACACAGACAGAATTGGCCATAGATGAGGACGGTCAGATTTCAAAAGTAAAATGTACCTGCAGCGAATTTAACAGGGGATGCAGGAATATTTCCGAGCCTTGTTCCCATATCCTGGCTTTGTATGTAAGTGCTTCAAAGTTTGTACATCTTGAACTTGATGAGATGGTTGAATATAAAATAGATGATATTTTGGAGATGCTTTTATGATAGAGAATAATGGAGTGCCAAAGGACAAAAAAGCAAACTATAGGGAATTGGTTAATCAGATGGGTAAAAAGGAATTTACCCTTTTGAAGATGCAGGAATATGGATTCTGGCCGAAAGATCTGCCTACACCCTATGAAATTCAACAAAACGAAACACCGGAGAAATATGCCAAGCGACAAGGACTTTTGAAGGAGTATCAAAGATTAATTGATCAGATTGCAAAGTTGTACGAAGAAAAGGATGATATAAACAAAAAACTTCGGGAACTGCAGAAGGAATATGATGAAACCTGGGATTTGGATAAAATCCGTTTGGATATTTCGCAAAAAATAATGAGAGAGTCCATAGAACGCCGTGCTGAGCGGAAAAAGCAGCGTGAACTTGAAAAACAAAAGCGTTCTTTAGACTGGCAGCAAAAAAAGAGTGAACAAATTATATTCATTGGGCGGGGATATTCTTCACTCATGAATGATATTCAAATTGATGAAGAGAAACTAAAACTTCAGGGCCTTCCTATAATAAAGTCAGACAGGGATTTGGCAGACGCTTTAGGAATTGATTATCCAAGTTTGAGATTTTTGACTTATCACCGGGAGGTTGTTTCAGTTGACCATTACCATCACTTTAAAATACCCAAAAAGAAGGGTGGGGAGCGCAGTATTTCCGCACCAAAGTCAAAGCTCAAAACTGCCCAGAGAGCAATACTCGAAAAAATTCTATCAAAGCTGAATATTTCGGATCAGGCTCATGGTTTTTTAAAGGGAAGATCTGTTGTTTCAGGAGCGCAGACTCATATTAGTCAACCTGCTCTGCTCATAAATATGGATCTGGAAGATTTTTTCCCGACCATCACCTTTGAAAGGGTACTTGGGATGTTCCGTGCTTTTGGGTATTCGGGATATATTTCCTCATTACTTGCAATGCTGTGTACTTACTGTGAGCGTATGGAAATAGAGGTCAAAGGGAAACCAAAATATGTGGCAACATCAGGAAGGATACTACCTCAGGGGTCACCTGCAAGTCCGATGATAACCAATATTATTTGCAGAGATCTTGACAAAAGGCTTAATGGTTTGGCAAAGAGCTTTGGATTTATTTATACAAGATACGCAGATGATATGAGCTTTAGCATAAATGAAGTATCAGACTTAAATGAAGGCAGATTTTGTGGATTAGTTTCAAAAATAGTGTCCGAGGAAGGCTTTAAAATAAACAAAGCCAAAACACGTTATTTAAGGAAAAACAACTGCCAGTCGGTGACAGGAATTGTAGTAAATAATGACCGGTTGGCAGTGCGTAAAAAGTGGGTTAAGAGGTTCAGAGCTGCAATCTATAATGCAAGAAAACAAAAGGTTGCCGGGGAGCTGAGTAATGCAACCAAAAATGAAATATCGGGTATGGCAGCGTGGCTGAAAAGTGTAAATGAAGAAAAGTATAGAGATATGATCGGTGCTGTTATGGAGATAATAAAAGAGGATTAAGTACATATCGCAGCAGAAGCTGCAATCAAATAGTATGTGTCGCTGCGATAAACAGATGAAGTATATATTCTCAAATAATTTGCAATTGACTTTTGCTAGAATAACAAACTTTTTGAGAAGAATAGTATATTGAATAGTCGTGAATACTCTGTTATACTATTTTATGTGATAAACTGGTATGCTACTTAATAATTTAAAATAGGTCTAGAAAAACATAATAATAGATTCCTTGGCCTTAATGCCTCGGTGTTTCGCCGCGGTCGAGATTTGCTATTCAAACTTCACCCGGATGTGCGCAATTCGCGTCGCTACCACTACTGTGGCTACTTAAAATGGATCCTACGGTTGTAGCACAGTAGTGGTGCTTTGCTGAAGTGTCACATCCAGATATTAGAATTGTTAGCAAGGAGTCTATTATTTCTTTTATTTTAAGAGGGTCAATTACTTTCGGTTGATTTTCTTTGTGAATTCCAATCAAAACTGATGTGTAAAGGTGTATGAATTTGGGTAAGGAAATAAGTCTTATTGAGAAAACTAACGTAAAATACGATTATGAAGAATTAATTCTGGGTTTTTTTGCTGCAGAACGTAATGCTGTAATACTGGACAGCTCTTTAAAATCAATCGACATAGGACGATTTTCTATTATTGCTTTTGATCCGTTCATGATGTTTGAAACAAAGGGAAGCACTGTAAAGATTGATAATAAAATTGTTATAAGTGGAAATCCTCTTGAAATCCTAAGAAAATACATAAATGACTATAAAATTGAAGATGGCCTTGGTATTGTGCCTTTTTGTGGTGGGTGTATAGGATATTTCTCTTATGATATTGTAGAGTTTATCGAAGAGCTTCCACAAAGGGCAATTGATGATTTGAAGGTCAGCGACATTGTCTTTGGTTTTTACAATAAAGCAATAATAATTGATCATTTGGAACGTTGTGTATATGCAGTAGGTGCATCCTGTGGGACTGATGGGCCGAAAGAAAAGGCTGCAAGGGAAAATCTGGACAAAGTTAAGAGTGTTCTTGATCAGATAGTTCAAATAGAGCATAAAGCACAATTAGGAAAATTGAAGGTCAGTTTGCCTTCAGGAGTTAAGTCCAACTTCAGCAGGGAAGATTATATAAAGATTGTTGAGAGGGCCAGGGAATACATAAGGAACGGAGATATTTTTCAGGTTAACCTTTCGCAGCGTTTTGAAGTAGAAATACATAATGAACCCTATAAACTTTATTTTGAGCTTCGCAGGAAATCTCCTGCACCATTTTCTGCTTTTTTGAATTTTGAGGATATTCAGATCATCAGCACATCCCCTGAGAGATTTATAAAACTCGAAGGAGACAGAGTTGAAACCAGACCTATAAAGGGTACAAGACCCAGGGGGAAGAATAAGGAAGAGGATAATTATTTCAAAAAGAAACTCATGGAGAGTGCAAAGGATAAAGCCGAGCTGACAATGATTGTTGACCTTGAAAGAAATGACCTGGGGAGGGTTTGCAAAATTGGCAGCGTAAACGTTGAAAGGGACAGGGAGATTGAAGAATATGCAAATGTGTTTCACACCGTTTCAACTGTAACAGGAGAGCTAAAAGACGGAAAGGATATTATAGACTGTATATATGCAGCTTTTCCGGGTGGTTCTATAACAGGTGCTCCTAAAATAAGAGCAATGGAAATAATTGAGGAACTCGAGCCCTATAAAAGGAATGTTTATACCGGAGCGATTGGGTATATAGGTTTTAATGGAACTTCTGATTTAAATATAGCCATAAGAACTGTTTTAATTAAAAACAAAAAGGCTTATTTTAGTGTGGGTGGTGGAATTGTCTGGGATTCAGATCCTTTAAAGGAGTATGAAGAAACCCTTCACAAGGGTCAAAAAATGCTTGAAGTTTTGGGTGGTGGACAATATGAGAGATGATAACAATAACGAATCAGCAAGCAAATATGATTATGGATTTTTATATGGTTTTAGCATATTTGAGACGTTTTCTGTAGGTGAAAACGAAAAAGTCTTTTTACTTGAAAAGCACATAGAACGTATGCTGAAGTCAGCAGAGTTTTTTGGAATTGAACATAAAATGACAGAAACTGAATTGATGAATAAGGTGTTTGAATATATAAAACAGAACGGGATTTCAGATACTATTTTAAGGATGACGCTCAGTGCCGGAAACCTTCAAAAAGGTATAACACCTCAATTAATGTTTACATGCCGGAAAAATGTATATACAGCTGAAAAGTTAGCTAAGGGATGTAAGTTGTTATTATCGAATATCAGGAAAAGTGAAAATTCTATAATTCTAAGGCATAAGACCTCAAACTACCTTGAAAACTTTGTTTTAATGAATAGAGCAATAGAGGAAGGGTATGACGATATTCTTTTTATGAACTCCGCGTCCTATATCACAGAGACTACCAAGAGCAATATATTTTTCATCAAGGATAATATAGTTTACACACCGGATATAAATTGCGGCCTGCTCCCGGGTGTAATCAGAGAATGGGTTATTGGTGAAGCAGGCCGTCATAATATTGAATGCAGAAGTGGATTATACACTATAAATGATTTTGTAGATGCAGATGAAGTTTTTGTTACAAATTCAGCAATGGGAATAATGCATGTTAAATCCATTGACGGAAGATGTATTAATAATGGAAAGTGTGGCTCCATTACACAAAAACTTGCCTTTATTCTGCGCTCGCACCAATGAATATTCCTGAAACTGAATCATTCTCTATTGAGAAAATTATACCCCCGTATACAGTGCCTACAACAATAAATTCAGAATCTTCCTTATTTTCAGCAGGGTCAATCTCCGGTTTGTAAGCCTCATAAACTTCGGATTTCTTGCTTCCTATACCTATTCCACGGCTTGTTTTATATGTACATGGACTGCTTATGTCAATTGATGCTACAGTAATCGCATTTTCGGTTTTTACAATTTCTAAAATGATTCCTTCTTTAGCATAAATCCACGACTGGTGCTCCAGACCGTCAGAATCCCAGACTAAAAATTCAGATTTTTCTTCCGGCTCGCCCAGGGCCTTTACAACATCCTCTGAACTCAATGAAAGATTTATTGGGCCTACAGATTCATTTCTCAAAAGATCAAAACCAAGTGTTAAATAATCTGTTTCGATGTTTTTTACTGATTTCTCAGGTTCTTGTGTTTTATTGGCAGTAGCTGTGGGACTATTTTCGGAATTCTTTGTAGTTGATGTTACATAATGTGTACTTGTTGATGTTGCATCAGGTGTGCTTGTTGCTGCACTTTCCACTTTATCTGAAGTGATTGGAACTGCACTGTTTTGGTTGTTGGAACAACCGCATAAAGCTACCGAGATTATCAATGATGCCAAAATTATATTGAATAATTTCATTTGTTTTTGCCCCTTTCCAGACTAAACTTCATAAAATGAATATTTCTATAACCCATTTATTTTATAACATTTATAAGTATTAATAAAGCCTTTTTAATGCTAATGGAATTTATTGTATAGAATTTTACACACAATGGGTTTGACAATAATACTAATTTTAGTTATAATTTATTAGCAATAATGCTTTTTAGGAGCGTATTAATTGGAAAATGGTTGCCTTTTTATGAAAGAGGCTTTAAAGGAAGCTAAAAAAGCTTATAAGAAGGATGAGACCCCGGTTGGTGCAGTTATAGTAAAAGACGGCAAAGTGATAGCAAGGGGACACAATGAGAAGGAACTGAAAAACGATCCTACCCTTCATGCTGAGATATCTGCCATAAGGAAAGCGTGCAAGAAGCTTAATTCCTGGAGGCTCAATGATTGTGACATGTACGTTACTTTAGAACCTTGTGCCATGTGTGCGGGAGCCATCATTCAGGCAAGAGTAGGAAGGCTTTTTATAGGCACAACCGATCCAAAAGCAGGTGCAGTCGGTTCGGTAGTTGATATATTGGGTGTAGACAAGTTTAACCATAGGGTTGAGGTTAGCTATGGATTGTTGATGGAAGAGTGTTCAAAGATTTTGAAGGACTTTTTCAAGGAACTAAGGCAAAGAAAAAATAAATAATCATATATGGAGAGATGGCTGAGCTGGCCGAAGGCGCTCGACTCGAAATCGAGTGAACGTTAATAGCGTTCCGTGGGTTCAAATCCCACTCTCTCCGCCAGTTGTAAGACTTTTGCGGATTTGACGCGAAAGTCTTTTTTAGTGGTTTCAGGTGGAATTTTTAGTACTATCATCGGTATAATTGCATTAAGTTCATAACGGATTTTGCTATACTTCTGCCGGCTTTTAAAGGAGAAAAAGTTACTGTTGCTAGTACTACAATGGATATTTCCACAGGAACTCATGGTGCACTGATTAAACCTGATATAAAAATAAGTGATGTAAAGCTTAAAAAATTTGATGCTGTTATAGTTGTCGGAGGTACTGGAGCACCTAAAAACTCGTTTTGATTTTATCTAAAAGTAATTCCGCCGTCTGAACTCATGTAAAGGGTGCCTTCTACTACTGCGTAGATAATGTTGGGACTGACAAAGTCAATATAGTTAATACAACCTTCGTGGAAAAAGATACTTCTAAAATTATGGCCTCCATCCTGAGAATGCAAAATGCAATATTTACCATCTTTGCGTCCGGTGAGTACGAAGTTGTCTTTATCAATAAGAAGGATATCTGATAATACTTTGCTGCCGTCTAATTTAAAAGGCTTCCAGGTTCGACCAGCATCTGTGGTATTGACCAGGATACCGCCATTTGCAAATCCCCAACCGTAATCATCATACGCAAATGAAGCGTTCCAGACTTCCTCCTGCTGAGGAATACTTATCCAGGTGTCCCCTACATCTGCAGTTTTATACATTTCCTTATTGCAATTTCCTACGAAACAGATATCTGAATTTATAGTAGAAAAAGTTGCGGACAAACTATTGAGCACTTTAACTATGTCCCAGTTGTGTCCACCATCCCGACTCCTCAAAAGCTTAGTAACGCGTTCAGGATCATATAATGCCAGCGCCCAAAGAGTACCGTCTTCTGCTATTTTGATCTTCTGTATATTACTATTTTCAACTTTGAAGAGCTTTGTCCATGTTTTTCCTCCATCAGCAGTTGAAGATATATAGGTTTCTTTGTCAGGAAAATAAACCACCCCAATACCTTGTGAAGCAGATGAAAATGATATTGGTCCAACGCTAATATTTAGAGGATATACCTGCTTCCATGAGTTTCCACCGTCAACAGTCTTATAAAGCTGGTTCTGATAGGAATATCCACTTATTGTATATCCTTCTTTTTCATTTAAAAAGTCAGGTAAAGGGTTATAGTCTGTTTCACTAGGTGAGACCAGAGACTCATAAGAAAGCCCTCTGTCTTTTGTTTTTACGAGATATCCTCTTGAGGCACCTAAATAGCCTGTTCCATCATGGAAAAAGCGTATACCGTTCGCATAGCCTCCTGCATCTAAGTGAGGAACACCAGTACCATCTTCTTCGTTAAATCCTGAACTTGCCTGTAAAGTCCAATTCTTTCCCCCATCAGATGTATAATATAGTTTCTTTGCTTCAGAACCGGCACCGCAGCCAAAACTATATAATAAGTATCCTTCTTTTTTTGAAATCCAGCTCATAAATGCCGGCAGTATGTGTTCTTCGGGAGCTTTTATGTCTCTCCAGCTCAATCCACCATCTGTGGAAACGTATATTTCATTGGGATTAGTCATGGCAAATATAAGTTTTTCATTAACTGCCTGTATTCTATATATGTTACTAATACCTTTAAAGTTAGGCGGTTCCCAATTGCAGCCTCCATCCTCTGTCATTACTAATCTGCCGTCATTATATGCGAAGCCCTTTAACTCTGTGATAAACTTAAGGTCGGTCAGAAGAATTCCCGTGTTTATAGTACTCCAATTATTACCACCGTCAAGCGTCTTAAGTAGCTTGTATTCAGCGGATTCAGAATTTATACCGTATTTTTGAGCTATTGACAAGTATCCTGTATTGGAATCAATAAAGCTTACAGAGAGTAAATCCTGCTTCAGGGGTAAATTAACAATTGTCCCTGTTACATCTTCACTGACAGCAGCAGATATATTTTCCGCATCCATAAATCTAAGCTCTTTTATATAAAAAGTTTTGTCTTCAAACACCATCTGGAAGAGCTTTCCGTCTTCATTCAACTTAACATCATTGCAATTCAATGGATTGTATTCAATTTTCATAGTTTCTGCCTTTTCCTGCTGAATATCTAGCTTAATCAGGAATTGTTCTGCCATATCAACTTTATTGCATACGAAATATATGTTTCCGCTTTTGTCCTTGCCAAGGGGGTAAAGAGTTGAGGAATCAAAAATATCCATTTTAAACTGCTTGCCGGATATTGTATCCTTTATGCAGCCATTACTGAAGGTCAGTTCAAATGGGCTCTCTTTACTTTTGCCGAGAGTATCAAGGTCATAATAATAAATCTTATTGTCTGGCTCAACAATAATTACTTTTTTATCACAAAAATACGCCTTAACATATTTTTCGCGATCAAGTCCCGAAAATTCCGCATCCAGTTTTTGAAACTGCCTACCGTCACAATGGTATATTTGTAATCCGTCGGAGTAACCAAGTATATAGTAATCTGAGTTTGTATTAATCCAGACATCCATAATCATAACTGAAGAATCTATGAATGCCTGCTCGTATATCTTACCGGGATAAGCTTGAACAACTCTATACGCTCCTGTATCTGCAATAAAAAAAGCATCATCTTTTGTCATAAACCCATGGGGTAATAAAGTTTGATCATCACTGTTTTTATTCATATACACAGCACATTCCCATTTATCACTTTCCTTTTCGTTATTAATACTACCTTCTTTTATAGGTGAACTAAACTTTTCGGAATAATATGCATTCATTTTGGTTAATAACGGCTCTATAATACTTTGAGTGTGCTGTTTGCTGCTTTGTGCATTATTATTGGAAATTACAATATATAAGATCAAAAGAATTATGGACAAACACGCAAGGACTTTATATTTCATGGGTTTTTTAAGTTTATTTATTATAGATTTATTAGCTAACATAGTTTTATGTCCTCCTAATTTGATTCTAATATTGGTCATTTGTACAAAAAGATTGCAAATATTATCCTTATTGATCAAATATAATTATATCATCTTTTATCTTATAGACAATAAAATTGTTTAAACTTATAAAAATAGCGTATATATAAATAAGAAAAGTAAGTTTTATTTTTTAACAATTCGGAGGTGTTTGTAATGAATAAGAATAATACAAATAATAGGAATGAAAAAAATTCCAATTTAGCATCTAAGCCTTTAAAAAGAGACAATAATAACGATGGGAATTTACAAGATATGCCGACAGAAGGAGCTTGCTCAGCAGAGTTTCAACAAGGTTGTGTTTCATTGGATGACTAATTCTTGGGATTATAGCAATTGAGATAATAAAAGTTTACTGTGGTTGATAAAGGAATTTTCAAAATATATTTAAATATAAATTCATTTAAAACAAAGCCTGGGAATTATTCCTCCTCGGGCTTTGTTTTTTAAAACTTTATTTTAGTGAAATGGACTTTGTAACAGCATTTAGTAATTTGCGTAGCCCTTAGCTTCCACTACCCATTTTCCATCACTTTTTTGAGCATCAAATTCAGCATATCCTCCATTCATGGCGTTGGTATTATTTACCCAGTAGCATTCCAATACTACTTTTACCACATCTTCTTGAATTTCAAAACAAATTACTTCCAGCTTCAACGCATCTCCAGCATCATAAGTTACCTTTCTCATTTCTTTTGGCGTCATACATACTACATTTAAATCTATAAGAGACTCAATCCATTCTTTCTTAATATTCCTAGTAACCATAAATTTTTTGATTTTGGGTAAATTGCTAAGAACGTCCAAACTTGTTATTTTCCCGGCGTTATAAAAGTATAACTCTTCAAGATTGTGCATACTTTCAAGGATCTTTGTAAAATCTACTTCAGTTCCTTCGGATGCAATTCCGCCCATAATACTATAAGTATCATATGTATTTAAAGTAAGATGTTTTAGGTTACTCAAACTTGTTAATGTATCAGGATTTTGTATAGTATTACAAATGACCTCTAATTTTTCCAGTTGGGGTAACCCCTTTAAAAAGCTCAAGTTTAAATCCTGGGAATTGATTAAGAGCGATTTTAGCCCTGTAAAAGCACTTAAGCTTTCTATATTAGATATATTACTTGCTTTAATACCTAGACTTTCTAAATTCTTTATATCTTTAAACTTATTAATATCATTATAATTATGCAGATAAACAGTCAAATCGGCAAGGTTCTTAAGAAGACCCACTCTCTCCGCCAGTTGTAAGACTTTTGCGGATTTGACGCGAAAGTCTTTTTTAGTGTTATAGGGTGGAATTTCTAAGGGCAGCGGATATTGATAATCTGCTGCCCTTAGAAACCATTATGTCAAACGAGTTTATGGTAGTGTAACTGTCAATGTATTGTTTGATTTCTCCCATGGGAAAGTCAGGTTGAGGCTGGCGACCTGATCCACATCCAAGATTTTGCCAAAGCTTTGAGTAAGCGTATATGTAGTATCTGTATGTCTTTCGCTCCCGGGTCCAGACGAATCATATATATCGAAGGCCTTCGTGTTGTGCAGCGTCAGTGTGGGTGAAAGCAGAGAACCGGCCGTATCTAAGTCTGAATGGTCAATAAGTTGCTTTAGACCATCTCCGCTAAGATCGATCTTCAACGACAGTGGGGAAAGCTCAACGGAGTTCACCACTATGTTATGACCATTTACATCATAAGTCTTATTAATCGAAAACGTTTGTGTATTATCCATATAGGAAAGCTTCCAGGAAAGTTTCCAAGGCCCTGACAAGACAACATCCGGTTTTACAGTACCATTATCAACCTCAAGATCTCCAAACTCAACCGTAATCGTTTTGCCGTTCAAGTCTTCTTGCTTTCCATTGATCAACCATAATTCATAATAACGCTCGTTGGCTGCCCCAGAAGTCGAGGAAGTTCCGGTTTGATCTTTGAATCCGCTGCAAGATGAAACTCGATTATTGGCACCTTCTACATTAACTTTTGGACCAAACCTGCATTCATCCAACAGTATTCCTTCCGGTGCTTTGACATCAAATAGCATATAAATGCCGTTTTTGTCGCCAAGCGTCTGAAGTGCTGTAACCGTTAAGCCGTTTACTGTTACAGTTTGGTCCACTGGAGCTAAGGCTCCGGCGGATACCAGCTCACTTTGCATCTGTTCATCTGCTCCAAAACGCTCTGCGATTTTACTATTCCATTGTATAACATACGTGGCGGTCGCGGTCGTCACACCAAGTGCTGTGATAACGGCTGCAAGCGCAATGGGAAATCTTTTTTTCATAACTTTCTTCCTTTCGGTTTTATTTATTACCTGAGTGTCCAATGTTCGTTGTACTGTTTCGTGAAAGCTCTGAGGAACTTCTGGGTAAACATTTTTCCAATCATTGTTCATGAAACATAACCTCCATTTCTCCAAGAACATACTTTAATTCCTTCCGTGCGCGCGACAACCGACTTTTTACGGTACCCTCCGATATCTTTAAGATATCAGCCATTTCTTTCGTACGAAAACCTTCAATATAATGTAGGACGATTACCAAACGAAGATCTTTTTTCAACTCCATAATGGCGTTAAACAGACCCAGATTATTCCGCTGTTCCATTGAATATTCTGCTTCCATATAGTCCTCAAGGGGCACAACTTTTTTGTTAGCTCGGCAAATCTGGTAGCATTCATTAATCAGAATTCTGCATAGCCACGATTTGAAGAATCGGTCGTCCCTTAAGCTGTGAAGTTTGCTGTAGGCTGTAATAATGGCTTCTTGTACGGCGTCCGCGCAGTCACTATCATTCTTCAGAATGGTTTTAGATATGTGATACAGCATGGCTTCCGCTGCTGTCACCTGTTCGACAAAATCATTTTTGTTCACTGAGACTGCTCCTTTTTGTGTACATTACAAAGTTCCTTTCTTTTACCGACCGATAAATTTCTTGAGCTCTGACAATTAGATGTTTCAAGATGGTGTTTGGTTCTCTCTATATAAAAAATTGATAAATTTTTTGCTTGAAATATTGAATTACAATACTGAAATTTTGGTTTCGAACTTTATTATAGCATAAGGAAAAGTGCGCTAAGGAGCACGGCTAACGCATGTATGTAATTATATGGAATGCAAGTTCGTAAAACAGTTAA
>CAZLZR010000054.1:0-32846 GCA_964564015.1 uncultured Acetivibrio sp.
AATAAAGATTTTATTCCCGGTACACACTATTTAAATTTATAACATGAGTTTAGGAGTAAAACATCATTTACTTGATTTTGAAATACTTGAAACAAAGAATCCTAGAACATTAGTATTTTTAGATTCTTCTCAGTATTATAAAGAACCTGAAAGTCCTCTTTTAGAAGTTACACTTCCGGGATATACAAAATATTTTTTATTAAATGTATCAGCAAGAAAAATAAATACATTTAATTCTAATACCATAGGTTTAACAGAAACATTAAATACTTTTGATTTAGCTGATTTACCAGATGGTGTTTGGAAATTAAAATTTAAAGTATGTCCGTATGAAGAAGTATATATTCAAAAATATCACTTAAGAACAGTAGATTTAGAAAATAGACTTGCAAAAATATATGAATATTTAGATTTATCTGACTGTGATATTGAAAGAGATATAAAACTTAAAAATAATATAATTGATATTATTTTGGCTATTGAATCTGGTAAAAGTAATGCGGCTTTAGGAAATGTTAAAAAAGCATCAACACTTTACCAAAAAGCAAGTTCATTAGTAAATAAAACATTAAATAAATTAACGCAAACTTGCTAATATGTGTGGTTGTGCTTCAGCATTTAGTGTATCAGCACCTGTATCTAATACAAATCAATCAGCTATAAGTACTTGCGATTATACTATAGAATTGATGTATATTTGGAAAGCTAAATTAGAATGTATAAGAACTAATAATTTATTTGACCAATTAAACATACAAAAATATAAAATAAATTTTGCAATAGGAACAGTTGATTCTGCAATAAATACAGGTGATGCTTGTCCTTTTAAAAAACAACTTGACGAAATTAATGGAATTATTCTTTCTCTAATTAACTTAGGAAAGTGTTAAATAAAATTTATAATGGGTAACAAAACATTTTGCGGTAATATTTTTCCAAGTGGTTGCGTACTCTTTACAGGAGTAGTACCATCTTTTATAAATGCAGATTCACTTGATTGTGATGCAATGTTAGATGACGTATTGAATTTAACAAATGATAAATTACAAGAATTATTTGATGGAACTAATTTAACAGATATTGATGCAAAATGCTTTAATTTTACTCCTGCTACAGGAACTATTAAAGAATTACATCAAGAAGAAATAGATAAAATTTGTGATTTAAGAACAAGACTTTCTTATTTAGAAACAGCCCTTGGTGATTTAAATATAGGTTCTTCTCTTATAACTTTAGATTTAAAATGTCTTACTCCTCAAGGAGTACCTTGTCTTCAAGGAACAAATACTTATTCTTTATTAAGTATTTTATCTATTTTTAGAGACGCTATTTGTGATTTAATTGAAAATGGTGGTGGAGGTGGAACATCTGGTACTTCTGGATGTAATTGTACTTCTGGTACTTCTGGAAATAGTGGAACATCTGGAGCAAACGGAACATCAGGTTCTTCAGGAACATCTGGAACAACAGGTACTTCTGGAGTAGCTGGTGGTGTAGGTACTATATCTAATTCAAATTGTGTAACAACTGGTAGAATTACAGATGTTAAATTTAATGGATTATCTGTTACAGCATCAAGTGGTTCATTCCCAGTAACTTCTGGAAATACATTTATAACAACTGCTAATACTCCTTCTGTAGGTACATTACTTGTATTTGCTGATGGTATAGCAGGCTCTATAACAGTTACTGATAGCAACGGTGTATCACAATGCCAAGATTATAGCGGTGCAGGAGTATATACCTTTACAGGTTTTGCTATTGGTAGTGGAAACTGGAGTGTTCTTCTTAATTGTAATGCTTGTGTTTCATCTAGTACTTGTAACTCATATACTATACAAGCAAACGCTGGTGGAACTACTTTAGAATGGGAAGATTGCACTACAAGCGCACCTTTATCCATATTTGTAGCTGAATATCAACAATACACTGTATGTTCAAGAATAGTTCCTCTTGGAAGTTATATAGTAGTATCAAATAATGGCCCTTGTTATTCTTAATTTTAAAATAATATATAATGTCTTGTTATTGTAACAGATGCGGAAATTCATGTAATTCATGTAGTTGTGGAAACTATAGCTACAATACAAATTGTGGATGTCCCGTACAACTTGACTTTGATTGCGTGATTTATCACAAAAGCAATAGTGCTGTATCTGAACTTGATGGATTAAATTTATCAAATGGTGCAACACTAGAACTTGTAATAGAAAGTATAGATGAAAAAATAAAACAACTTAATGTAATTGATTTTGATTTGCCTTGTTTAAGACAAAACTATGTTGTAAATACCCTACAACAATTCATACAAGCAGTTGACACAGAACTATGTAATATTAAAAACTCCTTTTATTTAGGAAATATTGATGGTACACTTAGTGATTCTAAACCCGGACAATACTGGTTTAGAACCGACTTATCAGAACTTCATATAAATTTAAATAACGTAATTTATAAAATTACGATAACTCCCGCCTAAACTATAATAAATGAGCTGTTTAAATTGCAATGAATTACCCGGAGGCAGCGTAGTTACTATTTCTGAACCACAAGTTCCCTATTGTGAACAATGTACCGAACAGAATATATGTATAGAGCAAATTGATTCTCAGTGTGTTATTTATCATTCTAAAGATGATAAACCAACAAAACTGAACAATATTGCAATGCCTAATTTATCAACTGTTGAGCAAATTCTTGAAAAAATTGATGACTTAATAGGTGATAATTTTAGTGGTACATCAGGTACTTCTGGACGTAATGGTACATCGGGCATAAATGGTACATCAGGTACTTCTGCTGCAGGTGTTGCTGGTTCAAATGGAACATCAGGAACATCAGGAGTTAATGGAACATCTGGTGTAAATGGTGCTGCTGGAACTTCAGGAGTGAACGGTGCTGCTGGAACTTCAGGAGTGAACGGTGCTGCTGGAACTTCTGGCACATCTGGAGCAAACGGAACTTCAGGAGTTAATGGTGCCGCTGGAACTTCTGGTACATCTGGAACACACGGTACTTCTGGTACAGCAGGTACCTCTGGAACATCCCCTTCATTTTCATTAGATGCTGGAACATATACACCTACATTAGCTGGTGATGGTAACGTAACTAGTACAACAGCATACCAATGTCAGTATTTAAGAGTTGGTAATGTAGTTACTGTTAGTGGTAGATTTAGATTAGTATTTACAAATGCAGGAACTGTTACAAAAATGACAATTAGCTTACCTATTGCTGCCAATTTTACAGCAGAAGAAAACTGTGGTGGAACTGCTTGTAGTAATGGTAGTAACTCAGGAGCAGGCTTTGCTATACGAGCAAGAGCCGCTGATGATTTAGCTGAATTTTATGCTGTAGGAATAGGTACAGGTGTAGCTGAAACATATTGGTTTACATTTACTTATTACATAGGAACTCTAGTATAAGTAATTAAAGATAGTAGAAAGGTTATATTGGTTTTCCTTCTACCGGGCGTTTCTACGCCCTTTTTTTTTCTTTCCTTTAACAGTCTTTTAACTTAATAAATTTTTTTATATGGCGAAAAGGTCGTACATTTGCTGTATAAATTAATCAATATGACAATCACAAATTTTACAAACATTCTTAAGACAAAACCTTCTTATCTGAAAAAAGGCGATTCATGGCTTTCTGAAAACTTCGGTGTTTCTGAAAGAACTGCTCGTCAAGTTAAACGCTCTCTTGTAAATGTAAAGAGACGTTATATTAAAGATTTGTCTAACTAAGTGATTAAGGGTAGGGTTTCCCTACCCTTTTCTTTTTTAATTTAAAACTCAAAATATGACATTACTTAATCTTTTTAAAACTGGTGGACTCACTTTAGGTGTATCTGCTGTTTTTGCATTAATAACTGGTATATTTTTATATCAGTCTTTTAAAGCTTCAAAATCTGGTTCTTATACTAACGATGTTCTTGGTGTACATGAATCCAAAGAGAATATTTCCTTTTGGAAACTTGATACAACAAAATTAGCTTATGTAGCAATCGTTCTATGGATAGTTTCTCTTATAGCAATAGCTATTGATTATTACAAAGCATAATGACAGAAGGCTTATTACTTTTAATTTTTACTTTATTTTTAGCAGGAAAAGACGCAACATCTTTTCTTCTCAAAGATAAAAATACGGCTGATGCTCTTGATTTTAAGAGGATTAAAAGATGGCATAGAGATGGTGTAGCACTAGCCGCTTTATTTACAGGAGTACTTGCTTATTATTCACATCAATATTGGCAGGTACCAATAACATCATTACTTATTAGATTAGCAGTTTTTGATATTGCTTTTAATAAGTGGGCAGGCTTGTCAGTAACTTACTTAGGAAGTACAGCTTTGTTTGATAAGATATTTATTAAAATATTTGGAAAGCATGGTGCTTTTAAAAAGAGTATTTTCTTTGTAATAGCTACTATTATTTGGGTAATTTTAAATAAAAACTTATGATAAAAAATAGAGAAATAAAAGAATATCTTTTAAAAAATCCTGTAGACCGTTCAAAAAACAACTGCTATGCAAAAGCAGCTAATCATTTTGGAGTGCCTACTGAGACTATTAGAAGAATTTATAGAAGACTCAGAGAAAGTGGCTTAGTAGAAAATGAAGCAACAAAATCACAATTTGTAGCTAAAGGTGATATTACTGAAATAACAAGTCTTGTAAAAGAAAGAATTGTTACTCTTGAAGACCTTATCAGAGTATGTAATATTGATACTGAAGAGTGGAATATAGTAAGATGGGAATGTAACAAATGGGAGGTTGGTGCAAAACTTGATGATGGAACTATTACAGTAGAACCTTTATTCCAAGTAAAAGCTAAACTTGAGCGTAGAAAACTTGATACTGACCTTGGTAAACAGAAGGAATTGATTATCAGTGAGTTAAAGAAACATGCTCCTATCTATGAAGCTATAGACTATAATCAGGAACAAGATAGAGAATCTCTCCTTGAAATCAGCTTATTTGATATTCACTTTGGTAAACTTGCTCATAAGAATGAAACAGGTGAAGATTACGACCTTAAAATAGCTGAGAAAAGATTTAAAACAGCACTTAGAGAACTACTTAAAAGAGTGAATCTCAAGCTTGTACGCAAGATTTTGTTCCCTGTAGGTAATGACTTGGTACACGTAGATAATATTGTAAATACGACTTTTGCTGGTACACCCCAAGACGCAGACACACGTTTCCATAAAATAGTAACCACTGTAAAAAGGGTTCTTATAGAAACTATTGATGAACTTAGTCTTATAGCCCCGGTTGATGTTCTCATTGTTCCGGGTAACCACGACACAACAGTTACATTCCTTATAGGAGAAATCTTAGATGCTTGGTATTCCAAGAATCCTAATGTCTCCGTTAATAATGCCCCTAAACTTAGAAAGTATTACAAATACGGTAAAAACGGTTTCCAGTTTACACACGGTGACCGTGAAAAACACCTTGATTTAGGGCTTATTTTTGCCACAGAGCAGCCTATTTTATGGGCAGGTACTAAGTATAGATTCTGTCAACTTGGACACTTCCATAAACAGAAGAAGACAAACTTCGTATCTGTGGACACGCATCCGGGCTTCCAGATTCAAATTATGCCATCTTTAAGTGGAACCGATGCTTGGCATGCCGGAAAAGGATATGCTAGCCTTAAGCAAGCAAAAGCCTTCTTATTCCATCCTGAAGAAGGACTAATAGCAGAATATACATACACGATATAATCCCCGATTCGGACAGGGACTTTGCAGGTAAGCCTCATCTTTTTAGATGGGGCTTTTTTAATTAATTATGGTTACTCATTTCTGTATGTGCCTAATTTTTCGTACCTTAGCGGAGAATCCGCTAAAAAGCTCTATTCAAAATAACTTTATTTAATTAATATGGAAGACAAGTTTTATTGTTTTAAATGTGAGACGTACAAAAGTGCAGACTTTTTTGATAAGCATCCAGAAACAAATATGCCCTTCCATAAATGTAATAGTTGTTTTGAAAAAGATTTAGCACATAGAAGAAATAAAGAAAAAGAAAGACAAAGGAAAGATGCTTATAAGCATAAATACGGTATTACAATGGCAGAATACAATGATATGTTTACTATGCAAAATGGTAGTTGTGCTATTTGTGGTATTCATCAAACACATTTAAAAAATAAATTAAGTGTAGATCATTGTCATTCAACAGGTAAAGTAAGAGGTCTTTTATGTTCTAATTGCAATACTGGACTTGGTTATTTTAAAGATTCTGTTGTTTCATTAGAAAAAGCACTTAGCTATATAATTAATAACCGCTAACCGGAATAATCAAATTCAATGGAATTAACAAACAGACAATTAGTATCAGATATTATAGGGCAACTACGCAGCATGAATATTGATGATAGAATCAGTAATAGACTGGTTTTATCCCGTGCTAAAGATAAGGCTCGTAATATGATAAAACAAGATTTAGACTCCAGAAGATTATTTAAAATAACGAATATCTGGAAAAGAATCAAATGCCTTCATATGAAGTCGTATGACCCTATGGAGTGTGGATTCGATATACCTCATTGTCAATGTTTTATGAAATCCACAAAAAGAATACCACAGAGTTTTGATAGCAATTACGGAAGCATTGTAAAAGTATTTACCATAGATGGAAGTAAAGAGTATAAGCAGGTAAGCTTTAGTGAGTATAAAGATATAAAAAATAGAGAAATTATTGACCCTTCTGTAAAGTATTTTTGGATAGATGACCAATATGTTTATATACCTGATTCAGAAGTAGAGGCAGTTAGTATACAAGGACTTTTTGAGAGACCAGAAGAAGTTGACAAATTAAATGAAGAAAAAGGAGCTGATTGTGCTAAACCATTAGACCAATATTTTCCATGTCCTGAACATCTTTTAGACCCTGTTAAAAAAGACACAATTATCGAGTTTGCAAGAACTTATAAAGCAATAGTAGAAGATACAAATCCAAACCAAAGTAATAAGTAATGCCCTCAAAAGGTTCAAAATTAACAGTAGGAAATCGTCATAATCCATTAGGAAAGAAACTCTATAAGCAGTTTATAGATGAAACTTTTATAAATATAGACTATGAAACTTTCTGTAATATAATAAAAACTACCAATACTATAATGAGAAATTCTGTTATAGAGGAAGAGGCAGGAATTAAATTACCGGAAAATTTAGGAAATGTAATTGTTACAAAATATAAATCTAAAAAAGTACCTACAGACTGGATTAACTCTATAAAGTTTCAAAAGAAAATACCACTTCTTAATTTACATTCTTTTGGTTTTGTACATCATATAAAATGGTTTAGAATAGGAATGATTTGTGCTAACAAACATATCTATAAATTTGTTCCTTATAGAATACTTAAAAGAGGTGTGGCTAAGAGTATTAAAGATGGTAAAAAATATTTCACTTGGGAAAATACAGACCTTTGGAGTTCAACGAAAATGGAGAGAAGATTTAATAAAATATACAAAAAAGACTAATAATGTCTATAATTAATCCTGATAGTAATAATGTTTTTAAGAGTGCATCTGAGATGTATTCTAAAGTAAAAAGATTTTTATCTTCATACAATGCTGCAAACTTAATTGATGAAGGTGAATTTCCTATTTATATAAATGAAGTATTAAGAAGTTTAGGTGTAGGTGTGTATAAAGAAAGTGATGCTGTTTTAAATGTAAATAATTTTAAAGCTCCTCTACCTGCAAATTTTTCAATACTTTATGCTGCATATAAAGTAACTCCTGTTTTTGAAGGAAAAGATTTTGTTCATCAACAAGGAAATCCTATTTCTGTATATAACGATGTAACATGGGAAGTATTAGATTCTGGAAAAAATTGTGATATTAATTGTGTTGCAAATTCAGATAATAAAATACTTGAAAGAATAACTGTAAGACAGTATGTAAAAGAAGAGAATGTAATAATGAATTTTACAAGTCCTATATTACTTTCTCTTAGCCCTAATGTAAAAAGAAATAAGTGTACAGATGACTGTCAAAATATCTTAGGTACTTCTCCATTTGAGATTACTATAGATGATGGTTTTTTACTTACAAATTTTAATAAAGATTGTGTATATATAAAATACTATGAACTTGCTAAAGATGAAAATGGTGTACCTTTAATTCCTGATATTAAGGAAGTAGAAAAAACTATAGAATGGTACATAATCTACCAGTTGATGCTAAAGTGGTTTATCAATGGGGAAGTTCCTGATTTACAAAATCGTTGGCAGCTTGCAGAAGCTGAATATAATAAGTATTTTGCAGAAGCCAAATTTATAAACAGACTTCCTTCTTTCCAAAATATGATAAATACAGTAAGAAGACAAAGAAGTTCAAATATAGTAAAAGTTATAGCACAGCAAGTATAATATGATAACTAACAGTGTTCCAAGAAAAGGCATGATAAAGGATATAGTTCCATCTAATCTAGATGGTACATCATATCCTTTTATGTTAAATGGTTCTGTAGAATCTAATTCACAGGAAGGAAACTTATTGTCTATTCAAAATGAAGGTAGTAATATTTTAGCTATAAATTTTCCTTTAAATTATGTAGTAATAGGTAAAAGAAAAATACATGAGCAAAATAGAACAATATATGCTCTTTTAAATACAATAACAGGAGATTCTGAATTTGGTGAAGTTATTGAATGTCCCTATGATGATAATAAGGATGATAAACTTATGGGTAGTTGTATAGATTGTGTAACACAAAAAGAAACTACTCCTTTAGAACAAACAACTCAAGAACCTTATTGTGTATATCGTACAATCATTAGCAATAAGTGTTTAAATTTTAATATAAATTATCCTGTAAAAATCAGATATAAAATAACTGATTGTAGTTTAAATATCTATTTTACCGATAAATTAAACCAGAGAAGATTCTTATACTTTGATTATAATGCATCAAATCAACTTGTTATAAATCAATATTTTAAGAAGATTATTGGATATACTAACGATGCTTGTCACGAACCTATATATTCAGATGAGCTTGATTGTAATAAGCTAAACTACCATCCTCTTATAAGCAAGCCTTGTATTGATTTTGCAGAGGTAGTTTATGGAGGTAGTTTACAGGCAGGTACTTATCAGTTTATTATACAATATTCTGATGTTAAAGGAAATGCTTTTAGCGATGCTTTTCCTGCTACAAATCCAATACCTATTTTTTCAAAAGAAATTACTATAGATACTGATTACAGAACTGACAAAGCTATTTCATTAGTAATCAGTAATCTAAATGAACCTAAAGTATATGACTATTATAATTTAATAGTAGCTGAAACAATAAACAATTTTACTTCATTTAAACTTGTAGGAACTTTCCCGACTGTACAAAAATTTATTACTTATTCGGGTAATGAGCAAGGATTATTAAACCTTACTGCTGAAGATGTTTTTTCGAAAAGTGCTTTTTATAAAACTGCTGGAGGTATTGCTGATTCCAATAACATTCTGTTTTTCAGTGACTTAGAGGAGTTCAGTAAACCTAATCTACAAAGAGTAGCTAATAATGTATCTCTTTACTGGAAGACTATTGCTGTACCAGAAACTATATATAAAGACCCTAAATATTCATTTTTATTCAGAGGATACCAAAGAGATGAGGTATATCCTTTTGCTATTATTTTTGTAAAAGGCACAGGTGAAGAACTTGGGCCTTTCCATATTCCCGGCCCTAGTAAAGCGAGATTTCTTAATACTTATGGTATTAACGTAGATGCTACTGTATCTAATAATGATGTATTAGAAGATACTACTTGTAGTGGTCTTACAAGAAATAAACTTTGGCAAGTATACAATACAGCTACAGTTATAGGAACACCACACGAAAGTATTCCTAATTGTGAATCTGATGGTACTTGGGAGTATGGTGAATTCTCATACTGGGAATCAACCAGAACATATCCTAATGACCCTGAAGTATGGGGTGACCTTTGTGGTAAACCTATTAGACACCACAAATTCCCAGACAGTCGTGTAACACATATTCACGATGGGTTAAATGGTGCTAAGTCTTACTTTGACCTTAATATTATATATCCTATTGGTCTTAGAGTTGACCATAATTCTGTAAAAGCAGCTCTTACTCAAGCAGTTATAGATGGTATTATAACTCAAGAAGAAAGAGATGAAATAACAGAATATCGTATTGTAAGAGGTAATCGTGTAGGTAATAAATCTATTGTTGCCAAAGGATTGCTCTATGATATGTGGAAGTATGACAAGCATGGTAATACATATTATTATCCCAATTATCCTTATAACGATTTAAGACCTGATAACCTTATAAGTAATAATCCAAATACTTATACTTTTGGTAATAACTCAAGTCCTAAACCTAATACATTTGCTCCTTCTAAAAGATATACTTTCCATTCTCCTGATACTCATTTTAATAATCCTTTTATAGGAACTGAGATTAAACTTGAGACTGAAGAATATGGTAAATCTGAAGGATACTTCAATGAAGCTGAAGAACAAGCTAAATATAAGTTCTTATCTACTGCTGCAACTTTAGTAAGTTTTGCTGCTGGTATAGCTGCTGCTTTCTCTGCTGAAAAAGAGAAAGAGTGTAAAACTATTGTATCAAGAAGTACACAAGCTATTGATTTAGTTGCTGGTACAGGTACTACAGCTCCTGCAATTCCAGGAGTTCAATATGCACCAATAAGTGTTCTTGACCCCGGTGGAGTAATGAAATATGAAGATTTTACAGGATTACCTGTACTTCCTGTAAGTGTTCTTGACCCTCTTAGTTTACAAGTAGCAGAAGTACAAAGAAATACTTGTCATGGTAAAACATTCCAATTATTAAATCTTGCTTCTGGTAATCCTGCTGGTGCTTTCTTCCAACAGTTACCTTATTTAGCTGTAATGAGCTTAAAGGAAATTGATATAATGAATGATTTATTCAAATCAATTATCTCTTTAAAAAACTTTGCTATTCAGTATAACTCTATTGGTAAGTATAATAATTTTAGACTAGTAAATAATTCTACAGGTAACAAAATAAGAAAGATTGAAAGAAGTGCTTATCTTGAGCCTATTATACAATTAGTAAATGAAGCTGTAAATACAACAGCTAATCAATATACTAATGTATATGTAAATAATTGGAATAGAGAGCGTTCAGTATATCTTAAACTTGATAATGCTAAAATAGGATTCCCTTCTACAATAACTCAAGATACAAGTAGAATAACTTTAGATAGTGAAGGTCTTAAACAAGATGATTTAAATAAAAGAGTATATAAAGATATATCTTCTTATTATGCTTCACTTAAGAATTTTGTACCTGACCAATACGGTGCTATAACTGATATTGCTTATCTTGAAACAAATAGTTGTACTTTTGATTTAAGTAAAACATATACAACATCTCAAGATGGATTATATGGTGGAGATACCTTTATAACTAGATTTGCCTTAAAAAGAAAGATGCCTTTCTTCTTACAAACAAGATTCAGATTTAACAATGAAGCTGATGTAAGATATAGTGATTTAGGTAATGTAGGTTATCCTAACTATTATTTTAACACTCCTGAACCTCTATTAGATAGACTATCGGGAAATACATTCGATATAACAAAATTACTTGCATCCTTTGCAGATTTAATCGGTGTTGCTAATACAAGACTGGATGCAAAGAAACAAAAATTATTCAACCAAAGTGGATTCATACACGTATATAATTACGGAATACCTTATTTCCTTTCAGAATCTGATGTCAACTGTGATTTCAGACACGGTGAAAACGCTAAGGAAAAAGACTTCTACCCTCACCAGCAAGATTTGAATTTCTGGTTTCAAGAGAAAAATGTACCTATAACAGAAGATAATTACTTCTTTTATAATAAAACATATTCTAAACAAAATAAAGAAAGTGTAATCGGAACTCAACCTTTTATAAAAGTGGAAGATTGCAAGACAGTATATCCTTATAGAATTATTAATTCTCAGGAATCTTATAATGATAACTCTTATGATAATTGGTTGGTGTTCAAAGCAAACGACCTATATGATGCACCTGCTTCTTTAGGTAGAATCATTGGACTTGATGGTATTGAGAATAATAGAATACTTGCTAGATTTGAGAATACATCCCAGATATTTAATTCTTATGATACCTTAAAGCTAGATGCAAAAGAGGTAGCTATCAGTAATGGTGGCTTATTCACTTCTCGTCCTAAACAGTTTAGTGCTACAAATCTTGGATACGCTGGTTCTCAGCATTCTGATATATTAAATACTGAATTTGGTCATATCTGGGCTGATGCTAAGAGAGGGCAGATTTTCAATATGGGAGCAAATGCAGATAGTCTTGACGAACTTTGTGCTTCAGGTATGAAAAACTGGTTTAAAGAAAATCTTCCGTTCCAGATTATTAAAGACTTTCCAGCTATTGACTTGAAAGATATTGATAATAACTTTAAAGGAATCGGCCTTCACTTCTCTTTTGATAAAAGATTTAATAGATTCTTTATAACTAAACTTGACTATAAAAGGATACATGCAGGCGTAATCTATGACCCAGTTCAAAAAGAATTTATACACGATAATCAAGTAGTTAGAGTTACAAATACTAAGTATTTCTGTAATAAATCATGGACTGCTTCGTATAATTTTATGACTAAGACATGGGTATCTTTCCATTCATTCATACCTAACTTTTATGTGGATGATGTAGAATATACTCAGTCTGGTATAAATGACCTTGAACATAATTTAACTCATAGTTCTCTTTGGTCACATAATCTTACTAATAAATCTTATCAAGTTTACTATGGTAAAATATATCCGTTTATCATAGAGTTGTTATCAGAACCTATGCTTTTAAATGGAGTTTTAAATTCAGTACAATATGATTGTGATGTTATTAGATACCATAATTTATATGATACTGTATATCTAAGAAACATAACATTTAATAAAGCATTGATTTACAATGATAGACAATGTAGCGGCCCTCTTGAACTTATAGTTAAAAATGAGGAAGACTTATTTGCTAGTATACAATATCCTAAAGTAGAGAATAACAAAATTAAGATACTTGTTACAAACAGAGATAATAAATGGAGATTTAATCAGTTCTTTGATACTGTAAAATCACAAACAAATAATGTACCATTTATTAAAAATGAATGTTCTAATGTAAACAAAGTACTTAATACGTCTTCTCTTAACTATTATAAATCAGATGTTTACAAACAGCCTATTGCTGGACGACAAACTAGAATTAGATTAGAGAACGATAAATATTCAAACTATAAATTTATATTTAATTTTGGACAAGAGAACCAAACTAAAAGGGATAGTTAATGAGAAAGAAATCTAAATATCAAGTTGGTGGTCAAAATGATTTATATAGTACTGATTTTTTTAATCAGGTAGCTAGTTATTTACAAGCTAATCAACAGCAACCACAACAGGACGAACAAGAGAGTGAAGATAATAATACCGAAGAGGCTGCCGAAACAACGTCTTCAGATATTGGAGATGATAATTATCAGGAGCTTTTAGGTAAATATAATGACCTTGCTAGCCAACTTGAAAGTTTACAAAGAAATCAAACTATAGGTAAGGATTTTAATGACCCCTTCCTAAATTTTATTTTTCAGGATGATGATAATATGCCTATAACTTTTAGTGATGAGGAAGTTAGTGGAACTCCTGCTTCAACTCCTAATACAAATGTGTCTAGAACACCAAGCGCAGAAGGAATATCTTTTAAACAAGGAGTTAGCTCACAAGGATTATCTAATCAATTAACTGGAGTATTATCAGGGATTAAATCAAAAATAGGAAATTTTACAGTAACAAGTGGACTTAGAACACCTCAAGAAAATAGTAAGATAACTGGTTCTGCAAAGAACTCGTTTCACTTAACTGGTAGAGCTGCCGATATTAGAACAGAGCCTAAGACAGATGCTTTTTTTGCTTCTCCTGAAGGAAGAGCATATATGCAAAGTCAAGGTTATGAAATAATTGATGAAAGAAATGTAAAAGGAGTTGGCCCTCACTGGCATATAGAACCCGCTAAAAGACAAATGGGTGGAGTAGCAAGCACACCTACAGAACTAGCTAATGGATTGAACGGTAGTTCTTTACAAAGTATGACGCTTGATTTACCACCGCAGTATAATCTTATACGCGGATTAGATTCTGGAAGACCTATAAAGGTAACAGACCAAAGAGGAAAGACCGCTGTATTACATGGCCCTAATCATACTGTAGCTATGTATGGAGTTGTAAAGGAACATAAGATGCAAGTTGGTGGATATACAAAAGAACAAATAGCAGAAGCTAATAAGCAGGCTAAAAAATTTGCAGTAGAAAGAAATTTAATAATGGGAGAAAATGCTACCGTTGGTAATAGAGTACCTGATTATGTAGATATAAATGGAAATAAATTATCTCCTGATTATAGTCCTATTCCTAAGTCTTTAGTTTCTCCTTATGTTCCTCAACAAGTAAATGAGTTATTTTGGGATGAAAAATTAAATTTGCCTTATTATATTGACCCTAGTTCAGGTGATATACAATACACACAAAAACAAAACTTCTATTCTCCACGATTTAAAAAGAATCCGTAATGGCTAAAAAATATACAGTAAAAAAAGCTCAAGTTGGTTTATATAAAGATATACCTATTCCTTCTATTTCCGATAAAAGAATAGATGTACGTAATACAGGGCGTTATGATTTGAATAGTTTAAGTCTTGCTGGCAGTGGCGGTATTGATGACATTATTTCTCTTGCTAATGGTATAGGAAATATTGGAAATAATAATCCGTTTAATATAATCAATCCTGCTGCTAGAATTATAACTAAGACAGCAAATGATATACAAGAAATTAAAAATAGAAAACAAGAGCAAGAACAATACCTAAAAGCTTTACAATCACCTAGTTATGAAAGTGGACAAGAAGATGGTATTGGTGATTTACCTATGTATGCTAAAAACGGTGGAGCTTTAGATAAAGGTGAGGCATCCGCTTTACTTAATCAAGGAACTGTATATGGTCATAAAATTACATCAAGACAGGCTGCCTTTCTTAGACTTGTTGCAAGAGGTAAAAGTCCAGAAGCTGCAAGAAAAATGATTGATTCTAAAATGCCAAAGAAAGCTGAGTATGGTCTAGAGGCCGTTAAAGGCGTTTCTAAGGATGATAATCCTAATGTAGAGGCAGAGAAGGGTGAAGTATTTCAGGAAGCTACAGGGCAAATAAAGAAGGTTTCAGACAATGGTAATACACATGAACAAGGAGGAGAGCTTTTACAAGATGTATCAAGAGTACTTGAAAATACAAGCACTATGAGAAAAGATACTGATTCTCAACATCTTAAACTTAGTCCTATGATGGCAGAACTTCTTACTGGTCATAATCCGGGTAAAGAAGTTTCACACTCAAAAGCTCTAGAATTAGCTCTTGAAAAAAATAATAAACATATAAATAAATTACAAGCTAAGTTAAAGAGTAATGTAAAATCACTTACACAAACTCCTAACAATAAGTTTGCACAAAATTCAATGGATATGAATTTACAACATCTCCAAACTGTACCAACAGAAGGTGAACTTTTTGATAAACTATTTGACCATCAAGAGTTTATAAAACAAATGGCTGGTATAGAGCAACCTAAAGCTAAATGCGGTGGTAAATATAAAGTATCAAAAGCACAAGTTGGTGTAGGTCATAACTGGAGACCTAATAGAAGAAACCCTAATTTTAATCCTAATGACTGGCAATATATTAATGGTAAATGGTATCATATTCCTGCTGGTTCAGATGAACCTACTGGAAATTTAGCAAAGTCAAAAACATTAGGTAATGTTACTGTTTACTCTCATGGTAATCAGGGTAATGGACTTGGTGTTGGCCCTCAATTAACACCGGATAATAATCCAAATTATAACTGGTATATGCCAGATTCACCAATTCCTACATTACCTACAGGAAATGAAAATGGGGTATCTGCTGCTAATACTTCAGGAAATCCTGATGGTGCTAGTGGTTCTTTAGGTCAAGGTACACCAACTGCGGCTAATACTGCAAATGGTGATGGTAGTTCTGATAGTAGATTTAATCAACCTCTTAATTGGTATGATGTAGCTGGCCCGCTTCAAGGATTATTAGATGCTTCACAAAGAATACCTGTAAAGTATAATCCTATTGAGGTTCCGCAAATAAGATTAAATAGACAAAATCCTACACCTGCGTTACAATCAGGTCAGGCTGCTTTTAATGCTGCATTAAAGCTTTTACCTGCAAACGGGCAAGGATATGCTAATCTAGCCAATATCTTTACAAGCAAGTATTCCCTTGATAATCAAATACTTGGTAATGATGAGAATGTAAATAAAGATATTAAGAATAAAGAAACAATGTATAATGCTACAGCAAGAGGACAACAATCTCAAGCTGACCAACAAGCAAGAGAATTGTTTGAACGTAAGCAACTTGGTAGCTTAGAAGCACAAAGCAAGCAAAAGAGAACATCTTGGGATGAGCTTTATCAACGTCTTGCACAAAATGCAAAACTTAATAGAGAAGGAAATCTTCTTATGCAGCTATTCCCGAACTTTAATCAACAAGGACAATTCAACGGAAGACAGTATATTTTCAGAAGACCACTTGGAATACCTACGGCTGCTGCTTCTGCTAAACCTAAAAAATAATAATTTTAACAGCAATCCATTAGAGATTTCATTAAATCAATGAAAATCACTACCTTTGCTTAACTTACATTTGATATGGCGATAAGTTATTTAAGTACACCTTTTAAGTCTAGCCCTTACGAGCTACCACTTGACCTCAACCTTTTCTCTAAAGTGTTGAGTATCAAGCAAGAACAGTTTGATAAGGCAGGCCAAAAGATACAATCTGATATAGACCAACTTGGTAGCTTAGATGTATTAAAGACAGAAGATAGAGACTATCTTAACGGTAAGATTAATAATCTTGTTAGTTCTTTAAATACATATGGTGGAATTGACTTATCTGACCAAAGTGTAACAGCACAAGTAGAAGGTTTAGGTTCTGATATTTATTCTGATAATAAAGTTCTTTCTGCACTTGCTTCAACAAAGAAAGTTAGAAATTTAATGAGTTCTTATGAAAAATTTAAAACAGACCCTAAACTTTCAAAACTTTATAGCCAAGTAAATGAAGCATATGACATGCAAAGTGTTAATGCTTACATGAATGATAAAACTATTGGAAGTAGTTATAATGGCCCATCTGAGGCTACTCCTTATGTAGCTTATCGTGATGCTCACTATAAGTTATTTGATAAAATTAAATCTGACCTTACTACTAATATCATGCAAAATGGATATTACATAACTAAGGAAACAGGTGAAAGAATTAGTCCAGACAGAATAATGGCTATTGCTGCTGATAATATGCTTCCTCAGGAAAGAGAACAAATGAAAAGAGATGCTTGGTTTTTATACAGAGGAGCTGACCCTAAGGCTCTTATGCAAAAAGGAGAAGCACAATATCAAACTAAAGTTGATGATGCTGTAAGACTTCAAAGAGAATACGAAGACCTTGCTGCTCAAGCAGTTAATGACCCCCAAGCTAGAAAAAATTACAATAAATTAGCAGATGAACAAGCTAAAGTAGTATCTTCTATTGCCTCGGCTAAGTCACAATTCTCACAGAATTTTGGTAAAGCACTTCAATCTAACCCTGATGAAGTCTATTACAATCTATATGCAGATGATTATTTTAGAGGATTAGGTAATAGATTCTCAGTTAATAGAACAGACAGAACTATACAATTTGACCAAGCTAAGATGTTCACTGATAAGATGGAACAAGCTGATAGACATTTTGCTAAAACAGTAGAATTAAAAAATAGAGAGCTTGATATTAAAGAGGGAGAGCTTCAAGTTAAGTTAGCTGCTGCAGGTAAGTATAGACATGTTAATCCTATAACAGGAGAAATTGAATTACTTGATTTACCAACAGGAGATAACCACTTAGTAACAGATGACCCTAATACAGAAGAAGCATCTATTCCAACATTAGCTAAAATTACAGATGAAAATACAGCATTAAAGCTAGAAAATGACCAAATATCCGCATCTATTATAAACAAGCTAGTTGGTGAACACCCTGAAGTTGGTGTTACAGAAGTAACAACTATAGGTAAAGGAACAGCCAGACTTCTTAAGAATCAGAAGTTTATAGAAGATTTTAATGGTCAACCCGGATTACAAGCAGATGACTTAGCTATGTTTGAAACGACAACAGGCCCTGATGGAAAACCTGTTTATAAACATGACGCTGTAGTTCAGCAATATGGTCATTTAGCAAATTTAAATAGTTCTCAATTACAATTTATTGCTAATCAATATAAGAACTATGAAGCTTTAGCTTTAGGAAAAGGTTCAGTAACTCCCGATTTAATAGATGGTTTTGATGCTGATGTTGAGAAGATATTAATGAACAATGAAGTTATCAAAGCTAACAATAAAAAAGTAGAAGCTGTTCGTAATAAAGTTTATGATGATTTTAACATTCCAGAAGCAGCTAGAGAAAAAATAACTGAGTTTATTAATAAACATCCAGAACTTAGTTCAAAAAGCACAAATGAAGCAGCTTCAATAATTCAAAATGGACTTGCTGCTCTTGGTTTTGTAACTCCCGGTTATGCAAATTCTGAATTTGGAGATTATTTAACTACAGTCATACAAAATATTAATGAAGGTCTTAAAACTACAAAAACAAGAGATGTTTATGGTTTAAGAACTATTTCAAATAAAGACCCTTTTGTTAGTGATGGACAATTATCTAATTTAATAAGTACAGAATTAATAAATGGAAAATCAGAACCTTATAGAGATTCTCCTAAACTTAGCAATAGTGATTTAACAGTAGAAAAAAAGATTACTCCTACAATGATAGGAAAAGCATCTGATGGTACTGGACGTTACTTTGTTATATCTGATATTGAAGTAGGTAATGGTGATAAAACAGTAAAAACTAAATATAAAACTTTTATTAGTGATAGTCAAGCTGCTAAAATGGGAATTGTAAGAGACCCTTATGAAAACTCACTTAACTATAGTGTAAAAATAAACGGTAGAAGTTCTGATTTACCTATTTATGGAAATAAAGATATGTCTATCTTTGTAAATATAGTAGATAGAAATTCATCAGATTTAAATGATAATAACTCTTATGCACAAGCTGTAGTTTATTATTTAGATGAAAATGGTAATAAAACAAATAGAGTAGATAGAATTACAATACCAGCAACCAATGGTTTAAGTCCTTCTGATGCTTATAATAAAGCAAAACAAGTAGTTAAACTTGCATCGCAACAAGGACTTACACACGAACAATTTATAGAAGAATTAAGAAATTATAAATAATGCCTGACGTTCCAAATGGTACATATAACAGAAACTTGGATTTCCTGAATACAGGAATGAATAACTTAGTTAGTCCTGAGTTACATACTCAGCCTATGCCTAATGTTCCGGGTGCTCAGGTTACTCCTTCTCCTAAAGAAATCTTATCAAGTATCTTTGATAAAGTAAGAACTGAATCTGCACCTTGGTCATCTTCTTTAGAAATAAATCAGCCTGTTAGAACACCTCTTGAACAAACTCTAAGATATCAGTCACCTATTTATGGATTTGACCCATATAATACAAATCAAGAAGCTCAATATGGTGATAGACAAAGTGCTTGGACTACATGGGGAAATAATATTTTAAAATTTTTAGGTAATACTACAGGTTCTTTTGCACAAGCTATTGTTGCTGTTCCCCAAACTTTAGATGCTTTATCATCAGGAGATATAGATAAAACATATAATGGAAAATTAGCAAATTCTATTGCAGATATGATGGAAAATTTAGAAATAAGTCATCCTACATATCAATCTACTGCTAATCAGTTACATCCTATTGCTAGTTGGATTCCTTTTACTAATGGTTCTGCTAATAACTGGAGTACTTTATTAAATAACCTTGGCTTCACTGCAGGTGCTATTGGTGGTGCTATTGCTGAAGATGCTGTAGTTGGAGTTTTAACTGGAGGTGTTGGTGATGTTCCATTAGTAAGCTCTCAAATAATGAGTGCTTTTGGTAAAATAGGAAAATACTTTACTGCTGAAAAAAGAGTTTCAACTGCTGTTATTGAATCTTTAGATAAGGCCGATGAACTTCTTGCTACTATAAATGCAGCTAATAAAACAAAAAATATTGTTGATAAATTCAGATATGGTCTGGCTATAGGTACTTCTGCTATTGCTGAAGGTACATTTGAGGCAAATCAAACATATCGTAATATTGAAAAAAATTTAACAGAAGATTATAGAAATACATATCATCGTGACCCATCTGGTTATGATTTAGAACAGATTAAGGAATATGCAAGAGGTGGTGGTAATGCTGGTATGCTTGCTAACGTAGCTCTTCTTACTTTTACAAATTCACAAATTTTTGGTTCACTATTTAGTCCTACAAATGCAGCTAGAAAAGCAGTACAATCTGAAGTAATGAGTGATGCGGATATTGCATTATCTAAAGCATCTATGGATGTATTTGAAAATACATTAAAGAATAGTACAAAATTTGATTTATTTAAATCAGCAGGTAAAATAGCTAGACCTATAACTACAAGTCTTACTGAAGGATTTGAAGAAGGTTCTCAATTTGTAATTCAAAGAACTGCCGAAGATTATTATAAGCGTAAATTCTCTAATAAGGATATTGATACTGTTGATAATTTTACCCAATCTTTAGCAACAGGATTAAAAGAAGTACTAACTACAAGAGAAGGTCTTGAGAATGTATTCTTAGGTATTCTTAGCGGTGCTGTTATTCATGTTGGTAGAGGTGCTCTTGAGCGTAGAAAAGGTATTGATGGTGGAAAAAATCAAATAATTAATTCTGCCGTTTCTTTACTTAATAGTCAAAGACTTTCTGGTTTATTTAGAAATACTTATGATGAAGCTGTAGTAGCTCAATCTATTAAGTCTTCTATGGATGAAGCTTTAGCTAAAGGTGATATTTTTGAACATAAAAATCTTAAATTTCAACAATTATTTAACTTTGTTGAAAGTGGAGTCAGAGCTAATCGCTTTGATTTAAGAATGGAACAACTTAATATGCTTAAAGAACTTAAGCCTGAAGAGTTCCAAAATATGTTTGGTATAAATTTCTCAGAAGAAAACAAAAAAACTACAGATGCTTTTGTTGATAATATTATCAAAAAAGCTCACGATATTAAAGATAATATTGATAAAGTAGAAAAAGTTTTCCCTAATCCTTATAAAAAAGGAACTAATAATTATTTTGTATTTGATGAATATAAAACACAGTTAGGTCTTAACTTATCAGAAATTAATGATAATAAAAGAAGACTTTCTAAAATATCTACAGAGATAGCTCAATCCACTGGTGCTAATGTTGATGAAGTAATTAATTTAACTAATGATAAAGGTGTACAAGATACTATAAATAGATTTGAAAAAAGAGTTAAAGAGATTGATGAATTAACAAAAGATGTTGAAGATAAGGATTCCGATTTATATAAAAAGCAAACAAAAGAAAGAGACTTTTTAAATAAAAAAGTTGAAGAACTTAAAGATGCTTTAGCTGATGATTATAAAGGAAACTATACAAAAACTGCTACAGAGTTATTAAATTATTATGCTAATAACAAAACATTTAATAATGAAAAAATAATTAATCCTATTGATGCTTATGATATTTTAAACAAAGCACAAGATGGATTTAAACTTATAAGTGCTACAGATGGTGCTATTTATCATTATCAGCAACTTACAAATAAGAACGGATATAATAAATTCTTTGCTGATGTAATGGCTGAATATCAAAGAGCTGAAGATAACTTTGATAAATCACCTTTCTTAGATACTGAAGTTAAACCCGGTGATGTTAATGGTGCTGATGTAGAAGACGTTGTAGATGAACCAGCTCCTAAAGCTGCAGCAGCTACTAAAGCTACTGAGGCTAAACCTGCTGAAACTAAGAAAGAAACTAAAGACGTACTTGTAAAAAATGAAGGTAAGACTTATATAGTTAAACCTAATGGGGAAGTTACAGCCGTTGATAAAAACGGTAAAGAAGTAAAAGGTAAAGTTTCTTCTAAAGTAAAAGCAGAAGTAACTAAGAAAGCACAAGCTCAAAGAGCTGAAAATAAAAATAAAGCTACTGATATAGAAGCTAAGAAAGCTGATATAGAAAAAAGAAGACAGGAAGAATTAAATGAATATAAAGATAAAGATGCGTCTAAAGTAGAAGAATTTACATTTACTAATGATGATGGAGATATTACTTATGTTCAAATAAGAACGTATCCTGATGGAAAAAGAATGGCTTACCAAGGTATTGAAAAAAATAAATATGGTAATGTTAATGATAACTCTCCTTTTGAAATCAGTAAAGAACAAACAACAGAAGATTACTTAAAAGTTGCGTATTCTCAAACTTCTTTTGGTAAATACTCTAAAACAGGAGAAAGAACAGGGGAGGAATCCAGTTTAAACGCTTATTCAAAAAAAATTAATGCTAAATATGATGCAGAACTGGCTACATTAGAAGAAAATACTTCTAAAGAAGTTCAAACTTCTGCTGGCCCAGTTACTTTTATAGACAATACTCCTACTCACGAAACATTTGATTCTGAGGATGTTGCAGAAATTCAAGAAGGTGTAAAAGAAGCTGACAAGAAAAGAAAAGGTGTGAAGACTAATAGCATCCAAATGGTTGCTAACCCTTCAGTTTTATTTAACAAGATTAACTCTGTAAACTATCAAGATGGTCAAAAAAATAATGACAATCTTAGAAAAGTTTTATTCAGTAAAACACCTCAACAAATTTATGATGGTCTTACTGCTACTGTAGCAGAAAGCACTAAAGGGCTTCCTCATGGTGCATATCAAGGTTTTAAAAATATTCCGGGTGTTTACTACACAGGTTCACATACTCAAATTGAATTAAAATTTGAAGGTGAGACTATTGGTTTTCTTAGTGACGCTGATAGACTTTATTTTAAAAGAGGTGAAAAATATACTCCGTTAATTGAGATTGCTCCTGAAGAATATGAAAGAATTACAGGTAATGAACCTTCAACTTATTCTGACTTTATTCAGCAAATGACTGACTATAAAGCACTTAGTGAGCATTTCTATTCTCAATTTAAATCAGGTAAAACTGAATTTACTAATCAGGAGCTTAAGGCTTTATTTGATATTGTAACTTCTTATGGCGGTATAAATTATTCAAAATCAGAATCTTCTTCTACATTACTTAAAAATCTTACATACAAAGGTCAAAAAGGTAGTGCAATACTTTCATTCCCAGTTGTTTATAACAAAGAAAATAAACAATACGAAAGAAGTACTAAACCTACTATTCTTAATAAAGCAGAACTTTCTCAAGATGAAATTACAGATATTGTAACTTATGTTGCTAATAATCTGAAGAATATTCAATCTTTTGATAGACGCTATCTTTATGTTATGAAAATGCCTGATGGTACTTTCAGACATCTTGTAGCAAGACCTTCTGCGGCTGATGAAAAGGTTCTTAATGAAGTATATAATGAACTTAAAAATCTTCCTACTACTTTAACAAAAGCACAAGTAGATAAAATTAATTCTGAACTTACAGAAAAACTTTATATTGCTGACTCTAGAAATAGAGATGAAAGAAGAACTGACCTTAAATTAACTGTTGATACTCAAGGCAATATCTATCTTAATGTATTCAATAAAACAGTTGACCCTGAGAATCCTATACATAAAAGAGTTAAAGTTAATGAGATAAAGCAAGCCAAAGACTTTGACGGAATGGTTAGAGCTATTGATGAAAAGATTAGAAAAGTATCTTACGAAACTAAGAGTATAGACAAACTTAATCTTTCACTTGCTAAACAAGACTTTAAATCAGGTATCTTGAATGACGCAGAAGTTACTCAAGACCAACTTAATAACTCTCTTTCAATAGCAGCTCAACCTGATGTATTCAAACAGTTTTCTTTAAGAGTATTCCCTCTACAAAAAGGTCAGAAAGCTGCTGTTAAACCTTCAGCTCCTACTGAAGCTAAACAAGAGGTAAAACCTCAACCTAAGCAAGAACCCGCTGCAGCTAAAGCAGTTAAGCAAGCTAGAATTGAAGAAAAGAAAATTCAAACTCCTAAAGAAGAGTTTATAAGTATAGTTAGAGAGAACTTAACTGACATTAAAGAACCTTATAAGAGTGGTATTGCCGGCTCTAATGATGAGGATGTATTTAATGCAGTCGTATCTCAATACATAGATAATCCAGAAGCAGGTAAGAATATCTTTGGTAAAAAGGTTTCTGATGCACTGGTAAGACTTATTCCTGAAGCTGCTGAAGCTGAAAAAAGAGCTTTTGAAACAGTCCAAGTGGCTGCCGATAAGAAAAGTATGGCTAAAGTAATGGAGACATTATTCAGCCTTAAATCAACTCAGGCTAAAGCTGTATCTGAAATCTATGATAGAGTAGCTACTACTTGGGCTTTAAGAAATGGTAAGACCAAAGAAGACTTCTATAAATCCATAACTTTCAGAAAAACAACTCCTGAAAGTCTTCAAGGTTCAGAAGATACTATTTGGCAGAATCCATCTATTGAGCAGGAAAAAGCTCAAATCAAAGAAGCTGCTAAAAAGAATGGTACTTTCAGAAAAGCTCCAAACGGAAGACCTTCATTACTTGATGAAGATACATGGCTTTTAACTAAGACTAAAGCATTTAAGAACTGGTTTGGTAACTCTAAAGTTCTTGATGTTAATGGTGAGCCTATGGTTATGTTTCATGGTACTCCTGAAAATTGGAGTATCTTTGACAAAACACAAGGTAGAGGAATGGGTCTGTTCTTATCACCAGAGTATGATTTTTCTGAAGACTATGCTATGGTGACAAGAGGTAACAATGTTTTATCTTTATTTGTAAAAGCAAATAAACCTTTTGACTATGAGAATAAACAAGACCTTGCTTTCCTAAAAGAACACAATAAAACTATATATAGCAGACTAACAGGTGGTGAAGATGAGAATGGTAATTTCTACCTTTCTGAAGAACATAACTGGCAAGTCTTAGAAGATAAAGCTTTCCAAAAGCTTATCAAAGATAATGGTTATGATGGTTACTATGTTAAAGAACAGGGAATCAAGAACTTAGCTGTTTACGAAGCAGACCAAGTTAAAGATGCCTCTGGTAGAAATGCCACATTCTCTACAGAGAATCCTGATATTTATTATCAGTATTCTAATTCTGCTATGATAGCAAACGTGGTAAAAGGCTTTGAGCTTCAAAAAGCTAAAAGCTTTGGTAACCTTGCCTTCCAAACTAAGAATGGTAAAGCTACCCCCGAACTTGCTAAGAAAATTAACAAGTGGCTTGCTGATAATGGATATGGTAATACCCTTAAATTCGTATATGAGGCAACTCACGGAACTGTTAATCCTTTCATAAATGAAGGTAATCTTTTATTTCAAAATCAATCAGTTGAGTCTAAATTAAGAATACCTGTAGCTAATATTTTAGAAAATATCTCTAAAATAAAAAATCCTACAAACTTTATTACTGATATTTCCAAAGGTCTTAAAGTTTTTCGTGATGGAACAGAATTTGTTACAGAAGAGGAATATAAAAATCAACTTATATCAAATTTTGGTCGTATTGTAGACTATATTGATAAAGAAACTTTATCTCAATTTAAACAAATCTTTAACTTAACAGACGCTGAGATTGAAGCACTTAATGGAATAACACAACAATATGATTCTATAAAAGTAGGACTTTCAGGACTTTGGAATAGATTTAATAACGGTCATGGAGGGTTAGATAAAGAAGCTACTTTAACAAATATAAAAATAGGTTCTTTTGTAACTCGATTAAGAAGCATACTTCGTGAATTTAATGTTACAGATAAAGATATTGAAAATAATTCTTATGAAGATAAAATTATAAATTCTCCTTTTGTAAGAGATGATAATGTACATTATATTTTAGCTGAAGCAAGTTTATATAAAAAATTATTAAAAGTAGACCAGACTGAAACTTTTAGAAAAGTTCAAGATATTTCTAAATTAATATCTAATATTACATCAGATGAACAAAAAGTAATAGAAGATAGATTATCTAATTCTATATATAATCAACTTAAAAATCATTTAAATATAGAAGGTGGTACAAATACTCGTACTAGAGAAGATAAATATAAAGGGGCAATACAACTATATAACCTAGTTAAAAATAATTTAGATAGTGTAACTGAAGACGATTTTGATTCTATAACTGAATATCTTGAATTTAAAAATAATATAGAGGCAAAATTAAGTGAAATAAAAGAACAAATTAAAAAATTAAAAAATTCAGAACACAGATTTACACGACTACTTAAACCTACTTATTCAGGTCGTCCTGAATTTTCAGATAATGATTTAAAAAGAAACGATACTTCTAAAATTGCTAATTGGACTAATGTACAGTTTAATCAAGGCCCAAAAGGTGCTATAAGACTTTTAGGTGATAGTCAGGCTATTATTTATTCATTAACTAATCCTGATGTATCAACTCCTTTACATGAACTTGCTCACTATTGGGAAGGACAACTTACTGATACTGAGAGAGCTGACGTATTAGAATGGGCTGGAACTGAAGATTGGAGTAGAGAAACATCTGAGAAATTTGCTAGAGGTTTTGAGAAATACCTTGCTGATGGTGAAGCTCCTACTTCTACATTACAAAAACTCTTTGATAATTTTAAGAAATGGTTAACTGATATTTATAAAGGTATCGTAGGTTCTGATATTGACGTAACCCTTAATGACAGCATGAAAAAGATTTATGCTGCTATGCTTGGTGAAAAATATGAGACTGTTATTAAAGAAGAGGTAAAAACTGAACAGGAAGAAGAGAAAAAGGTTGAAGAAGCACAAGCCGAAGAACCTGCTCCAGTACCTACTAAAGCTATAACTCGTAAAGAATTAAGTATTCGTACTACAGGAGATGGTCTTGTAGAGATAAAACATAATGGTACTCTTATCAATACTATTGATGAATTTGATGGTGCTTGGTATGATGAAGCTGGTGATGCAATAGGTTTAAATAAAGATGAGGCTATTCAGTCAATCATTGATAAATTAAATGCAGGAAATACACAAGAAAAAGAAATAACTCCTGCACAAGAAACTGAAACTCAACAAACTGAACCAGTTGAACAACAGACTGAAGAACAACCTCAACCTGAGGAAGAACGTATTCCTGAAGTATTCACTAAGGAAGATGTAGGTTCTAAAGTTATGTATAATGGTAAAGAACTTACCGTTACTGAAGTTAATGAAGGTCTTGATAAAGAAACACCTTTCGGAACTGTAAAAGGAACTACTTTTGTTACTATTACTGATGGTACAAAGTATGGTGAACAAATTGTTGCTTCAGATAAACTTACTAAAGTTGCTCCTGAAATTCAAGAAGAAACAGAAGAACCTTTTGATGAAGGTGTTCTTAAAGAAATAGTTATACCTAAATCTTATGATACAGATTATTCAGAAAATCATAAAACTGAATATGGTAAACAAAATGAACCTTTTACTGTATCTACAGAAGATGAAGATAACTTAACAGTTGATTATGTTGGTCTTAAAGTTATACTTGAGCATCTTAAACAAAAATATAATATACCTTATCAAGTAGTAGATGTTGATGAAGATTGGAAAGGTAAATTTGAAAATAGTGTAGCTGTTATTAACTTAAGTAGAGTATCAAGAGATACACCATTTCACGAATATCTTCACCCATTTATGGCTGTACTTAAAGTAGATAACCATGCTCTATATACAAGCTTAATGGAGGAGTATAAAGCTCTTGTACTTGAGAACGATGATATAGCTGGTGAAGCTATGTCTGAAACTTTAAAGAGTCCTTTATATAAAGGTAAAAATAAAGAAGAAATCCAAGACGAAGCTTTAGTTAACTATTTAGGTAAACTTGGAGCTAGAAATTTTGACAGAACTGGTAGATTCCTTTATGATAAATATCATAAATCTGGAGCTAGTTTAGCTAGAAAATTCTTTGATTGGTTTGTAAGTGTACTTAGTGGTTTTTATGGAGCTTTAAAAGCTAATGTAAAAGGTGCAAAAGCAGGTGAACAAGGAGTTGCTAAAATAAAATATCTTCCGGCTATGAATCTTGCCGAGTTTGCCGACCTTACTTCAAGTAATGGTATGCCTTTTGACTTTACTGAAAGAAAAGACTTAATTACTGCCGTTAAAGCTTTCCAAGCAGATGCTACAGAAAAGACTGACGACCAGAAACTTATAGAAAGAATTAAAAGAAGACTAGCTGTTTTAGATGATACAGCCAGAAGAAGAACACCTTCTCCTGAACTTCTTTCTGAACTTATAGCTGTTAGGTCTTTACTTAAAAACTATGATGAGTTTGAAAGTATTAACCAATATATCTATCAAGGTATAGATGGTCTTCGTTATGCTAGTGATGAGTTCAAGAGAATTAGTGGTAAGCTTTCTGATAAAGAAAATAAGCTTACTCAGAAAGATGTAAAACAACTTCATAGAGACCTTGACTTAGTTAGAAACCTTTTAGCTATGTACGAAGATGTACATGGTTTATTTGGTAGAGTAGCACAAGACCTTGCCCCTGAAGCATATAAAGCTATGCAAATAACTCTTGCAGAAGCTAGAAATATAGCTGACTATAAGATTAAGGCACGTTCAATAGACCTTACTGCTGAATGGTTATTCCCTTACATTGAGGAAGTTAATGAAAGAATTAAAGATAAGTACCCTAGTTATGTACTTACAAAAGAGCAGTTTAAAAATAAACTGTATAATGCTGATGAAGATTTAAGCTTCTTACAGTTCCATTTAGGTTCTGTTGGCTCAAATAATGACCCTGTTTCTGCTATTACAAGAACAGCCTTATTTGATGTAATGGAAGATAACCATTTATATGAAGCAAAACTTGGTGAAGAAATTAAAATTGATTATGCTAAATTCTTGAAAGCAAAAGGTTTAGCTAATGAAACTAAAAGTACTGTAGAATACTACAAGAAAAATTTCTTAAGAAAAGCTACTATCCTTCAGAAAACTGAAGAGAAAGATGATGAAGGTAAATTCAAATGGGCTTACACTCAGAAATGGGCTTTGCACCAACCTTACTTCTATGACCTTTATACTAAAGATAAAGCTGCCTTCTTAGAAACATTAGGAGAAATGCCTGATGCGCCAAGTGAAAATTCTACAGCAGCAGAAAGAGCTTTATATCAAAATTATGTAGATAAAATTTTTGCTTGGGAAGAACAGAATGGTAGCCTTTCAAAACCTGCTGATAAGTATAAAAATGCAGAATTTGATAGACTCTACAATAAAGACGAGTTCTTTACAAAAATGTATGATACCTATAAAGAAGGTAATGATAAATATGGAGAAGAAGAAAGACTTCAATTTGGTATAGTACCTCAGGTATTTGACAAACCCAGTCAAATTCAAGATGTTAAAACTGCTGAAGGTGCTGGTAATAAAGCAAAAGTAGTAGGTAATAAAGTATTGAATTTCTTTTTACCTAAAGCTGAAGAAAGTACTACAGCACAAAATGACATAAATCTTGATGGTAGTATGTACAAGAGAATTAAAACTCCTTATGTACAATCTATTGATGATTCTAATGTAAGCTTAGTTCTCCCCGAAACAATCTTTAAGTTTGCAGGTGCAGCTAATCTTGTTGAAATGATGAGAGAAGTTGAACCTAATGTAAGAACTTTAAGAATGGTTCTTGAAGGTAATGCTCAGTTTAAGATGGAAGCAAGAAAAATAATTCCTGTTACATCTGATAGAAAAACTATTTTTGATAGATTCCTTAAACTTCCTTCTAAGAAAACTACAGCAGAACGTCTTAATAAACAACTACTTAGCTGGTTAGATGATGTAGTATATGGTCAAGAAGAATTACAAGATACTGCTAGAATTTTTGGCAGAGCTGTAGATTTAAATAAACTTGGTGGAAACTTTGCCTTTCTTACTGCTCTTAATAACATGGCTTTCAACGTAACAGCAGGTATAGGTAACGTAAGTATCGGTAATATTATGACACTTGGAGAATCTCTTGGTGCTAAATATTATACACCTGCTGACTGGAGAAAAGCTCAAGGACAATACTTCAGTAACTTTAATGAGTTTATGAAGGATGCCTTTAATCTTAAGAAATCAAAGATTACTCAGTTAGGTATTAAATACGATGCTATCCAAGGTGAGTTCCGTGATAAATATGGTAAAAAGTTTGTTGGTAATGCTACACAAAGATACGCAAATGCCGATACTATCTTTATTATTAACCACGCAGCAGAACACCAGATTCAGCTTGTAGGTATGCTTTCTTTAATGAACGCTACCAAAGTTAAAACTACGTCTGGAGAAACTATATCTCTATTTGATGCTCATAAAATTAATGAAAAAGGTTTCTTGAGACTTAGAGATGATATTATCTGGACTGCTGAAGATGAAAGACTTTTCACTCAAAGACTACATGGTGTAAATAAAATACTTAACGGTAACTATAGTAAATTCGATAAAGTTCAACTGCAGAGAACCTTTTATGGTAAACTTATGTTAATTTACCGTAAGTTCATGTACAACGCTTTCAGGTCAAGATACGGAAGACAACGCTTTGATTATGAGATAGGTGATGAAATGGAGGGATACTATCGTAAATTCTTCAGTAAGGTTGCTTCTGATATTAAAGAAATGAAATTCAACGCTGCAGCTAACTTCTTTAATAGAAAAGGTTGGTCTGCTGATGAAAAGTATGCCTATAATAAAACTATGTTTGAACTCTCATTACTTGTAGGAATGGGTATTTTAACAATAGCTTTAGCTAATGCTTCAGGAGATGATAAGGATAAATCTTGGTTACAAAATACCCTTACTCTTCAAATGCTTAGACTTAGAAAAGATATAGGTATGTATAGTATCTTTGGAGCTACTGATATTATGCAGGTGCTTCAAAATCCTTCAGCCGTAATTCTTACAGCTACAAGATATACTGATTTCTTTACTCAATTAGTAACTAATCCTACAGAAGTATATAAAAGAAAAACAGGAGCCTTTGATAAAGGAGACTCTATATTAAAAGCCAAACTCTTTAAAGCAATTCCGATTGTAAGACAAGCTGTTAACATGATGCAACCGGAAGAACAATTACAATATTATAGACTATTAAATAAATATTAATGGGTCTTGGTGATTTAAATATAAAGTTTAATTTAACTAACTGCGAAAAACAGATTGATAATCTTTGGAAAGAGGTTAATCTTCTGAAATACGCAGCAGGTACTTCTGGTACTGCAGGTACTTCTGGTAGTAGAGGTAGTGCAGGTACTTCAGGTACTTCTGGTATTGGTATAGCTGGTACATCTGGTTCTTCTGGTATATCAGGTACATCTGGTTTAGATGGTACATTTTTTGGTTCATCTGGTACTTCAGGTGTTGATGGTATATTTTTTGGTTCATCTGGTACTTCTGGAATTACAGGTTCATCTGGTGCATCTGGTAGTTCTGGTATATCAGGAACTTCTGGATTAAATGGTACCAGCGGTATATCTGGAACTAGTGGTAGTTCAGGTAGTTCTGGTATATCAGGAACTTCAGGTATTAATGGTACTTCCGGTTCTTCTGGAATAAATGGTACTTCGGGTATTAATGGTATTAATGGTACTAGCGGTATATCTGGAACTAGTGGAGTATCAGGTACTAGTGGACTATCAGGAACTAGTGGTATATCTGGAACATCTGGTACTTCAGGTGTGAACGGAACTTCAGGTGTGAACGGAACTTCAGGAACTAGTGGAGTTAATGGCACTAGTGGTGTTAATGGTACAAGTGGAGTAAATGGAACTTCTGGAATAAATGGTGCAAATGGTATAAATGGAACTTCTGGAGTAAATGGCACATCTGGTACTTCAGGTATAAATGGAACGTCAGGTGTAAACGGAACGTCAGGTATAAATGGTACAAGTGGTGTAAATGGTACATCTGGTATTTCAGGTACAAGTGGAGTAAATGGTATTAATGGTACTAGCGGTATATCTGGAACTAGTGGTGTGTCAGGAACTTCTGGAATAAATGGTACTTCTGGAATTAATGGTACATCAGGTTTATCTGGTACTTCGGGTATTAATGGTCTCAATGGTACATCTGGTGTTTCAGGTACATCTGGAGTATCAGGAACTTCTGGAATTTCTGGAACTAGTGGTGTTTCAGGAACTTCTGGAATTTCTGGAACATCTGGTTCTTCTGGTGTATCAGGAACTTCAGGACTTGATGGTACTTTTTTCGGTAGTTCTGGTACTTCTGGACTTTCTGCTATTGGCTTTAATCAAATTTTTAATGCAACTACAGATTGGAGTGGCCCTATAAGTGGTTATTATTTTATAACTTTTAATCACTTACTTGGTACTTTCAATTATACAATAGAATTATGGGATACTACTTCAACTCCTGTTCAAGTAAATGTTGATATAGTAGAACAGACTGATGCTAATAATGTAACAATAAAAGTACCTTCTTCACCTGATGATAGATTTGCAGGTAGAATTGTACTTAATGGTTCTGCTGCTGATGGAACTAGTGGCACATCTGGTATAAATGGAACTAGTGGTACATCTGGTGCTTCTGGTGTGAGTGGTACTTCTGGAGTTAACGGCACATCTGGGATTAATGGTGTTAATGGAACTTCTGGAATTGATGGTACATCTGGAGTTAATGGTATAAATGGAACTTCTGGA
>CAZLZR010000054.1:32946-34785 GCA_964564015.1 uncultured Acetivibrio sp.
AACTTCTGGAATTGATGGTACATCTGGAGTTAATGGTATAAATGGAACTTCTGGAATTGATGGTACATCTGGAGTTAATGGTATAAATGGAACTTCTGGAGTTAATGGTATTAATGGAACATCGGGTATTAGTGGCACAAGTGGTGTATCTGGAACTAGTGGTGTTTCAGGAACATCTGGAGTAAATGGTGTAAATGGTACATCTGGAGTAAATGGCGCAAATGGAACTTCTGGTGTGAATGGTATAGATGGAACTTCTGGAGTAAATGGAACCTCTGGAATTAATGGTGTAAATGGTACATCTGGTGTTTCAGGTACATCTGGTGTTTCAGGTACAAGTGGAGTAAATGGTGCAAATGGTACATCTGGTGTTTCAGGTACATCTGGAACAGCAGGTACATCAGGACTTAATTCACTTATTTTTACAACACAAACAACAAACTATACACTTGTATTAGCTGATGCTTATACTGGTGTAGCCATGAATGTTGCTTCAGCAAATACTTTAACAGTTCCACCAAATGCATCAGTAGCATTTGCTATAGGAACAGAAATAGTTATTGAACAGGCAGGAGCAGGAACTACAACTATAGTAGCAGGAGCAGGTGTAACTATTGAAGCTCCAACACTTGTAATGGCAGGACAATATACAGTAGTATGTCTTGTTAAAAAAGCAACTGATACTTGGTTATTAACTACTGGTTCAAATGGTACATCTGGTACATCTGGAGTATCAGGAACTTCTGGAGTATCAGGTACATCTGGAGTATCAGGAACTTCTGGAATTTCTGCTGCTTCAACTTTTGGATTAGATATAATGTTAAATGTTGGAGCTTTCTTAATATAAAATATAAAATATAAAATATGCCAGCTAATACAACGCCTCTTTTTTCACTTACAGCTAATATTGGTGCTGTTAAAATAGGTACAACTTCAGCTCAGGTAAAATCTGACGGAACATCTGCAGGTACAGGTACAGATTTAATGTATTGCGTACTAGCAACAGGAGCTAACGGTAGTCTTGTGCAGAAGGTTCGTTTCAATGTAGTAGCTTCTGCTGCAGGTACATCTTCTGTAGCAACAGTACTTCGTGTGTATCGTTCTACAGTAACTACATCAGTAGGTTCTGCCGCAGGTGCTACAACTGCATCTAATACACATCTTCTTGCTGAAATATCTGTTCCTATTATTTCAGCGTCAAACGGTACAAACGCAACTAGCTATTTTGAAGTTCCTTTAAATATGTTTTTTCCTACAGGAAACTATATAATGGTATCTCAACATACAGCACAAACAACAAACCAAAACTGGCAAGCTCAATGCTTTGCTTCTGATTATTAATATGTATCCATCTTCAAATATATTTGCAGATATGGCTGGACTGCCTCCTGATAAGAAGGCAGATATTCAGGTGTTTTTTGGTACAGGTATAAATGTATCATCTCAAACATGGTATAAACCAAAAGGTGTAACTATGACCTATATGATATGTATAGGAAGTGGTGCAGGTGGCGGTGCTGGATTTACCCGTGCATCAGGTGCTGCAGGTGGCGGTGGTGGAGGAGGTGCATCTGGATGTATAGCAACAGCTCTTTTTCCTGCTATTATGCTTCCTGATACTCTTCAGGTTGTAGTTCCTATGGGAGGTAAAGGAGGTTTAACTTCAGGTACTGCTGGCGGTGCTGGTGCAAACTCTTATATATCAACAGGTAGAGGACTTACTGCTGTAAATGCTATTCCAAATATTATTTTGGAAAGTGGTGCCACAGTACCCGGAGGTGGTGGTGCTGGTTCAGGTGCTGCTGCTGGTGCTGCTGGTACAGTACCTACTATTGGTAC
>CAZLZR010000055.1:0-34297 GCA_964564015.1 uncultured Acetivibrio sp.
ATATTGTTTTTCAAGGTTCAGTTCACTTTCTGAAGTGGGAAACTTGAGTAAATAAATAATGCTAAATATATTATAACATAATTTAGCATAATTAAATAGTATAAATTTAAAATAATTTCATTTTGTTAACATAATTTTTGCATTCAAACCTGAAGAACAGTTTTAAAGCTTTTTAATATAAAAATATATGCATTTACAGCATTTTTAAAAAAGAAATTATTTTGCTAAAAAGCACTAGCAGGAATTATTATGATCCTTATAGAAGTATATAATTATATTAAAAAAGGATGGTAGTTTAATGATGTTTTATGTAACAGCTTTAGGTGAAATACTGATTGATTTTACACCGTCTCATACATCTGAACGTGGAAATCCATGTTTTGAGCAAAATCCCGGTGGAGCACCTGCAAATGTACTTGCGTGTTTAGCAAAACTCGGAGCTAAAACCGCATTTATCGGGAAAGTCGGAAAAGATATATTTGGTACTTTCCTCAAACAAGTATTATCGGAATATGATATTGACATATCGGGTCTCAAATCGAGTAGTACCTGTAATACAACTCTAGCCTTCGTAAAGCTTGATGAAAAGGGAGACCGCTCATTTAGTTTCTATAGAAACCCCGGTGCCGACACGAGTTTAGAGCCTTCCGATGTAGATCTCAAATTGATTGAAGCTTCAAGAGTATTTCATTTCGGATCGATATCAATGACGGATGAACCATCAAGAATTGCTACTTTGAGAGCTTTAGAGCATGCAAAAAGTAAAAATCTTATCATTTCATATGATCCAAACCTAAGACCCGCACTTTGGAAAAACCTTGATATTGCTTTAGATGAGATAAAATCTGTTTTGGATAAAGTAGACCTACTGAAAGTTTCCGAGGAAGAACTTGAATTTATTACAGGAGTTAATGATCTTGACAAAGGGAGCAGCATATTAAGAGAGCAGTATGATATTGAAGTTGTACTGGTAACAAGGGGAATTAACGGATGTTATTTCAGGTATAAAGATCATAGCGGTACAAAACCTGCTTTTAGAAATCTTAAATCAATTGATACAACTGGTGCTGGCGACGCATTTTTGGGTGGTTTTCTATATTTTGTTCTTTCAAGGGGTATAACTACGTTGGATGATATGGAAACTTCACTGCTTGAAAGTGCCGTTATTTTTGCGAATGCTGTTGCTGCCATTTGCACCACAAGAAGAGGTGCAATACCTGCCATGCCTGATATAACTGAAGTCAACGACCTTATTAATGGTGTGATTTAGTTGTATAAAGCATATCATTTTGTGATTTATACAGTATTAGTTATTGTATACAAGATATTAATTGGGCTTTTTTGCAAAAAAGTTTACAAATCAGACATAAATCTATAAAATTATTAATATAAGATTATTTATGTAATTTAACTTTGTACAAGCTATTTTTAAATAAAAATTATAAAGTTGGGGGTTTTTAAATGAAAAAAAAGATTCTGTTGGCAGTTGCGATAGTGGTAGTTGTAGCAGCTGCGGTATTAATTCCAACATTTTTAAAGAAGGGAGGCAACGGTAGCAATAATACTGATGAAACTGTCGATGAAACCAAACAGTTTGGGTTTGAAGCATTAAAAATCAATGGTACTTATGTAAGTACGGATGTTTTTTCGGAAGAATATAACAATTTTTATCAAAAGTATAAGAACAATGCACAGATGCTACAAACAGACGCTGAAGAGAGAAATGACATATTCCTGGAAGAATTAATTGAAACTCTTGTTATGGACGATTACTTTTTTAATAAGTCGGGTGTTACAGTCAGCGACGAGGAAGTAGACTCCTATGTTTCTAAGTATGTAACCCCAAGATATGCGGATGAAAATGAGCAGACAACGTACTTCGAGGCAATGGGTTTTCTTAATGAAGAGGATATGAAAAATAATATAAAAGACTATCTAATAAAGCAGCAAATCTATTATGAAGCAGCAAAAAAATCAGGGCTTACATTAACTGATGAAGAACGCAAAGAAGCATATACAGAACATAAAACCTTTAACAAAAAACTTCAAATCAGGAATATATTGATTGCCATTAATGACAAAAGGACAAAAGAACAGGCTCAGGAGCTTGCTAACACTGTATATACAAAGCTTAAAAACGGTGAAAGTTTTGAGACACTTGCAAAACAATATTCTGATGACAGCGAAAGCAAAGATAATGGTGGCCTTAAGAAAAACGTTTTACCCGGATTTAGTGAAACGGATTTTGACGACGCCGTATTTACAGCTGAGGTAGGACAACTACTCGAACCAATATACCTGGCTAAAGGATTTGAAATTGTTAAAGTCGAAAAAAGTACAGATTTCAGTCACCCGGAAGATGAGTTTTCCGAGACTGTTTTAGTTGAAAAATTCCTGAATTCTGATAAATATGATGAGTGGTATGAAGAAATTAAGAAGGATTATCAGATTGAAATAACCGATCCTGCCTTTAACGCATATAAAGCTTTAAAAGATAAAAAATATGATGAAGCAGCTAAGTTATACGAGGCTGCATATGCTAAAACAGATGACTTGGGTTACATGTATAGAGCCTGTGAAACTTATTCGCTTGGAGAAAACTGGACAGAGTTGATAAGGGCAAGTAAAATTGGTTATAAGGCTGAATCAGACAATGTTTTGTACTATATATTCGAAGCAAAAGGTGTCTATAAGAGTGGAAATAAGGATGAGGGCCTCAAAAAAATGCAAGCAGCTCAAAAAATGGCAAAAAATGATGTTTATTTCCTAGGGGTTATTAAGAACACATATGATGAGCTAGGATTAAAGGATGAAGCTGCAAAAATTAATGTAAATTAATCATTGCAAAATACCATTCTTAAAACAAATAGAGCAAATGTATGATTTTAAATGGTCACTGTCAGTAAAATGAAAATGTGACCATTTATTTTTGTTCAGACTACTCTGGTTAAAACCTTTAATAAATGCTATAATAAATCTTGCATCTATATAAACATGCTTGGTTTTAGCTGAAGGGAGACTTGAAAAGTTGGATTCAAATAATAATGATGAAATTATAAATTATGAAAATGTAAGACCATGGGTAAGATATTGGGCCAGATATATCGATATGTATCTGTTTATCTCTTTTATTGTAATTCTTCAGTTGTTAATATTTCCAACAAAGCAGCTTAATGAAATTATAGCAGCTTTAGGAGCATACTTTATATGGATCTTCTTAGAAGCCCAATTAATGTCAACCTGGGGAACTACACCAGGTAAATGGCTGCTAAGAATCAAAGTCAGGGACTCTAATTCCAATAAACTGACATTAAAAACAGCTTTAAAAAGAAGTGCACTTGTATGGACTATCGGAACTGGAATGTATATTTTTTCGTTTATAACAGAAATAATTTCATATTTTATGTTGCGAGATCAAGGCATTACAGTATGGGACAGAATCTGCAAATGTAACGTTAAACATGAGAAAATCGGCTCTGAAAGGATACCTGTTATTTTGGGAGTACTAATTTTACCTTTATTCATAAGCATAGTTATTCAGCCTCTTACTCTATAATTCCTTTCCGACATACACCTCTCTATATAAATTTCCAAATGGGTACATATTTTTTTCACATTTTTTAAATGCACCTATTACAAATTAATTTGATTGTAAGATGAACAAAAATATAGTAATATTATTTTATAGAGAGTAATGTTGAGTTTATGTGATTTGTAATGATTCCAACATGAATATTAATGTTGAAAATAAGCAAGTATATCATTATAATTCAAGTCAATTAATCTCTCTCAAATATAAATACCAAACACAAAAGTATTATCTATATAAAGCTTAATAAGGTATGACTAAAATATAATATATGAGAACATTATTTTATTTATATAGGAATTTATTAATATTATTTAAAGGAGGAGTTTGTATGAAAAAGAAACCCGTTAAAAAGGTTCTCTTATCGTTGGCATTGGCATTAATACTGCCTATGATTTCATGCTTGGGCTCAGCAGGCGCAAATTCGGAAGATGGCGTGAAGTACGAGTTTGAAGACGGTGTCAATAATGGTGCTCAAATTTATACTGACTATAAAGGAGAAACCGATGATGGGACACCTTTTGATCTCAGTGGTGCAACATGCATCTTTATAGGACAAAAGGGGACAAGTACTTCTGTTAATGTTGAGGTTGACAAAGAGGGAATCTATGAATTAATTGTTCGTTATGCTGAGCCTTTTGATAAAAACAAAAAGGTGCAGTATCTTAATGTAAATGACGCAAATCAGGGTGAAGTTAGTTTTTCCTATACTCTTGAATGGAAGGAAATTTCAGCAGGTATTGTAAAACTTGGTGCAGGTACAAATAATATTGAATTTGAAAGTTACTGGGGATATACTTTCTTTGATTATCTGATTGTAAAGCCTGCCGATGAAAGTATAACAAACCTTAAAGTCAGCAAGACATTAACAAACCCGAATGCTTCAAAAGAAGCCAAGTCACTTATGAGCTACCTGTGTGATGTCTATGGAAAGCATATAATATCCGGTCAGCAAGAGCTCTGTGGATCTCATAACTACAGTGGTGCTGAAGCTGAATTTACCTACATACAGGAAAAAACCGGTGAAATGCCTGCATTAAGAGGTTTTGACTTTATGAACTACAGAGGAAACGGATTGTTTTGGGATGATCTGTGTGCTGAACGTGTCATTGAATGGTACAATGAAAAGAACGGTATACCTACAGTTTGCTGGCACTGGTTCTCTCCGGCCAATATTGGCAAGAGTGCCGATAATAGTTTTTATACCGACAGCACAACCTTTAGCATATCAAAAGCACTAACTCCCGGAACGCAAGAAAACACCGCTTTGCTAAACGACATTGATTTTATGGCAACAAAGTTACAACAATTGGAAGATGCAAATGTGCCAATATTATTCAGACCTCTCCATGAAGCAGAAGGCGGATGGTTCTGGTGGGGAGCAGAAGGGCCGGAACCTTGTGTTGAACTTTACAGACTTCTCTATGATAAATTCACAAATGAATACGGTCTTGATAACCTTATCTGGGTATGGACCTCCTATACATTTGCAACATCTTCACAATGGTATCCAGGTGATGATGTGGTTGACATTGTAGGTTATGACAAATATAATGCCAAAGATGGGCTGCCAAACGGAAGTGCAATTTCCGCAACATTTTATAGCCTTGTAAAGCTTACAAATGGCAATAAGTTGGTAACAATGAGCGAAAACGATACAATTCCCAGAGTAGGAAACCTTATTAACGAATCAGCAGGTTGGCTTTATTTCTGTCCATGGTATGGCTGGTGGCTGACCGGTGAACAGAATAATCCCGTTGATTGGCTTACTGAAATGTATAAAAGTGAATACTGTATAACACTTGATGAACTACCTGACCTAAAAACTTATCCAATATCAGGTTTTGAATCAACACCTACAGCAAAAGTAACACCTACATCTACAAAAACAACACCTACGCCTACTCCAAACACTGTGCTTATCGGTGACGTGAATGGAGATGGCAGCGTAAACTCTATCGATTTTGGATATTATAAAATGTATTTGTTAGGAACAATAAAGGATTTTCCTGTTGAGAATGATTTGGCCGTTGGAGATCTTAATAATGACGGCAGTATTAATTCCATTGACTTTGGATATATGAAAATGTATCTGCTAGGCATGATAAAAGTATTTCCAATAGCTTCGTAAAATATATATAATTATTTTTAGCCGGACCTTCATATTGCAGCGGAAACTTAACTTAAATTGTAAGTTCCGCTGCTAAATCTGCGGAATTTTTTTTCGTAAAAAGCTGTGGAATTTATTAAATGTTCTCGCAGTTTTTTCATGTTATATAATGTATTTATGATTTAAATAAAAAAGGGATAAAGAGTATCTCAATATTTATTAATCGTGCTATTAATCAAATTAATTATGGTTTATAATATTAACATGCTAATATAAAACATGAGGTGAGAAAATGTCTTTATTGGACAAAGCAATGGCAAGTGTGGGTTTGGGGTCAGCAAAAGTAAAAACAAATCTTGATAAACAAAAATTTTTCGAAGGCGAGCAAGTAACCGGCTTTATTAGTGTTTTGGGTGGTAGAACCGAGCAAAAGGCTTCAAAAGTATCACTGATACTTTTGACTTATATAAACATTGAAGAAGAGGATTACGAAATTAGAAAACCTATTGAGATTTTTAGGTTTGATGTTGCACAAAACGTACTAATCAAACCCAATGTTGAAATTAAAATTCCTTTTTCCTTTGCATTACCCAATGATACACCTATTTCATTTAATAAGGATATTGTTTGGATTGAAACTAATCTGGACATTAAGAAGGCGATTGACCCATCCGACACAACTTATATACATGTAATGCCTCATCCTTATATCCAGCAAGCTTTAAATGTGCTGCAAAATGATTTGAAATTTATATTGACAAAATACGAAAGTGTTTATGTACCTAATAATGGAATTCATCTGCCTGTTATACAGGTATTTGATTTCAATCCTCCATCACATTTGGCCGGAAACCTTAATGAATTAAAAATTGTATTTTTTGTGGATGATTTGAGAGGACTGGAGATAATTTTGGAAATTTTAAATAAACCACCCATTTCCGAAGTGAATGACAATAATGGCAGCTCAATAAATGATAAGATTCAGCTTTTTATACCTAAGGACGAATTTAGTAAGAAAAGTAGTTATTTAGCTGATTTACTTTTAAAGAATATAAAAAGCTAGTGCTTTTTAATATTACCATATTCTGGTCTATCATAGTGTTATGAATGTACTTCATCTGTTACGGGGTACTAGTTTTTAATATGACAAACAAAAACTCATAGTCAGGTAAAACTGATAAAAGAGTTTTTTTAATGCCTAAGAAAGTGCATTTCTTTCTGGCATCAAAAAAGTCTACCCCAAGGCTGTTTGCTGCAGAGAAATATCCTGGCTTTAAATAGGCGAAGCCGACTTTAAAGGCTACTGAATTTATATTTTGATTTAAGGGGTGTCGCCAACATTTCCGACAAATCCCACGCTAAGACAATAATTCATTGAAAGTTGGCGATTTCACCCACGTTAAGCTTATAATGCTCTATTAGGCCAGTGGATGCATTAGTGTTACTGGGCAAAGTGGCTTCAAAGTTACTTTGCCCCTGACACAGATGCTCCCATCAGGCCTAGTAGGGATTCTACATTGACTGGCTTTTCCATATAGAAATTGCAATACAGCAGATTTCTTCTCTTGATCAGATATAAAATATGCTTTCTTCTAAGTGACAAGTTTTTATAATTTCACTCGTCTACCTAGAAGGAGCATATCAAGTAATAAAATTAGCACAATTTATGTTCTTATTTTGTTGGGTATAGTTTATGAATCGTTGCCTACAAATGATACATAAAATTTTTCATTAATTCTAATATATGGTATTAATGTAATGAAATTCAAATGTATAAGAAGGGTCAATCATGATTAAAAGTACTTTATCTAAAGGAAAGGTTCTTGTTTCTCACACATTAGTAATTTCAATGCTGGCTTCTTTTGCTAGTGTATGTTTTGCTGCGTATGTTCCAGGTGGGGTTACAGAAGGAAAAGCTTCTTGGTACAACGGGGAAGGTAAAGTAGGTGCCGCTGGTGTAAAGCTACATAGTCGAGCTGCGGCTCATAGAACTGCACCGTTTTATATTTGGCCTACAGTAGTTAGGACTGTAAATGGCGATCCTGAAGTAGACGTCGAAATTTTGGATAGAGGGCCTTTTGTTTCAGGTGTGGAAATTGATTTGGTTAAGTCGGCATTTCAACAGATTGGAAATACTACTGAAGGATATATTAATGTGCAAATATTCTGGCCGTAATGTGGGATGATATAAAATGATAAATAATGAAAAAAGGATTCCAGTAGTATTTCTTTTCTATGTTTTAACGGTTTTTCTATTCAGCGGTTGTAGTACTTCAAGTACTATAACCGCTATGAAGGAGAGCAATATTTCCTTTAATAAAGGAGAAGGTCAGTTAATCACAATATCAACGTTTAATTCGGAAGGAATAGGCTCAATTTGGGCATATGATTGCAACAACGAAAAAATAACGCCATTGCTTAACGATAGAAAAGTAATGGTTAGCGGTAAGCTTAACACAGACAGGGATACCCTGGCATTTTCAGACGCCCCAGGGGATAACGCTTGGGATAAATTTACGTTAAGTTTAAAGGATAACAAAATTCAACAGGTGACAAGTGACGAGATAGGCCAATTTAAGGTTTGTTTTGAGGATAAAACCAATAAAATTATTTATTCACAAGCTGGGGGAAAAGATTACCCTGTGCCTCGGATTGCCAAAGTAGACATTAAAAATAATAAGACAGAATACCTTAACATTAGCAAGAACGATGATTGTGGAGTAGGATGTTTTGATATTATTAATGGTAAAATGATAATCCATACGTATTCATATAGTAATGATGTAAAAGGCATATCAACAAAAGCACTAGCAAGCTAAAGCTTCTACCTAAATTGGAATATACTGTATATGTTTTGAATTTGGTATCTAATGATATTAGTAAGGTCGTGAGCTTTAATGCTCAAAGAATAGACTCAATTTCTTGGTCATCAAACGAGAATGATGTGTTAATGAGCGGTGCTGACGTTGATGGCTCGACTGGTGCTGGATTTTATAAATTCAATATAGACGAGAAAGTAGTAAAACAGATAGTAAGTGAAGATACATTAAAAAGCACAAAACAAATTGAGAGTTTTTCCTCTCCATATTCTTTGTGTGAGAGCGTTGATAGAAAAAAACTTTATTTTTCCGCTGTTCCTGTAGGAGTACAAAAAATGAATGTTGATGGGATGGTTTACTATCCGAGTTGTTTATATTGCTATGATTTAGGTAGTAACACGCTTAAGAAGGTCTTTACTAAACCAAACAGCTTTATTACAGCGTTATCTACTACATACTAATAAAAAAAGAAAGCCCGTTTAAATTTTAATAAACAGGCTTTCTTTTTTATAACTTTGGATAATTCAAATACTGTCTTAACTTTTCATCCATTTGAATATCTTTTATCATCCAATAATTGCTTTGTTTAACGATTTGCAAATATGCCGGATAGCTACCTAAACTGCCTGCTGATGTGGCAAGACTAAATACTACTTCGGCTTTGTAGGTAAAGGTATCCACTTTATTTAATTTAATCTCATACGTTTCAATCCAGGGACTTGATCCACCAGTAACCCAACTTGGCCGATTTTTTTCTAAATAGTTGCTAAATTTAGATTTAAGTTTTTCATCCATTACGGCATATTGCAAAGCTCCATTTCTTTCTTTTACACCTTTAGCCCATAAATTCACTGACTGTTCAGGAAAAGTTGCGCCAAACTCATTAATGGCTTCTTGAAACAGTGACGCTTTAGATTTTGAGTAATTACAATCCTCAGTCAACGCTCCAGAAGCGCATATATTACAAGCGAAACATAAGACGGTAGTAAATAATAAAAAAACACCGATAAACGCAATAATTTTTTTCTTTTTCATAGCTTTTCCTCATTTTTCTTAAATGAAATCTATTCTTAACTATTTTGTGAATTATATAGTTACAGTATTCAATTTTTTTTAGTCTATTTCTTCCTATTTGCAAGTAATGCTTTTTTTGGCGTTAAACTTAATTTTCTCAATCTTAGTCGCTAGTAAAGAATCATATTTCACAAATTGTAAGCTTTTTGTGTTAGCCTAAAATAATGTCACTAAAGTCTTTAAAATCGATTTATTGATATCACAAAAATAAACGTAGTATTTATATGATAAATATGATATGTTTTTATCATAAAAATAAATTCAGGAGATTATAATGTCTAAAATTGGATATATTAGAGTATCCTCAATTGACCAAAACACCGACAGACAAGATATTGCTTTGTCGGAAATTAAAACGGATAGGATATTCACTGAAAAGATATCGGGAAAAACTATTGAACGCCCTGAACTTAAAAAGATGCTTGAATATGTGCGTGATGGAGATATCTTATATATTGAAAGTATTTCTCGTCTTGCACGTAGCACAAAGGATTTACTTTCTATTGTGCAGCAACTTCAGAATAAAAATGTTGAACTTATTTCTCTGAAAGAGAATATCGATACCACCACTCCCCAGGGAAGATTTATATTAACAATATTTGCTGCACTTTCAGAGTTGGAAAGAGAAAATATCATTCAACGTCAGCAAGAAGGCATTGCAGCCGCCCGTTTGAAAGGTAAGAAATTTGGAAGGCCACAACTTGACGTGCCGAAGGAATGGGAGAAAGTTGTACATCTTTGGAAAAATAAAGAGATTACTGCTATTGAAGCAATGAAAAGATTGAATATGAATAGGGGTACCTTTTACCGAAGAGTAAAAGAAATCTGAACTAATCAAATAATATGTGAGTGAGGTTGTTATGGCTGCACCTGAAATACTTCTTACCGAAGAACAAAGACTTGAATTCACGCAGATACCCCAAAATATTAGTGAATGGGAAATCGCTAAGTATTACACTTTTACTGAAACTGATATGGATATCATTAATCGGCACCGGAGAGATTATAACCGGCTTGGTTTTGCTGTTCAATTATGCTGTTTACGGAATCCTGGTTGGTCTTTGGGTAGTATAAACGATATCCCAGATAAAGTCCTGGCATATATTGCAGAACAGCTTCAAGTCAATCCAAAAGAATTCGAGCAGTATGCCCAAAGAGAGAATACAAGACTTGAACACCTTCAGGAGTTACGTGAAGAATACGGATATAGAAACTTTTCCGAAGCCGATAGTAATTACCTGTCGGAATGCCTGATGCCCTATGCTATGGAGAATGATAATGTTGGTAGGCTTATAAGAGAAGCCATTGATGAAATGAAAAAGCAGATGATTATTCTCCCTGGAATAACTAAAATTGAAAAAGTAGTCAATGATGTGCTACAAAAAGCTGATGATACAGTAATCAGTCTGATAAATGAATGCCTAACGAATGCACAGAGAAAAAGACTAGATGAACTTATAGAATCCCCGGATGAAAATACGAAAACTACCCTTGCCTACTTAAAGGAAGACCCTGGGCAATCATCCCCGAAAGCTTTTATGGACGTTATAGACAGGCTTGAAGTTATCAGAAGAATTGAGTTGAATCTTAACATCGAGGGAATTCATCCGAATAGAGTAAGGCAGTTATCAAGGCTTGGTTCAAAGTATGAGCCACATTCCTTCCGGCGTTTTGAAGAAAACAAAAGATATGCCATGCTTGCCCTGTATCTTTATGATTTAAGCCAGAGCTTAATAGACTTTGCTATAGAAATCCACGATAAGCAAATAAACATATTCCTTTCAAAAGGACGTAAGGATCAGGAAGAAATGCAGAAGCAAAACGGGAAATCCCTGAATGAAAAGGTTATTCAATTTGTAGATATTGGAGCTGCACTTATAAAAGCAAAGAATGAAGGACTTGACCCGTTTACAACTATTGAAACTGTAATGCCGTGGGATAAAATAGTGGAATCGGTTGAAGAAGCAAAAAGCTTACAAGACCCGCAAACTATGACTATTTAGACCTGCTTGATAGTAGATACAATCAGTTACGGAAATATACCCCAGCACTTGTGAAACACTTAGAATTCAGTTGTACAAATACCTCAATGGAGCCGTTGATTGATGCTCTTAAGGTTATTAATGATATGAATGAAACGGGTAAGCGTAGAGTGCCGGATGATGCTCCCTTGGGGTTTGTTTCTAATCGATGGAATAAATTTGTATTTGAACCGGATGGAACTATAAATAAGCATTACTATGAGTTTGCAGCATATACAGAATTGAAAAATAGAATTCGCTCTGGGGATGTAGCTGTTAAAGGCAGCCGGAATTATAAGAACTTCGATGAATACCTTGTATCTAAGTATGAATGGGATAGAAAGAAAGCTGATTCTTCAAAGCTTGCCGTTAGCATGTCTTTTGAAGAGTACATGCAGGAAAGAACTGAATCATTACATAAAAGGCTTCAATGGGTATCAAAAAACGCCGACAAGCTTGAAGGTGTAAGTATTGGCAATGATAAAATCTATGTAGAAAAGTTGGAAAAGGATACACCTGAAGAAGCATTGGCATTAAGTGATAATTTATATAAAATGCTGCCACGGGTAAAACTCCCTGACCTGTTAATTGAAGTTGCCAGTTGGACAAATTTTGATAAGAATTTTATTCATGCTTCCACGGGTAATGTTGCTAAGAATGATGAAAAAGCTGTCTTAATGGCTACATTAATGGCAATGGGTACAAATATCGGCTTAGTAAAAATGGCTGACTCTACGCCTGGAATAACATACCGTCAAATGTCTAATACTGCACAATGGAGAATGTATGACGATGCAATGAAACGTGTCCAGGCTACGCTTGTAAATTACCAACACAGGCAATTCCTTTCTTCATATTGGGGTGATGGGAGTACTTCTTCATCAGACGGTATGCGTGTTCAGGTTGGGGTATCGTCTCTTCATGCAGAACATAACCCCCACTACGGTTCAGAAAAGGGAACTACGATGTATCGCTTTGTAAGTGACCAGTTTTCATCATTCTACACCAAAATCATTAATACCAATGCCAGGGATGCAGTACATGTAATTGCCCCGTTGGGTTGGGAACACATAAACTTTCTTGGAGAATATACCTTTGAGATGAGAAATGTACCTGAATCTGACGAATTAAGACCGTTAAACATAGGCAGTTAAAGGATTATAGGCTTAACGTGGGTGTAAACCCCAATATTTACCCAATTAATTCCTTAGCGTGGGATTTGTCGGAAATGTTGGCGACACCCCTTTAAGGGAAAAATTTTTGTTACATTAATCAAAACAGAATATAAATATATTAGAGGTGGACAAAATGAAAATTTTTGAGGAGCTATGCCAGGAAAATTATAAGAGAATATATAAATATGTATTTGGAATGACCGGAAGCAAGGAGGCTACCGAGGATTTAATTCAGGATGTCTTTACAGTTGCCTATGAAAAAGGAGAGTTTTTTTTACAACATGAAAAGCCGATTGCATTTCTGTACAAAACGGCAAGGAATCTTACACTCACATACTTAAAACGTCAACGGGTTTCCACAATGGAATACCTGTCTGAAAATATTGCTCAAGACAATACAGACCTATGTGAAAAACTCCTAATGGAATTAGACAGGAATATCGATGAGACAGCCTATACAGGGCATGTTATCAGCAGTTTGAATTCAAGTCAGCACAAGCTCTATAAACAACGCTACATCGAAGGTAAGTCAATTAAAGAAATTGCTATGGATCAAGGCATCAGTGAAACGGCAATGCGTATGCGTCTGGTAAGACTTAGAAGAGAAATACAGGATATTGTCAAAAAATTAAAACTTGATGAAAAGTGAGTTACATTAGTCAAATTTAGATATATATTAGTGTAAAGCGCTTTACTGAGAAAGTTGAGGTAATTTATTATGGATACTATTTCACAGTTAATAAAGGAATTAGAAGAGGCAGTGCTATGTGGAGATGTTGAAAAAGCAGATGAAATTTCTGACAAACTGTTCAGCTTGCAAGGTGGTATGGAAGCAGATAGTGTAATGCCAGACCAATTTATTGAAAAAATCAGAGAAAGAAGCATACAAAAATCAGGAGGTCAAAAGTCTATGAATGTGAAGAAGATTATAAGTATAGTTGCTATTGCAGCTGTCACCGCAACCCTTGGAATAACTGCATTGGCTACACGCTGGTATGGTGTCAGAGATCTGGTTTTCAACACGGATGACAAAATCGCTGTCACAAAAAATACGAGTGTTCCGGCTTCATCCTCGGATGTTGCTGTATCTAACGAAGACATCGGGAAAGAAGAAGTTGACCTAATTGCTTTGCAGGGATATCCCGACAGTAATGAATACAAAGCTAATGCTGAATGGAATTTGTTTTGCAACGGATATGATACCGATCAAAGTCTATTGAATCAGGTAGGGAACGGATCAAATGAATTCACTGAGAGATACCCAATGTACCTGGTTTACACACAGGAAATGGCAGACAAGTTAGAGGAGATTATTAAGAAGTACAAACTTTCACTTCATACTTCTATTACAATGGTAGGTAACATTGAAGAATTAAAGAAACAGGCAAATGTGGGAGACTTTGTTGGAAATTCAAATTCAGTCTTGGGAGGTTACGTTTATAACGATGGTACTTTTCAATTTGATGGAGAAGCTGTATTGAAAGATAACAAGCGAATTAGCTACCAGTTTGGAAACTATGTAAAAGGCACTTTTTCGGCCACTTATCTTAACATCGGTAATTCAAATAACTATAGAGAGTGGTCATACAAAACAAGCAGCGGTGTACAGGTTTCACTGGCACTTGGTGAGAGCAAGGCACTGGTTATTGCAGACCTGGAACGTTCATACACTGTAATAAATGTACTTTCAGGAACAGGAGAAAGCGGCTTACCATTCTCAGAAAGCATCTCTGCTGAGGCCTTACAAGAATTTGCAGATTCCTTTGACTATTCGCAGATAAAATAGTTATCACTAATTTTATAAGAACAGCTTCGGTAAAGTTTAGCCAACCGGAGCTGTTCTTGTTGTTTAATTGGTATACTCTGACATTTTTATTGTATAAATGAGGTAAATATAGTATAATCATAAGAACGAATTCTTATTGTTCAATATATATTAATTATTAATTTTATTGAATATCTTGGGAGGAAAAGTTTATGTTAGATGAATTATTTGATAGTATTCTGGATTCCAGACACAGCAGCCACCGATATGTTGATAATAATACTAATATTACAAGGTTGGAAGCTATAGATGCTAAAGCAAGAGCCCGAGAAGCAAGTACGGAAATTACTTTTCTTAAACCAAAAGTAGAAAAACTGATGATGATAACAGAAGCATTATGGCTGATTGTAAAAGAGACTAATAATCTTACATGCGTGTATATATTGTGGTGCTAAAATTGATAATCCGGATTTTTTCAAAAGATAAAAAACGCTAAAATATTACGAGTGCTTTTTATGTTAGCAACAATACAAAACAAAAGTTATTATTCTCAATATTCCTAACATATTTTATATCATTTATATACATATTTTTGTTTTTCTTTTAATTTCTAATTTTATCGAATGCGCCGAGAGGGAATATAAAAAATTGTAGCAAAATTAAAATATTAATAATTACACGAAATAAAAATTTCGTGTAATTTGGGGTAGACTAAAAGTTGAAAAAGTACATTTTATAGTTTAAAATATAAATATAAAATAAATTTGAGGTTTATATTAATGAAAAATATTTCAGATTATGAAATGCCTTTAATCTTAAGAGATTTTTTAAACTATCTTCAAACAATCAAAGGAAAATCAATTAATACTGTTCAGGTTTATTTTTATGACTTGAGAGTTTTTTTCAGGTTCCTTAAAATACACAACAATCTGGTTGATAAAAATCTGGAGTTTGATCAGATTGATATCTGTGACGTTGATCTGGATCTAATTAAAACTGTTACATTAAGCGATCTATATGCATTTATGTCCTATGTCAGCAATAATCGTGACAATACTTCCTATGCACGTGCCAGAAAAGTTGCAAGCTTAAAATCATTTTTTAATTACCTTTTTAATAAAGCTAAGCTGCTCAGCGTGAACCCTGCCAGCGAATTGGAATCGCCTAAAATACTAAAACGTCTTCCAAGATATTTAAATGTTGAAGAAAGCAAACAGCTTTTATCTTCCGTGGACACCGGAACATACTCAGAACGGGATTTTGCTATATTAACCCTGTTCTTGAACTGTGGTATGCGTTTGTCTGAATTGGTTGGAATAAATTTAAGCAATATAAAAAACAACGCTCTTACAGTTATTGGTAAAGGTGACAAAGAGCGAAGCGTACCTCTTAACAGTGCTTGTCTTGAAGCTATTGAGGCTTATATGAAGGTTCGGCCAGTCAACGGTGTTAAAGATAAGAATGCTCTTTTTATAAGTGGAAGAAAACAACGTATCAGCAAGGAATCTGTTCAGAAAATTGTTAAAAAATATATAAAGCAAGCCGGTCTTGACCCTCAGAGATATTCAACTCATAAATTAAGGCATACGGCTGCAACATTAATGTACCGATATGGAAAAGTTGATATCAGAGCATTACAGGAACTTCTAGGACATGAAAGCATTTCAACCACTGAAATTTATACACATTTAGACAAGCAGCAACTCCAGGATGCTGTTGACAGCAATCCCCTTTCGGGATTCAGCAGGTCAAAAGATAAAAATCCTCCACATCAATGAATTAAGGGTAGATATTATATATATATTAAAGAATATGAAAGGAGAGTAATAATGGCTAGTTAAATTGAATTAAGGTAAATACTATCAAGAACTATCAAAAAGGTAGAATCAAAAAAGTAAATTTAATTAAATGGGAGGGAATAAAATGTACAAATTAAAATTAAAGCTTCAGAAAGTTTTGTTTGCATCGGTTTTAATAAGTACCATTATAAGTGGAACATTTATAACATCTTCAGCTGAGCCGAAACCAATAAAAATAATGCCGGTCGGCGATTCTTGCACCGAAGGTATGGGAGACCCTGATATGGGATCCTATCGTACTGAATTATATAATCTATACAAAAATGCGGGACTAAGTTTTGATTTTGTGGGTTCTAATAAACGCGGACCAAGTTCTTTGCCGGACAAAGATAATGAAGGTCACTCCGGTTGGACGATACCTGATGTCGCAAATAACATTAATGGTTGGCTAAATGCTCAAGATCCCGATGTAGTGTTTCTTTGGATAGGTGGAAATGATATATTTCAAACAGGGAAAATAAACCCGACAGGACTTAGTAACCTTATAGACCAGATTTTAGCTGCTAAGCCTAATGTAACAATATTCGTATCTGATTATTACCCCTGGCCTGATATTGTATTAGAATATAATGCAGCAATACCTAAAGTTGTTGAACAAAAAGCTAATGAAGGCAAAAAGGTTTACTTTGTTAAGTTAAGTGATGTAAATTTTTCACCAAACGTTGACCTTTCTAACGATGGCTTGCATTTAAATACCGAAGCCTACAAAAAAATTGCAAAAATCTGGTACGATAAAACAATCACAATTTTAAAAGGATCAAACAGTAATATAATCAAGGGAGACGTAGACGGCAATGGAGCAGTAAATTCAATTGATTTCGGTTATTTTAGACAATACCTTCTCCGTATAAATACATTTCCATCTCCTAATGGAATGGAAGCTGCCGACATTAATAATGATGGTTTGGTTAACTCCATTGATTACGCAAATTTAAGACTTATATTACTTGGACTACCTACTTTATAGTTTGATTTTTGTGCATTAGGGTTAATTTACAGGAAAGGGCACTCCCCTTTCCTACCCTTAAAAAATTGAAAATCCGGCAATGCCTATTATAACTTCATTTCTTGTTGTTTAGAGTTTCTCCTGATAAATGAATAAATCAACATCCAACAAATAAAATTAAACATCATTAAACCGCTGTAAGTAGCCGCCGGAGAATTTCCAATAAATATACTGATACCTGTGTAAATAATTAATACCACACAAATAATTCTCATCCACACCGGAACTTGCAACAATAATGATATCATTGGATAATACTTATACCCATTTTTCAATACTATCAAATTCTCTTTATTTCTTCTTAATTTATTCAATAAGAACATAGTTGAAAAAACCACAAGAATAATTCCACAAAATAAGAATTCCACCATAAAATACTTTTCCGGATCAAAATTAAAAAATGTAACTATGTGAGCCAGGGTACTTAAAACAAACCCCAATATAGCTATATAAAACAATATTTTAGTTGCTATTTTTGCTAACACCTATTATCACCTCAATTTTGTATTCGACATAAGCTTATTATTTCCTTTCCAATTTTCCAAAAAGCAAGTAATAACATATAAACAAAAAGCTTTATCCGTACATAATTCTGCTTTGCAAACATTAAGAGAGATCGGTTTTTGTACCCATTTACATATTTATACATCCAGTATCCCCATTAACTTCCCCACATTAATACAAGTCGGCATACCCTCATCGTGCCAGTGGTTTTTGCAGCCGCAATAATCTAGCAAAACGCATTGTGCCGGAACACCAAGTTCCTTTAGTTTCAGCCCGCCGGATATAAGATTTAGCACACATGCAACTCCAATAACTCCCGTTTCTTTGTCAATTAACTTTTTGCTCGGTACAGCAGCAGAAATGGAAGATTCATGCGAAACTATAGCCACACCGAAATTACGTTCACTGCCCAGCTTAGTCAACTTGCTGACCTGACAATCAGGCGAACACATTGCACATTTGATTCCTACTTCCGTCTCTTTCGCTGCACACTTTGAAGATGGGTGCAATCTCATACAGTCAGGAAGCAAAAGAAGCTTTTTGCCGGTTTTTTTAAAAGACTCTCTAAAAATCTTGTTCATTATCTCCGCTCCCACCATATTCAGGTGATATTCAACCCGCCTCCTGCCGCAGAAGATCACATCCTCGTGCCAATAGCGCTTTGGTCTTAGCTCATTTAAATATCTTTCAACATTTTGGGTGTAAATCCCTAAATTCTCTTCACTGCTGTTCTCAAACCATAGTGCAAAAGTAATTGCTGATGCAACCAGATCAACAGCCTCCTTTTCTTTAAGAGTCTTAAGATAATCCTTAAGCCAGTCTAACCTTTTTAGCTCCTGATTAAACTCTCCCGTTGCCTTAAGCCAAGAGGTCAGTTTTTCATAGTTCTCCATACTTGGTTCAATTGAAGCTATATTATCATAGAGATCCGGAGACAAAAATACTGTAGACATTATCCCCCTCAAAAAGTCAACACCCGGCTTTAACGCAACATTGCTATTTCGTATATTCGAAAGCAGTGTAAGCATATTCCCCGGTATTTCATCAAGCCCTAAAGCATCACCACTATATACTTTCCATAACACACCAAGTATCAATAAATCAAGAAATGCGTATTCCTTTGCAAACTTCTCTTTTTTTCTATAGTACTCAATCAAAGAATCGAGTGAATTTGCAAAAAACTCTTCAGCATTAGCTAACACCTGCTGAGTATATATAGCTACATTTTTGTAGTATTCATCTGAATCTATCTGTGTTCCCCTCAATGAATAGGTTATAACATACATTTCCCCTACCTCCTACTAATATAAATCAATACTATCATAAAAAATACTGTTCTATAAACAAAAATCAAATAATATATTACTAACAATAATACGCATAAATTTATTAAAGGTCTATTGTTTATCTTATATAATTTTAAAAAATTCTTGACTAAATATTATATTTGCATTAACATTAATAAGTAAGTATTTACAAATTCTTTAGAAAAGGAGGCAGGATAATGAGACAATATACATACTTTATCAATAACATCTCTAATTTCGGTAGATTTAACATTTCCGATAACCCTGCCTTACTCAGCAGTATATCTTGAAATTTTACTTTGTAAACTGAGAGGGTCGTGGTTATCACCGCGACTTTATTTATTTTAATGGACGCGGAGTTTATACCACGGCCTGTTTTTGCGTTTACAGCATTTTGGGCTACAACGAGTAAGGCCTTGTGCCACATAGATGGCACGGATGCAAACTTAAGGAGGTATTTGTTTGAAAAGACTTTTAGCACTAATAAGAAGACAGTGGCTGCCATACTTTATAGGAATTTTGGCACTTCTAACCTCAATTACACTGGATATGTTTAATCCATATTTTGTAGGAGAAATTATCGACAGGACCGTACTTCATAAAGATATGAATTATCTTAAAACTGCTTTGCTGGCTCTCGCCGGTATAACTGTGGGGCGTGCTGTTCTTGGGTACACAAAGGAATACGGATTTGATGTGGCAAGTTCAAAGGTTATTTTAAACCTGAGAAAAAACTTGTTTGATCACATACAAAAGATGTCCTTTTCATTTTTCGATGAAAATAATACCGGTGAATTGATGTCCCGTATAAAAGAAGATTCTGAAAATATTCTGCATGCGATTAGTTTTGGTTTTATGTTGTTTATGGAACAATGCGTTTATTTTATTATAGCATCAATTATACTTATTATGATAAACTGGAAGCTTGCGCTTATCTGTCTTGCCGTAATGCCTGTCATTGAAATTGTTGTATTCAGGCTTGAGCGCAATGTGGGTAAAACCTATGAAAAAATAAGTGATCAGAGGGCTGTTTTAAACTCCACTGCTCAGCAAAACATATCAGGTGTAAGAGTAGTTAAGGCTTTTGGCCGTGAAAGGCATGAAATACAGAAATTTTTAAACCAGAACGAGGAGAATTATAATATAAATCTCGAGCAGGTAAAAATCTTTGCCAAACACAACCCTGTAATCGAATTTCTCTCGAATCTTGTACTGGTACTTGTCATAAGCTTTGGCGGATATTTTGTAATAAAAGGTGAAATTACCTTAGGAACCCTGGTTGCCTTCAGTAATTACATCTATATGTTGATATGGCCAATGCGTTTGATGGGATGGCTCACCAACATAATCGCACAGTGCATTGCCTCGATAAAGAAAATTGATAAAATTTTTGATCAGGAACCATCTATAAAAAATTGTGAAAATCCTAAGAAACCGGAAGAAATACAGGGTCAGATCGTATTTGAAGATGTAAGTTTCGATTTTGCAGGAACTACTGTACTAAAGGATATAAATATCACAGCCGAACCGGGTAAAACCATTGCAATTATGGGCATTACAGGTGCAGGAAAAAGCTCCCTTGTAAATCTGATAGGAAGATACTACGACTGCAAATCTGGAAGGGTATGCTTTGATGGTATAGATGTTAAGGAAATGGATCTTTCTGTGTTAAGAAAAAATGTTTCGGTAGTAATGCAGGAAACCTTCCTTTTCTCCGACACAATAGATGAAAATATCCGGTTTGGTGCAGAAGGAGTTTCTGAAGAGGATTACAGATCGGCCTGTCGGGATTCTATGGTAGACGACTTCGTTTCACAAATGCCCAAAGGGTATGCCACAGTAATCGGAGAACGCGGCATAGGCCTTTCTGGCGGTCAAAAACAGCGTATCTCAATTGCCAGGGCTTTGGTGAGAAGACCTAAGGTACTAATTATGGATGATTCAACCTCCGCTTTAGATATGGAAACCGAATACGCCATTGAAAAAGCTATGGGAAAATGGAAAGGAATTACGAAATTTATCATTGCTCACAGAATTTCGGCCGTTAAAAATGCCGATGAAATACTTTATTTTGAGGATGGTAAAATCGTTGAGCGCGGTAATCACAACCAGCTTATAAAACAGCGTGGTCGTTATTACGAAACATATTTAGAGCAATATCGTGATTACGTGGAAGCATTAAACAAAGAGGTGATATAATGCCAATTAATAATTCAAGGCAGGATGAAGATTTAAAAGAAAGCTTAAATATCAATATAATAAAGAGGCTTTTGGTATACTTAAAGCCCTATGGAAAACAAGTTACAAAAACGTTGCTGCTGATGGCTTTTGTAATTGCAGTAGAACTGTTCAATCCATACTTTTTGAAGATCGGAATAGACAATTTCATAAAAAATGAAGACTGGCAGAATCTCATGCTGCTTGGCGGAGTGATGGTTGCTTTAAATGCAATTGCAATGTTATGCTCCCGCGCAAGGATATTGACAATGGGAATAGTCTCAAACAAAATTCTTTTGACAATCCGTCAACAGTTATATTCCCATATTCAGAAGTTGTCCTTCTCATTTTTTGACAATCGTCCTACAGGAAAAATACTTGCCCGCATAATAGGTGACGTCAATTCACTTAATGATTTGTTCACTAACAGCGTGACCAGCCTGATTCCTGAAATTATAAAAATAACGGCAGTTGTTGCAATTATGATGATAATGAATTACAGGCTTGGCCTGGTCGCACTTGCAACATTACCTGTTATGGTAATTGTTATGTTCTTTATTTCAACATCCTCAAGGAGAAGATGGCAAATACACAGGAAAAAGTCTTCAAATGTCAATGCCTTTACTCATGAGGACTTTTCAGGTATTCGGGTGGTTCAAAGTTTTGCAGCGGAGGACGAAACCTCCTCCACATTCCTTAAGTTACTTGAGGATTGGAGAATTTCCTTTGTAAGAGCAATTCGAATGAATGATTTCTTCTGGCCTACGGTTGAGATGTCCTGGGGTGTCGGAACCATTCTGGTATTCTGGTTTGGTGCCGGTCTTATTGAAAAGGATTCAATTACACCGGGACTATTGATAGCTTTTACCAGTTATATTTCTATGTTCTGGCAGCCTATAATGAACATAAGCAATTTCTACAACCAGTTAGTGACCAATATGTCCGGAGCAGAAAGGATTTTTGAAATACTTGATATTGAACCTGACATAAAAGACAAACCTGAAGCCTTTGAAATGCCGGTAATAAAAGGAGATGTTTCCTTCCGTAATGTTACCTTCGGATATGATGAAGATCAACAAATTTTAAAAGATGTAAGTTTCGATGTGGCAGCCGGTCAAACAATAGCCCTGGTTGGGTCAACAGGTGCAGGAAAAACAACAATAGTAAATCTTATCAGCAGATTTTATGATGTATCTGTCGGGGAAGTTTTGATTGACGATATAAACATAAGCAATGCGAAGCTTGACAGTTTAAGGTCACAAATCGGGCTTATGCCACAGGATACCTTCCTCTTCTCCACTACCATCAAAGAAAACATACGCTATGGTAAATTGGATGCTTCAGACGAAGAAGTAATTTCTGCAGCTAAAGCAGTATCCGCCCACGATTTTATAATGAAGTTTGAAAAAGGTTACGATACCGATGTTAACGAGCGCGGTACAAGGCTTTCGGCAGGTCAAAGACAATTAATCGCTTTTGCAAGAACACTGCTTGCAAATCCACGAATACTGATACTTGATGAGGCAACCGCAAGTATTGACACCCATACTGAAAAGCTTGTACAGCAAGGTATACGCAACCTTCTTACCGGAAGAACATCTTTTGTCATTGCACACAGACTTTCAACCATACGAAATGCCGATCGGATTATGGTTGTTGAAGATGGCGGAATTGTAGAAACCGGCACCCACGAAGAACTTATCCTCCTCAAAGGAAAATACTACAATTTTTACATTTCACAATTTAAATTTCTTAACGAAAAAGAAGTTATATAAATTACAAGAAAAATAAAATGATATTAAGGAATAACTGAAATATTACTTCATTAAAGTTTATTTTTTTCACTTTCTACGCATACTATCAATTGTGCAGCAAAACCGCTGCAAAACCCAAAACGTGTGGAGTGAACCCGATGATACAGATTGATGATGCAGGGAGCGGCAGTTTTGTCGGAGGAACTTGTATTGGTGTATACCGCCCTGAGACAAACGAATACTATTTTGAAATCATTCCTGTTGAACTTTACAATAAAGAAAATTTCAGGAACAAATATTATCTTGACGAGGTTGTAAAAATAGTATCAGAAGCCTTTCTGGTAATGAATGTACATAAAACAGAGACGGTCGAGATATGCCGAGGATATATGTTTGAAAAACTTCGCAAATGGCTTGATGCCGAAGGCTTTTGCTGGTATACTACCCAAATAAGCGGCCGCATACAGGATGTGGTTGAAAAAAACTATATGCTTTATACCGTCAAATTAGGTGTGCCGGAAGCTTATATAAAATATACAAAGTACCCCTTCCACTTTCATAAACTCCTAAGGTGGGTTTATGCCGATTTTGACAACAGAATAAGCATATGCAAAACAGGTTGGAAAAGCTGGTCAAAATATGAAAACATAAAGCCAGAGCTGTCTCATGATATTATGAAGCAAACAAATATTTTCTGCCTCAAATGCGGCAAGCGGATAAAGAAAGGCAGCAGGATAAATGTTTTAAACTTCACCAGCAACAGGGATCAATTTATTTATCTTCACGACGAATGCCGATCTTATTCCGATAGAAAATATTGTTTATGAGCTCTGTGCTGCTAAAACAGTACAGAGCTCATAAACACTTTGGGAAAGTTTAGTTAACTATAAAATTTTTCTAAGCAATGGTACCTTCTTCATTATAAAACCAAGAAGCCAACTTAACAAAACACCTAGAACCACATCTAAAAACAGTCTTAATTCAAATGCAACTGGAAGGTATCTTACAAAGTAGAACACTAAAAACATCGGAAACATATGAAATACGTATGTGCTAAAGCTGCTCTGATTTAAGCCCTTCACAAAAGCACCTCCGCCGTTAAAGAACCTCTGAAATATTCCAAGCAGCATCTGGATTAATGAAAACATCGCAATATTGTAAACAATGGATACAATTAGTTTTTGCAGTACTGTAGCAGGGTTAAACATTAACAAGATAAAATAGATATAGCAATAAGCAAGTATTGAAATAACGTAAATTATTGTCCATGGCAGAACTTTAGGCTTATAGCCATCCTTAAACCAATTCCTTTTGTATGCATATATTCCAAGAGTATAGTATGCCATGTATAATGGTAGTGATGTCTTTTGAAAAACTAAATGATAGGATCTAAACCAATCGTAAAAGTTTCCGGTTAATACACCGATAGAAAAATTTGCCACTATACATCCCAGAATAAACAGTACAAAAAGTATAGCTTTAGGTTTTGTTGATTTTGTAGGTAAGAGCGATATTTTTTTCTTAAATATATTTAGAACCAGCACTGTAATTAAAATAAAATAAATCAGTATGCCAAGAAACCAAAAGTGGTAATGTGCATAATACATTGGATTGAAAAAACCTAAGCATACCAAAAAAAAGTTGTAGTTATATCCATCACTTAAAGTCGAAATACTCGCCAATATAGGAGATATTATTATTGCACCAAATAAAAACGGTATCCCCAACCTTATAAACTTATCTTTCAAAAACTTACTAGTGCCTTTTTTAGCTAACGAAGGCAGTATAAAATAACCGGCTATAAAAAACATGGTGGACATCAAAAACGGTCCTTCAAGAAATATTACCCAAAATCCCATTATAGATGATTTAGCTTGCTCATCATGAACCCATCCGGCAAACGGCGGAGTAGTAAACGGCAATCCTGCATGAAGCACTAACACCAGAAAAATAATAAATGTTCTGAGATTGTCGAGAAAATCAATTCTTTTTTTGTTTTCCATACCCTCATTCCTCCCCTATTTTAAGTAGTGAAAATATTTATTTGTAGCATAATTACTTTTGTTATGAAAAAACAGATTACAGAAATGAGTTTGTAGGATGATATACTATCATGTATTCAATAAAACTATTAATTAGAATTATATGCTCTTATTTTACATACATTTTTGTCATGTTAATAGATGTGTTTTGTAAGAATATAACATGCGTTTTATCATATTTTCACAGTATAAATACTTCCATAAATACCATGATTATCACAATTATGTTTACTTGTGCTAACTGGGATGATATAATTATAAAAAAGTCAACATTTTGATATAATGAGGGTATTTCTTCGCAGAAAACAGCCTTTAGGTTGACTTTTTTGATGCCAGAAAGAAATGCACTTTCTTAGGCATTAAAAAAAACATTTTATGGTGACTTATGATAAAGGTTATAATTGCGGAAGATATGGATATCTTGAGAGAAAGTTTAAAGTACATGATTGAAAGCGATAGCGAAATGGAAGTTGTAGGACTTGCACACAACGGCAAAGAAGCCTATGAGCTTTGCAGAGAACACAAGGCAGACATTGTCTTAATGGACATTAGGATGCCAGATTGCGACGGTCTTGAAGGTACACGACTTATAAAAGCTTCTTTACCTGACACAAAAGTACTTATACTTACTACCTTTGAAGATGAAGAAAGTATCACTAGTGCTATACAATGTGGTGCCGATGGGTATATAACAAAAGATATTCTCCCTAATCAGCTTCAGCAGTCTATTAAGAGCGTAATGATGGGATTGGGTATTGTAAAGAGTAATATAATGAATTCAGTTGTTAGGAATGTTGCTTCCACTCATCAAATCGATGTTAGCATTAGTAACCTAAATCTTACAGACAAGGAAAAGACGCTAATCCGCCTTGTGGTTGAAGGAAAAAGCTATAAAGAAATGGGAAAAGAAATTTGCCTTTCTGAAGGTTATGTAAGAAACATGGTGTCAGAGATACTCATAAAGCTTAAGATGAAAGATAGAATTCAGCTTGCAGTATTTGCTGTAAAGAACAAAATTATATCCTAATGAAATTGTACCAGTAACCATATTTTACCAGCCAGTTGAGGTGTGTATGTAATGAGAGCAGTTTTTCAAATGACAATTTGCAGTATTTCAATGATACTGGCTTTAATTATAATATTTATTGTAATAATTAATGGGAAAAAGACTTCACTTCGTACTATCTGGATTGTATATATCTTTATCGGTTTTGTCTGGTCCTCCGGTGAATTTATGATAACTTTTTACTACGCCAACTATAATTGGTTTAGCTCTCACAACCTGCTTTTCCTTATAACTCCGATCAACTTCTACAAAATATTGTCTATGAATACCGAACCCTCTGTTTGGCTTTTATTCAGTTTAATTTACTCATACAAAACTTTAACATCAACTGAAAAGAAACTCTATAAGTACAAATGGTTAATTTTTGTCCCAGGCCTTATAACTTACCTATTGTTGGTTAAAAATGAATATCACGGGCTTGTTTACTATTGGGTAAATGAAAATGGAAAATGGCTTGTCTATTTTGGCTTGGCATCACGTATCAATATAATAATAAATTTAGGTTTTCATCTTATTGGTGCGGCAATAGTGTTAAGGCATGTAAAAAACACATATCCGTTTAATAGAAAACAGTGGCTTATTATTCTTTTCTCAGGATTGATTCCTAATTTGATATGCAGTATATATTTTTTAACACCTCTGTACCAAAAATATAATAACTTTGATATCATTCCATCATCATTTTGCTTAAATCTTTTGCTCTATAACCTGGCTATCTTTAAATACAGATTTTTAAACATAACTCCTATCGCATTTCCGAAAATGGCAGATGAACTAAAGGAATCCATTCTTATTATTGATGCAGATAAAATTATAGTTTACTTCAACCGCGCCTTCAAAGAAAACTTCTCTGATAAATGCAAAATCTTGCTTGATGATGACCTGACTTGCTTAACAACTTACTTAAGAAATAATTCAGATAATGACAATGAAGCAGAAAAGACTATTAGCGCTATAGAGTCGCTCAGTCACGATAAAGTAAATGGTGAAATACATTTACGTACATATGAACAACATTTTACAGTTAACATTCAACCTCTATATATAAAAACGGAATTTGTCGGTAATATCATAACTTTTTATGACGTTTCCGATTATAAAAAGCTTCTTGCTGAAATAGAAAAGAAAAACTGTGATTTACAATTGGCAAATAATCAGCTTAAGGAGAATGCCAGTGCTGTTGAAAAACTTGCTATTGCCAGGGAAAGGAATAGATTAGCAGGCGATGTACATGATTCTGTAGGACATACGATGGCTGTACTTATTTCACTCATAGGCGTATGTTCCATTGCTTGTGAAAAAGATATAGAAACAGTAAAACAAAAACTTAATGAAATGATGGATGTGGCCATTAAAGGACATAAAGAACTCAAAGAGTCTGTTCAGGGCATAATAACGGAAGACCACGTAAACTATGGAATAGTACATGGCGTGAATTCTCTTATTAAAGATTTTGAAAAAACGGGGATTGCTGTAGATTTCTCAGTATATGGTTATGAAAGCAGCCAGTCTATCTTTCATAGAAGTACTATCTATCGAATATGTCAGGAAGCCCTTACAAACTCATTAAAACACGGAAAAGCCTCCTATGTGGGCATAATACTCAGGTTCTCGGAAAAATTAATTTCACTTTATATTATTGATGACGGTTTTGGCTGCAAAGTTATAAAGAAAAATACAGGCCTTTCAAATATGGAAAAGAGAGTATCCGAATTAGGTGGTAGCATCAATTTTGGTTCTGATGGCGAGAAAGGATTTAGTATTTGTGCAGAATTCCCCGTATAGTCTTTGCATATTTCAATTCCAGTATTTTACAATAGTTTTTGTGTCTTTAAGGAAACCCTGATTAGAACTTAAATAAAAACTCCTCCTATGATTAAATATTCTACCATAGAAGGAGCTTTTAATATTATTCTCTATTTTTTAGTGCCTCGCTCATAGGTATTTTCTTTACTCTGTTAATATGTAATGTATTGATTAAAAAATATGCTAAAATTCCTATAACTATAATAACTACATACACCCATAGCGGAAGATAAAATTCAATATATCCTTCCACAAGACTTGCAACGTATATCATTACATATTTAAAGCATAATGCTTCCAGAGGTATACAAATAAACAAGGAACCCAGTACCGTAATAGTTGTTGCATTTAGATATAAATGGCTTATTTCACTACTATTATATCCAAACACCTTCATATAAGAAATGGAAAGCTCGTTCTTCTCTATTACTGTTTTAGTCAAAATATACATCAAAACCATATAAATTATAATTGAAAAAATATTAATGAACTGTATAACACTCTCAAAGGATTGCATCATTTGTTTGGCGGCACCAACCATATCTGCACGAGTAATATACTTTGCTAAATACATTTCGTCAATATCCAGGCTTTCGTTTGAAACATAGCAGTTAAATGCATCAGGATTATAATCAAGCAACTTATTTAGACTTTCTTGCTTCATAAATGCACTCAAGCTACTACTATAATCAGAAATACCGGAAACTTTTAATGTATATTCCTTTTCATAGTAATCATCTTTGAAGATCAATTCATCCCCTATCTTAATATTTAGTTTTTGAGCTAATGGTTTTGTTACATTGATTTCATTTTCTTTCTCAGGAAGCTCAATATTTTCAAAAATTGTGCTATTCTCCGATACCCCCATAAATGAAACATTAATATCAGTTTTACCCAATTTGTACCAAGTACCTAAAGTATATATCTCCATTTTTTCGCCATTATCTACTTCAATAGGTGTCTTAAGCACATATTGATACTCGTACGGTAATGTATCATCAATTTCATCTACATAATGGTTTATTAGTGGGTCTAACCCAATTCCAAACATCAATAAAAAGCTGGACAAGAAAATTCCTAAAAAAAGAACTAAATAGCTTACTTTATTCTGCAAAATTACTCTTAATCGGAAACGCTTTATGAAGGAGAAATCCGGGAGTTTGATAGCCTTCTTTTGTTTTCTTTTACTTAAATCTTTTCTTAAGAACTTCAACGGAGATAAAGATAGCTTATTGTACAACATAAACCAATTAATAAATATCATTATTACTATAGGCACAATAGTTGTTGTAATGAAAGCTTCCAAACTAAATTGCATCTTTATAGGTGGAATGCAATAGGTTGTATAATATAAGTCTTGAAAAGGTTTAAGCATAATTGTATATCCTAATGCATTACCTATGGTAGAACTCACGACGGAAATAATGATTGTAGGTGAAATATAGTGGGCTATAATTTCACGTTTAAAGTAACCGGAAGCTCGGAGTGTTCCTATAATAGCTGCCTCTGATTCTATGGTGTTGTTTGTCAGTACGGCAAAAACAAAGGAAATAATTATAATTAGAATATATATGAACACTTTCATAACAGGACCATCTTTGCCCATATCTTCCCTCAGAAATGAAATGCTTTGATTGTTTTCATCGGTCAAAAAGGATTGAAGCGTAATACCATCTAGCAGTAGCTGCTTTTGGATGTGTTCTGTGGTTTCACGTTTTTCACTTTCACTCATGGATGTATTTTCGAATCTATAAGAATATCTGTATGTAAGCGTGTTTTTATCAAATCTATTAAACCCATCCTTTGTGACAATAGATATACCAAAATCTATAGTATTCATTAACAGATCATGATTGCTTTTAAAAAGAGAACTGTAATCCGGGAGAGAAATTTTTGCTGTAACGATGAATATTCTGTTGTTCAGTGTTAGCTCATCACCAATTTCAATATTTCTGTTTTCAGCAAATAACCGTTCAACGGCAATTTCATTTTCTTTATCAGGCAGGTTACCTTCAAACACAGAGGGAATATTTAATATTTCTCTTTCATTAAACACAAGAATTTTTGCATTTCCATCGTAATCATTTATTGTTGTATAGAAATTTTCAACAACACTAATGCCCTTGTTTTTAAAATGTTCTTTTAGTTCTTCTGAAATAGTTGATACACTTTCGAATTGTCCATTCTCTATTCTACACTCATCATCATTTTGGTTAATTGTATAAATAATACTATCCATTGTCGCCAGGAAAGAAGAACCTATTAAAATTGTGCAGACAAGGATCAAAAATATGCCGATATACCTTCCTGAATTTTTTGAAAACTCTCTCGGAAGCCTTTTATTTAACGGATTTCTCATAGGTCACCTCCTACCATTCTAAATCTTTTGCACTAATAACAGTATCATTTACATAGTTCTTCACGATTTGTCCATCATGAAGCTTTAATACTCTTTTAGCCATATTTTTAATTGCATCATTATGTGTAACAATAATGATAGTATTGTTGTATTTTTGGTTAATAATCTCAATTAATGCCAATATTTCTTTCGATGTATGATAATCTAAAGCACCTGTCGGCTCATCGCAAAGAAGAATAGAAGGATTCTTGACAAGAGCTCTGCCGATTGCACATCTTTGCTGTTGACCGCCTGAAAGCTGTGATGGCAGTTTGTCTTTATGCTCATATAGTCCAAGGGTTCGTAGCAACTCATTAATCTCAAGAGGTTCTTTGCTTAAATATGCACACACTTCTATGTTCTCTTTTGCAGTAAGGTTAGGTATCAAATTATAGAATTGGAAAACAAATCCCAAATGGTTACGTCTGTAAAGTGTTAACTGTTTTTCTGTCATATTCGAAGTGCAAGCATCACCAATATCGATGCAGCCTTCATCTGCGGATTCTATTCCGCCTATGATATTTAGCAAGGTTGATTTTCCAGATCCGGATGGTCCCAGGAGAACACATATTTCGCCTTCATTTACCTCGCAATTAATTCCCTGCAATACTTCAACACGGCTTTCGCCTTCTCCATAGTACTTGTGGACATTGTTCATCCTTAATTTCATGTTTATCCCCCTTTAGAAAATAGATTTGAAGTAAAAAGAATTACTAAAAAACGAGTACATTACTGTACTCGTCAATGGTTCAAATATATGGAGACAAGTACAGCTACGCTATACTTAAGTCTCATCAATTAAGGCAAACCAGGATTTACAATGTGTTTATTACATATACCATTATGTTGATTTACCACACATGTAGTGTTGATTACTCCCTTAAGGATTTCATATAATTGTATCAGATATATTTTTAACTGTCAAGTTTTTCAATTTTAACTTTTTGAATTTGGAATGTTTTGTGAATAAGACACACTTATACTATAACTACCCAAGTGTTCTAAAATCTTAGGCTTTATTTTTATATAATAGTTGCTATTTCCTTCAAATCCAATTTCAAAGTTACATTTAAGTTCTCCGTTAATGGTGTCTCTACCTGGTATAATAGCAGAAGCAAACAGAATATTTTTAGAACACTAATTACTTACAACTACTTTAGTCTCTTCAATTTCATCAGAAGTAATTTCATTTACAAAAGAAATTCGTTTTCAAATCGTCCTCTCCTCAGTACTCATGCTTTGCCAAATAATTCATCTTCTTCCTGCTCATCTTCAGTAAATCTACCTCTTTATGTTATAAAATTTATTAGTGCTTTTTGATTAACAGCACTTTTTTCGCTTTTAATTTAGACTTATTCAAGAACTCATTAAGAGCATGTTTTAATTGCCTATCATCAATTCCTTGATCTATTATGCTTTTCACTTCTGTATCAATACATCAAACAGAGCTTTTGAATTGTTATCTAATTTGTTTTCAATTCGTATAATGTCATTTCTAAACTCTGTTAATTCGCCGTAAATTTTGCTCATTAAATAAAACGATTACTCTTCCATCACAGTACTTCCTCCAGAATTTATAATGCTCAGTATATCATTTTTTCTTTTAATTAGAAATATTATCCTTAAATTTTATTTAGTATTTCCTTTAAGGGACAAAAACTATATTATTTTTCTTCAAGATGCTTTTCTTAAATGTTCAATAATAGAATTATTTAAATCTATTGGTGTTTGATAAGCCTTAGATGGGATTTTTGCAACTGACAGGTGAAAAACTGCTATGATTCTTTTGGATTTCCAAATAATAACTACATATCCATTATCAAAAATAGCCATAGGAAGTTTTTCTAGTTCATCTTTTAAATCTGAAAAATTACACTCAAATGGTTGACTATTAATATTGCTATTTTCTAATAAAACCAACAACAGTTTGTTTTACATTAGAAGCCGTTTCTTTAAAGTAGTCTGTTGCTCCAGCCCCTAGATATTCACTATTGTTACAAGCCCATTTAACATCATCTGTAAAATCATCTACGGTCTGATAAGTACCTCCAGATACATATCTCATTGTACCATCAGCAATACCAATAGTAACTTCTTTAACATCATTCGCAAGTTTTTTCCAATCCTCACCGCTTAATATATTGAAGCTCCCTGTTGGGTCATAGTAAATCAATGGGTTTATTTACACAGTATGTGTACAGATTCAAGCTCAGCGGGTCATTGATTGTACCTGAATATGTATCCTCCTGCAAGAAACGTGCAATCTTGGGAGCGTACATTCTGGCATTGGGGTAGTAAAGCTTTGTTTCTGGGTCGTACTGATAACCGGAATAGAGGATAGAGTTTTTATCCTTTGCAACACCAGTTGATTCAGTAATATTACCAAATGCATCGTAATAATAGGTAGCATCAACACTTCCAGTAGCAGTATTAATCAATGCTGTTACATCGGCGTGACCGTTATACATATAGTAGTAAGACTGATTGTCAGCAGTAGACATTAATAGGTTTGTGGGGTATAAGATTTGTTTTGTTATTTACCGCCTTTAATTACTTTTATCTCAACTTCTTGTTTTTCTACTTTTGAGGAAAGGTCATTTAAAGCATTTTCTACAGCTACAACTTTATCATAAACCTGATTATAGCCATCAAATAAAGCTTTTGTTGTGTTATCTAACTTGTTTTCGATTCTTACAATGTCATTTTTATCTGCTTTTGAATCAAGTTTTTTATCAATTGCATCAAATCTATTTGTCATCTCAGCATACATCTTTGTCATAAACTCAAACATTTTATCTTCCATTACAGCACTTCCTTTTTTAATTTATATTGTCCATTATATCATTTTTCCATTTGATTAGAAATATTATCCTTAGATTTTATTTCAATCTTCCAGTTTCCTTGTGGGTGGATTCTGATATTCCGTCTTATTCTTCATCATCAAAAAAATAATATTTACAAGCCTTCTCTGGACACATTTTAAAGCCTGTTTGGTTGTTTTGCCTTCTGATAGATTGAATTCCGGGAGAGCATCAAACCTGTTAAGCAGAACTCCTGCAGCACAATCAACATCGTAATCATCGGAATTCATAGAGTTTCTTTCATGTGCTACCAGTGAAGAATTCACGTGTTTGACACTGTAACCCTTAGAGAGCAGGAAAACAGCAAGAGCCCTGCCGAATGCGCTTACATCTTCAAGGCCGAAGATAATGTAAAGGTCGTTTGATTTGTGCCTGTTTGCCTTGGCTATAAAAGCTTCAAACTCAGAAGGAAATTTTTAAAGGTAATTACACTTTTAAAGCATTATTGCTTTTACCTCTAAAACTGATTACAATTGGTTTGTAGATGAATGATATGGAAGTGCGTGTTTAGTATGATAAGTTTTAAAGCTATTATTTCCTTTTTGCAGGATTGGTTTAAAATCATTTTATGGATATCCAGCGCAAGGCTTTTGTCTGATATAAACAAAGACCTTGAAATTGCAGCTCTTAGAAGTCAGCTATCAATACTCCAACAACAGGTATTTGAACATAAAATTCCTAAGCCACATTTTACTCCTGCATTCCGTCAATTATGGTTTTTGCTTTCAAAGTTTTTTCCATACTGGAAATCTGCATTATTTCTTGTCAAACCTGAAACTGTTATTAGCTGGCACAGAAAAGCCTTTAAATTCTATTGGATGATAAAGTCAAAAAAGTCCGGCAGACCTAAAATATCACGGCAAACAATTGCTCTTATAAAACGCATTCAAAAAGAAAATCCTTTGCTGTCTCCTGAAAAGATAC
>CAZLZR010000056.1:0-33101 GCA_964564015.1 uncultured Acetivibrio sp.
AATTTCTATCATATTTCCTGTCTATCTTTGTTGTAGAATTAACTCTGACAAGCCCTCTTAACACAATTTCCTGTGAAGACTTTCCGATAAGTATCTCAAAATCTCCCGTTTCCACATGCCAGTCCTTAATTTCAGTGCTATAATAGGCAAAAGCCCTTTTGTTCAAAGCAAAATTCACGGTCTTTTCCTCACCCACATCAAGATCAACCTTTTCAAAACCTTTTAGTTCTTTTTCAGGTCTTACAACACTTTTTTCTATATCTCTTACATATAACTGTACAATTTCCTTGCCACGCACTTTTCCTGTATTTTTGACTCTTACACTTACATTCAGAACTTCAGTATCAAGAACCTCATCTTTACTGAGTTTTATATCGGTGTATTCAAAATTCGTATAGCTTAGCCCAAAACCAAAAGGAAACAGAGGTCTTATATTTTTTGCATCGTAATACCTGTATCCTACAAACAATCCCTCCCTGTACTCAACCCGATCTCCCTCTCCCGGGAAATTCAGATACGAAGGATTATGACTAAGCTTCACAGGGAAAGTTTCAGCTAATTTGCCACATGGGCTGAAATCACCAAATAATATATCTGCCACTGCATCACCTGTGGCCTGTCCGCCAAGGTAGGTTTCCAATACCGCTTTAACCTGATTCAGCCATGGCATTTCTATCGGTGAACCGTTACTTAATACTACTATTGTTTTGCTTTGCACATCTGCAACAGCCTCAATGAGTTTTATATGATTTTCAGGTATTCTCAAATGTTCCCTGTCGTATCCTTCTGATTCATAGTTTTCGGTTAATCCTACAAATACAATGGCTACATCTGATTTTAAAGCAACTTTCTTTGCCTCATTTATCAGCTTTTCATCTACAAGGTCATTTTCCAAGTCATAACCCTGTGAATAGGTTATTTTAGCCTTTTGATCCACTGACTTCACTATTCCATCATAAGCATTTTGGAGCAAAATGGGTCTTACATGAGAGCTGCCGCTTCCCTGATACCTTGGCTCCTTCGCAAAAGCTCCAATCAACGCTATAGTACCTTCTCTTTTTATAGGCAAAATGCTATCTTCATTTTTCAACAGAACCATAGACTCTCTTGAAGCTTCTCTTGCCAATTGGTGATGAGCTTCCTTATCAAAAGTAGCGTTTGCCTTTTTATTGTCAGCAGCCCTGAATATTATTCCCAATAAACGTTCTACCGCCTTGTCAAGAACCTCTTCAGACAATCTTCCGCTTTTAACAGCATCCACTATTTCCTTGTCTCTCTCACCACCACTTGAAGGCATCTCCAACTCCAACCCAGCTTCAAGTCCGGCTACTCTCTCATTAACTGCTCCCCAATCCGACACTACAAAACCGTCATGCTGCCATTCATTTCTTAAGACCTCGGTAAGTGTATACTTATTTTGTGAGCCGAATTCGCCATTGATTCTATTATAAGAGCACATGACAGTCCATGGCTTTGCCTGCCTGACAGCACCTTCAAAGCTTGCAAAATAAATTTCCCGTAGTGTCCTCTCATCAATAACCGCATCAATAGTCATTCTTCTATGCTCCTGATTATTGGCACAGAAATGCTTTAATGATGTACCGACCCCCTGGCTTTGCACTCCCCTGATGTGGCTGGCAGCCATTTCTGCTGAAAGATAAGGGTCTTCAGAAAAATACTCAAAATTCCTTCCACATAAGGGTGAACGCTTTATATTAGCCCCAGGTCCTAGAAGTATAGAAACACCTTCCGCTTGACACTCTTCCCCCAATGCTGTTCCAACCCTTTCTACAAGTTTTCTGTCCCATGAACAGGCTAATCCGGCAGCAGTAGGAAAGCATGTGGCCGGAACACTATTATTGATATCAAATAACTCTGTTACACTCTCATCCTGTTTCCTCAATCCATGTGGGCCGTCAGACATCATAATTGAAGGTATTCCAAGCCTTTCGACAGCTTTAGTGTTCCAAAAATCCAAACCGGAACAAAGACTAGCTTTTTCCTCAACGGTCATTTTGCCAATAATTTCCTTAATGTTCCTACCCATACTATTCCTCCTTGTTTCAAGTGAAAAAATAGAACCTTATTTTCCTTTGAGTTGAAAAACATCTTGTCAACTTTATCTTATCCTTACTATGTACTTCCATATTATTCTTTTCTTTATCTGTGATTCCTATTCCTGCATAATTAAGGTATAAAAATAAAAGTTTTTAATAGAGTTATTTTAGGGCTAGATTTACGAGTTAAAAATAGTCAACCTTTTAGGGAGTATATCACAAAAACAGCTAGCAAATTGTAACATCACAATTTGCTAGCTGTTTTACATCTAATAACATTACTACGTTTTTTATTCAATTAAATCACTTTATTTTCCCTTCAAACTCGTCTACTGTGAAGCCAAGCTGGTTAATATCTTCAAAATCCATTTCATCAATCGGATCTGATTTTTTCACCTTTTTATCTGATTTAGATTTATCACTGTAGCCAAATCCTCGTGCAATGACTTTTGAGTCCTTCACATCAAATCTACCATCATTTATTCCAAGCGTCATATATGCATCTTCTGTAACAGGCCCTTCGTATTTATACAGGAAACCTACACTTTCATCACCTTTTCTATAAATATTGTCTCCAGATATGCTTATATCCTGTCCATTTATTATTGCACCCGTTTGCAGTATATTTATCGTATCTCCCTTTGCAACCTTTCCTTTTATAACTTTCAATACTTCCGCTTTAGACACAGTGAAATCTACTCGTTGGTACTCTATATGTTCAGAAGATATAACTTTATAATGCACAATCACTTCTGCTTTTTTCTTCAAATCCTTTATATTAGAATACCCTTCAACTTTACTTGCACTTATACCTCCCCCTGGATTGTCAGTGACTGCAACTTCTTTTCCACCACTACAACCTACAGTACTTAAAAGTATTGTTAGTACAACACAAGATAAAACTATACTTTTTTTATTAATCATTAAGTTAATCCTCCTTTTAATATATAGTTCTAACACCATCAATCTCATCAGATGTAATCCCATATGTCCTATCAGATCCAGTTTGCCACCACATCAGCTTATTAGTATTAGTTCCGTATAAATCGTTCAAACCAAAAGCATGCCCAATTTCATGCGCAGCTATTCCTTTAATATCATTTAAGGAATAAATGTAACCAGTATACCCAGGGGCACTTTCTATGCGATTAGTATGATACACATTTATTGCCAGTTCACAATACGCCCAATCCCCCGAAGTGGAATGAGGGTTAATCTTAGTATTATTACTGAGATAAAAATTCGCTCCACCATCCCATGATGTATTACCAAAATCACCAATATTAAATCTTAATGTGGCAGATGAATAACTTGATGTATAAGATAAAGATACATCAACATTGCTAGATGAAGTTGGATTTATCCCATTCCAATTAGAAACTGCCTGCGAAACCCGATCATAATAATTAACTGTGGTATCATATAAATTATATGCCATTGTATTTATACTCCAAGTTCTTGCATAAACACCACCACTTAGTTTACCACTATAGTAGAATCTCTGATAGGCACTTGCTTGGTTAATAAAACCTGCTAGCAAAAACAAACATACAAACAAGGATACTAAAACTTTTCTCTTGTACATTTAGTCGAACTCCTCTCTAAAAAACCGTATTTAGAATAATATCCAGCGTATATTGCATTTAATAACTGTTGCAACAAATTATGTAAAACAATACAACCACATTGAATCATTACAAATAATTCTAAAAAAGCTCAGAATATTGAAAAAAAAAAAAAAAAATAGCTCTAAAATACTACTCCTCAGTTAATTTCTGGTACTATTTCTTAATTTTTCTCAGTATTCATACAAAAAAGTGCCCTGGCAGATCACCAAATCCACCAAGACACTTGTATACTTCCTATTACTTAATACCTATATCCTTCCTGAAATGCATGTCCTTAAAACTCACTTTAGCAACACCTTCATAGACCTTTTTAATTGCCAGATCAAGGTTACTCTCTACAGCAGTTACACCAAGAACCCTGCCACCTGCGGTGAAGTACTTTCCATTTTCACATTTTGTACCGGCATGAAAAACAACTGTATTTTCATCTTTTTGCGCTTCATCAAGGCCTGTAATCTCATAGCCGGTCTGATATTTTTGGGGATATCCACCCGAGGCCATGATTACACACACAGCAGCGTTATCATGCCACTCTATATTAATTTCATCCAGCTTCTCATCTATTATGGCATTGAAAATCTCAACAAGGTCTGTCTTCAGCCTCGGAACAACCACCTGAGTTTCAGGATCTCCAAATCTTGCATTGTATTCAAGAACCTTCGGACCCTCCGCGGTTACCATAATTCCAAAATACAATATCCCCTTGAATTTCCTGCCTTCTTGATTCATTGCATCTACTGTTGGCTTGAATATTTTCTCCATACAGTACTCTGCCATTTCTTGGGTATAGATTCTGCTCGGTGAGAAAGTTCCCATACCTCCGGTGTTAAGACCCTGATCGTTGTCTAATGCCCTTTTGTGATCCTGTGAGCTCACCATAGGCTTAACAGTTTTACCGTCGGTAAACGCAAGCACCGATACTTCCGGACCTACCATAAACTCTTCAACTACAACCTTATTTCCTGCATCTCCAAAGGCCTTGTCCTCCATGATACTGACAACAGCTTCCTTTGCTTCTTCAAGATTCTGCGCAATTATAACACCTTTGCCCAGAGCTAATCCATCTGCTTTTATTACTATAGGGAATTTCTGATTGCTTATGTACTCAATTGCATCGCTGCTCTTTTCAAACACTTCATATTTTGCTGTAGGAATATTATACTTCTTCATAAGATCTTTAGCAAAAGCCTTACTGCCTTCTATTATGGCAGCGTTCTTCCTCGGCCCGAAGGCTCTGATCCCTTCCTTTTCAAGGGCATCCACCATGCCTGCCGCCAGTGGGTCGTCAGGTGCAACAACCACAAGGTCTATTGCCTTTTCCTTTGAAAATTTTACCATTCCTTCTATATCCATAGCCTTTATTGGCACACATTTTGCAATAGCAGATATGCCACCGTTTCCGGGAGCACAATACAATTCTTCTACCTGCTTGTTCTGAGCTATTTTCCAAACAAGTGTATGTTCACGTCCACCGCTACCTACCACCAAAACCTTCATTATATCACTCCTTAAATTCTATAAGGGGACACACCTAAAAAGGTTATCCCCTAAATTTCAAGACCTCTAATAAACCTTATGGCTCCCATAGACAAATGCTTCATTAGTGTTTAAAATGTCTTTTTCCTGTCATTACCATTGCTATGCCAAACTTATTGCATGCATCTATAGACTGCTGATCATTGACTGAGCCACCTGGATGAATTATTGCAGTTATACCTGCTGCTGCAGCTGCCTCAACACAATCGGGGAATGGGAAAAACGCATCGGAAGCCATTACTGCACCTTTAGCACGTTCTCCTGCATATTCAATTGCAATCTTTGTGGCCATAATTCTGTTTGTCTGCCCAGGTCCAACACCTATGGACTGCTTTCCTGTAGCTAACGCTATACCATTAGATTTAGTATGCTTAACCACCTTCATTGCGAAAATAAGACTTTCCATTTCTTCCTTTGAAGGTTTTTTGTCGGTAACAACTTTCAACTCATCAACATTAAGGAGTTCGTTATTGTAACTTTGTACCAGCAAACCTCCTGCAACCTTTTTCATATCGTATGTACCGGCAGGAAGTTTTGCAGATATATTATCCAGCTGCAAAAGCCTTATATTTTTCTTCTGGGTAAGGATTTTCAGAGCACCTTCGGTAAAAGATGGTGCAATAACAATTTCTAAAAATATCTTACTTATTTCTTCTGCTGTTTTTTCGTCAATCTCTCTGTTGGCAGCAACAATTCCACCAAATATGGACACAGGATCCGATTCATATGCTTTGAGATATGCATCACAAATATTGTCGGCACTTGCAACACCGCATGGATTTGCGTGCTTGACTGCAACAACTGTCGGCTCGTCAAATTCCTTCAAAAGGTCGAGCGCACCGTTTGCGTCATTTATATTGTTGTAGGATAATTCCTTTCCATGAAGCTGTTTTGCTGAAGACAAACAACCTACATTTGCCCCTATTTCCTTATAGAAAACAGCCTTCTGATGAGGATTTTCCCCATATCTCATATCCTGAACCTTTTCAAAAGTAAGTGATAAAGTTTGCGGGAATTCCTCCTCTCCAACCTTATCCCTCAAATACTTGGCAATCAATGTGTCATAATGGCTTGTATGTTCAAATACCTTTGCTGCAAGCTTGAACTTGGTCTTAACAGATATCTCTTTTGATGACTTGAGTTCATCAATAACCATCTGATAGTCCGCAGGGTCAACTATTACAACTACATCCTGATAGTTCTTTGCTGCTGCACGAAGCATCGTAGGACCACCAATATCAATATTCTCAATGGCTTCTTCCAACTCAACATGTCCTTTTAATATAGTCCGTTTAAATGGATAAAGGTTTATAATAACCATATCTATAGGCTCTATTCCGAGCTCTTTTATCTGTTTCATATGTTCAGGATTGCTTCTCATTGCGAGAAGTCCGCCATGAACCTTGGGATGGAGAGTTTTTACCCTTCCGTCGAGGCATTCCGGGAAGCCAGTGATATCAGAGATGTTTATTACATTTATACCTGCATCACTTAGTGCTTTATGAGTTCCTCCTGTTGAGACAATCTCCACTCCCGTATTTGAGAGTTCTTTTGCAAAATCAACAATTCCTGTTTTGTCGGATACACTTATCAATGCGCGCTTAATCACATTATCACTCCTTAATTTTTATACTTGTTTATACTTTTAATTGACAAAAAGTCATTTTTCTCTTAAATTCTATCAACCAACATAAATAAGGCATAAAGCTAAGGGATAACGAAAAAATAACATCCTATTCTCATATTTTGAAAACATTATCAAATCAAGTTTTTCGTTATCCAGAGTATGAATTTATATTTTAGTCATACCAAAATTTTGAATAAGGCTCCATTTTCGGCAACCTTATTCAAAAATCCTAACTCTTCTGCCTTCAATGCTTACTTTGTTTTCAGAAATCAATTTAATGGCCTTGGGCAATATATCCCACTCAGCTTCCTCCATTACTCTTTTCTGAAGAGTTTCAGGAGTATCATCCTCTTTTATGTAAACAGCCTTTTGCAGAATAATAGGGCCTGCATCAGCCTCAAGTTCAACAAAATGAACAGTTGCCCCCGTCACCTTCACGCCGTACTCGATCGCTTTAACATGAGGAGTCAAACCATAATATCCTTTACCGCAAAACGATGGTATGAGGGCAGGATGTACGTTGATTATTCTGCCTTCATACCTCTTTGTAAAAGTTTCACCCAGTATAGAAAGGAACCCTGCCATTACCACAAGCTCTACGCCACGATTTTCAAGATGAGAAATCAAAGCAAGATCATATTCTTCTATTGATGCGAAATTTTTCCTTGCTATGCATACACCTTCAATATCGTGTTTACGGGCTCTTTCAAGTGCGTAAGTATCAGGTCTGCTGGATATAACAGTAACAATAGAACAATTGCTCAAATAACCGCTTTCCACCTTATCAATGATTGCCTGAAGGTTTGTACCTCCGCCCGATACAAGTACGCCTATTTTCAGCATATCTCTACCTCAGACTTTCCACTTACTATCTCCCCAATAATATAGGCCTCTTCCTTTTCCCTGTTCAGGTAATTTACCACTTCAGTTGCTATTTTACTGTCCACAGCCATAGCTATTCCTATACCCATATTGAAGGTATTGAACATATCCCTGTCACTGACATTTCCGCTCTTTTGAATTAAGTCAAATATCGGAAGCACAGGCCAACTTCCTTTGTTTACTTTAATACCCAATCCTTCTGGTAGCATTCTCGGCATATTTTCATAGAATCCACCACCGGTTATATGGCATATTCCTTTTATTTCATATTTGTCTTTCAAATCCAGAATAGTCTTTACATATATCTTTGTCGGCTTCAAAAGCTCTTCTCCAAGTGTTGTTCCTAAAGACTCAACCTTCTCAGAAAGTTTTTCCCTGCCGGAAAGCAATACCTTTCTTACAAGGGAATAGCCATTACTGTGTATTCCTGAAGATGAAACTCCTATAAGTGTATCTCCTGCTTTTATGCTTTTTCCGTTGATCACTTTGCATTTGTCAACAATACCCACTGCAAACCCTGCAACATCATATTCATCCTCCGGATAGAACCCTGGCATCTCAGCAGTTTCACCGCCAACTAGTGCGCATCCTGCCATAACACAGCCATCAGCCACACCTTTTACTATTTCTGCAACCTTTTCAGGCCTGTTTTTTCCAAGTGCAATATAATCAAGGAAAAACAAAGGTTCCGCACCACTGCATGCGATATCATTAACACACATAGCGACACAGTCAATTCCGATTGTATCATGTTTGTCCATCAGAAATGCAATTTTCAATTTTGTACCAACACCATCTGTTCCCGATACCAAAACAGGTTCCTGATACTTATCTTTATTCAACGCAAAAAGACCACCGAAGCCTCCTATATCGGTAAGCACCTCTGGTCTGAACGTCCTCTGGACATCTTTCTTCATCAGCCTGACACCTTCATACCCTGCTTCAACATCGACACCGGCATCTTTATAACTACTCATTGGCATTACCCCCAAATACTTAATTTTTGTGTTAAATTTCTCGAGCATAAAGCTCCATTCAATTTTTGTTACTTGCTGTTTAAATAATACATTTACTTCCGGAATTCTGATTTAACATCCACAAGAAAACTTATTTCCTTCATCAGGGACTTCCATCGGGTAGTCTCCCCTGAAACAAGCTGTACAAAAGCCGCATGTTGAACCTACAGGTGTCTCCAATACACCTTCAATGCTAAGGTAGCCCAAACTGTCAGCTCCAATCATATCCCTAATTTCTTCAATTGTATGTTTTGATGCAACAAGCTGAGATTTTGAAGTAATATCTATTCCAAAATGACATGGATATTTTAACGGCGGAGAACTTACCATCATATGAACTTCCCTTGCACCGGCATCCCTTAATAGCTGTACAATTCTTCTGCTGGTAGTTCCTCTTACTATGGAGTCGTCTATCATTATTACTCTCTTTCCATCTATTGCGTCCTTTAAGGCATTAAGCTTTATTCTTACACCCTTTTCTCTTTTATCCTGATCAGGCTGTATAAATGTTCTGCCAATATACCTGTTTTTTATAAGACCTACTCCATAAGGTATTCCTGATTCTCTTGAATACCCCATAGCTGCTGTCAAACCCGAATCAGGTACACCTATTACGAGATCAGCTTCAACAGGATGATCCTTGGCAAGTCTTCTCCCCGCCTCAATCCTGGATCTGTAGACACTCGCACCGTCTATATAACTATCCGGCCTTGCAAAGTAGATATGTTCAAATATGCACAGCTTTGATTCTCCAGAAGTCGTTGACTGTACAGATGTTAAACCATTCTCGTCAATCACTACAATCTCACCGGGCTTTACATCTCTTAAATAACTTGCACCAACTGCATCTAATGCACAGGTTTCTGAAGCCAAAACATAGGAATCATCAAGCGTGCCGATGCAAAGTGGTCTTATTCCAAAGGAATCCCTGACACCAATGAGTTTTTTAGGCGTCAATATGGTTAATGCGTAGGAACCCTTAATTTCATTCATCATTTTTACAATTGCATCCTCAATACCTGAACTTGTCAGCCTGAATCTGGAAATAAGATTAAGTATTACTTCAGAATCTATGGTAGATTGAAATATAACACCTTCCTCCTCAAGCCTTTCCCTTACCTTTGATGCATTGACGAGATTTCCGTTGTGTGCAAGTCCCATATGTCCATTCTTATATTTTATAACCATTGGTTGAGCATTATCTCTAAGGCTTGCTCCTGTAGTTGAGTAACGTACATGTCCAATAGCACTTGTTCCCTTTAAACTTTTTAAGATTTCTTCATTGAAAATTTCAGGTACAAGTCCCATATCCTTATGATATGAAAATTCGCCATTATTGTTTACAGCTATACCTGCACTTTCCTGACCTCTATGCTGAAGAGCATATAAAGCATAGTAAGTTAAGCGGGCACTATCTGTATTGTCTCTACCGAATATACCAAAAACACCACACTCTTCATTCAGCTTATCAAGCCTTAGCTCATCGTCATCAAAGATTTCACTGTAAATATTATCTGTTTGCAAGTCCCCACTATAACTATTCATAATATTCTCCTAAATTTCTTTAATCTTCTGCTGAAGTGCTTCGTTTTTGTCTTCAACCTTTTTTGCGAGTTTCTTCTTGTACTCTTTCATCTTTTCTCTAAGTTCAGCATTGCCTGTTGACAAAATCTGTACAGCGAGAAGAGCTGCATTTTCCGAACCATCTATTGCAACGGTTGCAACAGGTATCCCGCTTGGCATCTGAACAATAGACAACAGAGAATCTAATCCGTCCATTGTTGAAGACTTTATTGGTACCCCTATTACAGGCAGTGGAGTAAACGCAGCGAGAACGCCGGGTAAATGAGCAGCTTTTCCGGCACCGGCAATAATTACACCAAAACCTTTTTCTTCAGCACTCTTGGCAAAGTCTGCTGCTTTGTCCGGAGTTCTGTGGGCTGAGCATACCATTGCTTCAACCTCAACTTCAAACTGTTTTAAAACTTTAATGCAATCCTTCAAAGTCGAAAAATCCGAATCGCTTCCCATGATAAGAGCAACTTTTGGATTATTTTTTGTCCTAGTCATTATAAAACCTCCAGTTTAGGCGATTTCAAAAATTTCCTTGGCCAACTTTTCAATGTTAAAAATACTATAATCAATATTTTTGAAATTGTCAGTTGGCCAGCTATTTCTTCAAATCACCTTAATATTAATATAAAAATATCGTTTGCGTCTCAAATCACTATCTGAAAGCTCTGAAAACAAAGTCGGCTACAAATAGCAATGTTACTATATATAATATAGGGTGTACTTCCTTAGCCTTACCTTTTACAACTTTTGTAATTATATAAAACACAAATCCGGCAGCAACTCCATTCGAAATACTGTAAGTAAACGGCATTATTACTGCTGTAAAAAACGCTGATGCAGCTTCCTCAAATTCTGACCACTTAACCTTCGTAATTGACTCCATCATCAATATCCCTACGACAATTAGAGCCGGAGCAGTAGCAGCTGCAGTAACCATTCCCGCTATCGGAGCCAAGAACAGTGACAATAAAAAGAATACTGCCGTAAATACCGATGTAAGACCAGTTCTGCCGCCAACACTTATTCCTGCCGTACTTTCAACATAAGTAGTTGTATTACTTGTTCCCAAAACGGCACCAACGGAGGTTGCAATGGCATCTGCAAACAAAGCCTTGTCCATCTTTGTCTTTAACCCTTTACTTTTATAGACATCCTCATCTGCTTTATCATCAAATATGCCGACTTTTTTTCCAGTCCCAAGAAAAGTACCAATCGTATCGAAGGTATCAGAGAGACTAAAAGCAAGTACAGTGCTCAAAACCAGCAATATTTTGTTCGGATCTTCAAATAGCCCCGCTATATCAAGCTTAAACAGAGTTGGCGCTATTGACGGAGGAAAAAAATCATTCAAACTCATACTTGGCATTTTTGTTACATTCCCTATAAACAGCCCAAGAATTGTAGTTGTTAATATTCCTATTAGAATTGATCCCTTAACATTTTTAAGCATTAAAACTACAGTTATGATAAGACCTATAAGCGCCAGCTGTGAAACCGGATCTGTAAAATTCACTATTTCAGGGACAATGTCCTTTGCAATAACATTTCCTCCCGGTAATGTTGCGGTTATATTATAGCTCTCCGAAGTAAAATTTAGAAAGTGAGCTTGCTTAATCCCTATATAGGCAATAAAAAGGCCAATACCTCCGCTTATAGCATATTGAAGCGACTCCGGTATGGCATTTATAAGCATTTTTCTTATTTGTGTAGATGTTATAATTATATTAATGATACCGCATATAAATACAATTGCCAGAGCTTGCTGCCACGAGAATCCTAATGCACCACAAACTACGTATGTAAAAAATGCATTAAGCCCCATACCAGGTGCTTGCGCATATGGTACATTTGCAAACAACCCCATAACAAGGGTTCCAATAACCGCAGCCAAAATCGTAGCCACAAAAACAGCGCCCTTGTCCATGCCTGTGCTTTCCAATATCGTAGGATTTACAAAGATGACATATGCCATTGTAACAAAAGTAGTAAGTCCGGCTATTAGTTCCGTTCTAACATTTGTACCATGTTCTTTAAGCCTGAATAGCTTTTCCATATACTATTACCCTCCTGTAAAATTAATATAAATTCGGAGATAAGCGTCTTCAGAACGTAATCCTTTAGTAATAATCGGAAAAATCCCAGAAGTCCCTTAAATCCTAACAATATTATTCCAAAAAACACAATAATAAATCACGGAAGTTTATAAGCGTCACTTGCGTTAACAAATAAAATCTACACAGATATACTACCAAACATATAGGAAGCTTGTCAATGAGAACAGCAAAAATACCCGAACATTTTCATTGTATTTCTTAAAAACATTCGGCTTTTCCTGTTATTTTATTAAATTCTGCATTATATACACAATAAAAGGCAAAGTGAATATACCCAATACTGTTGTAATAAATACGTTTTCCGTTGCCGATCTGTAGTCTGACCCATACTCTGCTGCCAATGCAGGAACTATTGTTCCACAGGGCATCGCCAGTTCAAGTATTATAACGTACTTGGCAACAGGATCAATCCATCTTCCTATAGCGACTAACAAAAGCGTTGCCAGAAGCGGCACAAGTATCAACCTGAACAGAGACAGTATAAAAATATGAACCCTTTTTACTAAATCAGAAACCTTTTCAATTTTAATTTCTGATAATATCAATCCTATAAAGAGCATTGAAAGTGGAAAAGTAGTCGACCCCAACAGATGGAAAGAATCATAAATAAAGCTGCTGGTCTGAGATATGTACGGTATATTGTAAACTGACTGTCCGAAAATTGTTTTTATGATTAAAACAATCAATCCCAAACACAAAGCTATTGTATTACTATTTATAAAACGTTTGAGATTTTTCCTCAAGCTTGTATTCTCATGTTTATTGACCAAAAATATTCCGAGTGTCCATAAAAGTGTATCATTGGCTATTCCAAAAATAACTGCATAAAAAAGTCCATCATCTCCATATAAAGAACTAAGCAATGGAAAGGCCAGATAGATTACATTGCCAAACATCAAGTGCATTTTATAGATATTAGCCGTGGCTCCTTCAAGCTTCATAACCCTGCTTAAAAAAATGCCAAAACCAAACGAGATCATCATAAATATAATTCCAAGCATATATATCCAGACAATATTGGATATATTATTTCTGTCAAGTTCGCGCCCTGCCAAAGTGACAAAAACCAATAGAGGAGCTGTTAATTTTATTACCACTCTCGATATGATAGTTCCCGCATTTTCCGGGAGGTATCCTGTTTTCCCGGAGATAAACCCTATCAACCCCAACAAGGTCAATATGGATATCTGATTTATTATTATCATTACTTCATTCATCAATATTTCTCCCCATCAATTATATTTAAGAACAGTCGCAAAATGGCACGTCTTCGCATTCAGCCCACTAATCAAACAGAAAAGTTATAGTTCCGAAGATTGAACAGCGGGACTATAACTTTATTTTATCTTCCACTGCGATATATTATAGATGAAAGTCCTAAAATTAAAGAACGTTTTCATCTAAATCAGATAACGTTTGGACGTAATATAAATTTAGCTGTAAGAAACATACCATACTTATTCCATGCTCTAATTATAGACAATTCATCTATCTATGTCAAAACTAATTTATCCAGAAGTTCATTTTATAATGTAAAGAAAAATATTTCAGAAACTTAAGTTCCGCAGTCTGATCTAAAGCCTTTAATCTCTTCAAGTATCATTTACTTTCACTTCTCCAAGTAATTGATCCCATATATTATCTTCTCCCTGCCAAAAATCTTTTTGGGGATTGTGTTTAATCTCGACAATACAAATCGAATCATCCTCGCATTGGTATTCTTTGTATTTTTCACCGTATTTGATACCAAGAATTTTAAAATTGTTCTTTGTCTTATATTTTAATATGTTTTTAAGCTCTACCAAACCTTCGTATTCGTAAGCTTCACTCGTTCTTACAAATAATATTGAATCTGCATTGGCTATTGAGCTTATAAATTTCTTAATTCTTCTATTAAGACGTCTTCTATACGACAAATGTGATGCAAACCATATTTTTTTTGGAAACCTTTTAGGGTAATCATGATAGGAATAACAATCATACACTGTATCATATACTAAATAATTTTTAGAATCAGGGTTAACTAAATCCTCATCCAATTTTAAATTTTTGAGTTTCATAAAATCTTTATAATCATTGCCAACAAAAGCATTTACCTGTCTTATATCATTTACCAGAAGAGTATCCATAGGGGCGGCAAATTTACGCAAATTAAGCCTCTTAAGCTGATATGCCACCTGGCAGTTACATCCCAGCCCTACTACCAAATCATATTTTTCTTGTATTTGTTTTAGATTCATTCCTAACACCTCACTTGATTCCATGTTTCAAAATAAAAATGTTAATAAAAACATATACCCAACACCACAGAATAGGTATATATTTTTATTAACTAACCACATTTATTCCAAGCAAACAGTCATTTTACAATTTATGATATATACTCAGCACCAAATTCCAAACCATTGAAATTTTCATCAGCACCAGTTTCTTCTATCAATTGAGACACAATTCTCTTTCTTTCTTCAAGTGGAAGCTTTTTAGTCAGTAAAACAGATTGTAATGCATCATATACTTCCTGAAGTTGACTAATCCCCGGTTCTTTACCTTCTTTTTCAACTAAATCAAGAAGTCCCTGAATTTTCTTATAAGGCTCAACCACACCCTTTTGATATTCACCATTATCCCAGTTGCTGTTTTTAGTACAAACGCATATTGCAAGACACTTTGTAATAAATGACAGCTTTTTATTAGTAAGCTCTGCATTTTTGTCAGAATTGCTTACACTAAGCGCGCTCCCTATGTCAAGGATATTCTCTTTTGTTTCACATGGATAAACGGGTATTGAAGGCACATTCTTTTTCATCAGGTTTGTCAATACGTTTTTTGGTCCCATCTCAACCGCTGCCAAAACGCCATGGTTCTTTAAATATTCCATTGAAAGCTGCCATTGCACAGGCTTTACAATTTGTTCCGAAAGATTATCAATTATTTCTTCTTTTCCTTTGTATTCCTGAGCTGTTACATTTGAAATTACAGGCCACTTCAATGGGTTATATGTATATTTTGAAAGCTCTTCCTTAAGCAAAACTGCCGCCGGTTTCATTAATGGGCTGTGGAAAGGGGCGCTGACTTTGAGCAGGGTATATCTTCCACCCATTTCTTTCAGCTTTTCTCCAACCTTTACAACAATTTCCTTGTGTCCCGAAATAACTATCTGGTCAAGGGAGTTGTAGTTTGATACAACTGCAATTTTCTCACCGGTGGATGCAAGTTGGCACTCTTCTTCAATGAATCTTTTATCAATCCCGCTTACAGCCGCCATTGCACCTTCGCCAATTCCAACGGCTTCCTGCATAAACCTTCCCCTCTGACGAACAATTCTTAAAGCATCCTCAAAGTTTATTGCTCCGCTACAAGTTAATGCGGAAAACTCACCTAAGCTATGTCCTGCCAGATAATCAGGTGTAATTCCCGTTTCCTCGGTAAAGGCCCTAAATACAGCTACGCTTAGTGTTAAAAGTGCAGGCTGGGTATTAATGGTTTTTGTTAGTTCTTCCATATCCCCCTCGAAGCACAATTTTTTCAAGTCAAATCCCAACACCTCGTTTGCCTGATTAAAGGTTCTGTCTGCAATAGCATATTTACCACAAAGTTCTTTCCCCATTCCAATATATTGTGATCCCTGTCCGGGAAATAAAAACGCTCTCTTTTTCATATTAATACTCCTCCAATATTATAATTTTATTTTATATTTTGTTATGACCTAAATAACTTCTCCCTTTTCATGATAAAATCTCGGCTTGTTTACTGTAAAAAGGAACTTCCTTTGAGAAGCACCGAATTTTTTATAATTAGCCTTGGCCTGAGAAAGGGAAACCTCGTTTGCACCATCCAACTTGTCCGGGCTTTTTTGCTGTACTTTATCAAACTGCCAGTAGCATATAGGACAAACTCCATTTTTCTCCTGCTTTATAGTTTTATACCCGCAACAAGGACAAGTCTTTTTATCCTCCACAATCTCCTCTCTCAAATACTTTCTTGCATAAGCAGGAATAAGTATACGAGATATTAGCAAAATGCCATTGAGCAGCCTTACCAAAATATTGAAACCGGATTTTCTGCTTTTCCTTTCCATATAATATGACCATTCTGCAATAGCCATGGATATAAACAAAAAACATCGTCCAATGGGAAACAGTATATAATAAATAACTTTTACCAAATTTGATTTTGCCAGTTTTTCAGGCATATGAGATCTGTCATGCAGGTAAAAACTGCTAATATATTTCAAATATTTATTTACAATTTTCCCCGGAGCAGTTCTCAAAAAATTCTTAACCAATACACTTCCAAAGTTACGATCCCCTGGGACAAAATCCTTCCAAGGAGTCATTTTTAGATATTTGTAATATTCATCGTTCAATGGATGCGTACTTAGATAGAACCAAGGCTTTGTAATTGAACGATAACTGCTTGTATAGTGAATGATAAAAGGATTATGCAAGGATTCCAACATTTCCTTATCAAGCGGTTTTCCATCCTCAAAGTGCTCACAAAGTGACACCTGTTGATTCCACTGGAGAGATAAAGGTATCCATTGTCCACTAAGAACAGCATTTAGTCCATCCTGGTCAGCGAAAGGAGCCTTATCGGGATTCTGAATCAAAAAATCACAAATCTTTTCAGATATACCATGCTGCCTCCACATATCCAAATTTATAATCAGAACTCCTGCGTTAAAGTATACATCCTTTCTATCCATGGACAGGTTTTCTTTGACCTTTTTGCCAAACTCTCCACTGTATTCAATCCCCACATCTTCCACCGCAGCCAGAAATCTCCCTGTGATATCAGTCTCCCAAAGCTTTGCTATATCTCCTTTTACAACAATATCACAATCGAGGTACAATACTTTTTCTATTGAAGAATCCAGCAGTTCAGGCAAAAATATGCGATAATAGGTAGCATAGCTTGCGCAAGGACTCTCTGCAAATTTTCTGCAAAATCCTTCATCAACATTAACAAAGTTCAGCTTGCATTCATATTTTTCTATGCTTTCCATTAGCAGTTTCCTGTCATTTTCCAACATTCCACCGTCAATCACAAAGAATTCAATTCTCTTTTTTTCTGACGTGTTTTCCAACAACGAGACAAATGTAACAGCAAGATGCTGGACATACTGGCTGTCGCTTGCAGAAACAACCTTGATGCTATTCATTATAATTCTCCTTTCCTGCTATTGCTTAGGAATACTGAAATATAAGCTTTGGCTTTATTTTTACTTTCGGTCTTATATGTTTCAAAGAGACCACGTGTAAAATCCGAAGTAATATTTCAGTTATCCTTTAAAACTTTTAATATAATTAAGGTACTTCTTTGATACTTTCAGAAAACCGTCCTCAACTAATTGATTCACAGTTGAGAACTTTTTGGCTGAAGGCGAATAAAGTACTATATCCCCTTCCTCCTTCAATACCCTGAGGTATTCTTCATGTTCATTTCTACCATAAAAACTATAATCATCAACCATACGATTCAACCGGTCTTTAAACTCACTGGTAAACTTGTAGTGTTTCAGCACTCCGTTTACATCAGCTATGTACGCTTTGTTGCAGTAATGAGGGTCTGTGACCGGCTCTAATTTCTCATCTATAAACATCAACGGATGTTTTATCAGCATATAGACACTACCTTTCGGATTAAATCTGCTCTTTCTCACGCCACCATAGTAGCACTTCATAGACTTGTCCGATAAAACATTGTAATTACAATAGTTGATATTCTGACTGAAGTAACCACTCTTTTGAATGTTGGAGATGTCATAGTAGCAATACTTCTGTGTCAGCTCCTCTTCTTTATCATCCTCAGACCCCTTTGAAAACATATCCAGCATATAGGAAACCACAGCCGTATAATGATTGCTGTTCAGGTACCCAAGGAATCCTGATATGGGCACACTTTCGGAAGAAGGATAATCAAACAGTTCATCAATATCAACACTAAGACACCAGCTATTTTTGAAAAGAGCTTCAATTATTGTCCGTCTCATCTCATTCTCATAGTGCTTGTGCAAAAGCTCTGTCCTGTAAACGGTAACATCTTCCTGATCCTTCAAAAATTCAAGCAGCCCGTCTGTTGATCCATTGTCCACAAACACCATATGTTTAACTCCAAGGAATCTATAGTGCCGTAAAAAAGCATCAATATATCCCATACCATTCTTTACAAGACATACAAGACCTAATTCATCCCTCTTGAGAGAAAACTTCTTCTTTCCATATAGGTAATAAATGTCTTTTAAGAATACAGGACCTCCATCATTAGTAACCAATGAGTTAATATCTTTTTCGAACCTCAAATCACCTGTTTCCCTGATCAATAGAGACAAAAGCCTGTTCTGCATATTACCCCAGTTAAAGTGATTAACTTTGTGCTGTGCATTTTCCCGTATATATTGAACAACTGATGTGTCCCTTAATCCAAAACGGAAAGCCGGCATATAATTAAGGAATCTCTCTTTTCGTATATACAAAACAGAATAACATCTTCTTGAGGCATCAAAGTGAATGTTTCCCACTGCTGTTCCACCTGTTGCAGCAGCATAAATCATCATTTTTCCATAGTCGTAAGCTTTACTGGGAACAGCTATAGCTCCCTTTATAATCTCCTTTAAAAGCTCGTCCTCACTTTTGCATACCACTATCTGAGCCTTTTTCCTTTTTAACTTTTCAACCTCTTTTGGGTTTACATTTCCGACAAATACAAACCTCAATTTCAAGCCGTATTTTCTCGTCCAATATCTGTCCAAAAAAGTATATTTCACTTTACCGTCCACTATTATACTCAGATATTCATTCTCTTTTCTATGCTCCGCATAAGCATTCAGCTTTGAAATATCGGCAGGATGAGGCAATTCATAAACCACCTTGCAGGTATATTTCTCAAGCTCCCTGCAAATGGTATATTCCGTTCCAAACAACACATCAGCTTTTGATAATACCTGTTTTAAAAGTTTAACATCAAAACCGGAATTTTTAAAGGCCTCAATCCTATAATCCATACTAACAGCCAGCTTTGTATTACACGATTCCCCAAGCTTTTCCCTTATTCCCGTAATTAAGCTTAAGTTCTCCGGGGTGAGCCGAACATGGATCAAATCAAAATCACCATCTTTTAATGATGAAAGAATATCTTTTGCAAAAAAAGCTTTTCCTGCAAATACATTAAGCCATTGATAAAAGCCCACTGCATTTGTCATCTCATTATTTACAATGTCCTCCGGTTCGTTTGTTAAAATACCGTATTTGAACATTCCGCTCACCTTTCTATTCCTCGGAATACATATCAACTCTTACACTTTCTTCATATAAAGCCTTTGACCATAACATGCCCGAAGGTTAATCACACATTAGTGTATCTTTAAGATTTTCATACATTTCCATAAGGACAGTTTTTTCTGAATCAATGGCTTTCCTTAACATCTCAAGCATTTGTAAAAATTCATCCACCTTTTCCTGACCAAATTCAGGAATTTCATCTATGGATACATCAAACTGAAGTCCAAAGAATTTGAGTCTTACATCATTAAACTGTTCAACCACATTTAAATATTCATCATACAGCTCCAGGAAACGTCCTTTTATTCCATAGCGTTCGATAATATACTTAAACCGTGCTGCCAGCAATTTCTTATGCTCTGCCAGCAAATGTACCGACTTGTAATCTGTCTGGAACTTGCCCTCCAAAAAGCCCTCCAAAGTTTTTAGCATTATCTCATTTACACCAAATCCGTAACTTAGATTTTCTTCAGGAATTCCCCAGCAATATATTATGGCTTCATCACTTCTAGAAAACAGATAATCCCCAAGCTTCTTTAAAAACTCCTCAATTCTGAAGGGATATGGTCTGGTAAAGCCATTGCTGAAAAAGAGCTGAGTTCCGGTCGTTGAAGTCCATGGTGCCGATTCTTTATAGTAAGCTTTCCCCTTCTCATAAGCCTCCACAAAATCTTCATAGCTAAAAGTCATTCCTCTAAATACTCCACCCTCATCAAATCCAACAGCCTTTATTTCTCTTCTGATGTCATCAAAGCCATATACAAGTTCATGGTGAATAACGTGAATCTTCTGATACCTCATCTTTCCCGGCAGATAGTATTCATCTACCGAAATGTTCAAATAATATCCACGGCTGATTTGCTCCCTGACAAATTCGATAATGTCCGGCACTTTCTCCATCATCTTTGCACCCTGTGAAACTTCACCAATAACTTCGCGGTAATTTCCCCACAGTTCCATGTACTCTAGTGATAGGTACCCATCCTTATCTATCTGTGAAAAGATATTTATATAGTGCTCATTAAACCAAGGATGTAGATAAGGGTCTGCAAGAACTATGCAAAGCGGTAATGCACGATGCAAATAAACTGTGACTTCCCTTTGCATTTCCATTTTCAGTTCTTTTACACTATCTTCATCAACTGTGAAAGGTGTTGGAGTAGTCCAGCGATCCTCAATTCTTATAACTTCCTCACTTTTATGTTCTTCTTGTTTTTCAGCACAATCCATGTTTTGAACAATTTGTGCAATGGTTTTATACTTGAATATCTGCTTTAAATCAATGGGGATATTTTGAGCCACTGCATCATTTACAACTTGTACAGCCTTCAAGGAGTCTCCCCCCAGATCAAAAAACTCATCATTTATCCCTACTCTATCCACTTTAAGGACCTTCATCCAAATTTGTGCCAGTAGCTCTTCCGCATCATTTTGCGGAGCTATGTATTCGGTTCCGATCTTAATGCTGCCGTCAGGTTCAGGTAATGCCTTTCTGTCTACTTTGCCGTTTGAATTTAGTGGAATCGCCTCAACCTGTATAAAGTATGATGGTATCATATATTCAGGTAGTATTTCTCCAAGATGCTTTCTAAGGTCAGTTACATACAATTCCTCATCTGATACATAGTATGCACACAGGTATTTTTCCTGATTTGCGTCATCCCGAACCAAAACTACTGCTTCTTTCACTGACTCATGCTTTAAAAGTCTTGCTTCAATTTCCCCAAGTTCAATCCTGTGCCCGCGAATCTTTACCTGATGATCTATTCTTCCAAGATACTCCATCTCTCCTCCCGGCAGCATTTTCACAAGGTCTCCTGACCTGTAGAGTCTTTCTTCCGGTATGTACGGATTTTGCGGAAATCTCTCCTTTGTAAGTTCTGGGCGATTCAGATAGCCTCTTCCAAGTCCTGCTCCGCCAACACAAAGTTCACCCGGTACACCTATAGGTAAAAGTCTCATATTCCTGTCCATAACATAACAGGTCAGGGTTGGAATGGGCTTTCCTATATTGCTTATGTTGTCTTTTATTTCATCCTCACCAATTTCCTTATATGTGACATGTACCGTCGTTTCAGTAATTCCATACATATTAATGAGTTTTGTATCGGGATATTTTCTGTTCCAGCTTTTCAACATCAATGGTTTTAAGGCTTCACCCCCGAAAATCACATAACGTATGCAAAGGTCATTGTCAGGTGATGCAACTTCCATTTCCGAAAGCTTGTAGAATGCTGTTGGTGTCTGGTTTAATACAGTCACCCTTTCCTTTTTCAGAAGTTTCAAAAACTCTCCCGTATCTTTTGCCACCATTTTCGGTACTACAACCAAGGTTCCGCCATAGAGCAAAGCTCCGTACATCTCCCATACCGAAAAGTCAAAGCAGTATGAATGAAACATGCTCCACACATCATTTTCACTGAAGGAGAACTGGAATTTATCATTATACAGCAACCTGACCACATTGCGGTGTTCTATCATAGCACCCTTCGGTTTCCCGGTTGTACCCGAGGTGTAAATCACATATGCCAGATCACAAGGCTCGTTGATGTGTTCAAGGTCAGAACCGTCCCTATTGTAAACCGATTCATCTTCCAAATCTATTACAGTACCGTTAAAATCAATCCTGTCCAAAAGCTCTGTCTGCGTCAGAAGAAGCTCTGTTCCACTGTCACTTAGCGTATACTTAATTCTTTCCTCCGGATAGCTTGGATCAATGGGAAGGTATGCCCCTCCGGCCTTTAGAATCCCCATTATACCCACGATCATTTCAACGGATCTTTCCATCATCATTCCAACGATTGTATCACGTTTTACACCCTTTTCCCTAAGCAGCCTTGCCAGGCAGTTTGCCCTATGATTTAGCTCACTGTATGTAAGTACTTTATCCTCAAACACAACAGCCTTATTACCCGGTATCTTACGCGCCTGCTCTTCAAATATCCCATGTATACTCATATCTTCAGGATAGCCGGCTTTGGTTTCGTTATATTCAAAAAGCAATTTTTTCTTCTCAGAATCTGAAAGTATATCAATTTCACTAATTTTGATGTCAGGCTTCCTGACAAACTCCTCAATTAGTTTTGTAAAATGCTTTGCAAATCTTGTTATTGATTCCCTTTTAAAAAGCTTTGAAGCATACTCCAATACAAATTTAATCTTGTCTTTGGATTCAACTGCTGTTAGCGTCATATCGAATTTTGCTATACCATACTTAAAGTTTGCCGGTACAAGCTTTATACCTTCGAATTCTATACCACCCATTTCACTGTTTTGTACTGTAAACATGACATCAAAAAGTGGATTTCTGCTCATATCCCTATGAATATTCAACTTATCAAGCAATTCTTCAAATTGATAATCCTGGTTCTCATATGCCTTTAGCGCATTTCCCCTAACTTCCTTCAAAAACTCAATAAAATTCTTGTCACCTACCGGATAGTTCCTCATAGCCAGGGTGTTTACAAACATACCAATGACTCCCTGCAAATCAGCATGACGTCTACCAGCAACCGGTGAACCCACTATTATATCTTCCTGTCCTGTGTATTTATTCAACAAAACATTAAAAGCTGCGAGCAAAACCATATACAATGTACTTTTTGTATCGGACGCTATATTTCTTAAGCCTTCTGCCAATTCACCCTCAACTTCAAAGTGTATGCTGTCACCTTCAAAGGTTTGCATCGCGGGTCTCGGATAATCCAGAGGCATGTTAAGTGCCGGAATTTCATTCTCAAAGGTTCTTAGCCAATATTCTTCCTGCTTAGCTATCGTTCCCGACTGAAACAGCTTTTGCTGCCACACTGAAAAATCCTTATACTGAATGGTAAGCTCCGGCAATGCTTTTTTGCTGTATAAAGGTGCAATTTCACCTGTGATGATTTCCATAGATACGCCATCTGAAATAATATGATGCATATCAAACATTAAAAGATGTCTTTGATCGTCAAGTTTTACCAGTCCGGTTCTTGCCAAAGGTGCCCTTCCGAGGTCAAAGGGACGCATAAATCTTTCTATATAGTTTTCAGGATTATCTCCTTCATTCTTTTCAATATGCTCCAATACCAGATGCACGTTCTTATGAATTTTCTGTACAACTTCTCCACCCAACATTTCAAAGGATGTTCTCAATGCTTCGTGCCTTATTGAAATTTCTCTCAAGGCTTGTGATAATCTTTCCTCATCAAGTTTTCCTTCAATCAAAACTATTCCGGGTAAATTATATGCAGTACCCACACCTTCAAACTGATTTATAAGGTACATCCTCTTTTGTGCCGCCGATGCAGGGTAGTATTCCTGCTCTTCCACAGGTTTTATTGATGTATATATATTTTTTGCAGCATGATCTATAAATTCTGCCTGTTCCTTAATTGTCGGAAGTCTGAATACTTCACTTAGGGACAGTTCAACGTCCATTGCCTCATGTATCTTTGACACAAGTACTGTTGCTTTAAGTGAATGGCCTCCCAAATCAAAGAAGTTATGAGTGGTTCCTATTCCGTCCATACCTAGTACTCTCTTCCAGACTTCAATCAGCTTTTCTTCCGTTTCATTTTGTGGTGCCTGATACTCCGTACCTGTATTTATGAAACCGTCAGGCTCCGGTAATGCCTTCCTGTCTACTTTTCCGTTTGAGGTCAAAGGGATCTTCTCAACCTTGATAAAATATGACGGAATCATATACTCCGGCAACTCCTCCGCCAGATGTTTTCTTAAGTCTGTAACATATAAATCAAGGTCAGAAGTAAAATAAGCACATAGATATTTTTCATTATCAGCATCTTCCTTAAATAAAACAACTGCCTCTTTTACATATTCATGCTTTAAAAGTCTTGCTTCAATTTCTCCAAGCTCAATCCTGTGCCCGCGAATCTTTACCTGATGGTCTATTCTTCCAAGATACTCCATCTCTCCTCCCGGCAGCATCTTCACAAGGTCTCCTGACCTGTAAAGTCTTTCTTCCGGTATGTACGGATTTTGCGGAAATCTCTCCTTTGTAAGTTCGGGGCGATTCAGATAGCCTCTTCCTAGTCCTGCTCCCCCAACACAAAGTTCACCCGGTACACCTAAAGGTAAAAGTCTCATATTCCTGTCCATAACATAACAGGTCAGGGTTGGAATGGGCTTTCCTATATTGCTTATGTTGTCTTTTATTTCATCCTCACCAATTTCCTTATATGTGACATGTACCGTCGTTTCAGTAATTCCATACATATTAATGAGTTTTGTATCGGGATATTTTCTGTTCCAGCTTTTCAACATCAATGGTTTTAAGGCTTCACCCCCGAAAATCACATAACGTATGCAAAGGTCATTGTCAGGTGATGCAACTTCCATTTCCGAAAGCTTGTAGAATGCTGTTGGTGTCTGGTTTAATACAGTCACCCTTTCCTTTTTCAGAAGTTTCAAAAACTCTCCCGTATCTTTTGCCACCATTTTCGGTACTACAACCAAGGTTCCGCCATAGAGCAAAGCTCCGTACATCTCCCATACCGAAAAGTCAAAGCAGTATGAATGAAACATGCTCCACACATCATTTTCACTGAAGGAGAACTGGAATTTATCATTATACAGCAACCTGACCACATTGCGGTGTTCTATCATAGCACCCTTCGGTTTCCCGGTTGTACCCGAGGTGTAAATCACATATGCCAGATCACAAGGCTCGTTGATGTGTTCAAGGTCAGAACCGTCCCTATTGTAAACCGATTCATCTTCCAAATCTATTACAGTACCGTTAAAATCAATCCTGTCCAAAAGCTCTGTCTGCGTCAGAAGAAGCTCTGTTCCACTGTCACTTAGCGTATACTTAATTCTTTCCTCCGGATAGCTTGGATCAATGGGAAGGTATGCCCCTCCGGCCTTTAGAATCCCCATTATACCCACGATCATTTCAACGGATCTTTCCATCATCATTCCAACGATTGTATCACGTTTTACACCCTTTTCCCTAAGCAGCCTTGCCAGGCAGTTTGCTCTATGATTGAGCTCACTGTATGTAAGCACTTTATCCTCAAACACAACAGCCTTATTCCCCGGAGTCTTACGTGCCTGCTCTTCAAATATCCCATGTATACTCATATCTTCAGGATAACCGGCTTTGGTTTCGTTATATTCATATAAAAGCTTCTGCTTTTCCTCGTCTATTAAAATCGTAATGTCACCCAGGAGCTTATCAGGATTTTCAAGCACCTGGTTTAGCATATTTAAATAATGTCCCACCATTCTCTCAATGGTCTCTCTCTTAAACAAACTGGTACAATAATTGATTTCCATGGTAATGCCATTTTCATGCTCATAAGCTGTAAAAGTTATATCAAAAATAGCATTCTGTGATTTAACCGGATATCCGGAAATAGTAAGTCCGGCACCTTTAACCTCATCGATTTTAATATTCTGCAGTACAAACGCGGCATCAAAAACCGGATTTCTGCTAAGATCTCTCTTAACCTTCAATTCTTCTACCAGCCAGTCAAAGGGATAATCCTGATTTGAAAAATCATCTAAAACCTTGCTTCCCAACTCTTTTAAAAATGTATTGAAAGACTTCTCCGGGCTTGGAAAAGTTCGTACTACGAGAGTGTTAACAAACATACCTATCAGATTATATAATTCGGCATGTCGTCTGCCTCCGGTGGGAGCTCCTATTGCAATGTCATACTGTCCGCTATATTTTGATAAAAGTATGCTATATAGAGACAATAAAAAAGTGTACAAAGTAACATGATTTTCAATTGCTCTCTGTTGCATTTTCTCCGTCAACTCTCTGCTTATTTCAAAATGTACAAGATCTCCTTCAAAACTAAAAGCCTTAGGCCTTTGTTTATCAGTAGGCAAATTCAGTATGGGGATAGAACCCTCAAGTTCTTTTAGCCAGTATTGTTTCTGCCTTTCCCCCTCCATTCCGTTAAGAATTCTCTCCTGCCATACTACATAATCAGTATATTGGATACTCAGGGGAGCCAGGCTCTTTCCTGCATAAAGTTCATTAACCTCTTTTACCAAAATTCCTGCCGAAATACCGTCTGAAATTATATGATGCATGTCCTGAATCAAATAATGGACAGGCTGTGATCCGGGATTTTTTATTTTAACCAGCTTGTAACGAAACAAAGGAGCACAGGAAAGATCGAAAGGCCTTACAAACTCCTTTATGACCTGGTCAATTTGAGCCTCGTCCACATCTTCATATTCCAACTCGAATTTTAATTGATCACAAATGCACTGTACATGCTCTCCATCAATAAAACTAAAATAGGTTCTTAATGAATCGTGTCTGTCTGTAAGCTTTTGAATGACATCTACAAGTCTGTTTTTATCAAACTCCCCTTCAATTTTCACCGCATGTGTCAAATTGTATGCCGTACTGTACTTGTTGAAATTATGAACCAGCAGCATTCTCTTTTGGGCAGAGGACAAAGGATAGTAATCTCTTTTTTCCACCTTGCTGATAAACTCAAAAAGCAGCTTCTCTTCATTTTGAGCTTTAAGGCATTCAATTATCTTACTCTTTTTATCTTTCAATTCACTGAGAAGTTCATCGTTTATAGCATCCACAGGGGCTTTATAACGAAGCTTGCCATCTTCCGTCCATACTTTGATTTTTTTATTTTCCAGTTCACATAGAAACTCCATAATGCTCTGTCTCTCATCAATAGTCTTACTTTTTTCATTTAGCATATTTCTACCCCCCCGATCAAATATAAGGTTTGTAATATTTCTTATTTTTCCTTCAAAATAACCTTTATCTGCTTCTAAACTGTCAAAATCTTAAAATGCAATTCCTCCTACGCTTCTTACAATTAATTCTTTTCTAGGAACTAGAGTTCTCCCTCCACATATTGCAACGAGCATTCTTCGTCTTCCTCATCGTACAAAAGTTTTGAAATCCCAGCTATTGTTGGATTTAAAAAGAGATTTTGCAGGGGAATACTTTTTTTGAACTGCTTAACTATTTCTGAAACCATTATGGTTGCAAGTAAAGAGTGGCCCCCCAATTCAAAAAAGTTGTCGTGAATGCCAATCTTATCTAGCTCAAGTACCCTTTTCCACAGTTCTGAGAGCTTTTCCTCCGTTGCATTCCTTGGTGGTTCATATTTACATTTATTTCCTTCATTCCTATCAGGCTTCGGAAGTGCTTTCCTATCTACTTTTCCATTTGGCAGCAGCGGAATTTGTTCCATATTCACCAAATATGACGGAACCATATACTCAGGTAAACTTTCACTCAAATATACCTTAAGGTCATACTCGTCTATTTCACTATGCCGAACAATATATGCACAAAGATATTTGTTACCGTTTTCACTCTCCTGCGCTACCACGATAGCATCTTTTATCAAACCATGCTTCAGTAGAACTTCCTCAATTTCACCCAATTCTATACGCAAACCCCGGATTTTTACCTGAAAGTCTGATCTTCCAATATACTCAACAACACCATCCTGACGCCAAAAAGCCCTATCTCCGGTCTTATAAACAAAAACCTTTTTCTCTCCGAATCCATCATGTTTTAGTGTGACATTGACAAAACTTTCTCCGGTCAATTCCGGATTGTTAATGTATCCTCTTCCCACTCCTGCTCCCGACACACATAATTCACCAGGAACTCCTACAGGCACAGGATTCATAAAAGAGTCAAGTATATATACCTGTACGTTTGAGATAGGCCTTCCGATGGGCATCGTTTTTTCCTTTGAATCTCCCGTACAGGTCCATGAAGTAGAAACGTCAGCACATTCTGCAGGCCCGTAAACATTGTGAAGCGGTATTGAAAACAGATCATGGAATCTTTTTTCAAGATGTGGGGTTAAAGCCTCCCCGCTTACAAACACCTGTTTAAGACTTGTACACTTCTCGACATCCGGATGTTCTAAGAACGCCGATAGCATGGACGGCACAAAGTGAATAACTGAAATTTTCTGCTCCATTATAGTTTTTACGATGTAACCGCTGTCCTTATGACCCTCCGGTTGTGCCACCACCAACCTGGCACCGGTTATAAGGGGCCAGAAGAATTCCCAGACCGACACATCAAAGCTAAATGGCGTTTTTTGAAGTACCGCATCTGCTTCTGTCAGTTTAAAAGTATCCTGCATCCATTGTTTGTGGTTTCTCATACCGAGATGGGTATTCATTGCCCCCTTCGGCTTACCTGTAGAGCCGGATGTATATATTACATAAGCTAAATTATTGTCGTTCACGTTTAAAACAAGATTTTTTACATCCTCCATCTCCAAAGCTTTCTTCTCTCTATCAAGACATAACACAACCGCTTCACTACCGGGGATTTTTTCAAGGAATTTTTCCCACGTAAGAATCAGCTTAACTTTTGCATCCTGTATCATATGTTCAAAACGTGCTTTGGGATACCCGGGGTCAAAAGGAACATAAGCGCCTCCAGCTTTTAATATACCTAAAAGGCTGACAACCATATCCAAGGAACGTTCGAGACACACTCCGACCGGCATATCCGGTCCCACACCCATCTTTCTAAGGTAGTTAGCCAGTTGGTTGGCACGACAGTTTAATTCACTATAAGTCAATTGTTCCTGACCGAAAACCACTGCAACGGTATCGGGGGATTTTTCAACCTGTTGCTCAAAAAGTTCATGAATAAGCTTGTCTGTCGGATAAGGAACGGTAGTTTGGTTAAATTCCGTAACTATTTGCCTGAATTCCTCTTTTGACAAAAGAGGCATCTGTCCTATGGTAAGACTTGTATCCCTCGCCACAGCTTCAAGAAGATTCGTAAAATGTGCCAACATACGCTCTATAGTCTCGGCTTTGAATAGATCAGTACAATAATCCAGTCTTGCTGTAATTCCTTCCTCAGTCTCCTTTGAAGTCAATCTAAGATCAAAGGGTGCCGCACAGTTCTCTACTTCTTCTACTTCAATCTTAAGGCCGTTTGCTTTAAGCTCTACCTCCTGAACATTCTGGTGAATGTACATCACTTGAAATAAAGGAGTACGGCTTATGTCCCTTTCGAGCTTCAATTCTTCCAGCAGCATATCGAAAGGTAATTCCTGGTAATCATATGCACAAAGCGTGGTTTGCTTAACCCTTTTGAGCAATTCTTTTGCAGTTGGATTTCCCGTAAGATTACATCTTAGAGCCAGCGTATTCATTACAAAGCCAATCAGGCCTGTACTCTCAATTTGACCCCTGTTTGCTGCGACTGTGCCAATGATAATATCTTCCTGTCCTGAATATCTGTAGAGCAATATTTCAAAAACCGTCAGAAGAAGCATAAAAAGCGTAACATCTTCTTTTATACAAAGCTCTTTTAACCTTGTACTTAAATCCTTTGACAGACTCAGTGTTGCTGCTCTTCCTGAAAAGCTTTGTGCAACCGGTCTCTGATAGTCTGTAGGAAGTTCCAGCACAACAGGAGATGCAAGCTGTTCTTTCCAGTAATCCAGTAGCTTCCTCCTTACCTCCTCATCAGCCATCAATTTCCTCTGCCAGCATGCATAGTCTGCAAACTGTACCGGCATAACAGGAAGATTTGGAGTTATACCTTTGTCAAAAGCTTCATAAAGACTTAGAAATTCTTTAACAAAAATAATATTGGACCAGGCATCTGAAATAATATGATGTATTACCAGAAAAAACACATACTCCTTCTCATTTATTTTAAAAAGCTTTTTCCTCCATACCGGACCTTTCTCAAGGTCAAAAGCCGTCCAAGCTCCCTCATTAAGCTCCTTCTCAAGTGCGATTTCAGCATCTTTTGTCTGAAGGTATGATAAATCTTTTACTTCCAAAGTATATTCACTTTCAGGTGCTATAACCTGAACCGGCTTACCGTCTATACCTTTAAAAGTAGTCCTCAAAGACTCATGGCGTTTTACCAGCGTAGAAATAGCTACTTCCATAGCGTTAATATTCAATTCTCCATACAGCCTGACAGCGTTCGGAATATTATATACAGGATTTTTGGGACTCCACTGATCAAAAAACCATAATGACTGCTGAGAAAATGAAACAGGTAAATGTCCTCCATCCCTTGGCACCGGAAGAATCGGTTGTCTCATTGTACTGCTATCCAAGCTGACCTTCCTTAAAAATGCAATAACCTCACACTTATTTTCAACAAGTTTTTCACGCAGTTCAGGCGTCAGTGCACCTTTAGGTGCCTGAAAACGCAATTCCCCATTATCCAGATAAAGCTTGATACCTGCTTCCCGCAAGCAGGAAATTAACTCATTTGTTGACATAGACGCCTCCCGTAACTATAAAACCTTGTGCTTTTAACAATACAAATTTTCAGCCTCTCATAATGATAAAAAATGCACTTCCTCTGTTTGTGACCCGCACACTTCTTACAATTAATTCTGTTCATTCCTATATCGTTCCACTTTCAACTTCTTCCATTTCAGCAACAGCTGCTACATCCTTCAGAGCCCAACGGTAATTTTCTACTACCTCCGCAATTTCTTCTACGGTAGAAGCTTCAAATATTTGTGTGAGCGGTATCTGAACTTTGAAAACCTTTTCAAGATCTGTTGCAATAGCAGCAGCAATCAGTGAATGTCCACCCAAAACAAAGAAGTTGTCCTTTACTCCCACTTTTTCATAGCCCAGTACTTCCTGCCAGCGCTCTGCTATTATTTTCTCAGTTTCATTTCTTGGCTCTATATATGGTTCATCCATCTGAGGACGAGGTCTTTTTTCAAGTCGTGGATCTCCACCGGCACTCCTTGATACGTTCAAGTTCAACGGAGAAACCGACATGCCGGAAGAGATTCCCTTATAGTTCCTGCAAAATTCCTCAAGCTTCTGCTTAAAGATTAATGCCTCTTCCAATTTTTCCTTGCTGTTTTCGTCTTTTGAATCAAACTTAAGTGAAATATTTATATTTCCGTCAGAATAATCAGCATTAAGCACTGACTCAGTAATATCTTCATTTTTCTCTATTTTAAGGGTCTGCTCTGCACTCTGATAGCGCTGACCGGGCTCAATCCAATAGCTTTGTCTTTCAAAAGGATATGTAGGCAGCGGAATACGGCAGCGTCTCTCTTCCTGATACATCTTATTCCAGTCAACCTTGCCACCTGCAAGCCAGAACTGTCCAACACCAGTCATAAGGTTATAATATTCTCCACTACATTCATCACTTCCAAAGCACCGTATAACCTCAGGCCCAATCTTTGCAAATCTCTCATCTGCTTCCTGACCGGTCGTTTTTCTTCCCTTCACGGCTTGCCATACAGCCTTGCTGCTCCTGCTTCCAGGTCCCATTTCAACAAGAATCTGATCTCTGTCTTTACAAATATCCTCTAAACCGTTCATAAACCTTACAGCAGCACGCTGGCTAATCCAGTATTCAGGCTTTACAGCCTCCGATGAATCCATCATTTTACCTGTAACACTTGAAACAAGCGTTACTTGTGGTGCCTGTAATGTGAAGTTTTTTAATGTGTCAAACAGTTCATCATCTCTGGAACACACCATTCTCAAAGCATCCTGAAGCGTCATAACACCGGCAGTGCACGCTGCAGCATATTCTCCAACTCCTTCTCCGATCATCATTTCGGGCTCTATATCCCATGATCTCCAGAGTGAAGCTAATGCGTAACCGGTAATAAATGCAGCAGCCCTGTTGGTGACTTCTTCTTTAAACCTTCCATCTTCATTTAATCCCTCCTGTGAGAGATGATAAAGCTTATTTACCATATCTATCCCCGTAAGTTTTTCTACAACTTCAGCGCATTCATCCACAATACTTCTGTATAATGGCTCGGTTCTGTAAAGCTCTGCACCTATCCCTGCATATCCTGATTCTTCTCCGTTGAATACAAACATAACAGGCAGCTCTTTGGGCTTTTCAAAACGTGTGAACACATTTCCCTTCTCAAGTTTTTCAAGTAGCTCGGAAGTATCCCGGCACAAAAGCATTCTTCGGTGATTGAAATTCTTTCGTCCAACCTGAAGTGTAAAAGCAACATCAGCAAGATTAACATCAGGATTTTTTCTTATATATGAAGCAAGATTTTGCGTCATAGTTTCCAATGCCGTGCCTGTCTTTGCAGACATAACAACCAGTTGCCATGGTCTTTGAGAAATAGATGAGGGCTCGACCTTTGGTGCTTCTTCCAAAATTACATGGGTGTTGGTTCCGCCGATACCAAATGAACTGATTGCTCCACGTAATGGGAAACCTTCTGTTTCCCATGGTTTTAAGGTATTATTAACATAAAACGGACTATTAATAAAATCGATTTTTGGATTTGCCTTATCAAAATTTAAACTCGGAGGAATTACCCTGTGCTGCATAGCAAGGATGGTTTTACATAAACTCGCAAGTCCTCCCGCAGTTACCAGCACGGTAAACGCATGAAAATAAATTTAACACTAAACCCAATTTGAAGGGTTTTT
>CAZLZR010000057.1:0-32365 GCA_964564015.1 uncultured Acetivibrio sp.
TAACTGTTTTACGAACTTGCATTCCATATAATTACATACATGCGTTAGCCGTGCACAATGTGCACGGCTAACGCATGAATATTATCTCCAATCAAGAATTCCGTAAGGATTTTTTTTAATACGCCATTTCGGCATATGTAATATAAGGCAGGAAGTATTCTGCAGTACTCTGAAAGAAAACATCCCCAGAGCCTTTACGTATGTTAGTCGTCAAGAAAAAGCCAATAAACCAAATAGTCCTTTTCAGGATATATTCCGTCTTCAGCCAGTCCTTTTCGGCCAAATACCATAAAGATTAATCAGATAAAATGGATTTGCTAAACAATATATTTTCAAGATATTTTACATCCATTGAAGCTTTGTACCGCTTGGTTGTAAGACTTATCTTCTTTTTATCCTGAGTATCCTGCTTAAGAAGATTAAGTGCTATCTTATTCAAAAGCGATTTGTTTTCGGGTCCGAAGTTTTTACGTTCTCGGCTTTGATCTTCCTTAAAAACCATATCGAGAATCCAATGAGTACTTTCAACTCCCCAATGACTGCGAACTGCTTTTGCAAAGACCTTTGCATCAGCCTTAATGCTACATATGTAATATCGTCTTTCTATCGTTGTTTTGTTGTTTTCAAAATTCTCACGGATAGCCATCCCAATACTTTTTAAACCTTTCCAATCACTTTTTGCAGCTAACCATTCTATATCTTCGGTTATATAGTATTTTCTCTTTTCTATACGACCATGTCCTTTATCAATAGTTTTACAGTTATCACACTCAAAATCTTTAAAATCATTTTGTTCTGCAAAATCAAACCAATCAACAATATCTTGCATGAGATTTGGATGATTCCCTTTTACTGCCAGCACATAGTCGGCCTTTTTATCAATGATCTTTTCTGCTATGTCACGTTGACACCCCATAGCGTCAAGGGTGATGATACATTCTTTAACAAACAGTAAATCAATTAATTCTGGTATTGCAGTTATTTCATTACTCTTTTCACTTGTTTTAAGTTGCCCGAGTATAAGACTATTTGAGCTTATCCAAGCGTTTACTATATGTATAGCACCTTTTTGAAGTTGATTATCAAATGAGCCTCGAGAGGTTTTCCCGTCAACAGCAATAATTGTATCTGAAGATCTTTCTGCAATATCTTGTGTCCATGCTGCGAAGCATTTAGAAAACTGAACTGGATCAATACTTTAATTAACTCTTTCAAATGTATCATGTGAGGGTATGCCATAAGGTAATGTAAGGAACTTCCTTAGCCATTCTTCTCGTGCAATAGCAAAAGCCTCAACTTGTCCCCATGAAACTGCGTTTGCAAGTGTTGCGGCTACTGATATGAAGAGAACCTCCGTTAATAAGTGGTGAATCTTACCCTCTTGTCGATACTCTGGAATATCTGAAAAATACTCTATAAAGCAACTTGATTTTTTCATTTGCTATTAATTCCTCTTTATGTTTTATTTAAACATATTATATAATATTTTACTCTATTAAGCAAAACAAAAACTGGAATAAACCTTGATTTTCGGCCTGTTCCAGTTAATTTTTTAAAATTAGATAAAATCTGCTATTGGAATAATTTTGCTTCATGAGTTAGCCCTGACACAATGTGGGGCATGTATTAAATGCGAAGAAAAATATTTCAGAAACTTATGTTTCTTCCATATTGTTCTTCACTTAAGACACACACCACGGCCGGTGCAAATCTTATAACCTTATAGAATTGTATTGATTCAAATTACCCAGCTTTAAATCTGTCAATTATACCAAGCAGGTACTGTTTCATATAACCATAATCTATAGCATTAAATGTTCCGTTTCCATCTACATCAGCGGCCTTGTATCCTGATTCACCAGGAAATACTGATATAATTCCAAGCAGGTACTGCCTCATAAAAGCAAAATCTAACGAGTTGACCGCCTTATCTCCGTTTACATCCCCATAAATAACTGTGCTTATAGTGGCTGTTGGTGTTGATTTTGGGGTTGGGCTCACCATAGGTGTTGTCGCAGAATTTGAAACCGGTACAAGCTCGATGCCATTTCCTGTACCAAGATTTCTTGAATATTTTTTATCATTAGCATTGTTCCAATGTTCATGAACTCCAAGGCTTTTCAACTTCACACCATCAGGCTTATATGTTGTTCCAGAAGGCGGAGCATCTATTTGAGCAGCTTCATGGAGGTAATTATCAGCATTTTTCATAAGTGTCCATTGTGATCTCATAAAATCAAGTCCAACAGAATCAATAGCCACCGGATCCTGAGATACAAATATACTTGATGGCCAATGGTTGTTAAATGGTGCCCCTGACCATTTTTGCGGTTTGCTGTTCCATAAGTTACCGGAATACAATCCATCCACTATGTAAAGCACAGTTTTGCCACCAAGATTTTTACTACCCATTAGATCAACTATTGGGTTATAGCTGGCACCGGAATCATTCCAATCTCGCAAATCATTATGTAATGACTTGATATCTCCTGTAGTTCCGACAAGATTTTTTCCACAAAGCGTTATAGCAGTATTTCCATTTGATTCAATCCAGTTATCTTTTGGCATACCATGCCTTTTTAGAATTGCCATATTAATCAAGTATTTGGCATTAACAGCAGGAGTTCCAAGTTTTCTGGAGTTTGAGCTTGTGATCGATTTTGAATACGTTATGCTGTTCTCTCTTAGAGATGTATCATTATAAATTACATTCGGAAATGAGCCTCTACATCTGGACCTTATGGGTTCAATGTTTGTTCTTGAGGAATCAAATACTGTAATATCTGATTGTTTCACACCTACAACATTAACAAGATGATTTAAAACAGCGTAAACCATATGTGGAGATGCATCAATCATATTTCCGGAATATTTGTTATTCAGATTTACCTTTATGGCGATCTTTTCTCCCGGAGTATAACCTTTATTTCCATTTCCATTGTTGTTGTTAAAGTACTTAAATAAAGCATCCCATGCAGAACTGACATTATTTTGATTTGCTACCGAGCAAACAACATTATCAAACATTCTATTTACAACGGTCTGGTCGGTATTACTATCCGAATACCAGTAATTTGAGCTACCATCCCATTTTGTTGCGCTGCGATCATGTACCCATGAAACACGTCCGGGCATAATGCCCTTAGCAACTCCAATCGGCGCATTTGCTGTTTGAGGAGTATAGGCATCTGCTGTCACAGCAGAAACATCTTTGTCAAAATAGTTTACAAATGTAACTCCTGATAAAATTACTGCGGCAATCAACAAAAAAACCCCGGTAATATACCTGTACTGACGAAGAAATTTCCCGGATTTACGAAAAAGTGCCGCACTACCAAAGATTCCGGTCAACCACACAACAAAACCTGCCGCTAATGGCGCTGATGCTCTCTGGCATGGGTAGCTGGCTCTGCTCGGTTTTGGAATTACACGGATCAAAAACCACACAAAAGCTATAAATCCTGTAAAGGGAATTAACCATTTCTTCCACGTTTTATTACTCTTTTTTCTTATTACTTTCCCGGTTTTAGGGCAAATAAATTCCTCTTGTTTTTCCTTGAATCTCACAATTACAACCCCCTTCAATAATATAAAAAGTGTACATTATTAATTTCTAGAACTACCACTTCTTTTATTTATGCGCAATCTTAGATTATTTTAGGGTATAAATCTCAAATAAAAGGTCTATTTACCCTAATATTTGATGGTTTTATACACTTTTTTCATATTTTAGTCATGTATAGAAATAGTTATCCACCGTCAAATTGCCAGTACTGAGACAACCGCAAATTCGAATATTGCAAGGATTTGTGATATACTTTTCTCCGAAAGAGAGGACGATTTATGACCCAAAAGTTTGATAATAATTTCGATATTCGAGATAAAGTAATTGCAGGTCTTGAAACAGAAAATAAATTACAACAGGAAATTATCAAGGAACAGAAAATCCTGATAAATACACTGGAAGATCAGGTGTCAGAATTAACAAAACTAATGAAAAAAATTTTAGAAGCGTAACAGAAAGGCTACGGGCATGAATAGTTCATTTGAATACACCACTACTCTTGAATATCGTCTAAAAGCAGCCACCGCAGAAGTGATGGCTTTTAAGTCTGGCGAAAAGTATATCAAAATGCAGGAAGAATACCTGAAAGAACTCCGGCATTTAGAGCGTATAATCAAGAGATTAAGGGAAGAACTCTCAATTGCCTATAGTGAAACTATCACGGTTCGCAATCAGTGGTTTGAAATTTTTGAAGAACTCCAGAAAGAATTCGAACGCAAACTGAGCCTTTGCTAAAAGTTAAATAAACAGCTGGAAAAGAGAGCATTAAACGCGGAGCGACAGTTAGATGATTTACGAAATACAATAACAGAACAGCGACATAGAATGTATGACTTAGGAACAGAACTGGAAGAAGAAAAAAGGGAAGAATCTGAAATTAAGAGCACAAAATAACCGAGACTATGAGAATTCTTCCCTTCCTTCTTCAAAATCAACCAAGAACAAGAAAATCGCAAACAGCCGAGAAAAGACAGGGAAAAAGCCGGACGGTCAGCCTGGGCACCATGGACATTGCAGGAAAAAACAGGTTCCCACATCAGAGCCAGTCTTGCTACCTGCTCCACAGAAAGTTCTCGATGATTCGGACTTTAAGAAAACATCAAAAACCATTGTGAAACAACTCGTTGGGATTCGTATGATGCTTGATGTAACAGAATATCGTGCTGATGTTTATTACAATGCCAAAACGGGTGAGCGGATACACGCAACATTCCCTGACGGAGTTGTGGATGACGTGAATTATGATGGAAGTATCAAAGCTTTTTTGTTCCTGCTGAACAATGAATGCTGTACTTCTATTGATAAAAGCAGAAAATTTTTGTCTGATCTTACAGGTGGACAGCTAAACATATCAAAAGGCATGATAAATAAGCTCAGCAAAGAGTTTGCTAAAAAATCTGAGCAGGAAAGAAAAACAATGTTTGCTGATATGCTGCTGTCTCCAATCATGCATACCGATTGCACCAATGCAAAGGTGAATGGAAAAAGTGCATATGTATTTATATGTGCAACACCAGATGGGAAAGCCATGTATTTTGCCCGTGAGAAAAAAGGGCACGAAGGAGTGAAAGGGACTGTAGTCGAAGATTACCAAGGCACTCTGGTTCATGATCATGAAAGCACCTTTTTCAACTATGGCAGCGAACATCAGGAGTGTCTTGCACATGTCTTACGTTATCTCAAAAACAGCATGAGTAATGAGTCTGACCGCACCTGGAATAAACAGATGCATTCACTAATACAGAAAATGATTCATTATCGAAAGAATTTTCCACCTGAAACAAACTGCAGTGAGGAAAAAATTGCGGAATTCGAAAGCCGGTACAAAGAAATACTCCACCAGGCAAAGGAAGAATACGAATACATCCCACCAAACAAATATTACAAAGAAGGGTACAACCTGTACTTGCGAATGGAAAAGTATATTTCCAATCATTTGCTTTTTCTGCACAATTACAGGATTCCCACAACCAATAATGAAGCTGAAAGGCTTCTGAGAGGCTATAAACGAAAACAGGTACAGGCCGTGTCATTCCGGAGTCAAGCGAGTATCGGTTATCTCTGCGAATGCATGAGCATGCTGATTATGATGCGCAGAAATGAAGAACAAAATGTATTCGACAGAGTATCCAGAATCTTTGGATAAGATAAAACCGATGGCTTTGGCTGAAATCAGTCTACACCATCGGCTTTTTTAGTTCAAGGTCACCTCTGAACAGTAACAGTAAATGAAATTAACCAAGTACAGTTCTTGATTTCCGTGTTAATTAGAAATATAATGGTTTATATTGTTTATATTGTTTATAAAAGGGGAGGAAAAAAATGAGTGGAATAATGCACGCCCTGGAAAAAGCAACAAGTGCGGAAAATCAGTTATCAAGAAATCATTATGAAAGATTAATGCTTATAACAGAGGCACTTTGGGAAATTCTTAAGGAAGAACACAATTATACCGACGAAAAATTAATTGAAAAGCTCAAGATTATCGATTTAAAGGACGGCAGGGAAGATGGCAGAGTTTTGCTACCTCCGGCAAAATGCAGTTACTGCAACAAGACCCTTGAAAAAGGTGCGGACGTTTGTATATATTGCGGTTCTCCAGCTAATCAAGATGTATTTTACCGCTGACAACAGGAAATAATTTTTCCATCTTCCATAAACTTAGTAAAAGTGTTATTATATAAAATGCTTTTAAATTAATTTAATTAGTCGTGGGAAAGGTGGAAAAATGATGGCTACAAAGGATAAAGTAAACAATATTGATGCTCTTATTGAAGCAACAAAAGATGAAAATGCTCTTGAGAGAAAGCAAAATTGGGCAGGTTTTGTAGAAACTACCGTAGTAAACTTCTTCATCGATTGCAAACTGGAGAAGCTCAATATTGAAGATGGAAAAGGAAATAAAGCCAAATTAGTCAGACAAAAAGACGATACAATAAAAGTTGAATATACATCTACTACTACATTATAGCATTAAAAGCCGGATTTCCGGCTTTTTTAATACAAATAAGTGCATTCATACTCAAGCTATTCAGACCACTAACATCCTGCAACTTATAATTAAATTGTATTTTAGCGTTTTCCATGTTCCAATTCCCCTATTCTCCAATTCTCTACAAATAATTTCTGTATGAGACACTGGTATGCAGCAGATAAGTGTGATAAAATATAATTAATGCTTTTTTTTACAAATTTTTTAGAGGTGACACATGAAAAAAATTAATATTTCCTTTATTCTAATTTTGTTACTGGTAACAAATCTATTTAATTTCCAAGTTGCCGAAGCCTCATCTGGAATACAAGTTATCGTAAGAGGAGAACCTCTTACACTTTCATTACCCCCTGTTATTGAATCAGGGCGTACTCTTGTTCCAATGAGAGATATTTTTGAAAGTCTGGATGCTTACATAGAGTGGGATGGTAATACAAAAACAGTAACCGCTCTAAAGAGTGACACTGTTATCAACCTGAAAATAGGAGATAAAACAGCCTATTTAAACGGCGAATCCATGCAACTGGAAGTACCCTCCAAAATAATCAATGATAAAACCTTTGTTCCTCTCAGATTTATCAGCGAATCTCTAGGAGCAGAAGTTGATTGGAACAATAATACCAGAACTGTTACCATTTCGCTTGATAACAGTAGTGAAATACATGGAAACACATCAGGAAATATATCTAATGGCGGTTTCGTATGTGAAAAAGATGATTGGGTTTATACTTCCATGTATAAAAACGGTCTCTGGAAGATAAAAAAAGACGGTTCTGAAAAAGTTCAAATAAGCAAAGATTCTGCCAATTATCTTAATATTGTTGGTGATTGGATATATTATTCTTCTTCTACTTATCTTCCTGAAAACGACAGATTAAGACTTCATAAAATGAAACTGGACGGAAGTTCAGTTTCAAAGCTTTCTACCAGCATTGTAGATTTTGTTAACGTTGTTGGTGATTGGATATATTACATAGATGCAAACAGTGGGTACAAGCCTTATAAAATCAGATTGGACGGCAAAGGCAAATCCAAAATAAGTGATGTTCAAATGAAGTACATGATTGTCGATGACGGTTGGATATACTTTCAAAAAGTGAGCTCCGATACACTTTGGAAAATGAGAACAAACGGATCGGATCTAAAAGAACTATCCTATGTATACGGTTCAAAATTGAGAATAATTAAAGACGGCAACTGGTTATATTTTATCAGTGACGGTTTTGATCCAGGTATTTATAAAGTTGATATTAACGGAGAAAACGAAGAATTGATTGCAGGTGGTTCAATCGATAGTATTAACCATTCTGACGGTTGGCTTTACTATACTAGCGAGCTTGAGAACCTCTACAAAATAAAAGACGATCTTAGTAGCAGAAAAACTATTGGTAGCAGAATCGCTGGAGAGTTCCAACTAATTGACAATTGGGCCTATTATACCGAATATCTAACTGAAAGCGGAAAGGAATACAGAATAAACACTGATAGCTCTGTTAAGCAGAGACTTGACACTGATGCTCCCTTGACGGATATACCCGTATCTGTCTCCAAAAACCAAACATACCCTCAAGCTCCCATTACACTTTCTGCCACAACTGTCGGAACAACCGTTTTGAGTACAAAGGATATTGCGAAGAACAAGGATGCTGTTGCATATATAAAAACCTTTGACGAAGATGGAAAGCAACTGGCCTCCGGAAGTGGATTCAATATTAAGAGCGATGGAATTATTGTAACAAATTATCATGTAATTTCGGGTGCATCATCTATAACCTGCACCATAAATAACAATGAAAACTTTGATGTGGATTACATCCTCAACTATAGCATTTTAAAAGATATTGCCATATTAAAGCTTAAGGAAGCCACTAACCTGCCTGTGGTCTTATTAGGTGATTCTGACAAGATCGAACTTGCTGAAGATGTAGTGGCTATCGGTAACCCATTGGAATTCCAAAACACAGTCACTACAGGTATTATTAGCGGAATCCGAAACATGTTCGGAATAGACTATATTCAGACAAGTGCTTCAATATCTCCTGGTAGCAGTGGCGGACCTCTTTTCAACTCCTATGGGGCTGTTATAGGGATAACAAGCATGACTATTCTTGATTCTCAAAATATAAACTTTGCCGTACCCATTAACAGTGTGAAAAAGTTATTTGCCTCATCCTGTGTTATCCCGATAGACAGCCTGAGCCTTTACGAAAGTTCCGCTGAGGAATTTGAACCTAATAATGATATGAATACTGCAAATGAAATCATACCAAATCAATATCTGGAAGGGAGTTTTATTGATAGTGATGACATAGACTATTATACTTTTACACTGTATAAGCCCGGCAAAATATCTATTTATGCGTTAAGCTATGATGATATGTATTCAGGTTCAAGCACTTCCAATTTGAGCATGACCCTGCTAGACAAGGATGGTAATGTAATATCAGCAAGTGTAGAGGCTACTGAAGTTGATGCAGTTGTCCAAAAGCTTTCTTGCGACCTTGATACCGGAAAATACTATATTGCAGTTAAAGGGAAAACTCCTTCAGATATTGCATCCAGTTCCGGCTTTAACATGTCGAGTTATACAGTTCAAACGTATCTTGAGGATTAAATAAAATCAGGACTCCCGGCCTCCCTCTTTATAGAGAATGCCGGAAACTCTTAAATTCTAAACTCCCGCAAATTCTTAAGGCCAGATAAACGCCCAGGGATCTGCAGGAGTTTTTTCATTCTACATATACTACTGTATTTACATGTACGAGTGTATTAAAGGATATACTATAATGGGCATTATTACATTAATTGCAGCTAACGATGCAACATGATATAATATATATTGTTTTAGAATAACGAGATGAAAGGAATAACAGATGAAAAAATCAAAAGTTGCAATAATAAAAACAAAGCCCTCAACAGTTATTGAGGACTACCATAGACTGATGAATCTGGCAGACTATCAGGACTATATCGACAAAGCAGCTGATACTGCCCTAAAAATTAATATAAGCTGGCATTTCTTCTACCCCGGAAGTTCAACCACACCGTGGCAGCTCGAAGGCGTTATTCGTGCGATGAAGCAGGATGGCTATAATAAAGACCTGGTTCATGGCTGCCACAACAGAACAGTGGTAATTGATTCACATTTAGGAGAAAGAGAAAACAAGCAGGTCAATGTAATACAGTCACACGGCCTTAGAAATATACACCTGTATGAAGGTGAAGAATGGATTGATATAAGAGAAGCAGTAGGTGACCTTACAAAGAAGTTTCTTTGCCTGAACGAGGTTTATCCAAAGGGTTTTTCAATACCCAAAAGATTTATCGGTGAAAATATAATACATCTTCCTACAGTAAAAACTCATGTTTTCACTACTACTACCGGTGCAATGAAGAATGCTTTCGGAGGCCTTTTGAATGAACGCAGGCACTGGACTCATCCGGTTATCCATGAAACTTTAGTCGACCTGCTAATGATACAAAAAAAGATTCACAGAGGCGTTTTTGCTGTTATGGATGGAACCTTTGCCGGAGACGGCCCGGGACCTCGTTGCATGATTCCCCATGTTAAAAATGTCACTCTGGCATCGGCTGACCAGGTGGCAATCGACGCCGTTGCCGCAAAGTTAATGGGGTTTGACCCTCTGAAAGATTGTAAATTTATTCGCCTTGCCCATGATTTAGGCCTTGGCTGTGGAGATGTGAAAGAAATTGAAATAGTTGGTGATCTTGATGCTTTAGATGAAAAGTGGAATTTTGTCGGTCCCTTTGAGAAAATGACTTTAGCAAGCAAGGGACAGCACCTGATATATTGGGGACCACTAAAAAAGCCTATGGAGTGGTCTTTAAAGACGATATTAGCTCCATGGTCTTACATTGCTAGTGTTCTTTACCACGACTTTTACTGGTATCCAAGTCACTACAACAGGGTTAAGGAAATCTTGAATTCCGATTGGGGACGCTTATTTGCCAATTGGGAGCAATTGGAGTTGCCACCGGATGATTTATCAATTAAAGGCTGGAATGATGTCGGTGACAAATCTTTGAAATTATCTGAAGAATCCAGCAAAATGCTGCACAAAGCGTTTAAAGTACTTGGCGGTGCAATCAGGGAAGCCCCGGAGTTTTCAAAAAAGAAATTAACCGGCAATTCATCAAAATAGTTCTGACCTGGTGCTTTTTAACATCTAATTTCCAGTCTTTCATAATGTTGAAAATGTACTTCCCCTGCATACGCCCGCATGGTTTAGAAATAATTTCTGTTATGTAGCACTATTATATTTCAATTTCACTTAAAAGGGGCTGTTGCACTAATAAATTTAGTGTAACAGCTCTTTTGTATCTAAAAAACAAATTCCGAACTTCGAAAAGTCCGGATTTTGGTGTAAAATATCTTTATGCTAATAAAAAATTTAACACATAAAGATTATACCACCCGCGGTGATTTCTATCAATTAAAATTACCGTTAAATATTGAATACATGATACCTGATGATGATTCTGTAAGGTTGCTGGGTCAAATCGTAGAGGAGATGGATTTGTCAGAATTATATAAGACCTATTCCCGTATAAGGAAAAAACAAGCAACCCCAACACAGATGCTGAAGGTCATACTCTATGCATATATGAATAGTTGTTACTCTACACGGCGAATCGAAAGTGCTTGTAAGAGGGATATCAACTTTATGTACCTTCTTGAAGGCTCACCTGCCCCAGATTATACTACAATAGCAAGATTCAGAAGCCTTCATTTTGTGCCTGTTTCAGAAAATCTTATGGCACAATTTACTGAAATACTTGCTGAAAACGGAGAAATTTCAATGAAGAACCTCTTTGTTGATGGGACAAAAATTGAAGCTGCTTCAAATAAGTATACGTTTGTGTGGAGAGGTTCTGTTACTAAAAATCAGCAAAAACTAATGGATAAGATTCCGGCATTTTTTAAGAAGGCTGAGGAGGATTATGAATTAAAAATTGCATATAGTGATAAAATTAAAATGTATCATCTAAAAAAGCTCAGGCGTAAACTATGCAAAATAAAAAAGGATGAAAGTATTGAATTTGTCTATGGTATAGGAAAAAGAAAATCTCTACTCCAAAAAACATTGGAACAACTGGACGAATACATATCAAGACTTAAGAAATATAATAAGCATTTACATATCATGGGGGAAAGAAATAGCTTTTCAAAGACAGATACTGATGCAACCTTCATGAGAATGAAAGAAGACGCCATGAAGAATGGGCAATTAAAGCCTGGCTACAACATTCAGTTTGGAGTAGATGCCGAATATGTAGTATGGATAAGTGCTGGCTCACAGCCTACAGATACAACTACACTAATACCATTCTTAGACAGCATGAAGAGTAATTTAAAGTATACTTACAAAAATATAGTTGCCGACTCAGGATATGAAAGTGAGGAAAACTACGTTTATCTTGATGAGAATAATCAACTTGCATTCATTAAACCTTCCAATTATGAAATTAGCAAGACACGGAAACATAAAACTGATATCAGCAGGAAGGAAAATATGAGTTATGATAAAGAAAACGACTTTTACATATGTAGCAATGGAAAAAAGCTTGTAGTAACAGGGATGAAGTTTAGCAAAAGTAAAACTGGGTATAAAAGTGAGAAAACCTGTTATACATGCGAAGATTGTAGTGAGTGCCAGCTTAAATCAAAGTGCATTAATGGAACCAGTAAAAAACCATTAGAGGGACGAACTAAGCACCTTGAAATTTCAAAGCTCTTTCAGAAAAAACGAGAGGCGGCATTGGAAAGAATCCTCAGTGACGAAGGAACCGAACTCAGGATGAATCGTAGCATTCAGGCTGAAGGTGCTTTTGGGGAAATAAAACAAGACATGGGATTTAGGCGCTTTTTATGTAAGGGGAAAAAGAATATTTTGGCAGAATGTATTCTTCTAGGGTTGGCGCATAATGTAAACAAATTGCACAACAAAATTCAGTCAGAACGATGTTCCACTTATTTACATCCATTAAAAACAGCGTAATTCGAAAAGGATATTCGAGGGAAAGGACACGAATTGGTGACCTTTATTTAGTACACCCTTTTTTAAATCAAGAAAAAGAAAAGTAATATTTTAGAGTTTAATGTGTTACTTTCATAATAGAAAAGGGGCATTGCACTGCGATTTCTAATCGCTATTGCAACAGCCCCTTTTAAGGTTCATGACCTTTGTTTTTCGCTAAATACATTTTACATTATTAATCCAGAATTTTCGCTAAATCATATACCTTGATTCATTGATCCCGAATTATTAATGCAATTACTTAAAATGCGTCCAATATAATGCAAAATAGTATTTCATCCATTCCTTAACATAGATTTAACAACACCTTAATTTTCTATTAACCTCACTTAATTATTATAAAAACGTAATAGCTTAACAATAATAAGCAATAATAAGCAAAAATAAAAAATTAGGGAGTGAAATTATGATTAGTATTATAAAAAGAAGTTTCTTAGCTAAACGAACTATAATACTGCTATGCGCTGCACTGTTTCTTACCGGATGTTCCGGCAATAACCAAAGCAGCTCAAAGGTGTCCATAGTAGGCTCAACATCGGTACAACCATTAGCACAAACGCTGGCCGATGAATACAATGCAAACAATCCGCAAGTGAACATTGAAGTTCAAGGTGTAGGTTCAACAGCCGGAATTAAGGCGGTATATGATGGTACTTGTGATATCGGCATATCATCCAGGAACCTTAAAGAGGAAGAAAAAGCATGGAACCTGACGGAAACAGTAATTGCACTAGATGGTATAGCTGTTATAATTAATCCAAATAATAAGATTGATAATTTAACTGCGGAACAAATACTTAAAATATTTAAAGGCGAAATCAAAAACTGGAATGAACTTGGCGGTGATGATAAAGAAATTATTGTTGTGAGCCGTGAAGCAGGTTCTGGAACGCGTGGAGCTTTTGAAGAACTTATAAAACTTGAGAAAAAGGAAAATGAAAACTCCATATCCTTATTGCTGGATAACGCTCTTATTGCTGATGGAACCGGATCTGTCATGGCAAATGTAGCCGGAAAAGACAATGCAATCGGGTATATGTCTATCGGAATGGTAGACGAAACCAAGGTTAAAAAGCTGAAACTTGATGGGATAGATGCCACTGAAGATAATGTATTAGCACAGAAATACAATATTTCCAGACCGTTTTTAATGGTAAGTAAGAATGACATAAAAAACGAAGCAAAAGAGTTTCTGGATTTCATTATCAGCGATGAAGGACAGAAAATAGTATCGGAAGAATATATTCCGGTTAAATAAGCCAAAACACAATAAAATATTCTCCCCTTCTTCCCTGCTGCCAGTCAAAGATCAGGGGGCAATTTCATTTTAAAAAACACAAGTGTCATTGACACTGGAAATCAGCCAGGCTCAAAGGCACTAGATTGGTAGGTGATGTATTGGTGACATCAAACAAAATAACGGAACACTCGGATAGCAATATGACACAGGCAGGAATGCATACTGATAAAAATAATAATGGTAAAAACAAAAATTGCAAGTCATTTCTGGAAAAGATAACAGAAAAAACATTTTTGATATGTTCTCTGATTTCCATACTTTCTCTAATTACCATAAGCGTCTTTATTTTTGCTAATGGGACTTCGATTTTTTTTAAAGTCGGTTTTATGGACATTATTCTCGGTATGGTATGGAAACCCCTTGAAGGCAAATTCGGTATACTACCAATGATAGTATCATCTTTGTACGTTACTGCCGGAGCAACTCTCATCGGTGTTTCCGTTGGATTAATGACAGCGGTTCTTCTTGCTGAAATTTCTCCCAAAAAGCTTTCAGGCATAATCAGGCCTGCTGTTGAGCTTTTAGCGGGAATACCATCCGTTGTTTATGGCTTTTTCGGTCTTATTGTTGTAGTGCCTCTAATTGACAGATATCTTGGCGGAGGTGGCAACAGTTTGCTGGCAGCAATTATTATTCTAAGTATAATGATACTTCCCACAATAGTAAGCATATCTGAAACCTCAATCAGGGCAGTGCCTAAAGAATATAAAGAAGGTTCTCTGGCTCTGGGGGCATCCCATATCGAAACAATTTTTAAAGTTATTCTACCTGCTGCAAAATCTGGAATCTTCGCAGCAATCGTACTTGGTATGGGTAGAGCAATTGGAGAAACAATGGCAGTAATCCTCGTTATCGGAAACACACCGCTAATACCTAATTCACTCATTGAGCGTGCCAGAACCCTTACTTCCAACATCGCAATTGAAATGGGTTACGCACAAGGTCTCCATAGGGAGTCACTATTTGCTACAGGAGTTGTGCTATTTGTATTTATAATGATACTCAATATTATTTTAAATGTTTTTATCCGCAAGGCAGGTGAAATTAATTGAAGCTAAGAAAGGTAAGGGATACACTTTTAAAATTGCTCATATGGCTATGTGGTTTTATTACTGTAGGAACATTAGCCTGGATCCTTATATATATCCTGATAAACGGATTTAGCCACTTAAGCCTGGATTTTATTTTTTCAGAATATAAAGGAGATAGTCACGGAATTTTACCGATGATAATAAATACAATATATATTGTTTTGTTGTCTTTAATCATATCAACACCCATTGGTATATTTTCTGCAATATACCTTGTAGAATATTCAAAACCAGGTAAAATTCTCATGCTGATTCGCTTTGCAACAGAAACCCTGCAGGGAATCCCATCGATAATTTATGGTCTCTTTGGATTTATATTCTTTGTGACCTTTTTAAAGCTTGGCTTTTCAATTCTGGCAGGAGCATTAACTTTAAGTATTATGGTACTTCCAACAATAATCCGTACGACGGAAGAAGCACTGAAAACAGTACCTGTGTCTTACAGGGAAGGAAGTCTTGCTTTAGGTGCAACCAAGCTTCAAACTATTATGAAAGTTGTATTGCCAAGTGCAATTTCCGGTATTTTAAACTCAGTAATACTTAGTATAGGCAGAATCGTCGGTGAAACTGCAGCTGTATACCTTACTGCCGGTATGGTTACAAGATTTCCCCGGAGCATTATGGATTCAGGCAGAACTTTATCTGTTCATTTGTATATGCTTGCAAAAGAAGGCCTTTCTTTTGAAGAAGCTTTTTCAACTGCAACAATTCTTATAATTACAGTTGCAGTAATAAACTCTATTACCAATATGATTGCAAAAAAAATAAAAAAATCTACTGTTGGAACTTAAGCAGTTATTGGGGGTGCTGAATTTGAAAACTACAAATAAGTTAACAGAGCAAGAAGAAGAGTTTAATAAAACAAAGATATACACAAATCACCTGAACCTGTTTTATGGAAACAGTCAGGCACTCAAAAACATAAACATAGATATACACGAAAGACAGGTTACTGCCTTGATAGGTCCTTCCGGCTGCGGAAAGTCAACCTTTTTAAAGTCCTTGAACAGGATGAACGATCTTGTCTCAAGTGTAAAAATAACCGGTGATGTTTACTTTGATGGTTTGAACGTATACAAGGAATATGATATAGTTGAATTAAGAAAGCGTGTAGGCATGGTATTTCAAAAACCCAATCCGTTTCCCATGACAATATACGATAACATTACGTACGGACCAAAAATACACGGCATTAAGTCTAAACCAAGGCTTGATGAGATTGTTGAAAAAAGTTTAAAGGGTGCAGCTCTTTGGGATGAAGTAAAGGATCGTTTGAAACAAAGTGCCTTAGGACTTTCTGGTGGTCAGCAACAGAGGCTTTGCATTGCAAGAGTTTTGGCGGTGGAACCTGAAGTGGTTTTAATGGATGAACCCACTTCCGCTCTTGATCCGCTTTCAACCTTGAAAATTGAAGATCTGGTTGAAGAATTGAAAAATAAATACACCATTATTATAGTTACACATAACATGCAGCAAGCGGCTCGAATATCCGATAGAACAGCCTTCTTTCTTCTTGGAGAAATTGTGGAATACGATACCACAGAGAAAATTTTCAGCAATCCGGCAGAAAAAAGGACTGAAGATTATATTACAGGTCGGTTCGGTTAAACTAGCGAAAAGCTGCTTCACAAATAAATTCCCATACAGTTCTTAATACATTTTAAGGAGATGGAAATATTTATGACCAGAAGTTTTTTTGATAGAGAACTTGAAGAATTGCATATGGATATGGTATCGATGGGCAGTCTGGTAGAAGAGTCCATAGAAAACACTATAATTGCTTTAAAAAAGCAAGATGTAGAACTTGCAAGAAAAATATTTATGAATGATGATGTCATAGATGAACTCGAGAAAAAAATAGAAAGGCGCTGCCTGAACCTTATCGCCCGTCAACAGCCTTTAGCCAAAGATTTAAGAACTATAAGCGCCGCCTTGAAAATTATTACTGATATGGAAAGAATCGCAGACCATTCAGCAGATATTGCCGAAATCACCCTACGAATGGCCAATGAAAAATATATTAAGCCGTTAATCGATATACCAAGAATGGCTGAACTTGCTAAAAATATGGTAAACAAGTCAATAGATGCATATATTAAACAGGATATTGAACTTGCAAAGTTTGTTTGCAAAAGCGATGACGATGTTGATGATTTATTTATGAAAATAACCTTAGAGCTTATCAACATTATTAAGAATGATCCGGAATCGGTCGAACAGGCTATAGATTTTATTCTGATTGCAAAGTATCTTGAACGAATGGCTGACCACGCTACAAATATCGGTGAGTGGGTCGTATATAATGTCACAGGTGAACATGACCATCTGGCTAGAGATTATCACCATGACGAAGAAAATGACTCTTCATTGAAATAAGTAGTGAGTGAAGTTTGAAGTGCCATAGAGATAAAGATTACAGGCTTATTAGTAGCGGAAAACAGGATGGTGAGTATATGACAAAAAAACTGATTTATGTTGTTGAGGACGAAAAACATATTCAGGAATTAATAAAATTCAACCTGATGGAAAACGGATATGAAGTAAAATGTTTCGATAATGGCGAAGTTATGCTCAATGAATACGAGAACCGGAAACCGGATTTGTTTGTTTTAGATATAATGCTTCCGGGTATTGATGGTATTGAAATTTGCAGGAGGATTAAAGAAAACTCTGCAACAAAAAAAATACCCATAATTATGTTAACTGCAAAAAGCGATGAATTTGACAAGATTTTAGGCCTTGAACTTGGTGCTGAAGATTATATTACAAAGCCCTTCAGCATCAGGGAATTTGTCACAAGAATAAAAGTGGTATTCAGAAGGCAGACTGATTCGTCCAATGAAAACCCGGAAACAATTAAAGTGGGCAAAATAACAATGGATATTGCAAGACATGAAGTCTACAAAGACAAAAAGTTATTGGAAATGACCTACAAAGAATTTGAACTGCTAAAACTTCTTGTTTTGAATAAAGGAATAGTAATGTCCCGTGAGTCACTTCTTGAAAAAGTATGGGGCTTTGACTATTATGGTGAAACACGGACAGTTGATGTTCACATAAGATACTTAAGACAAAAAATTGAGGATGATGATAATAATCCGGTATACATAAAAACCGTCAGAGGTATAGGTTACCGTTTCAGCGATAAAGGGGACAGGGTACAGATATGAAGAAGAAAATCATCAAATATTATTTGATTTTGATTGTAATTGTCATAACCTGTACTGTCATTTTTACATCACAGATTTCGAAGAAATTTTATAAAGAAGAAGTTGAAAATAAGCTGCAAAGTATTGGACTTTCAATACAGTACCACTTGTTGGATTCTGTGATACCCTCTAAAACCAATTATAACTCTCTTGCAAAAAACTTTGCAGACTACCACAATCATAACACCAGCTACCCGGACAATAATCTCAGAGTGACTTTCATAGACAATAAAGGAAATGTCTTGGGTGATTCTGAAGCTGATTATACTATAATGGAGAATCATTCTGCCCGAAAAGAGGTTCAAAAGGCTCTGACAGGAGTTATTGGTAAAGATATACGCAGCAGCAAAACACTTAAATCAGATTTATTATATATGGCAATTCCGGTGGAAGAATTAGGTGTCATAGTCAGAATCTCTGTTCCACTGGTTCAGTTAAACATAATCAACAGGATGACTTGGTTTTATTCCATTCTCATAATTATTTCAGCATTAATTCTTACTGTAATTGTTTCTTCTAAAATAGCAGAATCGGTAATTCGTCCGCTTAATGATATAATTAATGCTTCAAATGAAATATCTAACGGGAATTATTCTAAGAGGATAGCCTTGGCAACAAATGATGAAGTAGGCCAACTTGCTCTTCAGTTTAATGAAATGGCATCAAAACTGGATAAAACAATCTCTGATTTGAATAGCAAAAAAATCGAAGTTTTATCAATTGTTGAAAGTATAACCAATGGTATAGTTGCAGTTGATAAGGATAATAAAATTCTTCTGATTAACCCTGCTGCTTTTAATGCTTTTAATATCGATAAAAATTCAAATGTCACCGGAGGTTACATTTCAGAACATATAAGAAATAACCGGGTTAATCTCCTGTTAAAAGACTCTATGGAACAAAACAAACCTCTTGAGGCGGAAATCTTAGTAGATGATAAAATTCTTCTTGTAAAAACTGCACCTATAAGCCCTAAAGATGGAATAATCAAAAATTCAAGGTGGATTATATCTATTCAGGATATTACGAAAGTGAGGAAACTTGAACATCTAAGGACAGAGTTTGTCTCTAATGTAACCCACGAACTAAAAACCCCAATTACTTCGATAAGAGGGTTTGTCGAAACGCTTAAAAGCGGTGCTATCAATAAACCTGATGTATCTGTAAGATTTCTGGATATTATTGATATTGAAGCCGAACGGCTGCATGAGTTGATCAACGATATTCTGTCATTGTCCGAGATTGAAACAAAATTAAGTGATACTGATTTAGAAAACATTAGTCTTAACCCTATAATTGACGAGGTCTTTGGGATTATGCAAAATATTGCAAATGAAAAAAATATACTATTACAAAACAATATACCTGAAAAAATATATATTAACGCTAATCGAAACAGAATGAAACAGCTTATATTAAATCTGGTTGATAATGCAGTTAAATACAATGTTCCAAACGGCTCAGTTACAGTTGATGCACACAGAGTTGGAGGGAAAGTTGTAATCTCCGTTAAAGACACTGGGATAGGTATTCCCGCTGAACACCTGCCAAGAATATTTGAACGGTTTTACAGAGTTGATAAAGGGAGATCCAGAGACATGGGTGGTACCGGTTTAGGGCTTTCAATTGTAAAACACATAATTAATTTATATAACGGAGACATAAAAGTCAACAGCAAAGTCGGTACAGGAACTGAATTTATCATTCAGCTTCCCTACTGACCTCTTAATCTTATTCATATTATTGGGCAATCATCTCCGATGTCACTTTGAAATGGAGTTCTCTACACAGATTGCCAGGTTTCCCCAGTCAGAATCCTTGCATGTAATCAATACCTATTTCTTTTATGCATTTGATTATTTCTTCATTCTCAACATATTCAGCTATTGTCTTCATACCCATAACATGTGCCATCTCGTTAATTGAAGACACCATTGCATAGTCAATTCTGTTGCAGGCAATATTCTTAATAAACTCCCCCTCAATTTTTATATAATCAACAGGAAGGTGCTTAAGGTATGTAAAAGAAGAAATTCCACTTCCAAAGTCATCAAGTGCAAATATCTTTGATATCCTTATTTATTTCAACTGCACCAATGCTTACTCCAAAAGTAAAAAGCTTTTCTTTCCATGTAATTTGACATCAGTATCCTTTCTTACTACTTCTTCGCATATTTCATTAAATCCTGTAAGTTTAATCATATATTGCCCTTGCAACAAAAATTTGAGGTTAATTGAAACACAAAAACTCCCTTTACATAAAAAAAGAGCTATTAAGCTCTTTTCATTTTTGGATACTTGGTTTATAAGGCCATAATATCATCCAACACAAACGAAAGTGATTTTCCCGAAACATATAGCTATGTATATTTTTCGACTAAATGTCGATATTTGTCCTAAAGAAAGTTATAATGGTTTTATACGTGTTCACTATTCGTTTGAGACTGTAAAATGTATTGGAGATGGATAATAAATGAGTACGCAATTTTTAAATAAGCTTAAAGGTGCTTGCGCTTTATTTTCTGAATATTGGCTGTTAATATTTTTTATAGCTGCTGTAACTTATCTCGAACTTATTTTCAGACTATGGATATTTAAAGACTTAAGTTTGGATTTTGCTTTTCCTTTGCTTTTCTCATTATCTGCCGGAACACTTTTATTTATCGTTTCGAGCCTGTTTCCCGTTAGTATAAACAGGATTGTATCCACTACTCTGCTAGCCTTGCTCATTATTCTCTACAGCACCCAACTTATCTACTTTACCGTATTTAGAACCCCTCTATCCTTCTTTTCTTTAACAGGAACAGGTGATGCACTTCAGTTTAAAGGTGTTATCTCCACTGCTATTGTAAAAAACATTATAGCTGTAATCCTTCTTTTTGTACCTTTGGTACTTTTCGTTTTTATTGGACGAAAACATAAATTTACTCGTTTGAAACCAATTCCCGTAAGCCTTACTATAGTCTTTCTGATTATTAGCCATATAATAGCTTTATTATGTGTAAATTTTACAAGAGAGATATCCTTTTCCCAGTATACACTGTATTACAAATCTGCCATTCCAGATTTGTCGATAAGGAAATTGGGGCTTATGACAACAATGAGACTTGACCTCAAGAGGCTTCTTTTCGGTTTTGAGCACACTGATGACGGTCAGGATTTGCCAGATAACAATGATGAAGGTGAATCTGTTTCTGGAGAAGTATATAATCGTGAAACCACACCACTTCCGACCACCTCAGTAAAAAGTACTAATGCAATTCCTGATCCGGAACCAACTGCTTCACAAACTCCTCCAACATTTGGAAAAAACATTATTAATATAGATTTTAACTCTCTGATTGCAAATGAAAAGGACAAAACTATTGTCGATATGCACAAATACTTTTCATCTTTATTACCCACTGACAAAAACAAATATACCGGTATTTTCAAGGGAAGCAATCTGATTATGATAACAGCAGAAGGCTTTTCCCCCTATGCAATTAGTGCCGAAATTACTCCAACACTGTATAAAATGTCAATGGAAGGATTTGTTTTCAATAACTTTTATAATCCTCTTTGGGGAGTAAGTACCTCTGATGGTGAGTTTGTTGCATGCACAGGACTTATACCTAAATCCGGCATTTGGAGTTTCAGCAAGTCAGGCCAGAACTACATGCCTTTTGTAATGGGCAATCAGTTAAAAAACCTTGGTTATACTACAAAAGCATATCATAACCATTCGTATAAGTATTACAACAGACACATTTCACACCCGAACATGGGATATGAGTATAAGGGAGTAGGTAATGGATTGAATATCAAAAAAACCTGGCCCGAATCCGATCTTGAGATGATAGAAGTAACATCAGGTGAATATATTGGTTTAAAGCCATTTCACACATACTACATGACTGTCAGCGGACATTTGAACTACAGCTTTGGTGGAAACTATATCGCAAGGAAAAACAAAGCTTATGTCGACGGCCTGCCTTACTCCAATGCATCAAAAGCATATATCGCATGTAATATGGAGCTTGAATTTGCCATGAAGGCTCTTTTAGAAAAACTTGAGGCTTCCGGAGTGGCCGACAATACTGTAATTGCTATTAGTCCTGACCACTATCCGTATGGACTTCCTAAAGAGAACATCGACGAACTTGCAGGCCATAAAGTCGAAGAAAATTTTGAATTGTACAAAAGCACTTTCATTCTATGGAAAAAGGGAATGGATCCAGTTATAATCGACAAACCATGTTCAAGCCTTGATATTATACCTACGCTGTCAAACTTATTCGGACTTGAGTACGATTCCAGGCTTCTCATGGGCTCTGACATTCTATCTGATACCGATCCTATGGTCATATTCTCAAACAGGAGCTGGATAACGGATAAAGCCAGATATAATACATCTTCTAATTCGGTTGAATATTCTAGTGGTTACAATGCAGATAGTAGCTATATTGAGGCCATAAACAAAATCGTCTCAAATAAATTTAAATACTCTGCAAAAATTATTGAAACGGATTATTATAAAAGGGTAATTAGTGATAAATAAAACATTGAGGGTATTTTATAATTTTCCCATTGTTATAACTTATGGGATTGCTCAACAACCTGTGCAACATCTTTATATAATCCTTCGAGATCTTCTCTCCCGCCACCTTTGCTTAAGTAAATCAAATACTCAATATTTCCTTCCGGCCCTTTTATAGGTGAAAAATCCAACCCCTTCACCTTTAGCCCAATTTCCAGCACAAAAGCTATAATTTCCTTTATTACATCTTCATGAACCTTTGGATCTCTTACAACACCATGTTTGCCTACTTTATCCCTGCCCGCCTCAAACTGCGGCTTGATCAGGCATATCAGTTCACCTTCATCGGTCAGCAGTTTTACTGCTACGGGAATCACCTTCTTAAGTGAAATAAAAGAAACATCAATCGAAGCAAAATCTACTAAGGTACCCAAATGTTCAGGTTCAACATATCTGATATTCGTGCGCTCCATACAAACAACACGGTTATCATTCCTTAGTTCCCATGCCAATTGACCATAACCTACATCTACAGAAAAGACTTTGGACGCCCCGTTCTTTAACATACAGTCGGTAAATCCTCCTGTGGAAGCTCCTATGTCCATAGTTGTCCTTCCCTTTAAATCTATGTTAAAAGATTTTATTGCTTTCTCAAGTTTAAGCCCGCCCCTGCTTACATAAGGATGTATATTTTCCTTTATAACTATTTCTGAATCTAGATCAACTTTAACTCCCGGTTTATCCTCTTTATTTCCTGCCACAAAAACAACACCGGCCATTATAGAACTTCTTGCCTTTTCCCTGCTTTCAAAAAGTCCTTTGCTTACAAGCAAGACATCAAGCCTTTCCTTTTTCAAAAATCCTACCTCCAAATTCCTTATGAATAACAAAAACAGATTTTCTCTTGCTAAACTCTGCTCTTATTTACTATTCTTACCACATCGTTAACTATTGATTGTTCATCCAGCCTGTACAAGTTCTGCAGCTCGTTTTTTGACCCATGAGGGATAAACTGGTCTGGATATCCAAACATTTTGGTCTTGATATTTATTCCCTTCTGGTTCATCGTTTCAAGTACAAGACTTCCAAATCCACCCGTCACGGCATTGTCTTCAATTGTGATGACTCGTCTTGTCTTGATTGCAGAATTAAGAATAAGTTTTGTGTCAACAGGTTTAATAAATCTCGAATATATCACATCGCAGAAAATATCCATTTTTTCCAGCATATCAGCTACATTCAGAGCTGTTTCAAGCTTATTTCCAATGGCTGCAATGGTTACATCACTTCCTTCTCGTACAAGGAGGGATTGTCCGTACTTAACCGGTGGAGTATCAATCAGCTTGTCTGCTCCTCTTCCTCTTGGATATCTTATTGCAATCGGCCCACTATATTCTTGTAATGCAAATTTCAGCATTTTGGTAAAATCTGTGTAATCACAGGGAGCTAATATGGCCATATTGGGTATGTGGCTCAAAAACGATATATCATATATTCCCTGGTGTGTCTCACCATCTTCGCCAACAATTCCGGCTCTATCAATTGCAAATACAACATGAAGATTCTGAAGTGCCACATCATGAAGCACCTGATCATATGCTCTTTGTAAAAAAGAAGAGTACAGAGCAACAACAGGCTTAATGCCATTTCTGGCAAGACCGGCTGAAAAAGTAACCGCATGCTGTTCTGCAATACCTACATCGAAAAACCTATCCGGGAATTTCTTCGAAAAGAGTTCTAACCCTGTCCCATGTGGCATTGCAGCAGAGATTGCTACAACCCTATCGTCATCATTTGCTATCTTTGATAGCTCTCGTCCGAAGATTTCCGAATATCCGGGGCCCCCATGTGATATTACCTCTCCCGTCTCAATCTCAAAAGGAGCTATCCCATGAAAGACATGAGGGTTTTCTTCTGCATATGTATAGCCTTTTCCCTTCTGTGTGCACACGTGCACAAGTACAGGACCTTTTATTCCCTTTGCTATAGTTAACAGCTTTTCAAGCTCTGTTATATTATGCCCATCAACAGGACCTAAATACTTAAACCCGAGTTCTTCAAAAAATATACCCGGCATTATCATATACTTAATTGATCCCTTAACCTTGCCTAGTGCTTTCGCTGCACTTTTCCCTATAGCAGGTATTTTATTGAGCATAAGGTCTATATCCTCTTTAACCTTAAAGTAGAACGGCTCTGTACGTATTTGACTCAAATATTTCGATACCCCCCCTACATTCTTAGATATAGACATTTCATTGTCATTTAGCACAACAATAAAATTATTAGGAGTACGCCCTGCATTATTCAAAGCTTCAAACGCCATTCCTCCGGTCAGTGCTCCATCTCCGATCACTGCTATAACCGAAGAGTTTTCCTTTTTCAAATCCCTTGCTCTGGCAATCCCGAAAGCAGCAGAAATAGAAGTACTGCTGTGCCCCGTATTAAACGCATCATGCTCACTTTCATTAACCTTTGGAAAACCAGACAAACCTCCTAGTTTCCTTAATGTATCAAACTTGTCTTTTCTCCCAGTAATTATTTTATGTACATAGGACTGGTGGCCAACATCCCACACAATCTTGTCAACAGGTGAGTTAAACACCCTGTGAAGAGCTAAAGTCAGCTCAACCACACCAAGGTTTGAAGCAAGATGTCCCCCTGTTTTCGACACCGTTTCAATCAAAAACATTCGTATCTCAGCAGCCAATTCATTCAATTCTTCCAGACTGAGCTTTTTTACATCATCTGGTGAGTTAACTTTGTCCAAAAAGTTAGCCAAATAGGTTTCATCTCACTTTCGGTTTTTTTTTGCCTTAGGCTCAAACTTTATATAACTTATTCTTCCAATTATAAACTTTAATATAACAGCAACTTTATATACTATATAGTTACTTTTTTCTATTGCTATTGTCTTTCCAACAGCCTTTCCTCCGATGGTCAGAGAAGCAACAGTACCGGTGATTCCAACGCTTGCCAGAGTTTCAATCAAACCATTGTCGTTCATTACAATTTTTATCACAATAAAACCGCTGGCAGCACCACTTATAACACCACATATGTCACCTACAACATCATTGCATATGCTAGACACCTTGTTTGCATTTCTTATAAGCTTAATAGCCTGTTTGGCAGCATAAAACTTCCTTGATGCCATGGCATGAAATGGCGCTTCATCTGCTGCAGTTACTGCTATGCCTATTATATCAAAAATAATACCAATCATGATAATAATCAGCACTATAAGAAACGATATGTAAATATGCGCATCTTCTAAAAGTATTGAGGATATAACCGATAAACTTGAAGAGAGCAAAAATGTAAGCAATGTCACAAAAATGACCCATTTCCAGTTTTCCCTTTTAGAACCTACAGTATTGGCTCGAAACTTTACTTTTCTTTCATTTGCAGGATGTTTGTAATTGTCATCCACCAGGCTTTCCCTCCAAATGTCCAATAAATGAATAGATTCACTGCAATCCTCACAAAATACATCTAAAGTATAAACAACTGCTTATACGTTTTAATAATAATTAAATACAGGGTGGAAATACACTGAGTAAATTTTGCGGCTTAGGTCAGGCATGATTTCCACAGCAGGTGCTGAAATGTCGCCAAATCAGCGGTTTCCCTTTAAACCCGCTGCCACATTGTTTCCAAAAATGGGGCCTGATTACCACTTAGTCCACACTGCAATCCCCAGTGTACCTCTTAACAGAACAGTCTAGGGGTTTTCCCCAACAGTCTGACCGATCCCTAGCCTCTTTTGCAAAGGTGGTTTCAAACTGCTTTAGTGTACTTGTATCGGCCAATACTTGTACACCTGTCCATTATCCACCAACTTCACTCAAGGCAGGCTACTCTGTTCACAGCACCATAACGGTACCGCCTAACAGGTTTACTCCCTACTCGTGGTCGAGGTGGCACCAAGAGCAAAAAGCTCTTAGTGGCTTTTCTTCCACAAGGTAGGGTCTCCACGGTAGAGGGGTCAACGCCCGCATGCCATTGCAGATCGCCCCTAAACCTTAACTCCCAGCATCAGCCCACTACTGGGCGTAACAAGCCAACACAAGGAACTTCATCGATGTGCCCTTTAGCGGATTTTTAGGCCCGCCTTCAGAACCGGCAGTACTGACTAGAATACTGCGCCACCCTGTTTATTAAGCTATTTTTCTAAGTAAAAAAATCAACCTAATCTTTGTAACAAGTTATTATTATACCACACATAGGACGTTGGATAAACAATCGCAATAATCAATATATCGTCTTTAATCTTCAATTAAAGCTTTTATTTTGAGGCAGAATAATTATAGTTATTAATACCTTTGTTTTATTAAATATCCAGCGGAATCCGCAAACAAAGCAAAAATTTCCGCTGCGATAAATAGAGGTACTATCCTCAACTAAACGTTTGTTTAGTGCCAAAACTATCCAAGCCAAATCCCTATAATAATTCCTAAAAGTGCACCCATTACCACTTCAAAAGGAGAATGTCCCAATAGTTCCTTAAGTTTCCCGTCAAAGTTAATGTTACCGTTATGCGAGTATATAAGCTGATTTAGTGCTTTTGCCTGTTTCCCTGCTGCTCTTCTTACCCCGGCAGCATCATACATGACTACTAAAGACACAGCTATTGCCATTCCAAATTCTGCCGAATCCAACCCCTTGATTTTACCAACAACAGTAGCAAGTGATACAATAAACGACGAATGGGAACTAGGCATACCACCCGAGCCTACAAATCTGGTAAAATCGATCTTTTTGCTGGATAAAAGGACGTTAATAACTTTAATAAGCTGTGCCAGAAACCATGCAAAAGCGGGTACCGTTATAGCCTTGTTGTGTAATATAGTATTCACTATCTCCACCTGTTCAAATCCCCCTGTAATTGCAAATTCCTCAAAACAAAAAGCATTCTCCAACTTAGATTTCCCTTACTATAAGATACTCTGCAAGTTCTTTCAAAAATGCAGCATCCGAGCCAAACCTTTCGATATTCCCAATTGCTTTCCGAGTAGTTTCATTCAGCAATTGTTTTGATTTTTCAATCCCATAGAGACTGACATAAGTTGTCTTCTTTTTGCTTTCGTCACTGCCTACCTTCTTTCCTAACATTTCCGTGTTTCCTTCCACGTCAAGTATATCATCTTTAATTTGAAAAGCTAAACCCAAATTATCTGCATACCCTTCAAGACTTGTGTAATCCTCATCAGACGCTTTGCAAATAATTGCAGAAGACAAAACAGGAGCCTTTATTAATGCACCAGTTTTATACCTGTGCATATACTCAAGGGTCTGGTACGATATTTCCTTATTCTCCGATTCTGTATCGATTACCTGACCTGCAATCATACCATGTATTCCTGACGATCTTGCAATATAGGACATTGCTTTTACCTTTTCTGATATATTATTACAATCATTAGCTGTGCTTTCAAGCATCAATTCAAAGGCCAGGTTTAAGAGGCCGTCACCTGCCAGGATAGCTAATGCCTCACCATACTTTTTATGGTTTGTTAATTTACCCCTCCTGTAATCATCATTGTCCATTGCAGGAAGGTCATCATGGATAAGCGAGTACGTATGAATCATTTCAATTGCACAGGCAAAAGGAAGAATCTCATTTATTTTCCCTCCAAGCAATTCACATGCTGCAATGGCAAGAACCGGTCTGAGCCTTTTTCCTCCTGCAAGAAGGCTATACCTCATTGCACTGTATATCGACTTTTCCGGCAAGTCATTTTCCCTTAAATAATTTTCCAAAAAGTTATTAACAATATCTGCATAGCTTTGCTGCTTTTCTTTAAAATTCATTCTTATCCCCCATCTTTACAGGCTCTGATACCTCTAATCTTCTTAATTTTCACTTACTATTTGTCAAAATCTTCTTCTCTAACTTCACCGTTTTCATTTTCTACAAGTATAGTTATTTTTTTCTCTATCTCATCTAGCATTTTACTTAAGTCTTTTGAAAGTGTTACACCTTTTTGGAACATCTCTATTGACAAATCAAGTGACATTTCTCCACGTTCAAGCTTCTCAACTATCTCTTCAAGCTCAATCAGGGATTTCTCAAAACTCTTCTTTTCCCGCGCCATAATTAAATCCTACCCTTCACACTATTTACAGTACACTCCAAATTCCCATCTTCTAAAGCGACTTCAATTTGCTCCCCTGCTCCAATATCATTTATGGATTTGACTACATGCTTGTCATCAGCAGATTTCACAATGCTGTAACCCCTTGACAATATAGTAAGAGGGCTTAAGGCATCAAGCTTTCCTATAAGATAATGAAGCCTTGACCTTGACCTCTCCAGTTTCACCATAATAGATTTTTTTAGATCCCTATTAAATATATCAAGTTTCATTCTCTCCTGATATACAAGGTCATAAGGTTGCCTGAAAACAGCCGCATTTTTTAGCTCTTCCAGCCTCTTGCGCTTTAATTTAACATTTCTTAATAACGCACTTCGAAACCTGATATCAAGCTCGCATAGCCTGTTAACAAGCATTTGCTTTTCAGGCATTACAATTTCTGCGGCAGCCGATGGTGTTGGAGCACGAACATCTGCTACAAAGTCACAAATTGTATAGTCGGTATCATGACCCACAGCCGATATTACAGGAATTTTTGAGTTGAATATGCTTCTTGCAACAATCTCCTCATTAAAAGGCCAGAGCTCTTCTAAAGAACCCCCACCTCTTGCAACTATTATAACATCTACACAGGAAAGCTCATTTAACTTATTTATCGCCCTGCTTATTTCTTTAGCAGCACCAGTACCTTGGACTCTTACAGGGAATATTTTAATATGTGTGTTGAAAAATCTCCTATCAAGAACATTGATTATATCCCGGATAACCGCACCGGTTGATGATGTTACAACTCCGATTGAACCAGGCAAAAAAGGTATTCGTTTCTTAAAGCAGTTATCAAAAAGGCCTTCCTCAGAGAGTCTCTTTTTTAATTGCTCAAATGCTATATGAAGATTGCCTATTCCGTCGCTGATCATTTCCTCCGCATACAGCTGATATTGACCATCTCTTTCAAAAAGTGAAACATATCCCCGTATAATAACCTTCATGCCGTTCTCAGGTAAAAACTTTAAAAAAGAATTTTGTGTCCTGAACATAACACACTTGATCAGGCTGTTTTCATCCTTAAGTGTAAAGTACATATGCCCTGAAGAATGATTTTTGAAATTGGAAACTTCACCCCTTATCCAGAGATTTGAAAGAATTATATCTCTGGATATAATCTCCTTGATATATCTGTTTACCGAAGATACTGTAAGTATATTTTCAAAAGCGCCAGTTAAAGTTTCCCTCATTCCCTCACCTAAAATCGTTTTATTTAATTAGAAGATATTGTTCCGCTGTTTGATGCAGCGGAAATTTACTATTTTGATTGCAGCTTCACCTGCGGTATGTTTTTATCACAACAACCCACCTTTTCAAAGGTGGGTTGTAAAATTTAACAGTTCTTACGTATTATCTGCCTCAACAGGTAATACCCTTTCTTTAGATACCTTACCCAATATTCCGTTAATAAATGAGCTGCTTTCTTCGCCACTGTAATTTTTGGCCAGTTCTACTGCTTCATTTATAGATACATTAAAAGGAATATCATTTCTATAGCTTATTTCATATATACTAAGTCTTAGGATTGACAAATCAACCTTCGAGATCCTTGAGAGCTTCCAACCCTTTGAATAAAGCTCAATAGTTTTGTCTATCTGTTCAAGGTTCCCGAACACACCTTCTACAACATCAGTAATATAGTTTGTATCATTTTCAGTTAAATTCTCTTGTTCGAGGGTCTGCCTTATCTGCTCTTCCCTGGAGTCCTTTTGAATCTCCAACTGATATACGAGCTTCATTGCAATTTCCCTGGCTGCCCTTCTTCCCATTAACCCTGTACCTCCTCAATTAATTTGAGTAATTTTTATGGTTGAAACTTAATTCACCTTAAAAGTATTATTATCTATATGTACCCGGCGGTAATATTCTATCCAACAAATTTCTTAAATAGTCCTTATCATGTGAAATCTTTTTTCCAATATAATAACCTATTAAGACACACAATGCAATAAACAATGTCTGAAAAAAACCTGCGATAAGAGTACATAATGCAAATATCAACCCACCGAGTGCACCATTTATTTCACCAAAGTGCGCTTTATAAAAAGAAATCAACTGTTCCCTGCTCATAATATATACATCTCCTATTCAACCCGGGATTTATATCCGGTATATATATTTTCTACAGAAACTTTTACATCTGTAACATTGATACCGGAAGTCTCTTCAACAGCTTTTTTAACCTTGTTTTGAAGCTCCTCTGAAAGAGTTGGAATATGAATATCGGACAAAACAACCGACTTGATATATATGGAAACATCATCTCCTACCTTACTGACATAGGCCTTAGTCTCCTTAACACCGCTAAGCTTCTTTGATGCTGCTAATGCTATGTTTTCAATAGTATTAAGAGATATTCTGATTTCTCCGACATTGTTAGCTTTGCTTATAAACTTTTTCTCTTTCTCGCTTTTAACACCTGAAAGCAGAAAGACTATACTCAGTGCAAAGAATATTAATTCAATTATAAACATAAGGATATTTGACGCTTTGTTTGGTAATACGTATTCATTGATATAACTGGTTATACTCGTAAACAAGCTGTGTCTTAAAGTCATAGCCATTAATATTACTGATACTACAGTAAGGCAAAAAGCATAGATTGCCAAAATGGTTCTAAAAATAATATTCATAAATAATCAGTCACCTCTTCACACTTTTCTTTTGTTTTGAAAGCACCTAATACTACAATTGTTCATAAAAAATAAAACTTTTATACTACATTTTTCATTTAACATTAAAAAATCTGTTATAGCAATAGATTCTCAATCACATATATTTATCCAAATACATTATATTTTATTTTAGAAAAAAAATAAACCCTAGAAGGGTTATTAATTTAAATTTTAGGTTTATACAAAATATAATTTCCAGCTTCTCCAATAATTGCAATTACTTCTGCATATCATTTATGACAAATTTATTTAACTCTTGACGTTTCATCAGTGGGCTCTTTCTTATTATCCTTTTCTATGTTCACTCCCTGAACATGAATATTTATCTCAATTACATCAAGACCGGTCATAGTCTCAACAGCATTTTTAACTTTTTCCTGTATATCCCAGGACACATCAGGGATCCGGCAACCATACTCTACAATTATATATAAATCTATAGCAGCCTCTTTTTCTCCGACCTCAACTTTTACACCTTTTGACAAATTTTTTCGTCCAAGGATCTCTGCAATTCCGCCTGCAATCCCGCCACTCATACCTGCGACACCAGGTACATCCATAGCAGCTACTCCTGCAATTATAGCGACAACTTCTTCAGATATCTTCACATTTCCTATTTCAAAATTACCTTGGACAATTTCTTCCATCCGGATTTCCTCCCCATTGCATCATTTAGAAGCCTGATACACAGATATTATACCACCTCAGTGCATCGATATCAACAAATTGTATCGGCTACTGTAAACATCTTTATACACCAAGAAAATTCGCTTCGCTCATGAATTTTCTTGTTCGCTAGGGAACCCTATGGT
>CAZLZR010000058.1:0-31297 GCA_964564015.1 uncultured Acetivibrio sp.
AAATCAAGTTTTTTCGTTATCCAGAGTAGGAACTTATATTTTAGTCATACCTAAACATGTTTACTTATACCTGCTCCCCAAAAATAGCTACATTCTGGTTATCGAGAGCAAATCCACCATTTCTCATTTTTAAAGTATTCTGAACATAACCAATAGCATCAGCGTTATACCTTCCTGCTATTTTTTGATAGGCCAGCAGTTCATATACTCCATCAGAGTCAAAATCCACCGGATACAAACCACTAATGGGATTTACAAAACCCTCAATTGGCTCCTTCAGTTTACCGGTATTATCATATATTTCGCTTAAGTATTCATTTCCTTTATAAGTTATATCTACTATGTATTTTAACCTGTTCAGTCTGCTTATAAATTCAACCCTGTAATTGTCCTTATAATTCACATCATACTGAAACTGCTCGTTATAAACATTAAAATCAAACAACATTCTGGGTATGTTGTTTATGTATGAGAAGATATAATAATACATAGTTCCACCACTACCTCCGGTAGCTATTCCAATCAGTATATCTTCCACACCGTCACCGGTAAAATCCCCCAAAAACAGCGAAGGATTATATCCGGCATTATCTTTAAGAGGTATCTCCGCAGTCATTCCAGTTTTTCCATCTTGTATAACCAGGGTAATATTTTGTGTAAACGGACTGTCCGGAGTTTTAATACCGGTTAAATAAACATTTTCCGGTACCCGGTCACCATTTACGTCGCCCCTGGCATATGCTACAACAATTGGTTGTATTCTTTCTTGCATATAATTATTATACATATACTGCTCCTTTCACATTCTTGAGCTTTCTGTATAATATAATATGCATCCTGCACCATATATGTTAAGCGTTTTATTCAACCTTCAATTGTAGAAACCATGTGCCTCAATTAATTTCCGGAATTTACAAGGCTTAATACAAAGGTTGCGTATTTTTAACATTATAAAAGCCTTAAATAAGTAATGTTAAAGAGCACTTGCCATTTTTTTGATCACATCGGAAATCTTGGCTTCACGCTGCTTATGACCCCAATTTACAACTCCTTTGTCAAACAGGTTACCCCCTTTGGACTGGCAGGCCTTTTTCATCTGGTTTACTGCATTGTTTCCACCCATCCAGGCAAAAGGAAATTGCTGAGTAACAAAGCATCCAACTTTTATTCCTTTTAATGCTGTCACCTGTGCTAAATATGCTTTCATAATAAACGGTAATGAAAATGCATGTACAGGTGAGCCAAAAATCAGTACATCATAACCGCTTACGTCGGGAATGTTTTTCAGCTGAACTTCCTCAACCGATTTAGGTTCTTCACTTACAGCTGTTACCTGCTCTATATTTACAGAGTGCCCCACTGTAAGAAGTTCCTGTTTCATCTTTTGGGCAACAGACATCGTATTTCCGGTTTTTGAGTATACTACAATACCTATTTTCATAACTTAACCCATCTCCTATTCTTTAAGTGAGCTCATTAAATTTTATGCTGATCTGTGCTTCTTTAAAATAACCAATTTCAATTACAAGTACTAAATATATACTCAACTTTAAATTATTTGTCTGAATTTTTTAGATTTTAATGGTAATTATTTGTTATGTCCTGAAGTTACTCCAAAATGCCACATCCCAGATAGTTTCAGCCAATTTTTTAACTTCTAATGATCTTTGCTTTTTTCAAGCCTTTCCCAGATAATCAACATAATAGTTCCGGCTGAATAACACAAAATATCTCTGATATCAAAAGAGGTTCCCATAATAGTAGCCATTAGTCTGTTATTGCGCAAATTCAACCTATCTACAAGGTGAAAATATTGAGATACTTCAACAAGTCCGGCAAATATAAACAGATACACAGGCAATCCCTTTATTGTCTTCTTAATTATTCCTCTGATAAATGTGTACATCAGAATAATTACCAATACATCTCCGATAAACGGCCGTATAATTTTATCCTTCACGAATAAAGCAATAAGAACTTCTGTAACAAATAATAACAAAAATGCTGTTAAATACTTCAGGTTAATCTTCATAATTATTTTTATCCCCCATAATTTTAATTTACTGAGCTAATATAGCTTACATCAATAAAAAAATCAGCTGGTAAAGGCAACATTTTCCTTATTAGCATAATTCAATTTTGTCAGCTATATTGCTAATACTATTCTTACGATTCAAATCAAGGCCTTCCAAATATTCATCCAATTTAACATACCATTCCTTTCCACTTTCTGCAAGGTTTGAATCCACTTTATTTTTAGGCAATAAATTTGAGAGCATTGCAAGCTCATTATCTCCTAAAGCATCAAAAAACTCACTGAATTCATTTCCGAACAGGCAATCTCCCTCAAGAATATCGACTAAATCAGAAATACTGTGGATTTCTTTCATTATTATTGATATCTTGTCGGACACAAACCGACATTCTCCAATTTCAGTTGCAAGCCTTCTGAAGGCTTCATCATCCATTTTATCTCCATCCATAAAATGGATGACAGGTTTGCAGACTTTTTCCCGATGACTGACAAATACTGTTTCTAAATGATCATTATCCATTGCAGTTTTTAACCTTTCACAAAGATCCTCCAAAGTGAGTGATATATATTCCATAAAAAATGCATTCGTAATGTCAATCTCCCTGCAAAGCTTTATCGACGCTTTTGACAATACTTCATGCAACTCATCTGCCGGAAGGTCCTTCAACTGTTTCTTGATATACTGTCTTCCTGTCTGCCCGACATTTAGATGGACAATACTTCTGTTTGACAAAATACAGCCTAATGCATTGGTAAATACAATTCTGAATATATTAACGAGCAAATCCTGATACTGCTCATCATAGCCCCTCAGCACGCAATCTATATCATGCACCGAAAATTTCTTACAAAACTTATTTTCCCAGTATAGCGTTTGAAGATAGTCATAAATATACTCTATACCGACAAGTTTCATTTTATCAATATTCAGAGGATAATCTATGCTTCCCGCGGTCTCATGAGCTGCGTAATCAGCATCGTAGGTTGAAAAAAAGCCGGGCAGCCCATTTTCAATTGTATCATTATACGCAATATTGTCATTTGAAATATGGTCACTTTGAATCAGGTGCAATATATGTTTCGAAATGTTTACTTTCTTTTCAATCAATTTTCTTCCTCGTTGAAACAATTCAGCCAACGGAGTTTGTTTTATTTGCTCCAATCCCATATCCGTTTCCGGCAAGCTTTTAAGGTAAACTCCAATACTGTATAAAACAGATTGCAATATACATTGAGCAGTCTCTACCCTGACCGAACTGCTGTCACCTCCTGTATAGCGTTCTGTTTGCCTGGCCAGCAACTTAATACCCTGCATTTGAATATTCTCCAGTTCAGAATCGGAAAGCAAACCCAAACCATGTGCCGTATCAATTATGGACTGAAAATAATGTTCTTCGTCTAAATTTTCCCTTATAATGAGCTGTTGCTTTTGCAGATTATTCATCTTCACCTTCATCCTCCTCATCCAAGTACTCGTCTTTATCATCTATCTCTTCATAATCACGTACATTGTAGCGGATATTTCTGGCTAATGCTTCTAGCTCACGGTTCTGAAGTAACTCAATAGAACCCCGGCAATTCTGATCAAAGTATTTTTTCATTAAAGAAATCAATTCATCATCACTGATTCCGTCAAGGGATTCATTTTTGAAATAATAAAAGGTTTCGATTAAATCATGCAGTGTTTCTGCATAGTTGGACTGATTAAGGAACGGAGAATCACAGAATTCCTTAATCAATTTATCAATAATTCCACCACCGAACTCAATCCTACCATTACGGTTGAGTGCTTCAGTACGTGTTTCGACAAGTGCCTGTGCCTCATTCTGTGATAAAACCAGACCAAAACGTGCTGTGTATTCGTTACATTTAATGATATCCGAAACAGCAAGTTTATTCTGTATATTTGTAGTAATCAGCATAAAATTACTATACACTTTTTTGAACCTCCTAATTTTTTAAAAAAGCTATTGACAAACAGCTAGACTTATGATATAGTTATAGTGTATGTTTATATTTATTTTTCTTTTCTATAATTTCCAGTATATCATTGCCCATATCTTTAGTCAATATCTTAAAAGTTTATGCTTTATATCTATTTATGCTTTAATTCTTATAAAAGATTTATTTTTTAAGCGTTCTGTTCCTGGTTAACATTAGTATTAACAAACAGATTAACGGTGCATTATCTCATATCGTAGGGAAATGAATAACTATTTTATGTCAACTATTCGTTTTAATTCTTTATTATTCTTGATCCTTACATGCGCAAGAGAATCCATATTTAATCACTAAAAAAATAAACAAACCAATATTTCATCAAAAAACATAATATCAAGTCTGTCAATAAGGTAACATAATATCTTCCATTTCATATTATGTAATATAATTACTATGAAAGGAAGAAAACACCTATGCATGAGACTACTTTACCACAAGTATGTGAATACTCTTGTTGGAATGGCAAAAAAGTTCCGGTAAGGCATTTTAATATTGCTGCGATATCCGTACGCATAGTCTATAACAGTGCAGGTGATCATGACCCAAACGGACTAATATACGTGCTGAAGGAAAATGAGGATGCCATAAGAAAGGCTGTTGCAAAGAATCCTTTCTCACCCTCGGAACTTGTGCAGCCATTGGTAATCAGAGCCAATCTGGGAGACTTGTTAATTGTAGATTTTGAAAACAAACTTAACAGACCTGCTTCAATTCACATTCAGGATGTAGAATACAATGTATTGGATTCCGATGGCGCTGTAGTAGGCTTTAACCCTGACTCTACAACTGAAAATAAAAAGAGATACTACTGGTATGCAGATAAAGAGGGAATATTCATGTTCCATGATATGGCAGATCCAAGAAGCAGCGAAGAAGCAACTAATGTACATGGGCTCTTTGGTGCCTTGATAGTTGAGGCTGTCGGAGCCACATGGACAGACCCTGTTACCGGTGATGAGCTAAAAAGCGGGTGTTACGCAGACATTCACCATCCTGCCATGCCTGATTTCAGAGAATATGTAACAATCTTTCATGACGAGCCTGAAATAAAGGATAGGAACGGAAACACACCAATAAGCCCGGAAACAGGTCATCCTGAATCTACTATGCCTATAAACTATAGGTCTGAACCAATGCGGAATCGCCACCCTCATTGCCCGGGTTGTGCAGGCGAAGAAGTATCGTTAAGTTCCTAGCCATTTGGCGATCCTGCAACTCCAATACTACGTGCTTATGTAGGCGATCCTGCAAAAATCAGGTTGATTCACGGTGGCATTAAGGAAACACATGTTTTTCATCTTCATAATCATCAATGGAGGTTAGAAGCAAATGATCCAAAATCAACCCTCATCGATTCTATATCGTTTAGCCCTCAACAGTGTATAACGATAGAGCCTTTATTCGGTGCAGGCAGTCTAAATGGTTGTATAGGCGATGTTATATGGCACTGCCACCTCTACCCTCATTTTGCCGAAGGTATGTGGGGACTTTGGAGAATATTAGACAGGCTTGAGAATGGCATAAGGCCATATCCAGATGGTTCGATACCCAAAAGATTGCTGCCGCTTCCTGACAGGACTCCACCACCGATGCCCGATAAAGAACATCCCGGCTTTCCGAGGTTCATAGCAGGGAAACCAGGGAAGAAGGCTTTCAAGCCTCCGCTTGGAATAATAGGCCAGGAATCAAGGCAACCAACTCCGTTGGAAGCGGCAAATTTTGTTGAAAACGCTGTTCCGGGAGCGTTGTATTCCAATCCATGTCCTCCTGATGCACCGATAAAAATCTTTGAGGTTGTAGCGATACAAGTTCCAATTGTATATAACAATCAGGGCTGGCATGACCCAGAGGGTAGGATATTTGTCTTGAAGGAAGATAAAGAAGCAGTTCTGAAAGGTGAGAAGGAGCCTGAGCCCTTTGTTATCAGAGCAAATGTGGGGGATTGTATTGAAATCAGGCTGACAAATGAACTTCCCCTTGAGATTGGAGGCAATGCATTTCAGTTAAGAACAAGGACTACAGAGGCTGGCTGGCACATTCACCTTGTGAAATTCGACACCATTGTTGCCGATGGAAGTGCAAACGGATGGTGTAATGATTCATCTGCAATACCAGGAGATACGCTAATTGAACGCTTTTATGCAGATAGCGAATTAAGGACTATTTTCTTTCACGACCATCTTTTTCCCAATACTCACCAGCAACATGGATTGTTTGGTGTCCTGATAATTGAGCCGCCAAACTCAACTTATCATGACCCTAAAACGGGTGAAGAAATCAGAAGTGGGACAAAAGCAATAATACGCATACCAGGCCAACCCGATTTCAGGGAATTTGTTCTGGCAGTCCATGATTTTGCATTGCTTTTTGATAAAGATGGAAATCCCTTAAACCCTCCACCTTTTCCAAGTTCTTCTGACGACCCAGGGGTAATGGGAATTAACTACAAATGTGAACCGCTACAGTTCAGGAAAGGCGATCCTGCATATGTGTTCAGTTCCTATATGCACGGTGATCCTGTAACACCTTTATTGGAAACCTATGAGGGTGATCCTATAAGGATACGCTTATTTGATGGAGCACATGAGGAACAGCATTCCTTTAACCTGCATGGCTTAAGATGGAGAAAAGAACCTACGGATGTTTTATCGCCTCTTGTACAGTCTCAAACCCTGGGTATTTCGGAGGCATTTAACTTTGAGATAAGCGAAGACTATAAAAAAGGAGACTATCTATACTATTTCGGAGGTATAGACGACCTATGGCTTGGTCTATGGGGCATATTGAGAGTACACCGTGAAAAAGTCTCCCATCTACTGCCTTTGATTGACAGACCTACTCCCCCGAAAAGGACAAAGCGACTTCCATACAAGACTGGCAATCCACCCCCAAAAGCACCAACCCCCGGTAATCCGTGTCCTAAGGGTGTAAATGTGAGAAGATATGAGGTTGTGGCTATTCAAAAGGATATCATCTATAATGATTTCGGTGATCATGATCCAAATGGTTTGATGTTTGTGCTAAAGGAATATGAAAAAAAAGTTTTAAAGGGCAAAATAAAACCTAAACCGTTGATTCTAAGAGCTAACGCAGGAGATTGTATAGAAGTCACTCTTACAAATCATCTTTTTAAGCAAATTGCACAGGACTCACACCCCGAAGTACCCGTAAGTGCTCCTTTCCCACCATCAAACCGGGTTTCGATGCACGCCCAATTATTAAAGTACGATGTCCTGGGTTCAGATGGTGCAACAGTAGGATTTAACTACGACCAAACAGTAGCACCCGGGGATAGTATAACCTACCGGTGGTTTGCCGACTCAGAATTAGGGGTATGCGCATTGACAGGATTTGCAGATATTCGTAATCATAGACATCATGGTCTCTTTGGTGCTCTTATTGTTGAGCCGACAGGATCAAGGTATTTGAACGAAAAAAACTGTCAGGAACTACAACACAGCGAACTGGAACAGGCAGTAATATCAAGTCCCGGTATACCGGACTTCAGGGAATTTGTGGTATTTATGCAAGATGGTATTAGTCTTTATGATAAGTATGGCAGGCTTATCCCTGATCCTTTAGAAAATGGAAACGAACGTTTGGATTTTGAAGACCAGGGGCAGAAAGGATTTAACTATCGTAATGAAAGATTTGAAAACAGATTAAGAAATGACCCCAGAGTGCATCTTGTAATGAGTTCGAAAATTCATGGTGATCCTGCAACACCTGTCTTTAAAGCTTATACAGGCGATCCTGTAAGAATAAGGCTGATTATGCCAGCCGATAAGCCTAGAAATCATAGCTTTGTATTGCATGGTCATTCATGGAAACAACAGTTTTCTGACCCGATGTCAGATATTGTTTCTTGTCAGGGAGCAATAAGCGTTGGAAACTCATTTAACTTTATTCTTGAGAATGGAGCAAGTCAATTCCCTGGAGATTACGCTTACAGGTCGGGTGTATTCCGCTGGGATGTCGAATTAGGAATGTGGGGTATATTAAGAATCTCTGATGATTTACAATATGACCTTATGCCTATTAATGGAAGCAATAACTTCCATAAAGGATTGGATTGGAAGCAGAAGATTATATCTAAAATACTCCATTTTTGGAAACCCAGGGGTAACACTCATTCTGGATACAACGGCAATATCTTCGATAAATTTATCAACTGGTTTAAAAGCGGAAAGTGATTAAAGTAATCTTATAACAAGAGAAGTCCAACGATTTAAATTGTTGGGCTTTCCTTTTGCTCAGAACATCTACATTGATATCATTTTCATTGACGTCATCTGAGCTAAGTATATTATTTACATTACGCAATATTTGTTCGCATCAGGCATTATTCATACGTTTTACTTCCGATTTGCAGCTTTTTCACGTAAAACACTTCACATCCGCCATCATATGAGTTATCACTCCTGGACAAGCTGGTATTCCATGTATAGTAGCTTTCATTGTCTTTCTCTTTCATGAACGCATTGACAAGATGTCCTTCCATATAAACTATATCATCTTTTTTTATATTCTTTACACCTCTGAGAACACCTTTTGTCGCTGCAATTATATGATTATTGGCAGAATGATTAGATACGTAACTTACACTTAAAGGGCAGCCATCACGGCAAAAAAAGGTATAACGCCTTCCGGATTGAGAATATTTAATGTATTTATCATAATCAGGTTTAATTAGTTCACCCCACGCCAATGCCAAATCGTACTTACCTAATAGAGCCGCTTCATCCTGAAAAAAGATAATAGGATGTTTGCTCTTTACCTTTGCAACGATCTTATAATCAGCAACGGGCGTAATATACCACTTCTTATTCCCTGGAGTAGTTACTGAAAAATTAGATGCTGTAGTATCAGTCTGTGTTGGGTCATCCTCTGCACTAAGGCCGTTATAGGTGGTTTGCGTTACCGGCATCCTAAGTCCACTGAAAAAATTTATAGCAATCATCACACCAATAAAAATCAAGACAAAAAGAAAAATTTTGGGCAACAGCTTTCTAGCATTTCTCACTCCAGCATCGTAATCAGAGCTCTCTTTTATATTTAAGAGTTCTGCCTTCCTCTTCTGCATTTCACTGTAAGTTCTTACCTGCCCCTTCTTCATTTCATCAAACAGTTGATCCATAACCTGCTTTTCGCGTTGCTTATCCAAAACATCACCTCTTTTTCAAAAACCAACTTTATTTTTGCCTCTAAAAATAATTATAGACTAATAATTCCATAAGTTCACCTATATCTTTTTAATTTTTGCAAAAACTAAATTCAAGAAAAACTTTCTTAAGTTATAAAACAGTTGCATTTTTGCATAAACCATTTTAAAATAAATTGGATTATGTGATTTGTTATGTGAGGTGTAACATGAGATTAAGGAAAAAACCATGGGCAAGGCCTGAACTTGAGGCTTGTAACTTTTTTGTCGTAAAACCAACCGAATACATAGGTAAATGGCATTCGGTCTTTGGGAACTCAAACCCTATATGGCTCGAGTTAGGCTGCGGTAAAGGTGGGTTCATATCCAAACTTGGAGCTTCCAATCCGGATATCAACTTTATTGCTGTAGATATTAAAGATGAGGTTCTGATTCTGGCTAAAGAAAAAATAGAAAAGGAATATGCTTCTGTTAACGCAAGCACTAACAACATCCGGCTTATGGCGCATGAAATCATGCTAATTCATAAAATGCTCAATGAACAGGATGTTGTTGATAGAATTTTTATTAACTTTTGTAATCCATGGCATAAAAATTCTCATGCAGCCAGACGTCTCACACATCCTAAACAGTTGAACCAATACAAATCATTTCTGGCACCTGACGGCCAGGTTTGGTTTAAAACGGATGACGACCTCTTATTTAATGCTTCAGTAAAATACTTCGAGCAGAGTGGCTTTAAAATCGGCTATCTCACGGAAGATCTGCATAACAGCAGCTTTGACAGAAACATAATGACTGAGCATGAAAGAATGTACTCGGAACAAGGGCATAAAATTAAGTTCTTGATAGCTGAAAGCGAGTTATAAATCTCTTTTTACAGCAATACTATCTATCTTGCAATTAATCAATTTTATCAGGTCAGCAGGAGCCAGTTCTATCTGATGACCTATCTTGCCCGCACTTACAATAATTTTATCTAAAATTTCACATGAGCTGTCCAGCACTGTCTTATACTCTTTTTTCATTCCAATGGGTGAACAACCTCCACGAATATAGCCAGTAACCTTATTAATATCTGCTACTTTGATCATCTCAACGGACTTTTCGCCTACTGCCCTGGCCGATGCTTTTAAATCCAACTCTTCCGCAACCGGTATTACAAAAACATAGTATTCCCTTCTTGTACCCTGTGTCACAAGTGTTTTATATACACTTTCAATAGGTAATCCCATCTTGGTTGCTACTGAAACACCATCTATTAAACCATCACTATGATCATAAGTGTATGTGTTATACTTAATATTTGCCTTATCAAGAATCCTCATTGCATTCGTTTTTATTTTTTCCAAAGTTATTCCCTCTTCCTATGCTATTTCTAAGTTCTCTGTCCGTACACCATTATATAAAATTTATAATGATAAAATCAATATATATACTATATCTTTTCAGGTTCATTAAGCTTTTTACTCTGCAACTCCAGGAACAGACCCATCATTGCATCTATCTTTTATTAAGGACTATAATCGTAAAATTGCAAATCATGCTTTTATCCTAAAAATTTTACCCATTCCTGCTTGTTTGGAAATCTATAATATGGTATAACTGTCTTTAGGTTTTAGCGTTAATTTTGAAAGGAGATATCGGTTAACCAACCGTTTAAATTTATGGATAAATTCTTAAAACAAACACAAGACAAGCTATGGTCTCCTAAGACACTATATTATCTGCTGTTTACCATTTTTGTGAGCTTTTTCGGTTCGTACAGAATTAAGATGTTATTAATAGAATGGAAGTCAATTGATATAGATTTAATTTATCTTATTCCTATAACCTTCATATTACTGATATGCGGCTCGTATTTTGCATATGTAAATAATTTTGCTGAAAAGTTGATAATAGGAATACTAAAACCCAAGGACACAAATTCAAAATTAAAACATGCAAACCTTGTTTATTTATGTTTTTTAGCCCTGTCCTTCCTGAGCAGCTATTTTTCTCATAAGATTTTAACGGTTACCGGCAAAGGTGCTGCAATAGACATCATTTCAAGTTCATTAATACGTGTTTTTGTTGATATCGGCTCGGGCTTTTTTGTATTTTTACTGTTTCTTGGTGTAAAATCAAGCTTTATATCTATAATAAGTATATTTGAATTCAAAAGACCTTCAATTAAAAATATTCTTTTATTTCTCTTTATCGCTGTAATTTCCAATATACTGGCTGTTTATTATGTTACTTCTACAAAAACTGTTTACTATTGGGATAATGTTGGTTATTGGGTAATCAGTCAACAGCTGTCCGACATGCTTTTTAATAATATTCCCGGTTTTATGAAAAGTGTATACAATTCAATATTGACCAGTGACTATAATTATATTCCTGTCGTTCCAATATCAATATTAATGAATTTTCTGGGAAAAAGCAGATTGATATATATATTATCCATATTGAATATTTACTATATTCCCGGCATATGGTTCATGAGAAAAGTAACCCTGCAGCTATTATCAGAGCTCAATACCAAAATAAATAAAGATGTAATATATTATATTTCGTTTTTGTTTTTCCCACTTGTCCTGTTTATTACTTTTGCAGGATTTGTTGATGCCGGCGGACTGATAATTATAAGTTTAGTTATTTTATTATATTTTAAAGAGAGTACCAAACCCGTACAAAAAAGCTTTGTAATAGGCTTATTGCTTGCGCTTTTTTATTTATTCCGCAGATGGTATATGTTCTGGATAATATCCTTTATAATATGCGCATTTATTCATACAATTGTGAAATACATGCAAAAACCCGAGAATCGGAATATCAGGAAATTTATTCAGGTTTTAAGTACTTTACTGATTATTCCAATAACCTTTGGAGGCATTTTAACTCTCATATTTCAGCCCCTTGTTGTTAACAAGCTTCTTCTTTCAAACTATTCCACTATGTATTCGGCATATGACTTTGGGGTTATAAAAGATTTAACTCAGATACAGAAGTATTTTGGAATCATTGTCCCGGTATTATCACTTTTATCGCTTGCAGTTTCTATTATCGCAAAAACTACACGAACCAAAGTAATCTTCCTTGCTTCTCAGGTAATCGTTTGTTTTATAATGTTTACAAGGGTTCAGACCCATGGTGCTCAACATTACCTTATGTATGTTCCCGGAATCATGATACTTATAGCATTTTTAACAGGATCCATTTCTATGATAAAAAAAGAAATTCTTGCATGGAGTCTTGTTTTTGTTATAGGTATAACGGGATTTCTAAATTCCACATTATCCTTTTTCAATACATCCAATCTGGAAAATAACTTTTTGAAAACCGCCTTTAATAACGGTATTTTCGCAACACAAAAAATTATACCTGCAAAACGCAGCGATATAAATGAACTACAAAATTTACTCAGCACTATAGATCAATTGTCGGAAGATGGCAGCAAAAAAATCGGAGTACTGGCCTCATCCTTTACTCTGAACATTGAAGTGCTGACAAACCTGGAAATGTCATTAGGAGTACCGGAGGAGAATTGGAAACGCCGTCCGTATCTCATTTACAGTACAACTGTTGACCAACGTTCATCAACTCCATTCTGGCTATTGGGATGTGATTATGTTGTATTGGGAGATCCTCCCCAGTATCACCTAAAACCCAAGGATCAAATGGTAGTAGTACTACCTACGGAGCATATCTTAGAAGGTATCGGCTTTGGTAAAGCATTCAAAAAACTTGACTATGCCTTCAAACTGGATAACGGAAGTTTTATTTACATCTATAAGCGTATCAGAAACGTATCACAGGAAGAGGCACAAAGTCTGGCTGAAGAGTTCCATAATCTATATCCCACGCTTCCAAAGCAATATCCCCAAGAAGCTCCAAAAGTAGAGTAAAACCAACTTTTGGCTGTAAGGGATACTTGTCCGTTAAATTTTGTTTATAGTAGTTAAAATGTACCTCACAAAAATTTATATTGTGCGCATATATGAGTATAAAGAAATATAAATCATGGGGGGTGCAATGTTTTGAAAAAGTTTCTATCGACAATTTCGGTAGTGGCGCTTGCTTTAGTGAGTTTTTTGCCAATCAATGTCTCAGCAGCGCCAACAAATGCAACTTTAGTAAAATCAATCAATATTAGTAGTGCGGGTTCTGCGTGTCGTTTACGTCTCGGTGACCTTAACGGCGACGGTCGTCTGGATTATCTTTTGGTACAAGCTACATCGGACAATCCAAGTCAGGTTAACGCTCTGACAGCCTTTGATCACAACGGTACTCAAATGTGGAAAATCGGTTCCAATAACAATCAGTCAGGTACTGACCGCGATGAACCTTGTCAGATTTATGACATTGATAACGATGGTGACAACGAAGTTATTGCTTTTATGAACAGAAAAGTCAGAATCTATAACGGCAAAGATGGTAAGCTGGAAAGAGAATTCAATCCTCCGGCAAATGATGCTTGTGATGCCATACTTATATGTAATGTCTCAGGTAATTCATATCCATCTGACATGCTCTTTAAAGACAGATACCGTAATGCTTATGTTGTAGACAAAAACGGCAAACTTTTATGGAAATTCTCAGGTGCAACCGGACATTATCCATGGAATTATGATTTTGACGGCGACGGTAAAGATGAAATTATGATGAGCTATACTATGCTTGATCATGATGGTAAAGCGCTTTGGACTGCTAAAAATCCTGTAGATCATGCCGATTGTATCCAGATAGGTGATCTTGATGGCAATGCCTCCAACGGTCTGGAAATAGTACTAGGTACCCAAGGAGATTATACTGTCCAGGCTTATAACTGGAAAGGAAACTTCTTGTGGTGGAGCAACCAGTTAGTTGAAGGCCAACAGGTTGTACTTGAAAACTTTGACAAAAACAGTCCGGGTCTGGAAGTTTACGGATTGGATCGTATATATAGAGGTTCACCGGGACAAGATGCCTTGTTTATTTTCAATTCAACAGGAAAATTACTCTGGAAGGAAAAGCCGGATAATTCAGGATATGCCACTGTAATAAGGAAAGTGTCAAATTGGAACGGTACCAATACTCCTTATTGTTTGGCTTACAGAAGAGGCGGCAGCGTTAAACCGGGTTTGTATGATATTAACGGCAATGTAGTTGCCGAATTTGCAACCGATGGAAATGCTGAAATCGGTGATGTTTGCGGTGATGGCCGAGAAGAGGTAATAATCTACGACAATACCAAACTTAATGTTTATGCAAGTAGTGCAGTAGACTATACTCAGCCTGCTCCACAACCTGGCAATACAAGAAAACAGATCAAACAACACTACAATTATTCCAGATATGTTTCAGGAGAGTGTATTACAACTGGCAGCCAGACTACACCTACTCCAATTAAAACAGCGCCACCTACACCAACTCCGACTAGAAATAATATTCAAAAAGGAGATATAAATGGTGATGGCGCGGTAAACTCTATTGATTTTGCCTACTTAAGAAGCTATTTGCTCGGCATGAATGTCCCATTCCCCGATATTCGCTATACCGGAGATATAAACAGTGACAATAGTGTTAACTCTATTGACTTTGCGATATTAAAACAAATACTCCTTGGTATAAGCACTTCCTATTAAATGTTTTAAGTTTTTTTCATTAAATATAAATATCCTCTCTACCAATTAAAAGGGGCATTGCACTATCGATTAAAAAATCATCGGAGTGCAATGCCTTCTACTTTGTAGAGTTGACTATATTCTAGTTAAAATATTTTTCCAGTTCCTATTATGCTGTAGCAAATATTCTTACTTTTTTGTCCTTTTGCTGCTTGTAAAGAACATGCTTGATTGAATTAGCTGTAATCTCAGCCATTTTATATACCAATCCAAGGCTTGTATTCTGAAGCATTATATGAGGCATTAAGCCACCTATTGTCACAACACCTGAAAACGAAACATCTCCAACCGCAGGCAAATTCTTACCCACTCCGCTTCCCGGCTTGATTGAGCCTTCGCATAAACCGATATGCCCAATATATTCAAGCTTCCCAACCGACGCATCAACAGCAATTACAAGCGTATTCTCCTGGTCAATTTTGGCCATTGTTTCAGTCAGATTCATAGCATGTACAGGGTCTTCAATAGTGCCGTATACATCAAAGTCATATATTCTGTATCTTGACAGCATAAAACCGACCAAAGGGCCAAAGCTGTCTCCTGTCGACCGATCTGTCCCTACACAAACAACTGCGATTCTTCTGTATTGTTTATTGATTCCTTCGATGAGATTAAACGCTTCCTGATTTAACCTGTATTGGCACATTTTCTCATTAGTATTGACATAGATTTTCTTAACTTTCGACATACAACTTCTCCCCTAAACAACATACAACAATTTCATACAACTGTTGAGATATTATCTCTTTCTATATATTATGAGTTTATTATACAACATAATTGAATATTTAAAAAGTACCATTTTTATTTTATTCGTTTTTAAAAACCAGCCCATAAAGAGAGTATGGTAATTGCAGAAAAAAGTATATAAATGCTATAGTTTCTTCAACATCAAAAAAGGAGAGCTATAAGCTCTCCTTTGAATTACCACCTGTTACCGCCACCGAAGCCGCCTCTTCCGCCGCCTCTGTTATTGTTGCTTCTTTGTTGCTTCCTTGCTCTTCTGCAATCAGGACATCTTTGTGGCTCATTATCGAAGCCCTTTTCTTTGTAGAATGCCTGTTCACTTTCATTAAAAACGAATTCTGCTCCACAATCCTTACATGTTAAAACCTTATCTGCCATATCTATATACCTCCTTAATTTATTTGGATTATATAATTCTTTTTTTCTCACTCCAAAAAATTAAAGAGAGTTGAATTTAAGAAAAACAATCCTATTAATATATAGTGACTACATCTTTAAGCATATCACAAAATTCCCAATTAAGCAAGCGATAATCAAATTTTGAGTGCATGCAATAAATGTGATGTGATATAAACTTAAAACTTCAACATTTGTTACCTGTATTTGCACGCTATAACACTATTTCTTTATTTTTGTACCTTTAAACGCAGGCTTTTTGACCTCAACAATAACACCTTTATACATGCTTTTTGGTTCAATACATATACTTAAATCTTTTTCGTACTTCTTAATGAATTCAAGTTCCCTCTGCGTTACAATGGATATCGCAGTTCCTGTATTACCATTTCGGCCGCTCCTGCCCACCCTATGAACATAAGCCTTTACATCCTCAGGAATGTCTATATTGAATATATGTGTAACGCCTTCAATATGAAGCCCTCTTGCAGCAATATCAGAAGCAATAAGGAGTTGAATCTTTCCTGCTTTAAAGTCCTCCATGGCTTTTTTTCTTTCCAGTTTTCGGGTAGTGCCATGAATACCCTCTGCACTTAAGCCATGATGCTTCAGTTTTGAGGTAAAAATCTCAATTTCATTGCCCTGATTGTTTACAAATACAATTGCCTTCTGAGGCTCTAAAATTCTGGTCAACTTCCTCAGAACCTCAATCTTATCTCTCTTTTCAGCCAGAAAATACATGTGTGAAATTGTATCGGGTATAGAAAGCTTTTCCTCTACACGAATAACTTCAGCTTCTTTCATCTGTGCCAGAATGGCAGTTTCTACGGGTTTCGGAACTGTCGCTGAGCATGCTATAATCTGTCGCTCCTTAAGCGTGCTTTTTATAACAGCTTTCACATTTTCTGAGTTATTCACATCCATTAATCTGTCTGCCTCATCGATTATGATTGTTTTAACGGTATGAGCAGATATTTTTCGTTTTTTTATGAGTTCCAGTATCCTTCCCGGAGTACCTACAATAATGTGCGGCTTCTCCTTTAGCTTTTCTATTTGCCTGTCTATATTTACATTACCGATGATAGTGGTTCCCTTTAGCTTGATTTCGGAGTTTTGTGACAAACGCTCAATCTGCCTCATGATCTGAACCGCAAGTTCATGGGTCGGGCATAGTATTATGGCCTGCATCTCCTTAATTTCAGCATTGAGCTTCCCGAATAAAGGCAACAGGTATGCAAGTGTTTTTCCGGTACCGGTTCCCGATTGTGCAATAATATCCTTGTTTTTTATAGCTTCCGGAATAACTCTATTTTGTATATCAGTAGGTACAGTAATATTTTCCTTTTTGAGTGCCTCCGTAAGTGAAGGATTTAACCCCATGGATTCAAAAGATTCAGCCATTATTTATTCTCCTTTTTACTTTTTTCAATCTTTTCTGCAAGTTCATTCAAGAAAGTCCATCGTTCAATAGCCTCTTCCAGCTTTTTTTCCTGATGAGCCTTTTCTTCTATAAGCTTTTGAAGCAGTTCAAAATCACTGGAAGCTTCACTCATCTTAATTTCTAACTGCTTTATATCTTGTTCAAGTTTTTCAATTATACCATCTATCTCGTCAAATTCCTTTTGCTCTTTATATGAAAACCTCAATGCGCGTTCCTTTTTATTTTCTGCTTTTTCATGGACTTTATCCTTTGAAGCTTTCAAGCTTCTTTCTTCTACCAGGTTTTCACGCTGCTCTATGCATTGGCTGTAATCACTATAATTTCCGATATACTGCTTAATTACGCCATTGCCTTCAAAGGCAAATATTCCGTCAACCACTCTATCTAAAAAATACCGGTCATGGGATACAACAATTACAGCACCGGGGAATTCATCCAGATAGCTTTCTAAAATAGTTAAAGTCTGAATATCCAGATCATTTGTAGGCTCATCGAGCATTAAAACATTTGGTGCGCCCATAAGTATGTGCAGGAGATATAACCGTCTTTTTTCTCCTCCCGACAACTTTGAAATAGGTGTCCACTGCACACTCGGCGGAAATAGGAATCTCTCCAGCATCTGCGACGCACTTATAACACCGTCAGTAGTAGTTAAAAATTCAGCCTTCTCCCTTATATATTCTATAACCCTTAAATCCTCATTCATATCCTCATTTTCCTGAGAAAACAAGCCAATTTTTACCGTTTCACCAATTGTAACTTTGCCGGAATCCGGTTTTAGCTTCCCGGCTGCAATTTTCATAAGTGTTGATTTTCCGCTTCCGTTAGGGCCAATGATTCCAATCCTGTCATCTCTTAACAGGGTATAGCTGAAATCATTAATGACTTCTTTACCCGGAAAACTCTTGCTTACGTTCTCAATCTCAATGATATTTCTGCCAAGGCGTGAAAAGCCAACCTGTATTTCAATACTTTCCTTTTCTGCCGGTCCCTGCTGTTCCACAAGTTTTTCAAATCTTTCTATCCTTGCCTTTTGTTTGGTAGAACGCGCCTGCGCTCCCCTGCGTATCCATTTGAGTTCATTACGGATAAGTCCCTGACGCTTTCTTTCCGATGACTCTTCCAGTTCTTCTCTTTCAGCCTTCAGCTCAAGATATTTTGTATAGTTTGCCTGATAACTGTATATCTTTCCCCCATCTATTTCTATAATGCGGTTTGCCACCCTGTCTAAAAAGTATCTGTCATGAGTTACCATGAGCAGCGCACCTTTTCGCTTCTCAAGATATTTTTCAAGCCAGTCCACGGTATCATTGTCTATGTGGTTGGTGGGCTCATCGAGAATCAATAAATCCGAAGGAGTTATCAAGGTACTTGCCATAGCTATCCTTTTGCGTTGCCCGCCTGATAACTTGCCAACGTCCGCATAAAAATCCGAAATTCCAAGTTTCGTAAGAATATTTTTGGCCTCTGCTTCAAGTGTCCAGGCCTCCATGCTGTCCATTCTATGAGTTAAAGTAATCAATTCCTTTTCCAACCTGCTGTCTTCCGTATTGAGATTTACTTTTTGAAGAACAGCTTCATATTCTCTAAGCAGCCTCATTATCGGTGACGTGCCTTTAAAAACCTGCTCAAGTACAGTTGTCCCATCCTCAAAGTGAGGATTTTGGTCAAGATACTCAATTTTTATACCGTTTCTATATATTATCCTTCCGGTGTCCGGGGTTTCAATCCCAGCAATAACCTTAAGGAGTGTTGATTTTCCTGTTCCGTTGATACCTATCAGCCCAAGTTTTTCTCCGTCATTAATGCTGACAGATACCTCGTTAAATAATATCTTTTCACTATAACTTTTTGATATTTTCTCTGCAGATAAAACATTCATTCAAAAAATCCCCTTGTTAGTAATAAAATCCTGAGGACATTCGCCCAACTCGATTAAAGGATGCTTGTCTTGCAAAGTCCAAAAATCGGTTCACGGGAAATTAACCCCATGTATCCACATTATACAATAACCGCTTTCGAATAGCCAGCATATTAAATTATATAGGGTGCATGTAATAAATGTGAAGAAAAATATGCACACATTTATGATATATAGAAGCTTCCCGCCTGCCCTAATAGACACAGTAAATATTTGGTGATATAATTTAGGAAATGGAAGATAACCATCCTTTATGGAGGATGGGCGTTAAATGAAATTTGTATCATCTTCTTTATTTTTTGTTTAAGGAGTTAACTCTATGAGTATTACAAAATTATCGGAAAACAGCCGTTCTTATAGAAAAAATTCAATAAAACAACATATTTACAGACTAAGACCTGCTATTAAGTATACAGCTTTAGCCATAGCCTTATGTCTAATTCTTTTTGCTTTAATTTCGAATATAAAAAAACACGAAACCCCTGGTAACGTAAGTTCAAATCATATGTATCCTGTAGCAAATACTCCTACTCCTCAAATAAATACCCCTCCAACTAGCCAACCTGAAACAAAGGCTAATGTTATTACGATTTATGATTGCATAAATACGGATATTAACGATGATCATAAAGAGGATTTAGTTGAGCTTGTATATAGTAATAGAAATTTATCCCTAAAGTCGGCTAGCGGAACGCATATACTAGATGAAGATGTTAGTTATGAGCATGACGTTGTTCAGTTGCCAAAATTACTAACTGTTAGAGATACAAAAGGCAATAAATATATTTTTGCAACATCTGTGTTTTTTACTAATAAAATCGGCTCTACTACAAAGGGTTGGTTATATGATGGAAGAAATAATCGTGTAGAAAGTGTAATTAATACAGAAGAGTATAAATTAATTGATTATGAAGCATTACCGCTCGCTGATGGAAAGGTAAAGTTAGCACTTCCCGAGATTGAAGTAGAGGGAATTTTTGAATTAGCTGATGAATATAAGGATTATAAGTATATTACGAAGGAATCAATACAATTAAGTTCACATACAGATTATTTTGTAAATGATTATAATAGTGATGGATGTGATGAAATTGTAACTTCAAGGAGGGTTTTTGCAGGTTCAGTTGATTGGTTTCCTATTTGTTATATTTATACTGTCTACAATATAATAGACGGTCAATTCGTTCCTATTGCTTACTTTTACGATGATAATGAAACTAAAAGAGCAATACTAAAAAGCATATTTAAGTATGGTTCTGTTAAAATAGATAATGGTAAATTTATTAACGCATACCCTGAGTATGAAAAAGAACTTAATGAGAACATAAAAAGTGTCAGTGACACTTTGCATAAAATGGCGAAAGATAATGTTCTGACTATAAATAGTGATGAATTCTATTTAAATATCAAACCCCTATAATAATTGTATTACCCTTTTTAATTTATTATTTTTAAGGAGAGCACTCTATGAGGCTATTGGGAATTATAATTTTAGCCAGCTTTATCACCTTATTCATAAATAAAAAGATAAATAAGAATAACAAGTTAATTATCTTGCTCATTATTAATGCAATCGGTACAATATTTATTTTTAATGATTTCTTTTCTATATATGGCGAACACAGTGTAAATAAACTTTTATTATTGTCGCTTTTTGTATTAATAAATATTTTTATATTCTATATTTCTAAGAAAAAAGAAAGACTTATTAAAGTGTCATTTATTCTGTCCGTTCTGATGATAATATATATCGAGCTATTTAATGGGATTTTATCATTCAAAAATTATAATGAATTTTTTGATATTCGTTCAAGAATCGGTTACGATTTGAGAATACTCCCCTGCAAAATTGTTGATATGAGGGATTCCTCCGAAGGGAATTTTTCATCTATATACTATGACTTCTTCAAATACTCGGAATTCAAACTAATGAATAATGAATTGTATTATAGGAATCCCAGATATGGAGAGACTGGAATATGGTTTAAATATGGTATTGCTGAATCGGAACAAGTGTAAAACTTCAACTATACCAATTCTAAAATAGATAATCTTTCTTATAGTTTGACAATTTTTAGTCAGTACTATAGACCTAAATAGTCTAGTGAATCTTTTTACATTTATATATATCGTTATTAATCTTTCAGCCCTGTCATCCTTCCAAAACGTACACCCCCTGAAACACGTAAAAAAGAGCATGATATTAATATGCATCAATATACTTACTAATAAACCCAGACTTTCTTTCTCTATCCTGCGTATGCAGAATTCTTACAAAAATATTAACATAATATTTAAATCTTCCGATAACTATATATGTGTAGTATGCTACTATCTCAATGGGGGGTTTTATCGTTGATTAGCATAGGGAGAGTTATGAAGGCATTTCAAATTTTTTGTAAATATGTATTAAGAATCTTAAACAGCATTTCAAACTCCTTCATTTGGATAATAAGAAAAACCAAAATACGAATCAGGCTATTAATAGCCTTAGTTTTATTATCGATAATTCCTCTTGCAATAATAGGAATAATATCATATAGACTTTCCAGTACCGCAGTTGATTCAAAGATACGTAAATATTCAGAGCAAATAATTACACAGGCTGAAGATATAGTTAGCAGAGAAATGAGAAATTTTGATATAGTAAGCAATGAGTTGTTATCTTCTAATGACTTTCAGGAGTGTGCAGTTCAAATGAATTCGGGTATCTCAGGTGATATGATGAATTCACTCGATAAACTTAAACAGATATCAACACCTAAGTTTGCCTTTTTGGAATCAATCACCCAAGCTTATCTGGTAATAAATAACGATGGATATATTATATATAGCAAAAGTGCAGCCCAAGGTTTTTCTGTAGAAAACATTCAGAATCTCCTCCAATTAGCTGACGATGCTGGAGGGGCATCGGTTTGGGCTTTTCATATCAGGGAAACACTCGAGGGATTGAAAGAGCCTTGCATTATCTTAGCACGAATGCTCCGATCCAAAGATATGGAAAAGATTGGCTATATACTGTTTACTCTGAACGAACCTGATTTTGCTACTACGTACAAAAATATTGATATAGGTGATGATTCTGAGTTCTTTATAATGGATAAATCAGGAATAGTTATTTCCAGCAAAAACTCTTCAGAAGTATCTTTTGAGTATAAGGACAAAAGTTTGCTTTCAGAAATAACCGCAAACCTAAATAATTCAATAAAAGTATTTAAACATGAAAACTATCTCATATCAACTTCAAATATTGGATCTAATAAGGATTGGTTTATAGTCGGGAAAGTACCTCTAAATTATTTAAATAAAGAAACTAATGAAATTGCTGCTTATTTAATAACAATAGTTGTAATATGCATTATACTGATACTTTTTCTGACGACTCTGATTACCAGAAGTATATATATTCCAATAGATAAACTTACTCGCTTCATGTATGAAGCAAAGAATGGTAATTTAACTATGGATATTAAAGATGATGGCCGGGACGAAATATGTCAATTGACTATGAATTTCAAAAAAATGATTGAAAATATAAGAGAATTGATTAAAGACGTTAGTTCTATTATCGTAAAAGTATCTAAAGATGCGGATTTTGTTGCCAAGTCCTCTGAACTTTCGTATACCACTTCAAGTAATATAGCAATGGTAGTAGGATCCATTGCGGTGGGAACTTCAGAACAGGCAGGGCAAGCAGGCATTGGGGTAGAAAATATCACAAAACTATCAAATGAAATAGGCAATATCGGCAATAAAATGCACACTGTGTCAAAGAGTGTTGCCAGCACAAGAGATTTAAGCCAAAAATCCCTTCAAATTTCTGAATTTTTGAGTGAAAAAGCCAAATTAACCAGCACTGCATCAAAAAACATCATAAAAAACATAGAAGAATTGACAGAATATATGAAAAAAATCAAGAGTATTCTGAAAATCATAGTAAATATATCGGAGCAAACAAACCTTATATCAATTAATGCATCAATCGAAGCAGCAAAAGCAGGAAAAACTGCAACTGGTTTTGCTGTAGTAGCAACAGAAATCAAGAAACTTGCCAAATCTTCAAAAGCATCAGTAGCAAGTATTTCTGAACTACTTAAAACGATTGAAATAAAGGCTGACTCGGCAATAAATGAAGCAAATAACTCCTATGAAATAATAGACCGTCAGATGGAAGCGGTAAATGAGACATCTAAAGCATTTAAGATAATTTCCGAAGAAATGGAAGATATTTTTGCTCATGTAAATAACGTTGATGCTTCACTTAATGAAGTTTTGGAATTTAAAGAAGAGGTTATGGAGAATATAAAAAAAATAGCGCATGTTTCTCAAGAAGCAGCAGCTACAACAGAAGAAGTAACAGCAAATACCCAAGATCAGATTGCGCAAGCACAAAATCTATCTAATTTCGCCAGCAGTCTGCACGAATTATCCCAGGAACTGATGAAATCCATCTCAAACTTTAAAGTCTAATTAAGAGATTTGTCATAGTTTACAATATAATATTGCTCAATTAATGTCTGATACTATTTTTATAAAATCCATTTTTCAGCATTTTCTTTATAAGTATCATAGTGGTAGCAATGGAACAAATAATAAAGGAGTGTTATATTATGAATAAGAGAATTCTTGCTTTTCTATGTGTATTTCTATGCCTTCTGATTGCTCTACCTGGCTGTTCAGCTGGTAGAGCCAATGGCGAAAAGTCCACTGATGCCTCAACCGACAAAAATAACACGCAACAAACTGGTCAATCATCAGGTACTCCCGAAGTAACTGATAAGCCTGTAACTCTAAAAGTTGCGTGGTGGGGTAATGAAGGACGTGCTGAAAAGACAAATAAGGTAATTGAATTATTTAAAAAGAAATATCCCCATGTATCAATTGAAACTGATTATGCTGATTTCAAAACATATTTCGAAAAGATGACTGCATATTCACTATCCGGGCAGCTTCCTGACGTTATGCAGCAGGATTATGCCTATATCGGACAGTTCAGTACCAGTGGCTTGCTGGAAGATTTAACCCCTTTTATAAGTGCGAAAACAATAAATACATCTGATATCAATGAAGCTACCATTACATCAGGTAAAATTGATGGTAAAGTATTCGGCATTGCACTTGGCGTAAACTGTCATAATGTAATCTATGATCCTGAAGCTTTTAGAAAGGCAAATGTTAAACTTCCAACTAATAGTTGGACTTGGGATGAATATAAGACAACAATTTCTGAATTATATAAAAATGGCGGTTACCAATCATCCGTTCCCTATCAGGATGATCCAAAAATACTGGTTGAATACTGGGTACGCAGTGCTGGCAAAAGTTTGTACAATGCTGATGGCACCTCGCTTGGATTTGATGATCCAAAGTTACTGGAGGATTTATTCACTGAAATACAAGCATTAGTAAAAAACAGCTATATACTTGATCCTGTTTTAGCTGCTACAATAAAAGACCAGACAGGTAAAAGTCCTTTAGCTGAAAACAAAGCATTCACTCACTATTCATGGAGTAATCTTGCAGTTAGTGAAGCCACTTCAGCTAATAAAGATTTTGATCTTGTAGCATTACCAAAAGTTCCATCCGGAGACAAAGCCGGAATGTACTTAAAACCATCAATGTTTTTCTCTATCACAAAAACAGCAGCCGAAAAGGAAACAGCAGCTAAATTCATTGACTTTTTCATCAATGATACTGAAGCAAACATTTTACTTCAAGCAGACCGTGGTATACCAATTTCATCAAAAATCAGGGCAGAAGTTGTAAAAACTCTTGAAGGTGTATCTAAAAAGACTATGGACTACATAGATAGTATCTCCGGCTTGGTTTCTCCTATAGACCCACCAGAGCCTAAAGGCGCTGATGCAGTCAAGAAACTTATTAGTGAGGTCTACAATGAACTAATAGCTGAAAAGGTGTCTCCTACAGATGCAGCCAACAAAGTGTTTACAGGTTCAAATGAGATTTTAGCGAAAAACAAAAAATAGTTTTATTGCTAAATTTACAGGCTCATAAAGCGTATACCAGCTTAGTTACTTATTTATCAGTAAATAGACTAATAAAGTGAATGCTCAAACAAAAAGCCAACGGTAATAGCCGTTAGCTTTTTGTTTGAGCGATCCAGTCCGGACAGATTTAAATCAGTATCAGCCTAATTGTTTTTAATCTTTCAGCCCTGTCATCCTTTCACTCAATTCCCAAAGTTTTTTCGCAAGGTCTTTGTCATAGGATCTTTTTGAAGATGGTATGGGGCTTTTCCGGTAAAAGTACTTACCTGTAACTCCATCCACCTCATGTGATGTTGCAAGATATATGGCTGTCTGTGCACCCTCTTCGGGTGTCTGAAAAAATGGTTTTAACAGCCCGGTGATAAAAGTGCCGAACCCGGTATTTCTGTCAATTCCCATAGCTGTAGCAACCGCTCCCGGATGTAGGCAATTCGCGGTAACTTTAGTACCTTTGAGTCTTTCCGACAACTCATATGTAAACAAAACATTCGCCAGCTTGGACTGGGCATAAGCACGCCACACATTATAATTTTTCTTAAGGTTAACATCCGCAAAATGTATTTTTCCTGCTTTGTGTGCACCGGATGATACATTTATAATTCTTGCAGGTGCACTTATAAGCATCAAGTCTAATAACCGGTTTGTAAGAAGAAAATGCCCCAGATGATTTACCCCGAATTGAAGTTCATACCCATCAAAGGTTTCTTGTCTACCTAAAAGAATTACACCGGCGTTATTCACCAACACATCAAGACGCCGATACTTTTTCTTAAATTCGACGCAAAAATCTTCTATACTTTTTCGTGAACCAAGGTCACATATCGTTAACTCAACTGAACTGTTTCCGCTTAAATCCCGCACTTCATGTACTGCTTTTTCTCCCTTGGCCTTATTTCTACAAAGCATTACTACAGTTGCTCCTGTTTTGGCAAGTCCGACAGAAGTCGCCTTCCCCATTCCTGAATTTGCACCTGTTACGATTACAACACTGTTTTTATCCATTTTTCTCCTCCGGACATTATATTTAACATGCTAAGGTCAAAAATTAACTCTTTGACCTTAGTGAGGTTACGATAACAGCGAAGAGTGCATAAATACTGTAGAAAAGCCAAGTTATAAAACTATATTTCCGGTTCCGATAAAAACGGCTCATATATAATATTCCCCAATATCTTCAAACCATCACCCACCCATGTGCCAGTTTCCGGATCGTAAACCGATGGGCCGCTTAATGATTGCCAATAATTATTGGAAGCGGTTATTTCATTGTTTGCCACATTGTTAACAATTGCATATGAGGATATATTTTCAAATATGCAATACTCAAAATTGACAGGATTTTCGGATATTGAGTATACTCCATGAATGCAATCGGAAATTTTAACCTGCAAAAAACTAACGGTACCTTCAATCAAAACTCCTGTCCCACAATCATTTATTACTAAGTCTCCGCCATAGAATGATGCATTGCTTCCTACATAGATACCAACATTACTACAGTTTGAAATCTCGCAAGATGTTAAATTCATAACTCCTTCATTGTAGATAATACAGTTTCTGTCAAAATTAACCGGAGGTGTGGCGGTTGGCTTATTTGTTGATTCAGGTGCCGGAGTAATTGTTGGCGTCTTCGTTGTGTTAGGTGTTGGTGTTATGTTTGGTGCGTTCGTTGCGACAAGTGTTGGCGTAGTGGTTGGTGTTTTCGTTGGTTTAAGTGTCGGCTTTACCACTGGTGTACTTGTTGGTTTCGCCGTACAGGATGGCCTACATTTAGGATATATGTAACATAATTTATTGAAAGAAACCTTTTCGCAACTTCTATTTACAGCTATTTTTCTACAACCATCAAATTTATTTGTATCTCTGCCATCAAAACTGCAATTCCTATCTTGCTTTTTTGAAGATGCATTCTCATTGTAAAAGAATTTAAACCATTTAGTATTAGCCTCTTTAAAGACTGGATTACAAGATTTTTCAGGATAATCTTTCCTATCTTGATGGTACGGCTTTTCAGGATATTTCGACTTACAGGACGGCTTTGCCGTGCAACCCGGCTTTGTTGTTTTCTTACATGTAGGTTTAGTTATCGGTGAACATGTTGGTTTAACTGTTGGTGTGTTTGTCGGTTCAACTGCAGGCGTACTCGTCGGCTCTACTTCGGGTGTGTTTGTTGGTTTAATAACAGGTGTATTTGTAGGTTCAACTGTTGGTGTACTTATAGGCAACAGTGATACTACGTCGCTTATCAATGTATCATACCCGTTAAACTCTCCACTCTGACCTATATAAACACAGTTATACTTTGCGTTTGTGACTTCCGATTGACTTAAATTTAAGCTGCCCTCTACATTAAATATCCTTTCACCATAGCTGGCCTTTACTCCCGTACCGTCAAAATATCCAGTTTCTGATATGTAAATACCATCCCAATAATCCGTCAGCTTATACTCCATACCACTATACTCCGGGTCATACACAGAGGTAAATACAGTCTGCTGTTCACCATCTGAATTCGCACTTAAATAGCCATCAACCGTCATCTTGCTACCAGGCGCAAATGTTATAATTGTACCGGGTGCAAGTGTAAGAGTTACATTCTGATCAATTACCAATTCCCCATCAATTAAATATGGACTTCCCTCCGGCTCCCATACCGTATCCTCCGAAATGTGCAACTTTTCAGAAGCTGCAGCATGATATACACCAGTATTTTGCGGTGAAAGAAAAAAACAGTAAATTACAAGAGCACAAACACAGAACAGACATATACTTCTTTTTAATCCCAACTCCTTTCCCATTCGTCAGCTACCTCCCTCAAAATTATAAAAAATTCTTCTTGCGGATCTATAAAACCAGAAACTTATCCTTTATTTTTGCTAATTCCATATCTAAGCTGAAGGTACAATAAAAGTAGTAAGTCCCTTACGATAATCAGATGAACTATGTCTTTCCGAAAAACATCTTATAACGCCTCCACTATAAGATTATTTGAGAAGAATAGTATAATAACAGGTTAAACTTATCATATAATGATATATATTGTCAATAATCCCTGAAGTTGCTGGATTTGCGCTGCATAAACAGATATTCTGCACCTCAAAAACATGAAAAAATTTATAAAAAATAGAACTAATGTATCATATAAAGGTAGACCTCAAACTCATGTTAAAGAGTTCATTTTTATATATAATAGGATTAGGGGGTGTTCTGCCTTGAAACTATTGAGAATACTAAGTAATAATAAAGGTACGTCTATCGTATTATTTGCATTCACTTTAACTGTTGTTCTTGGAATATCTGCCCTTGTTATAGATTTCGGCGCAGTCAGTATTGAGAAAAGTAAATTTCAAAACGCCGTAGATGCCTGCGCACTTGCTGCTGCACAAGAACTGCCTGACACCTCAAGTGCTGAAGATATAGCCCTTAAATATATTGAAAAGAATGGTTTCGAGAAATCCGATATAGCTGTGACCTTTGCAAACTCAGGCAAAGTTATAGTAATAGAAGGAAATCTGACTATAAACTATTTATTTGCCAAAATACTTGGTTTTGAATCGGCTACAATCAAACCACTGGCTAAAGCTGCCCTAAGTGAAAGACTTGGAGGCCCGTTTGATTATGTACTGTTTTCAGGCAGCAAAACTACTTCTCTGAACTTAAACGGCAGCAGTCACTATATTGAAGGAAGCACTCATACAAATCAGAATTTTTTTATGAACGGTTCTGGCAATACAATAACAGGGGCTTGCGAAGCAAGTGGTACAATACGCATAAACGGAGGTTCCACAGATGTTGCTAACAGATATCCGAGTGCCGATTTTGTTGAGATGCCTGATTTCTCCGAAAAAATTAAACTTCAGGCCGAGCGAGCCGGAAATGCATATGTAGGGGATAAAACATTTAATTCCAGCAATATTAATGTAGATGAGCCCATTTACATAGACGGAGACCTGACAATAAATGGCAGCCACTTTTCCGGAAACGGATGCATTCTTGTAACCGGAAATATAACCTTTAACGGCAGCAACCTCAGAAACTCCACCGATGACGCTGTTGCCTTCTATTCCAAGAACGGAGATATAACTATAAATGGTTCGAGTGCCGAACTAAACGGAATTGTATACGCTCCTAACGGCAAAATTATTTTTAATGGTTCGGGTCAAACAGTTTACGGAAGGGTAATCGGAGATAAAGTAACATTTAACGGCAGTAATATTACTATTATCGGTGGTTCAAACGATTATACCAGTTTGCCTTACAGCAAGTCAGTCAAATTAATAGAATAAACCAATTATATCTCCACTTTTTTTACCTTACGAAGTTTGCCCTTTATGGGTTTCTTCCGCAACTCGTTTATAACCATTTCACCTTTATTATTCAACACTTCTACAAAAGTAGATACATCAGCAATATTAATTATACCTATATCTTCTGCTGTCATACCTTCTATGCTACAAAGTGTACCAACGACATCTACAGGTCTCATTTTGGTTTTCTTCCCGGCATTAATATGCAATCGGGTGATGTCACGGCTTAGCTGCTCACCTTTTCTTTGTTTTAATTGCGGCTTCTCATTCATTTTTTCTATAAATTTTTGTTTTAATGCTTCTACTGTTTCCTTGTCCGGTCTTTCTTTCAATTCAATTTCTTTGCCGATGTACTCATGTATATCATTTAAGTACTTACTTTCATCCTGCGTTACAAAAGTAATTGCTTTTCCACTTCTACCAACACGTCCTGTTCTACCTATCCTGTGGACATAGCTTTCCTTATCCTGAGGTATATCATAATTTATTACCAATGAAATATCGTCTATATCTATACCTCTTGCTGCAACATCAGTAGCTGTAAGATATCTGAAATATCCCTGTTTAAATTCATTCATAACTTTTAGTCTTTCACTTTGCTCCATACCACCATGTATCTTTCCGCAAGTATAGTTCAGTTTTAACATCTCGTCAAAAAGTTCATCGGTTTTAACCTTTGTACTACAAAATATTATACAACTGTCGGGGTTCTCCACTATTGTTATATCTTTTAGCAGGTTAAGCTTATCACTTTCATCGACAGAGTATCTCTCCTGAGCCACCCTGTCTATTACCCTGTTCTCATCTTCTATTTCCGCATGTACCGGATCTTTCATATATTTATCGCATAAAACCACGATGTCTTCTGGCATTGTAGCAGATAACAAAACGGTTGTGCGTTCCTTGGGCAGCTTTCCGATTATTTCCTCTATCTGCTCTATAAAACCCATACTCAGCATTTCATCAGCTTCATCTATTACAAGATATTTTATTTTTGATGTATCAAGTGTTCCTCTTTGTAAATGATCTATAATACGCCCTGGTGTACCAACTACCACATGCGTCTTCTGTTTGAGTTCCTTTTCCTGGTTGTAGAACGGATACCTCCCGTAAATTGCGGATACTTTGAGCCTTTTGAATCTTCCCAAATTGAAAATATCTTCTTTTACCTGAATGGCAAGTTCTCTTGTAGGGGCAAGCACCAGTGCCTGTGGCTTGTTTTCCTCCCAATCCACCAATTCACAAATAGGAATGGCAAATGCAGCAGTCTTTCCGCTTCCGGTTTGAGATTTAACTATAACATCCTTTTGCTCCAGCAGCGAGGGTATAATCATCTCCTGAACTTTTGTAGGACTTTTGAAATTCAGCATAGAGATTGCTTTCAGCAACTCATTGCTCAATTTATACTTGTCAAAACTTGATTGTAACATCTTGTCATCCTTTCTTGCCCGTAATAATATTCGGTACTGCTCAAAGTAAATTTGTAATATATTCCATCAGAAACATATTACGATTCCCGGTAATTGTATCATTATTAACAAATCCCATCAATATTATTATGGCATATGCTCATTGCTTTCAAGAAAATTCGCTTCGCTCATGAATTTTCTTGTTCGCTAGGGAACCCTATGG
>CAZLZR010000059.1:0-30902 GCA_964564015.1 uncultured Acetivibrio sp.
TAATTTAATGGTAAACAGCGCGTGATTGAAAGTTGGTTCTTACTTATAAAAAAAATGATGCTTCAGCTGTGATAGTGAAATAAGTGCTTGTTGATTTGTAGTTATTTAGGATATAATAATTGTGGAGGTTGATAATCTTATGGAAGAGAAAATATTAAAAGCAATTGAAGTTTTAACTGGGAAAGTAGATAATATATCTAAAGATATTGGAGTAATGAAAACTGATATTTCAGAGATTAAACAGAAAGTTAATGCTATTAATGAGCAAACAGCTGACCTGACTGAATTTCGTACAGAGACAAGGCAAAAACTTGAAAAAATCGAGAATGGCATTGAAGTTCTTGGTAAAGAAGACTTTAAGAATAAAGTTGAATTAGTGGAGATAAAAAAGAAAATTGCAAAATAATAATAATATATTTTCTAATTTTCAAAATTGCTTTTGAGGCTAATTATTCATCAACTATTAATTTGTGATGGTAAAAAATGTGTATAATTATCAATCGGGTTATGTGAAAAGAGAAAATAGTTTGGATGTTATGTAAAAAAGACCTCACCGGTGTAGCAGCCGATGAAGTCTTCGAAAAAATGTATTAAAATCAATTAACCGAGAACACTTTCGTATGCCCATTCCAACCATTGGCACAGAATCTGCAAATCGGATTTATCTACTGTAGCCCCGCACCATACTCTAAGGCCGGTAGGTGCTTCGCTGTAAGAGCCTATATCATAAGCGACTTTTTCTTCAGCCAGCAATTTAATCATGCTCTTTAATTTGTCCTCAGGTAAGTCAACTGTGAAACATACGCTGGTGTTGGAACGGAATTGCTTTTCCTTGGCAAGGAAATGGATCCAACTGTGTTTTGCAACGAAATCCTCAAATACACTAAGATTGTCTTGACTTTTTGCAATCAAACCCTGTAGTCCGCCTACCGATTCTGCCCAGTTTAATGCTTGCAGATAATCCTCATTGCAAAGCATGGAAGGAGTATTGATTGTTGAACCTTGAAATACTGATTCATCAAATTTACCCTTTTTCTTCAGCCTGAATATTTTAGGCATAGGCCATGAAGGATTGTAGGATTCTATTCTTTCTACCACTCTAGGTGATATTATGAGCATACCATGAGCTGCTTCCCCGCCTAAAACTTTTTGCCAGGAGAAGGTGACAGCGTCAAGTTTATCCCATGGAATATCCATGGCAAAAACAGCGGAAGTAGCATCACAAAGAGTTAATCCTTTTCTATCATTTGGAATCCAATTACCATCAGGTACTTTTACACCGCTGGTAGTACCATTCCATGTAAATACCACATCATTATCAAAATTAACCTGGCTGAGGTCGGGTAAGCTTCCATAATCAGCAGATAATACACGAACATTTTCAAGTCTAAGTTCTTTCTGGATGTCATTTGCCCATCCTTTTCCAAATGATTCAAAGGCTACAACATCAACCGGCCTTGGACCTAAAACACTCCACATGAGCATTTCAAAGGCACCTGTATCGGAAGCCGGTACTATACCAACTCTGTAGTCGTCAGGAATATTGAGTATTTGTTTTGTTCTTGCTATAGATTGGAATAACTTGTCTTTACCAACACTGCTTCTGTGCGATCGCCCAAGAGGTGCATCTTTTAACTCCTCAATAGAATATCCGGGATGTTTTGCACATGGACCGGAAGAGAAACATGGATTTATTGGTTTGTTTACTGGTTTCATTTTATACACTCCTTGTATAATATATTTTGTATTTAATTCTAAACACTAAAAAACCCTCGATCCTCAATCATTAAGGACGAGAGGTTATACCCGTGGTGCCACCTAAATTAGTTAGTTTATCTAACTCACTTTATTTACAATAACCGTTGCGGCGGTTTGGTTCATCACCAACATCTCAAGGGTGGAATATCTAGTGTTATCCGGTTGATTTGCACCATCCACCAACTCTCTTATGCAGAATATACACTAATTTCCCCATCATCGATTTGCAATATTAAGTCCAACATTTTTATATATTGTATTATATTATGCAATAGAATGCAAGAGTATTCTTATTATTTAATACGGTTATAAATTGCAAGTTAAAGTGACGGTAAAATTTTGAAAGCTATTAGGAAAATAATAATTTAGGTCGATAAAGATATATTCAAAGGAAATCGGTTAAATATAGGGGATTTTGGTTAATATAGTCAAAAACTGGGCTTGTATAAGCTGCTTGAAGATAATAAAATAGATAAAACAAATGAAGAAAAAATTATTTCAATGATGAGGAGTGGACGCTATGGTTAAAAAAATTACCGCATTATTAGTCTCATTATGTATCCTTTTGTCTTTTGCAGCAGTGGGAGTTTGTGCTGAAGCAAAAGACATAGTAGTTCGTATTGATGGTAACCCGGTTGATTTCCCGGATGCAAAACCATTTGTAAATGCTGATGCAAGAACCCTTTGCCCTATACGTTTTGTAGCAGAGAATTTAGGCGCGAAAGTTGAGTGGAATGGAGATACCAAGGAAGTGGTTATAACCAACGGATCAAAGGTTATAAAATTGACGGTTGGTGAGAGCACTGCTGATGTAAATGGTGAGGTTATAACCTTTGATACAAAAGCGGAGTTAGTCCAAGACAGGACTTATGTACCTTTGAGATTTATAAGTGAAACCTTTGATATGAAAGTGGATTGGGACAACGAAACTAGAACGGTATCAATTTCAAGAGTCGGCGCAGATGATTTCGGAAAGGATCAGGAGGCTTTGAGTGATGAAGAAAAAATAGTAGCTCAAAACCTTGATGAATACCTTGAAGCATTAGAAAAAAACAGGAAATTTCACGGTTCGGTGCTAGTGGCTAAAGAAGGAAAGATACTTTTAGATAAAGGTTATGGAAATGCAAATTATGAACAGGGAATTGAAAACACTTCTAAAACAACTTTTCCAATAGGATCTGTAACAAAGCAATTTACAGCTATGGCAGTTATGCAACTTTACGAGAAAGGACTTTTAACATTAGAGGATAAACTGTCAAATTACATAACTGATTTTCCTGGAGCTGAAACCATAACTATCAAACAATTGTTGACTCACACGTCCGGAATAGTCAGTTATACAGAAATGCAGGAATTTTTGACTTCAATGCCTGAAGATATGTCTTTGGAATACTTAATTAATATGGTTAAGGAAAAAACATTGGAATTTGAACCGGGAACAAAGTGGAAATATAGCAATACAGGATATATAATCTTGGGATATATTGTTGAGAAGGTAAGTGGAGTAAGTTTGGAGGAATATTTGAACTTAAATATTTTCGAGCCTCTGGACATGAAGAATACAGGAGTTTGTTATAAAGACGATATAAAGATGTTCGATTCGACAGGATATGTAGGCTTTTTAGATTTGACGGAAATAGATGATGAGATAATATTAAGAGGTGCCCATGGAGCCGGTTATTTATATTCAACGGTTGAAGATTTGTACAGGTGGGATAGGTCATTATATACCGACAAGCTTGTTAAAAAAGAAACCATGGATATGATTTTTACAGGCTATGAAGATACTCAATCTTTTGGAAAATATGGATTGGGATGGTTTGTAAGAGAGGATGAAAGTTTGGGTAAAGTGGTATTCCATGGAGGTAATACACTGAGCTTTACAGCAGACATTTCAAGATATATTGACAAGGATATGACTATCATAATGACAATAAATAATGGGTACTATGATGTGGATAATCTTACAAGTATTCTTGCCGGAATAGTTGAAGGTAAAAAATATGATTTGCCCGGAGAATTTAAGGCTATAGAGCTTGACACCAAATTAACCGACAAGTATACCGGTACTTATGAATATATCGAGGGTTATAATGTTATAATTACTAAAACCGGAGAACAATTGTATGCACAGCTTACCGGGCAGGGGAAGGCAGAAATTTACCCTGAAGCTGAGAATAAGTTTTTCTATAGAGCAGTAGATGCCCAAATAACTTTTACTAGTGACGAGAACGGTGAAATAACAGGATTGAAATTCAAACAGGGAAGCTCGGAATTTAATGCGAAAAGAATCGGTGATGCACCCGAAGAAAAGATTGGAATTAAGCTTGAACCCCAAATATACGAAAGCTACGTTGGAGAATATGAATTGGTGAAGGGCTTTATCATAACTATTTCAACTGATGGCGAGCATTTATATGCTCAGGCAACAGGACAGGATAAATATGAGATTTATGCGCAATCTGAAACTGAGTTTTTCTATACGGTTATCGAAGCCCAAATAGGCTTTGTTAAAGATGCCGATGGCAAAGTAACCGGTCTCGTATTAAATCAGGCAGGACAAAGTCTTAACGCAAAAAAGATCAAATAAAAGCAAAATGGACTTAAGTGAGTGTGATAAATCAGCTTAAGTTTCAAAAAAGTCTTCACCCCATGGTGGAGGCTTTTTTAAATGCCTAAGAAAGTGGATTACTTTCTGGCATCAAAAAAGTCTACCGAAAGGTTGTTCACTGCAGAGAAATACCCTGGCTTTAAATCGGCAAAGCCGACTTTTTTATGTTTAGCCTCAAGTTACATTGGCAACAATTTAGATGGGTGATATTATGTTTCGAAAAAAGAAGAAAAATAGTTCGGAAAATGGAAGCTTATGCAAAGAAAATAATTCAGTTGTAAAAATAAAAGAATTGGGGAAATCATTAGAGGATAATGTAAATCAATTAAAGGCGATCTTTTCAAATGATGAAGCGCTGATAATCCGGTATTTTCAAAACAAGTATCTGAAAACAGCAAAGTGCTGTGTAATTTATTTTGAGGGTATGGTTGATGAAGGTCTTATAAATGAAGATATAATCCACCCCATACTTAAGGATGATTTATCGGCAGATATATCCGGTAGCAACTTATTGGAAGAGATACAGCACAAAGTGTTGGTATCAAGTTGCGTTAGTGTTGAGAAAAATATCGATGATATAGTAAATAGTGTGATTAGTGGAAATACTATTTTCCTGTTGGATGGCTATGATAGAGTATTGTTAGTCAGAACAAAAGGCTGGCAAGCGAGGACGATTTCAGAACCGGAGTCTGAAAGGACTGTACGAGGCCCAAAGGAAGGTTTTACAGAGTCTATAATGGTTAATATATCTTTAATTCGGAGAAGAATAAAAACGCCGGAATTGAAAATGAAATTCCGGCAAATTGGAGAAAGGTCACACACAAGAGTTTGTCTATGTTATATTGATGATATTGTATCAAAAGATATTTTGGCTGAGCTGGAGAGGCGTTTGGACGAAATAAAGATAGATGCTGTTTTAGACTCAGGCTATATCCAAGAGCTTATCCGTGATGCTCCTTTTTCACCTTTTGATACTGTAGGACATACTGAAAGACCTGATGTTATAGCGTCAAAACTATTGGAAGGACGGATTGCCATAGTTGTTGACGGAAGTCCCTTTGTTTTAACGGTGCCTTTTGTTTTAGCTGAAACTGCTCAATCAGCCGAAGATTATTATAATAATTATTTGTTAGGCTCTTTCAATAGGTTTATTAGGTCAGCAGCGACAATAGCGGCAATAAGCGTTCCGGCTATTTATCTTGCTGTGGTTACATATCATCAGGAAATGCTACCGACACCTGTATTATTAAGCTTATCAGCAGCACTTCAAGATGTTCCGTTTCCTACAGCTGTATCTTTTTTTATTATGCTTCTGATATTTGACATTTTGAGGGAGGCAGGGGCGAGAATGCCTTTAGCTGTTGGTCAAGCAGTTAACATTGTAGGTGCTTTGGTATTAGGAGAGGCAGCAGTAGAAGCAAATCTGGTCAGCGCTCCTGTAGTAGTGGTGACTGCTCTATCCGGTATATTGACACTTATGAACATAAAATTATTGGGTCCAATGATATTCCTAAGATTTTTTCTATTATTTGACGCAGCTATATTGGGGATTTACGGATTTATTTTCGGGTTTTTTCTCTTAATCCTTCATCTTTCTAGTATACGCTCCTTTGGAGTACCTTATATGTTGGGCATAACCACGGCAAAAAATCATAATGGACAGGATGTTTGGATACGTGCACCGTGGTGGTCGATGACTTTGCGCCCTAAAATTATAGCAGCGAGGAATCTCGTCAGACAGACAGCAAGAAGGAATAGGAGGTGGTAGTTAGATGAAAACTGGAAAAATTATTCTGTTTGCATTTTTTATTTCTCTCAATTCGGTTTTGTTTTCCAGCTGCTGGAATTACAGAGAAATTGATGATATGGCTATCGTCAGTGGGGTTGCCATTGATAAGGGAATAAATAATAGATACGCTATTACGCCAGAAATAGTTCAAATTGCAGGGGGACGGGAACATAAACAATCAAGCGAAACGGTTACAATAGAAGGAAAGTCAATATTTGATGCTGTCAGGAATGAAATTTCGGTTACAGGAAAAAAACTTTACTGGAGTCATACAAAAGTAGTTATTGTAAGCCAGGAAATTGCCCGAGAAGGTCTAAATAAAGTTGTCGATTGGTATGCCCGTGATGCTGAAGCAAGAGAAGATGTACATTTCCTGATATCAAAGGATGAAAGTGCAAAAGAAATATTTGAAGGGTATGCTGTTACTGATGACGTTATATCCTATGAATTGTCCCAAATGCTTGATAACCAAAAAAGCTTATCTAAAGCACCTAAAGTTGATTTGTGGGATTTTGCAAATTGTATATCGGGAGAAGGTATTAGTGCTGTTGCTCCTGCAATTAGCTTGAAGAAAGTAGATGGCAAAGAGAAGGCACAAATTGAGGGGACAGCAATTTTTAAGAAAGACAAGCTTTTAGGATTCATAGACGGTGAGGATACGCAAGCAATGCTTTTTATAAAAAATGAAGTAAAGGGTGGAGTTATTGTATGTGATGAAATCGAGAAAACTTTTGTATCACTTGAAATATTTAAAAGTAAAACAAAAATTAAGCCCATATGTAATGGAAAGGGCATAACGATGGGGATAACTATTGAACTGGATACTGCAATAGATGAAGTTGGCGATACTTTTGATCCGATTGAGGAAGAAGGACGTAAAAAGCTTAAGGAACACTGTGAAGGGATGCTTAATGAGCGCTTCACAAAGTTCATTAAAAAAATTCAATCAGAATATGGTGCAGATATTTTTGGATTTGGTGCAAAAATTCGAGAAGATAATCCAAGCTTATGGAAAGCAATATCGAAGAATTGGGGAGAAGAGTTCAAAAACTTAAAAATTAATGTTAGTACTAAATTGCGTATACGGAACAGTGCCCAAATGTCAAAAATATTGGAAGTAGAGGATTGACAGATGCTTATATTGGTACTGGTGGTATATACATCTATTGCGATTTATGAATTTATTCCCCTTTATAAACAAAAGTTATGGCGTGAGTTCGGAGTCAATATCGTGTTAGGGCTTCTTTCACTAGTTATAGCAGCAATGATCTCTTTTGGTATGAAGATCCCAAGTCCGGCGTATCCAATCAAGGAATTGATAACATCATTATTGGGAAAGTAGGTTTATTATGAATATGGAGAAAATAACAGATAGAGAAGCAATTAGCATAACTACACTATTTGTTTTGGGAAGTACGCTAATATTGGGAATTGGTGGAGAAGCGAAGAATGACGCCTGGATAGCAGCAATAGCAGGATTGCTTTTTTCCGTACCGATATTTTTGGTATACTCGAGAATAGTATCAATATTTCCAGGTAAAGATTTGTTTGAAATATTGAATCTTGTATTTGGAAAGTATATTGGTAAGTTTATAGCCTTATTGTACATCTGGTATGCCTTTCACCTGGGAGCATTGGTAATGCGTAATTTTGGAGAGTTTGTAAACACTTTGGGTTTGCCTGAAACTCCTATGTTTGTTATTTTGCTTACTTTAGGTTTGGTTTGTGTGGTTGCTGTGAAACTGGGAATTGAAGTAGTTGGAAGGGCAAGTGCTTATTTTATACCGTTCGTCTTTGCTAATCTATTGATTGTACATATATTAGCATTTCCCCAATTGAAATTTAATTATGTTAAGCCAATACTTTATAATGGAATTGAACCTGTAATAAAAGGCGGATTTTCAGCACTTTCTTTTCCATTTGCTGAGACATTCATACTAATGAGCGCTTTTTCTGCATTAAAAACTAAAAAGTCGTCCTTTAAGGTTTATTTTTCGGGTCTATTTTTAGCTGGAATTACAATAATTATAGTAACACTGCGAAATATCTTTATGTTGGGCAAATCCTTTGGATTGTTTTATTTTCCTTCGTATATAGCAGTTAGCCATATTGGAATTGGTGATTTCATTCAAAGGATTGAAGTGGCAGTTTCTTTTGTATTTGCAGTAGCTGCAACTGTTAAAGTCAGTGTTTGCTTGTTTGCAGCATGTAAAGGAATTGGAAGGGTTTTCGGTTTAGAGGATTACAGATCAGTTACAATAAATGTCGGGTTATTTATGATATACTTCTCATTTATTATTTATGACAGCATTATGGATATGAGGTATTGGGCTTATATGATATACCCTTACTATGCTTTTCCTTTTCAGATTATTATTCCCGTTATAGTCTGGATTGCTGCTGAAGTGAAAAAGAAAAAAACTATCAAAATTAAGGCTAGTGCCCTGTAACAAAAATTAATTCCAGAGCAGACAGGTCACAAACAGAGGAAGTACATTTTTAACATTTTGAAAGACTAGAAATAATTAATTTTAAAAAGCACTAGTTGCTGAAAAACAAAAATAACTGTTAACATAATTGTATCCGTCAGAATAATATTATATAGGAAGATTTGTTTTGGAGTGAGATATATGTTCAGCAATATAGTATTGTTTAATGTGGGTACGTTAGCACTTTCGGCTATATACCTGAGTGTTGGTTCTATATTGACAACAGCAGTTTTCTACTTTTTATTTCCACTTTTTATGGTCTTTACTTTGGGCAAACTGCTATTTGTTTTTGTTGCAAAAATATATTCAGTTGCAGCAGTTTTGGGGATAAGTGTGGTTCAGGATAATAAAGAGCAGGAGGATGTATTTGGAATTGATGGTTATGATTATGAACTAAAACAGGACATTTTTTATTCAACAATAAATCCATGGCAGAGGAAATTCGGATATTGCAGGTTGTATGATGAAGCATTGGCACATCTGGATATGATAATTGATTGTGAACCCATCACCTTTAATTATGGCGGGGAAAACTGGATGATTGAGTTCTGCAAAGGCCAATATGCTTTGAACACAGGCTGTGAAGTAGGTGTCTATAAGGAGGCGTTTAACTTAGGTATCCTTGGGATACCCGGCACATATTTCTACAGGAGTGTTGATGATAAAGATATGATGCATATGGCGTTTTCATTGAAAAAGAATGGGAAGGAGCTGTTCAACAGGGAAGATAAGCACTGGTGGCTGAATGGATTTAAGCTCGGTGAGTTTTCGAATCCATCTCAATTGACTATGGATATTGGGATTTCCTTTAATGATAAGGGTATGTGTTATGCATTTATTGATGGATTAATTAGAGCAGGATATCCTGATAGTGAAATAATGAAGGTGGGGAATAGGGTTTACTTTACATTTGGCAAACCTCATACCGAACAGCCGATTACAAGAACAAGGTTTACAGACTGGATTACTCAAAAGAAAAATAAAATTATGTGCGCCGAGTACAGACGAGTTACTGAGGCATATGACACCATTCAGGATAAATTGAATGCGGTTAGGAAATATAGACCGGATATCTATAAAAAAGCTATTGCTGTTGGGAAAAACCGGAAGGTATACAAGGAATATGACAGGATTGCAAAATATATTGAGTAGTGAACATATAATTTTACAAATTTGTTTTGAAATAAAACACGGGACAATTAATTGCATGTCAAATAAAAAAATAAAAGTGTGATAACTTAAAGTTATCACGCTTTTATTTTAAGGATTTTTATGAAAATCAACTTTTTGTTATCATATCATTGATGGCTTTTATTATCACATCAGGTTTTTCCTTGTGTATATTGTGACCGCTGTTGACAATTATATGATTGCTTTTTGAAGATAACGAGGCAATATCTTTCTGCCATAAAATCCACTTTTCCTCAAACTCGGATCCCATTTGGTGATCAGTTGCCGAAATCACAGTAAGTGGAATGTTTTTCAAAGCGTATCTTGATTGTTTTATTTGTTCTATGCTTTCAAGCAAATCCTCATAGGTACCCTCTTTGATTATCTCTTCCTTATACAAATCCAGAAACTCAGGAGGCATGGAATTTACAGTATATTCATTTGTATCTTCATGAGTTGGATCTATAAAAATCAGACCCGCCAACTCATCGCCAAATTGTTTTGCAAACATTCGAGCTACCCAGCTTCCCATCGAATGCGTCACAATTATATATGGACCTTTAACTTTAGCTTTTTTCAGCAGTGTGTGAAGTTCATGGGCCTTATTTAAAGAAGTTCTTTTGTCAGGGCTTTTGTCACTCAGGCCTAAACCTGCCCGGTCATAGGACAAGGTAGAACTGATGTTTGAAATTTCGGGCTGGATCAGTTCCCAGGCCTCATGGGTTTCAAAATGGCCGGATTCAAAGATAATTGAGGGTTTGCCTTTAGATAGTTTACATGCATAAAGAGCAAATTCTCCTATATATACTTTACCTTCGAAATTTTGACTATCGTTTCCATGTTTTTTTAAATAAGCTGATTGTGCAAGGGTACATATTGTAAAAACGGAAATAAATAAAGCAATTATAAATAGGGTAAGCATGCTGGTGTTTTTTTTCATATGTTTATATTCCTCCTAAATAATGGTCTAATTACATTATAAAATATATATAGTTATTCAATAACAAAAATTACAAAGATATCATCGTAATATATTCACAAGATATTAATAAAGAACTGCAAAGATATAATATGATTCATGAAGTATTGAAGTCATGAACTTAATAAGAGAGTTAAAAAATAAAAATGTAACACAAAGTTTTATTGCTGAATAATATACTATTGAAGTTTATAAATTACTTATATTTCTTAAGTTGAAAGGAGAGATTTAAGATGACAGATGAAAGAGGCGGTTGTGGTTTCGGGTTCGGCAATGATTGGATATGGTGGGTAATTATAATATTAATTATTTTATGTGTATGTTGCCCGGGATTTTTAGGCGGTTTTGGATGCGGGCCTAAGTGTTAGTGGTTACCTAAATACATACTTTTACAGTATAAAAAGGGAGGTTTATCCTCCCTTTTATACTGTAAAAGTAATCACATTCAAGAGAGGTCCCTTAATATAATAATATATATTTATATATTCATAAAGGTGGGATAATAATGCATATTAAGGAAGATACCCAGCATGACATTTTGTTTGTTATCGCTGCAGCCATATTTGTCATTTTTACTACGGGCATGGCAGATACAAATGAAGCAAATGGAATGGCTGCAAGTACTGTGGAAGTAATTACTCAGTAGTGATCCGTAACAGAATTTATTTCTAGAGCATGTGGGCACAGACAGATGAAGTGCATTTTTAACATTATGATAGACCAGAATTTAGTAATGTTAAAAAGCACTAGGTGTAATATGTATTCTGGGGAGGAAAAAGCGTGTTTTCACCGGAGCAACTCAATTCTATTTCAAAAATTATAATGGAGAAACTCGGTGTAAGCAGCACTAGAAATTGCTATTCAGAAAAAGCGCCTGATTGTACTGCGGAAAAAAAACAGATAAACTTGACACCTGTACAGTTGTTGGTGATTATGGGTATCATAACAGGTTCCCTTGATATAGATTCACTCCTGGTTGATAAGAACCAGGAAATTCAGATTTTACTAGTAGGTTCATTGAAGTAAAGAACAGGTCTTGAAAAAATGATGGATGAAGTAGGCAAAATGCCCTTTGACGATGTATTAAAAGCAATGCTCGGAAGATTGTAGTATTTTTCTTCACATTTATTACATATACCCCAACTGAATATACAATTTGACACAAGGGTCGAATAGGCATAAAATATATATATAGATTTAATTTTCGCTTTTCTTACATTCTATGTACGAACAGTAAACCTTGTTAATCTGCATTCGCTGTCTAAGGTCTTTCTACTGAGCTTTTACTGTCCTGATCATAGTTGCCATCGCAAAATAGAATAATGTTTGCAGTAAATTTGTAAAAATGAACTTTTTAGTTGTTTCAATCGTCATAGTAATATATACGGATGCATTATGGGGGTGTAGCCATGAAAAGGGTGTTTGCTTTATTAGCTATAACATTGTTATTGTTTACAGCTTGTGACAAAAAAGTCGACAATGATATTTCCGATAAAACGGCGGTAAATAATGAAGTTTACAAAGATGTGTACAATTCCGAAAGTGAGCGGGATATTATTACTATACCCGATTCCAACGATGTGGAGGAGCCATTATGCGGCGGGAAAGAAATAGAAAGTAATATAAATGGGGATCAACTGTCGGAAGATAAGGAACTTACTGAGGAAGCAAAGGAAAAGAATGTTACGGAATCCGATGTAATTGTTGATAAGGAAGATATTGAAAGTGTAAAGAACAATACGGCAGAGTATAAAGAAATTGTTCTCAAAACATTTGAATCGAAAATTCCGGAAGAATTGGTAATGAATATTCAGTACAATAAGTATGAAATTCCAACGGATTATCTTCTTGTGCTTGGCGATGGTATAAATATCAGGGAAAAACCTTCAACGTCAGCAAAAGCAATAGGAAAGGCACAATATTTTGAAAAGATCAATCTCATAGCAGAAGTTCAGGGAGAATACCTTGAAAAGTATAAAACGGATGTATGGTATAAGGTGGCTTTGAAGGTGGATGGTGAAGTTCAAAGCGGTTACATACTGTCAGTGCTGGCTGAGAAAAGACAGGTTCAATTCGATAAAATGCTTGAAGCTGTCAACAAAGCCAGAAATGAAGTGAATAACAGTACTTCAGCCTATATTACAAATTATAAAAATCGTGTAGGCACAGCACCGTTATATAAAGGTAGTACGGTGGATAAATTCGGAATGCAAAGGCATCAGTCGGCTCCGGCATATTATGAACCGAATTTGAATGCTGATTTTAGATATATTTCGGATGGAGTTTTGGTATCTATACTTGCGGAAACGGATAGTTTCTACAAAATAAGGTCTTTAAATTTTGATGGAGAATACTACGTTCCTAAAAAGTATGTTTCTTTCAGGGAATCAATAGAAGAATTGAAAAAAGTAGTTGTGGTGGATAGAAAAAATCAGAATGAGGGTGTTTTCGAATTTATAAACGGAAAATGGAATCTGATATCCTACACATTTGCTACAACCGGTGAGAAGGCCGCATACAAACTGCCCACAGACCTTGGATACTATATGGCAATAGAAAAGGTGTCGCGTTTTTCGTACTTGAATGATGTTACAAAGCAAATTGCTGGGTATGCGCCGTATGCAATAAGGTTTAACGGTGGTGCATATATTCACGGAGTTCCTGTAGATTATGTGTATAAGGATGGAAATCGTGTGGATCCCGGTATTCAGGAGTATATGTATACAATTGGTACTGTTCCGAGATCTCATAAGTGTGTCAGGAACTATACAAGCCATGCAAAATTTCTGTATGATTGGATAGAAATTGGAAAGAGTGCAGTTATTGTTATTGAGTAAGGAATGATATAATGCATCAAAAGAAAAGGGAGCGGACTTCCTGTTTAATCAGGTCGACTGCTCCCTTTTTGCTCTGTTGTAAGCGCTCTATAGAGGTTTTATAAACATCTGAGTCCAGTACATTCTACCGTTTTTGTCTTTTGCAAGACCAACACCGATTTGTGTAAAGGAAGGGCTCATGATATTGTTTCTGTGTCCTGGTGAGTTCATCCAGGCATTCATTACCTCAGCCGGGGTGCGTTGCCCCATGGCAATGTTTTCACCTGCAGCAGAATATCTGATTCCAAAGGACTCCATCATTCTAAAAGGAGATCCATAAGTAGGTGAGGTATGAGAAAAATACCCCTTGTCAATCATGTCCTGTGACTTGTACCTTGCTACCCTTGACAATTGCCAGTTCTGTGTAAGGGGTTGAAGACCGGCTTTTGATCTCTGGACATTAACCAACCTGATAACTTCATTTTCCTGAGATTTTACATCTGTAAGGCTTGGAATTGTCAATTTTTGTCCGGGATAAATGAGTGAAGGGTTTTTGACTTGTGGATTTGCAGCTATAATTTCACTTGTGCCTACCTGATACTTGCTGGCAATTTTCCACATTGTATCACCCTTTTGTACAGTGTAGGTCTGTGACTGGGCAAAAACATTGACTGAAAACATAAGTAATAGCAAGAATATCAAACTTATTCTTTTTTTCATATATTAATCACCTCATGGATATTTTTATAATTCAGACAATATTTTATGTTGTATACATTATGCCATTATTGGGATTTTTCATATTTAATGAATTTGTTTAACAATAAAGGAAAAATGATATGTCCCTAAGGAATAAATTATTTGTTTTGACATACCGGTGGTATTATTTTAAACTTTTATTAGGCAAAATAAGAGAATAGTTGTCATGAGGGAAGGTTTATAAAGGATTACAATATGAAAATAAATCAGGTAATGGATATAGCCATAAAGGCTGGAAAAATACTGTTGACTAACGGCTCAGAGATTTACAGGGTTGAAGATACAATAGGAAGAATTTGCAGAAGCTATGGTGTTGATGCTGAGTGTTTTGTGCTTCCGACAGGTATATTTATAACAGTTATTGGCAAAGACGGCGAGCCTCTTTCTTATGTTAAGCGTATTAATGAAAGGACTGTTGATTTAAGCTGTATTGAGAAGGTTAATTCGTTTTCACGAAGCCTTCAGCGAAACACAATGTCCTATGAAGAAGCAATTAATACTTTAGACAGCATAGAAAAGGAAAAGGGCTTTAAATTTGCTCTGAGGTTGTTGGTTGCAGGCATTACAGCTTTCGTGTATACTCTCCTTTTTAAAGGAACAATTCAGGATTCAATTGCTTCGTTTTTTATTGGAATGCTGATTTATTTCTCAAAAGAAAAAATAGCACGTGCGGGGATATTCCGGTTTTTTGAACATTTTGCATCGGGGTTGATAGCTGCAGGTATGAGTATTGTTGCTGTAAAACTATTTTCGGGTTTAAATATTTACAGGATAATTATTTCTTCAATAATGATTCTCCTTCCGGGAGTAGCAATAACAAATGCACTAAAAGATGCTTTACATGGTGATATTGTATCAAGCCAGTTCGGAATTGCTGAAGCAGTATTCATTGTGGTCTCTGTGAGCGCAGGGGTGGCAATCATATTATCATTTGGACTAGGGTGGATTTAAGAATGGAAGAGATTGTTTTAGCTTTTATAGCAAGTGTGTGTCCTGGAATAATGTACAATGTAACAAGAAGAAATCTACTGTGGGTTGGAATATCCGGTATGCTTGGGTGGATAACTTATGCATGGATACTTGAAGTTACTGGAAATGTTGTGTTTTCGAGCTTTTTAGGTGCAATTATAGTGGGACTATACAGTGAAAGTGTTGCAAGAATATTGAAAGCTCCTGCGATGGTTTTTTCTATACCGGGTATTTTCCCACTGGTTCCGGGTATTGCGATTTATAATTCTACCCAGTATATTTCTGAGAACAAGCTCCTGGAAGCAGCAAATACAGGAATACAAGCTATAGCTTGTTCGGCTGCTATAGCTTTTGGAATATTGCTGGTTTCTGCCGTCTTCAGGCTGTTAAAAAGAAGTACAAAAAAAGAAACAGCCTAAATTCTTAGGCTGCTTCTGATTTGCTGTTCGATAGATTCTTTAATTTCCTTCGCTAAAGGACATATTTCCTTTGATAATTTTCCTAACGTAAATAATAATTTTGCATTATCTTCGGAAGGAGGTAATTTTGTTTTCATAATTGATGAAAACAAATAGATATTGTTGAGGCTCTCAACTATCAAATACGCTGCTCCATATCTGGACAGATCACTTATTTCGTAATCTTCTGTATTTGAAATCCTAACTACCTCATCATTCTCGATTAAGTCGGCCAGGTGTTTCTTTACGGTATATATATTTCTTTTTGTGTTGTTGGAGATGAATTCTTTAGCATGGTTGTAACTCTGTTGTAGATTAGGAAGTAAAAAGTCTCTGACATAACTTTCAATATCATAGGGTTCCAACTTTTCAAGTTCCAGAATGAAATCAATTCTAGAGCTTTCCCATTCAGCTTTAGTAATGCTTAAATCTTTCACATGAATCAGTCCTTTTTTATTTATTTATTGTAACGAAAAATATGCAAAGTTTATTTGTGAGATCTGAAATTGTAACTTTGTATACCATTTTTTCTTAAGGCTTATTTAAAACCAAATAGCCACATAAAAAAGTGGAAACAATATTTCAGTCGTCCTTAATCAAGATGTTATGAGATTAAAGTGATCCAAGCACACTAACAAATTTTAGTATTTTATTTCCAATAAAATTATATTATAATATTTTAAAATAATCAATAATGGTTTCGTAAAATTTTCATAAAATTTTCGTAAAACTGGTTCGGGAAATAAATTTCTATTTTACTATAAAATATGGAAAAGTGAGATTCTGAAGAAAGCTCGACTTGACACGAACATAAGTTTGGTGTAAGCTGATTTTGGGGATTACATCCCTTATTGGTGCAGAAATTTCTAATAGGAGTGTGCTTTACGAATATGTCAAAGCAAAGTAGGGTTGAACAGTATGGTAATGAGAGTATTACTTCACTCAAAGGTGCTGACAGAGTCAGGCTAAGGCCTTCGGTTATATTCGGATCAGACGGTATTGAGGGCTGCCAGCATTCTGTTTTTGAAATACTTTCAAACTCAATAGATGAAGCAAGAGAAGGTTTTGGAAATGTAATAGAAGTCACGAGGTTTAAGGATAATTCCGTGATGGTAAAGGATCATGGAAGAGGAATACCCTTGGATTACAATGAAAAAGAGCAAAGATACAACTGGGAATTGGTCTTTTGCGAACTATACGCAGGTGGTAAGTACAAGAATAACACCGGAGAAAACTATGAATTCAGTCTCGGGTTAAACGGGCTTGGGAGTTGTGCTACCCAATACAGTTCCGAATATATGGATGTTACTGTTTTTCGGGATGGATTTAAATACGAATTGCATTTTGAAAAAGGTGAAAATATAGGTGGGTTGCTCAAGCAGAAATGTAATTATGAGAGTACAGGTACCATTATAAAGTGGAAACCTGACCTTGACGTGTTTACAGATATAAATATACCTCTTGAGCATTATTCAAATATTCTCAAAAAGCAGGCGGTTGTAAATGCCGGACTGAAGTTTATCCTTTATGACGAGGAGACGCAAGAGAGTTTTGATTACTGTTATGAGAACGGGATTGTTGACTATATAACTGAAGTTTCCCAGGAAAAGTCCTTTACAGGGATTCAGTTTTATGAGACAAGTACCCGGGGTAGGGACAGGGAAGACAAGCCCGAATATAAAGTAAAGATGCAGGTTGCTTTTTGTTTTAACAACGAAATCAATATGATGGAGTATTATCATAATTCAAGTTTTCTAGAGCATGGGGGAGCACCCGACAAGGCGGTCAAAAATGCGTTTGTATATGAAATTGATAAATGCATCAAAGCACGCGGGAAATACAATAAAGATGAATCCAGAATTACCTATCAGGATATTCAGGATAGCTTGATACTTGTCACTAATTCATTTTCAACAATTACAAGCTATGAAAACCAGACTAAAAAGTCAATAACAAACAAGTTTATACAGGAGGCAATGACGGATTTTCTTAAGCAGCAGCTTGAAGTATACTTTATCGAGAACAAGATGGAAAGTGACAAGATAATTGAGCAGATCATGGTAAACAAAAGAAGCCGTGAGACTGCTGAAAAGACAAGAATAAATATAAAAAAGAAGCTTAGCGGAAATGTTGATATATCCAACAGGGTAAAGAAATTTGTAGACTGCCGGACCAAAGATATCAACAGAAGAGAAATTTATATTGTTGAGGGAGATTCTGCGCTAGGTGCGTGTAAGCTGGGCAGGGATGCTGAATTTCAGGCTATAATACCTGTAAGAGGTAAGATACTGAACTGCTTGAAAGCAGATTATGACAACATTTTTAAAAGTGAAATTATTGTAGACCTGTTAAAGGTTTTAGGTTGTGGTGTAGAGATTAAAAGCAAGCATAACAAAGAACTTAATACTTTTGATATCAACAATTTAAGGTGGAATAAAATCATAATCTGTACCGATGCTGATGTGGACGGGTTCCAGATAAGGACACTTATACTTGCCATGATTTACAGGCTGGCGCCTACACTGATTAATATCGGAAAGGTTTTTATAGCGGAGTCGCCACTTTTTGAAATAACAACCAAGGATAAAACATATTTTGCTTATTCTGATAAGGAAAAAAGCGATATAATTACAAAACTCAAAGGAAAATATACCGTCCAGCGTTCAAAGGGACTTGGTGAAAACCAGCCGGAGATGATGTGGGAAACAACTATGAATCCGGAAACCAGAAAACTTATCAAGGTAATGCCCGATGATATTGAAAGTACCGAGCAGATGTTTGATGTGCTGCTTGGGGACAATCTACCGGGAAGGAAGAACTTCATAGAAGAGAACGGTTACAGATATTTGGACATGATAGATGTAAGCTAGTGCTTTTTTAACTCATTTTGCAGTCTTTCAAAATGTTAAAAATACACTTCCTATGATATGTTCCACATGCTCTAGAGATAATTTCTGTTACGGAGCACAAGAAAGATGAGTATTTGGAAAGGTGAAGTATTGATATGTCAAAAAGTCGTTTAATTGAACAGAAAATAGTTGATACACTTGAAAAGAATTATATGCCCTATGCAATGAGTGTAATAGTTTCGAGGGCAATACCTGAAATAGATGGTCTTAAGCCGTCTCATAGAAAGCTGCTCTATACCATGTATAAAATGGGATTGCTGACAGGTTCACGAACCAAGTCAGCTAATGTTGTCGGTCAGACAATGAAGCTTAACCCTCATGGGGATATGGCGATTTATGAGACAATGGTAAGGTTGACAAGAGGAAACGATGCTCTTTTGCATCCTTATGTTGATTCAAAGGGAAACTTTGGAAAACAGTATTCAAGGGATATGCATTTTGCTGCCCCTCGTTATACTGAGGTCAAGCTTGATAAGATATGTGAAGAGTTGTTCAGGGATCTTGATAAAGATGCCGTTGACTTTGTTGACAATTATGACGGTACAATGAAAGAGCCTACTCTTCTGCCAATAACTTTCCCTAATATACTTGTAAGTGCAAATCAGGGAATAGCTGTCGGAATGGCCAGTAATATCTGTAGCTTCAATCTTGCGGAGGTCTGTGAAACTACTATTCAATTCATAAATAATGAGAACGTAAATATTTCAGACTATCTTAAGGCACCGGATTTTTCATCGGGTGGACAGCTGATTTATAAAGAAAAGGATATTAATGATATATACAGGACCGGCAGAGGAAGCTTTAAAGTAAGAGGAAGATACAGGTATGACAAGGAAAACAACTGTATTGAAGTTTATGAAATACCTTATACCACAACGACGGAAGCTATTATTGATTCGGTTATCGAGCTTGTTAAGAATAACAAGATTAAGGATATTTCGGATGTTAGGGATGAAACAGATCTGAGCGGTCTGAAGATCACCATTGACATAAGGAGAAATACCGATCCCGATGCTCTGATGAACAAGCTCTATAAGTTGACGCCGCTTGAAGACAGTTTTGGCTGTAATTTTAATATCCTGGTAAACGGCCGTCCGATGGTTCTTGGCATTAAAGGTATATTGGTCAATTGGATTGAATTCAGGGTAAACTGTATAAAGAGGCAGACACTATACGATATAAATAAAAAGTCGGAAAAACTCCATTTGCTGCTCGGTTTAAAAAAGATATTGTTAGATATAGACAAGGCTATAAGATTAATTAGGGAAACAGAAGAAGATGCTATGGTTATACCAAACCTTATGGACGGTTTTGAAATAGATCAGGTGCAGGCAGAATTTATTGCAGAGATCAAGTTGAGGAACTTAAATAAGGAATATATTTTAAACAGGGTCAGCGAGATTGAGAAGCTTGAGAAAGAGATTGCAGAATTAAAAGACATATATGGTAATGATAAAAAGATAAAAAAGATAATAGTCAAGCAGCTTGGGGAAGTTTCAAAAAAATATGGACATCCGAGGCGAACTGAGATAATTCATGAAGCTCATATTGAAGAAATTACTCATGAACATTTAATTGAGGATTATAACCTTAAACTGTTTTTAACTGACCACAACTATTTGAAAAAGATACCTCTTACGTCTTTAAGAACAAGCCCTGAGCATAAACTAAAAGATGATGATTTTATAGTTCAGGAGGTAGAGACACATAATAAAGCTGATTTATTGCTGTTCTCAAACAGGCAGGTAGTATACAAGATCAGAGTTTATGAGATAGAAGATTGTAAGGCAAGCAGTTTGGGCGAATACCTCACGAATCTTTTAGGGCTTGAAGACGGTGAAGAAATTATTCATTTGGTTGCAACCGATGATTATAAGGGCAATATGATATTTGCCTTTGAAAACGGAAAGGTTGCAAAGATTGAATTAAACAGCTATGCAACAAAAACAAACCGTAAGAAGCTTGCAAATGCCTATAGTGGCCTGTCAAAACTGATATATATACAGAATATTATTGACGATGAAGAGCTTGTTGCATTCAGCAGTCTAAAGAAAGTATTGATATTCGATACTTCACACATAAACCCTAAATCTACCAGAGACTCGCAGGGGGTTCAGGTGCTAAAAGAGAAAAAGGGAAGCGTGATGACAAGTATAAAAAGGCTGCCTGATGTTGCATTTACAGACCTTGATTATTACAGAACTAAAAATATACCAGCTGTTGGCTGCTATTTAAAAGATGAGGATAAAGATGATAATCAAATCAGAATTGAAATTTAGTGCTCTGGAAAATAGTGATATTTGTTTTCGGAGCATCTGACAAATTATAATAAAGTTATTTATAAGTTATACGAGGAGCTGCCTTGAATAAATTTTAAGGCGGTTTTTTTGACGGAAAATTTCAAGTGGTGTTTGTAAAATTTTTAGAGTAACAATTATGTCGACACACCATATAATATATTGTATTTAATCATTAACAGAGTTCAAGGGTGATTAATGTTTAATTATCTATATGCAGAAATTGTTATAGGGAGGCACAAGTGTGAATACAATGGTTATGACAATGATGAATGCAATACAGCCGTGGCCTGTAACCAGTGCAGAGGCAGTTGCATATTTACACGGTGGTACGCTGGCGCCACAGATAAGTGGCTACGTGGTATTTAAGGATGTTCCGGGAGGAACACAGGTATATGTTGAGGTGTCAGGTCTTCCGGAGTATAAGCCGGCCACAAATGGTGAATCTCCTGTCGGGCCTCACGGTTTTCATATACATGAGAATGGTACCTGTGAGATAGGCAACCGGGAAGAGCCTTTTATGGCTGCGGGAGGGCATTGGAATCCTGATGGGCAGCCACATGGCAATCATGCTGGAGATTTTCCGGTATTGTTTTCCAATCACGGTCTGGCAAGAATGTGTTTTTTTACTGACAAATTTAAGGTGAAAGACATTTTAGGAAGGGCGGTTATAATACACAACAACCCTGATGATTATAGGACCCAGCCAGCAGGTAATTCAGGCAAGAGACTTGCGTGCGGAGTAATCGAACCAAAATATTGCTTTTACCAAGAATAGGCTAATGTGCCGAGGAATAAAAATATATTATATTAAATTCAGGAGGTTGTTAATCATGCAAATTTTAAAGGCCATTAAAGATGTTAAAATTAAGAGGGAAAGGGAAAAGAAAATAAAGGTTGTTAAAAAGGTAGCTATAGCTGCATCCGTAGGTTCTGCCATTGGAGCTGCAACCGGATTGTTATTTGCGCCTAAATCCGGTAGGGAAACAAGACAGGATATTGCTAACGGCGTTAAGGATGCGTCTGAATATGTAAGGAGTTCAGCTGGTAATGTAAAAGAAAAGGCAATTGAAGTTCAGGAAGGATTAAAGGGTGCTTTAGGTAATGCAAGAAGTTATTTTGCAAAGCGCAAAGAGGAAAAAGTGAAGAAAGAAGACGTTGTAGAGGAACAGGTTGATAAAGGCGAATAAAAACATTTTTTGAAAAGTAAAATCTAATATAAATGAGGGAAGAAGCCGATATTTATAATATTAAATTAAACCATACTGATTTATAAGTCTGCATATGTATTGAAAGGTATAACTTATGAAAAACATAGGAATTATTGTTAATACAATTTACTCAAAGTATGAGGAAATACTGTGGGCTAATTTTGTCAGGGTTGCAAATGAACTCAATTACAAGATTGTTACGTTTATATATGGCGGACATGGAGAAAACTGGCATAGTATAAATGCACAAAGAAATTTTATTCGTCAGTTTATTTCGACCAATGATCTGGATGGATTGATTCTTTTTTCCTCTGCTATTGGTTTTATGTCCGGACCTGAAGCTTTAAGAAGTTTCTTCAAAAGCTTTGAACCTCTTCCTATTGTGAGCGTCGGGTATGCATATGATGACATTCCAAGTATTGTTGTAAACAATGAATGTGGAATGGAAGAACTTGTAGAACATCTGATTGTTTCCCATGGGTATAAGGATTTTGCATATATCTCAGGACCTGAGAAAAACGAGGATGCCATTAAAAGATTGGAGCTCACTAAAAAGGTCTTAAGAAAGCATAAGCTCATATTTGACGATAAAAAACTCTATTATGGGAATTTTTGTTATGACTCTGGAGTTAAAGCAATTCATGAATTATTGGATAACAGAAAGGTATCTTTTGAATGTATAATTTGTGCCAATGATCAGATGGCTTTAAGTGCATGTAGTGCATTACGGCAACGGGGATATAAGGTTCCTGAAGATGTTGCTGTAACAGGATTTGATGACATAGAAGAATCCAATGTTTTATTATCAAGGCTTACAACTGTTGGAATGCCTTATAAAGAAATTGCAGAAAAATCACTGGAAGCCATTATTTCATTAATTGAAAACGGAGAATGTTTAAATTTGCACACCTGTTTATCCAGAATCTCAATACGGAGAACTTGTGGCTGTTTTCCCGCGATATTATTTCAAACCGTTGAAAATGCATATGGCGAGAGTATTCTTAATTCGTATGAGAAGATTTATGGGTTACTTTTAATTGTATTAGATAATTTGCCTGGAAAGTCATTATTACCCTCCTTGAAAGAACAGGTCAGCAGTAGTCTTTCTTATGCCCTTCATTATTCATGGAAGGAAAAGTGCAGTAACCCTTTGTTTAGTTTTATTGAAGAATTTATACTAAGAGAAGATTTAAGCAAAGGGTTTGACCTGTTTTTATGGCATGAAACATTCCTTCACTTGTTTCAAATCTTAAGAGAAAAATGTGTTGAGGAAGAACTGAATTTCGTACAGGGACTTGTTTTTGAAGTGGAAGACTATTTCAGTATTCTGTATAAATCCTACTTTCGACAAAATAGCATAGAAATAAAAAACATATACTATGATATTAACATGCTGTATATGGTAATCGGCAATCAATATAATCAGGCTGAGAGAGGCGAAATTTTGACTGCTGTCACCAAACGGCTTAAAATAAAGTACTTATATACTGTACAGTTTTGTGAAAAAGACCCTCAATATGTTGAAATACTGTTTGCATTCGAAGATGGGCAATACTTGAGTGATTTGGAGAATAAAAAAATACTGGCCGAAGAGTTTATAGGATTTTGTATGGGTCGGGATAACAATGCATCCCAATTTCTTGCTCTTCCATTATATACGAAGAATATTCAATTGGGAATACTGTTTATGAACGTGGGAATAGTTGATGGTTCCATGTATGAAGTTCTGGCTTCGAGAACCAGCGATATCATGAATTCAAACAAATATATGAATGAACTGCAAAAGAATGTGCAAAATCTTGAAAAAATTGTTGAAAAGAGAACTCAGGAGTTGATAAATACAAATGAACTTCTTAAGGAAGAAATGTATAGAAACAAAGCGAGAGCAGAAGAACTTGAATTGAGAAATAAAGAGATTGAAAGGTTAAATGCGGTACTGGATGTTAAAAGTAAGACGGACAACCTGACAAAGCTTTATAATCGATATGCATTTAATGAATTTTTGCAAAAAGAGGTAGAAGAGATTAAAAGGAAGATTAAGGATAATTCAAAAACTATAGAGATAGGACGGTCTAATGATTCAGTAAACGTTAAAAAAACTGAGCATTTTTGTGTTGTTATGATTGATATTGATCATTTTAAAAATATTAATGATAAGTACGGCCATCTTTTCGGGGACAAGGTTTTGGTTACTTTGGGACAAGTACTTTCCAAAGATGGAGTTTTAAGAAAAAGTGATTATGCGGTGCGTTTCGGAGGAGAAGAGTTTGTCCTGATGCTGGATAATATTTCACTTAAGAATGCAAAAATGGTGGCAAAAAGAATTCAGGATATTATTAATACCACCGAGGTGGAACACGAAAACGGCACGCTTGTGTCCTTTACCGTTTCAATGGGTATTTCTCAATATTCTCCATGCGACAAAGTGATTAATGATGTATTGGAAAGGGCTGATGCAGCATTATATTATGCAAAGACACATGGAAGAAACTGCCTATATGTGTATGAGGAAATAGATTGTTGTAAATGATATGCAAGTACAAAAAAACAAACCCAATTACGTAATGAACTTGTTTTAGTGTCAAATGATGTAATTGCTTGACGTGAGCATTAAAATCAGTGGCCGAAGACTTGATGATTTTGAAGTAAAAATGCCAAGGATGGCATTTTTAGCGTCTTGGGACAGGATGTCCCATAGACGCGGCAAAAAATTATCAAGCCGAGGACTATTGATTTTTTGCGAAGGTCTTGCAAATTACGTCGTTTGACACTAAAACAACAGGCACTACTCTCAAATTAGTTCCATAAAACCGCTCACATAAATATTGCTCCAAACATATGTTTGAATGTGTAATATGTTATGGTATAATAGATTAAACTAAAATTTTGGGAGAGAAATAATTATGCCTGAATTTAAGATTGCATCGGAATACAAACCCTGTGGGGATCAGCCTAAGGCTATAGACAAGTTGTGTGAAGGTATTAACAGAGGACTTAGAGGTCAAACGCTTTTAGGTGTTACCGGATCTGGTAAGACTTTTACAATGGCTAATGTAATTGAAAGGGTTCAAAAGCCAACACTGATAATTGCCCATAATAAAACCCTGGCTGCTCAGCTGTGCAGCGAATTCAAGGAGTTTTTTCCGGACAATATTGTTGAGTATTTTGTCAGCTATTATGACTATTATCAGCCTGAGGCATATATTGCATCCACAGATACCTATATTGAAAAGGATTCCTCTATAAATGACGAGATAGACAAGCTGAGGCACTCAGCAACTGCTGCACTGTTTGAGAGAAGAGATGTAATTATTGTTGCCAGTGTTTCGTGTATTTATGGATTGGGAGACCCTGAAGATTACACCGACCTTATGCTGTCCTTGAGAAAAGGTATGCAAAAGGATAGGGACGATATAATCAGGAAGCTAGTTGACATACAGTATGAAAGAAATGAGATAGATTTTAAACGTGGTAGGTTCCGTGTGAGAGGAGATATTCTGGACATATTTCCGTCGTATTCGTCCGATAAGGTGATCAGGGTGGAGTTTTTTGGAGACGAGATTGACAGGATAACGGAAATTAATTACCTTACAGGAGAAATACTGGGCTCAATGTCCCATGCGGCAATATTTCCTGCTTCTCACTATGCGACTACAAGAACAAAAATGGAAAAAGCCATGGTAAGCATAGAGAAAGAGTTGGAGGAACGTTTAAAAGAACTAAAGGCAGACGGAAAGCTGCTTGAGGCCCAGAGACTTGAGCAGAGAACAAGGTATGATCTTGAGATGCTACAGGAAGTTGGTTTTTGTCAGGGAATTGAGAATTATTCAAGACACATCAGCGGAAGAGAGCCTGGAAGTTCTCCTTATACACTCATTGACTATTTTCCGGATGATTTTCTGATGATGATTGATGAGTCGCATGTTACTGTTCCGCAGGTAGGAGCAATGTACAATGGAGACAGGTCGAGAAAACAGTCACTGGTTGACTATGGATTCAGGCTGCCTTCTGCTTTTGACAACAGACCCCTTAAGTTTAATGAATTTGAAGAGCGGATTAATCAGATTGTTTTTGTAAGTGCTACACCTGCTGCATATGAGAAGACCAATTCACAGCAGATTGTTGAGCAGATAATAAGGCCTACCGGACTTATAGACCCTGAGATTATTGTAAAACCAGTAAAGGGGCAGATAGATGATCTGATTGGAGAAATTAATGAAAGAATCCAAAAAAATGAGCGCGTTCTGGTAACTACGCTGACAAAGAAGATGTCCGAAGACCTTACAGATTACCTCAAAGAATTGGATTTCAAGGTTAAATATCTTCACTCGGATATTCAGACTATTGAAAGAATGGAGATCATCCGGGATTTGAGACTGGGCGTATTTGATGTGCTAATTGGGATAAACCTCCTGAGGGAAGGGCTTGATTTGCCGGAGGTATCTCTTGTGGCCATACTTGATGCCGATAAGGAAGGGTTTTTAAGATCAGAGACTTCCCTTATACAGACTGTTGGTAGAGCAGCCAGAAATGTCGAAGGTAAAGTGATAATGTATGCTGATACAGTCACTGAATCAATGAAAAAGGCAATAAGTGAAACTAATAGAAGAAGGAAGATTCAGCTTGAGTATAATGAGGAGCACGGCATTACGCCTCAGAGTATTAAAAAGAGCGTAAGGGATGTTATTGAAGCTACAAAGGCTGCAGAGGATAGTGTGGAATACTCTGTCCGCAAAGAAGATGACACACTGAGCTTAGGTGAAGCCGGAGCCTTAATTGAAAGATTGACAAAAGAAATGAAAAAGGCAGCATCGGATTTGCAGTTTGAGAGGGCTGCTGATTTAAGGGATAAGGTTAACGAATTGAAGAAAAAGTTTGGTTTATAAGCGTAGTTTCATAAGCTATTTCAACTACTCATATATTCGCTTTATTATAATGTTTGGGTGCTTCAAATCCGCTATAATGCAGAGTGTGGCACCCGTTTTTTATTCTATTTTTCTTTAAAAGGTTTGTTTTTGGCAAATTTTTTTGCTAAAAGATATATAAAGAGTGTTATAATGCACTTGTTGAGAAAATTTAGTACATTAGGTTTAGTGTGGAAAAAGGAAAATATGAAAAGTTTTCAAAAATATCTTTATTTTATTACGATTTTATGGTAAAATATTAATGTGGACTGAAAATTCCCTTCTTAGTGCAAGCGATTAATTATTTTTTGTCTTTTTTACTCAAGACAACAATTCTTAAATTCCCCTATTAAATCTATGCAAATATGGCTTTTCATGTTCGTTTTTATTATCCGATAATTAAAGGAGGGGCAATAATGAAAGATATTAATTTTAAGGATCTTGTTGATGCATTAAGGAAAGTTGATGGGTCAGTGGTAAAGGAAATGATACAGCATGATAAAGGCGTTTTGAGAAAGACAGTAGTAAGCATTTCTCCTTATACTATTACACTTGAGTATATCGATTTTGGGAGAAGCCAGCGTGCTCTGAAATTCTCTGCAGTTAATCAGGATGGAAAGGAAGTTTATTTTGATTCGGTAAAGAGCCTTACAGAGACTTTAGGCGTAAGACTTCCATTTGGTGATAATTAAAAGATTATTCTAATTACATATTTTTTACATACAAACCGGTGAAGGTAAACGATTACCTTCGCCGGTTTGTATGTTTATTGCATAATATCTGAAATTATTACATAAAAATGTTAAGTGTGATTATTATCTTGCCATAATTTGTGTAGAATAAATACAAATTTCAAATTAAATAAGAAAATCAATTTAAATGTAAAGGTGAGGTCTATGGACATAATTGAAGACTTAAAAACTGATTTTAAAAATGTATTTGGTTATGATGATTCTTTAAGGTCGTTTTTTGCTCCCGGACGTGTGAATTTAATCGGGGAGCACACCGATTATAACGGCGGACATGTATTTCCCTGTGCTTTGAACATCGGAACTTATGCGGTGGGGAAGCTAAGAAACGACAATCAGGTCAGACTATATTCCAAAAATTTCGGAAATTCAGGAATTATAACCTTTGATCTGGAGGAACTTAGCCTGATAAGGGAGCATGACTGGGCTAATTATCCGAAAGGTGTCATAAAAATTTTCAAGGAAAAAGGTTTTCAAATATCCCGGGGTTTTGATGTTATATTTTACGGCAATATTCCTAACGGAGCAGGCTTGTCTTCATCGGCTTCAATTGAAATGCTGACCTGTGTGTTTTTAAAATCCCTGTTCAATCTGAATGTTGATATGGTTACAATGACTAATCTGGCAAGATTGGCCGAGAATAGCTTTATAGGTGTAAATTGCGGTATAATGGATCAATTTTCAATTGGCATGGGAAAAGAGGGAAGTGCCATATTGCTCGACTGCAATTCCATGCAGTACAGATACTCAAGTTTAAGGCTTGACGATATGTCCATTATTGTTTCAAATACAAACAAAAAGCGAAGTCTCGCAGATTCAAAATATAATGAGCGTTGCAGTGAATGTGCAAGTGCTTTAAAGAAGATCAGGAGTAATCTTGATATAAAATATCTGTGTGAATTGACTGTAGAGAAGTTTGAGAAAAACAGTCATTTGCTGGACAGTATAGAACTTAAAAGAGCAAGACACGTAGTATATGAGAACCGAAGGACGATACTTGGAGCTCAAATTCTTGAGCAAAACGATATCTATTCCCTCGGCAAACTTATGACTGAATCGCATAACTCCTTAAGGGATGATTATGAAGTGACAGGTAAAGAGCTTGATCTGCTTGTTGAACTTGCATTAAATCAAGACGGAGTAATCGGATCAAGAATGACCGGAGCTGGGTTTGGAGGGTGTACGGTAAGCATAGTTAAAAATACTGGTGTGAATGACTTTATTACGAAAGTTGGAGAAGAATACTCAGAAAGAATAGGTTATGATGCAAGCTTTTACGTTGTTTCAACTGGGGACGGTGCTAGAGAAATCATAGGAGGGTGAACCGGTGAAGGTTAATATTTTTGCTGAAATAGAGAGGCTTGTTCAATATGCACTAAAAACAGGACTGATAGAACCGGAAGATAAAGCCTACTCAACAAATCTTATTATAGAGACATTAGGTCTTGATAATTTTGAAATGTCGGATGCAAAATTCAGCAATTCAAGTCTGGAAGAAATAATGGACAATATTCTGGATTGGGCTCATGAGGCTAAGCTAATAAAAAGTAACTCCGTAGTTTACAGAGATTTATTGGATACAAAAATTATGAACTGCCTTTTGCCAAGACCGTCGGAGGTAATAAAAAACTTTTATGGCAGGTATAATAGCAGTCCTGAGGCAGCAACAGAATATTTTTATAGTTTGTGTAAAAACTCAAATTACATAAGAACGAATAGAATAGCCAGGGATATGGCCTGGAAAACGGGCACAGAGTTTGGTGAACTGGATATTACAATTAATCTGTCAAAGCCAGAAAAGGATCCTATTGCAATAGCCGAGGCGAAAAAGCTTAAGGCTTCTTCATACCCTAAATGTTTGTTGTGCAGGGAAAATGAAGGGTATCCCGGCAGGTTGAATCACCCTGCAAGACAGAATTTAAGGCTTATACCTGTTGAATTAAAGGGAGAAAAATGGTTCTTCCAGTATTCGCCGTATGTTTATTATAACGAGCACAGCATAGTTCTAAATGAATTGCATAAGCCAATGAAAATTGACAGGGATACATTTGAAAAGCTGCTTGAGTTTGTAGATAAATTCCCCCATTACTTTATCGGGTCAAATGCTGAACTTCCAATAGTTGGAGGTTCTATTCTTTCCCATGACCATTTTCAGGCTGGAAATTATGAGTTCCCAATGGCTAAGGCAACTGTAGAATACCACCTGAATTTTGAAAAATACAGTGGGGTAAGCGTAGGGCTGCTTAAATGGCCTATGTCTGTTATAAGATTGTCTGGTAAAAATAGAAAAACTATACTTGATATGAGCAGCATAATAATTGAAAAGTGGAAAGAGCATGATGATGAAAGCAACGATATTATATCCCATACAGGAGATGTTCCCCACAATACAATTACACCTATAGTAAGGCGCAAAGGTGAATTGTATGAGATGGATCTTGTACTGCGGAATAACAGGACAAGTGATGAACATCCGCTCGGAATTTTTCATCCCCATTCGGAAGTTCATCACATAAAGAAGGAAAATATCGGCCTTATAGAGGTTATGGGGCTTGCAGTGCTTCCATCCAGGCTAAAAACTGAAATTGAGATTTTATCCTCTTACCTTACAGGTGAGAAAGAAGGAATAGAGCGGGAGGAGGCGCTGGCAAAGCATCTTGATTGGTATCACTATTTAAAGGATAAATATCCCAAAATACATGAGGAAGATGTATTGGAAATACTAAAGGCAGAAATTGGGCTTAAGTATCTGACGGTTTTGGAACATGCCGGCGTTTACAAGCGTAACGAGAGCTCCTTGGATTCATTCATAAGTTTTACTGAGAGCTGTTTCAAACCTTGATTGGATATCAAGGTTTTGTTTATTTGTAGGGAAGTATTAGGAGGTGAATTTCATATAAAAGCCTAAGTAAAATTTGAGTTAAGTTAATAAATTATGTTTACAGAATTGGAATAGATATGTATAATGTGTATATAGTTCCTGACTTTGGTATCAGACATTAGAAAATGGTGTTAACTATTATGGTAAAATGAA
>CAZLZR010000060.1:0-30821 GCA_964564015.1 uncultured Acetivibrio sp.
AAAACCCTTCAAATTGGGTTTAGTGTTAAATTTATTTTCATGCGTTTACCGTGGCCTTAGTAAAAATTGTTATTGACATCGATATGGACACATGCTAAAATAAAAATTTTTGACATTGAAATTTCATTGTAGTATACTTAATATATAGAGGTTACTTGTTGTAAGTCTTTACAGGTACTTATAGTGCAGGAAACAAATAACTTTTCGTTTTCTTCAGAAGTATTATTAATAAATACACCATTATAAAGGAATGTTGAAATTCTTTTTATTTTGTGTAATTAAGAGTGTGTGGACACGGCTTGTTAAATGTACTGGTAAATAGAAAATAGAACCCCATAAAGAAAGATAAATTATGTTGTTTTTTGCTTACTGGAGGAGTGTATATGTATAATGTAGGTGATAGAATTGTTTATCCTATGCATGGTGCCGGAGTAATAGAATCAATAGAAGAAAAGGAGATTCTCGGCAGCAAGCAAAGTTATTATGTTGTAAGGATTCCGGTTGGAGATATGAAGGTGATGATTCCTACAAAAAATGTAAAGGGTATAGGGATCAGAGAAGTAATAAGTGAACAAGATGCAGACAAGGTTTTCACTGTTCTTGGGACGGAGCATAGCAGCACTTCAAGCAACTGGAATAAACGTTACAGGGAGAATATGATCAAGATAAAAAGCGGAAATATTTATGAGGTGGCTGATGTTGTCCGGTCACTAATGTTGAGGGAAAATGAAAAAGGGCTTTCCACCGGGGAAAGGAAGATGCTTGCGAGTGCAAAGCAAATTCTTATAAGCGAGCTTGTATTAGCTAAAAACATGAATGCAATTGAAATTGAAAAGATTATAGGTAAGTTTCTGAATATTTAATTTGTTCGGGGAAATTATTCTTGTGTATTAATCCGGGAAATAGCTTTATGTACATATTATGTAAAACCATATGTATGTTTGACAGAAAAAAGTGAAGTATCTATGGAATGAGGCCATAGATATTTTTTGTTTTGCCCATTATATTTTTCTTCATATTATTGTAGTACACCCGTGTAAGCCTGTATTTTTGATTTACTTTTTTTGTTGTATATTTTATTATGGTAGTATATATTAAAGTTGGAGATGTTTGTGATGAAATTAAAAGAAATATTTACAAGCCTGGTGGTTGTTGCGGCAGGCAAAGGTACCCGGATGAATATGGATATGAACAAGCAGTATATAAAAGTAGGAGGAATTCCTATACTGACCAGAACTCTTAGAAAGTTTGATGACTTGGATTATATAAATGAGATTATACTTGTGGTACATAATGACGATATTTTATGTTGCAAGGAAAACGTAATTGGTGCCTGTAATTTCAAGAAAATTAAGTGTATTGTTACAGGAGGCTTAACAAGGCAGGACTCTGTTTATAACGGACTAAAAGAAGTATATGAAAGAGCTGATGTTGTCATTATTCATGACGGAGCAAGGCCTTTTGTTGAAGAAGAATGTATCGCTGCATGTATTGAGGCTGCAGCAGAATGTGGTATATCCACATTAGCAGTTCCGGTTAAGGATACTATCAAGTATTCAAATAATGAGGGATTTGTTGAAGCAACTCCTGATAGAAGTACATTATGGGCTGTTCAGACGCCCCAGGCTTTTAAATACAGTTTAATAATGGATTCTCATAAAAGAGCCCGCATAGATGGCTTTGTAGGTACTGATGATACCGTACTTGCCGAAAGATTGGGTTTTAAGACAAAACTGGTTATGGGAAGCTATAACAATATTAAGATTACAACAGTAGAAGATTTGATTTTTGCAGAGGCTATTGTAGATTCAACAAATGAAGACCTTTGAGAGGATGTGTTCCGGAATTGATTAAAGTTGAAAATATAACAAAGCAATTTGGAAGTTTTACGGCTGTCAAAGAGATTAGTTTTGAAGTTGGAAAGGGAGAAATATTTGGCCTTTTGGGTGAGAATGGTGCCGGAAAAACAACAACATTGAGGATGTTGGCAACAATGTTGCGTCCTACAAAAGGAACAGCCTTCATGGCGGGATATGACATTATATCAGATCCCGAGAAAGTCAGATCAAAGATAGGAATTCTATTTGGAGGGGAAACTGGTCTTTACGACAGATTGAGCTGTGAAGAAAACATTACTTACTTTGGGGAACTGAACGATATGGATAAAGTTCAAATAAAAGAGAGGATAAAGATCCTAGCGAAGACTTTTGGGATGGAGGATTATATTACCAGGAGGGCAGGGAAGTTATCAAAGGGGATGAAGCAGAAGGTCGCATTTGCAAGGTCAATTATTCATGACCCGGATATAATGCTTTTTGATGAGCCTACTTCGGGACTTGATGTTAGTGCGATAAGGGATGTACATGAGTTTATCAGATCCTGTAAAAATGATGGTAAAACCATACTGTTTTCAAGCCACACCATGAGCGAGGTTGAAAAACTGTGTGACAGGATTGCCATCATTCACAAAGGTGAACTTGTTGAGTATGGAAATATTGAGGAACTTAAGAATAAGTATGGCAGTAATGGGCTTGAGGAAATATTCATCAGATTGGTAGGTGGCAAACATGAGGCTTAAGCATATATGGATCGTATTTTTAAAAGAGGTAAAGGATATTGTCCGGGACAAAAAGACCATAATTACTAGTATTATTGTCCCTATGGTTGTTATTCCGCTTCTTAGCATGTTGGCAGGCGGAAGCGTCCAGAATATGCAGAATGATATTACTCAAAATGTTACTGTTGCTTTGAGTTCTAATTCCAATACAAAAGAAATCAAAGAACTTGTAGAAAAGGAAATACTTGCGGATTTCCCTAATATAAGCCTTTTGGATGTTCAAGACCCAATAGCTGCAATTAACGATTCAACGGTGCGGTTGGTTCTTGATATTGAAGAAGACTATAAAATTAAGCTTGAAGAGGGCAAACCTTTTGTTATTAAGCTTATATATGATAAATCACAGGCAAAATCGGAAGGAAGTATCGGTATTGTTTCAAGTGCTATAAATGAATTCAATAACAGAATTGTGTCAGAAAGGCTTGCCGCTATTGGTGTGGAGGATGCTATTTTAGTACCTGCCAAAATTGAGGAGACCAATATAGCAAACGAGGATAAGACAAACTTGAGCATGCTTTCGATGATTCTTCCAATTATGATAGTAATCCTCATATCAGCAGGAGGTACAGCACCTGCTACTGACCTGGTTGCTGGAGAAAAGGAAAGAAATACTTTCGAACCTCTTCTTACTACCAAGACGGGAAGGGCTTCGCTTTTGATAGGAAAATATATGACAGTAACGCTATTTTCATTTGTATCGGCTATAGCTTCAATTTTAGGAATGGTTCTAGGGTATTTTATTGACCCTGAATCTATGACAATGGGAACAGGTGCCCAATTCTCAGGGTTTAACATTCCCATTACGGCCATTGGTTTTATTCTGTTGATTTCCATATTGATGGGAATGACCTTTGCGGGAATTCAGATAGCGTTGAGTACTTATGCAAAATCCTTCAGGGAAGCACAGACTTATTTGTCATTTCTTATAATAGTAGCAATGATTCCGGGGTATGCTACTATATTGATGCAGCCTAATGAGATACCTGTATATATGTTTATGGTACCTATCTTAAACACTATATCTGCATTTAAGATAGTGTTGGGCTTAAATATCAATTATACATATCTGACTTTGGCCCTTGTTTCGTCCCTTGTTTATGTTGCAATATCTTTAAGAATAGCAGTTTACCTATTCAAAAAAGAAAATGTTCTCTTTAGAAGCTAATGTTTTTATCTATCTCGAAAAATAAATAGAGGAAATTTAGTGATGGATGTCGAATTATACATTGATGCTTTTCACATCTTTGACTATTTTACTGTCGATTCGAACGAATTCCCTGTATTTTCGATGCTTTTTATAGACATGGGGGGCTGAAATATGTTTTTTAGAGCTAGAAAGCTGTTTTCCCATACTCTTCAAAGTTCAAAAAAACAAATATTGATGAGTGCTTTGTATATCAATATTGCTTTGGGTTTTATTTTTATGCTTACCATATCAATAGTAATTTCTTCATCCTTCAGTATGATATCAAACGCATTGATTGAACATTCCGCTGATAGTTCCCAGGAAATTATAAAACAAACCACAAAAAATATTCAAACAGTATTAGAAGAACTTGATGATGTTTCAATGACTATGTCCCGTGATGATGCAATTGCCAATAGAGTGATAATGCATAGTAGTATTACTGATGAAAATGAGAAGAATGAAAATATCAGAAAGATAGAAGAAATTTTAAATAATTACTGCCAATCCCGGGGAGACATTGTTGATGTTGCCGTCTTAACGAACAAGGATAAATATATTTCAAGTGGTGATAATTCGAAGAGTACAAATGATGACGGTACTTCATATTATGCTTTTAAAGCTTTTAGAGAGAGTGGGCAGAAGTCGTTATGGCTTGATACATATACTTCCGATGTTAAATACACTGTTGAACAAAGTGAAAACGGTCAGGTCTTTTCGATTATTAAAGGTATTTACTCATCAAGAAGTCTTAAAAGTGAAGGAATACTTCTGGTAAATATTAGAGAGTCGCACCTCTACAGCATGATTTCAAATATTAAACTTTCCACTGAGAGCAATGTTTTTATTTTGGGTAATGACGGCAATTTTGTACTGAATGCACAGAACAGGGCACTAAATGGCCAAACTGCGGAGTATGAGTTTGTTGATGAGGTGTTGTCTCAAAAGAACGGCAGTACCAGAGAGGTAATAGATAAAAAGTCATATATCATAACTTATAACACTATTGATAATATAAAGGGAACCGAGCTCGGTTGGACAATAGTAGATATGACACCTGTTTCTTCAATAACAAAAGGGATTACGGCTGCAGGAATGTATCTTGTGGAAATAGGCCTTTTATGCATATTTATAGGCTTAATATTATCTTTTGTTATCACAAGGATATATAATTCAAATTTGGATAAGAAATATACTGAAAGGCATTCCGTTGCTATGGAAAGAGAAAGGCTTGCGTCTCTAGGACAAATGATAGGTGGGATAGCGCATAATTTTAAGACACCGATCATGTCTATATCCGGTGGACTTGAGGCCATAAGTGACCTTATTAATGAGTATGACAGTTCCATAGGTGATGATGAGGTAACCCACGAGGACCACCATGAGATTGCGTCTGAAATATCAGATTGGGTTGTCAAAATAAAACCATACTGTTCTTATATGTCAGACATTATATCAGCGGTAAAAGGTCAAACAACAAATTTGAATGATTCATCAAGCCAGAGTTTTACGGTGGAAGAATTAATTAAGCGGGTAAAAATTTTGATGAGCCACGAACTTAAGAAAAACAAATGCGACTTGAATATAGATATAAAAGTTAGCGAAAATGCGAAAGTTGCTGGCGAAGTAAATAATCTTGTACAGATATTGAACAATCTTATATCCAACTCAATAGAAGCATATAATGGTGAGGGTGGAAAAGTAGACCTTATACTAAGCAAAAAGGGTAATAACCTGGAGATGGTAGAAAAGGATTATGGTAGTGGTATACCGGAAAATATAAAAGAAAAGTTACTTAAAGAAATGATAACAACAAAGGGCAAAAATGGAACAGGGCTAGGTCTCTATATGTCATATTCAACTATTAAGGGCAAGTTTAAAGGCTCAATGAGTATAGAGAGTGAAAAAGGGAAAGGTACTTCAATAACTATATCCATCCCATTTGCAGGAAAGAATTAGTATAGAACAGTATAATGGCGGGTGAAAAAAATGAAAAACTTTAATGTGAAAAAAACCTATGGATATTTGCCGGACATTAATAAGAAAAAGACTAAAGTTGCATGGCAATTAAACTTTGGGGTAATGTTGATTGTAATATTGTCCATTACTGTTGTTGGTATTTTTTCCTTTAAGATGATATCTGACTTCATACTTAACAATGCTGAAGTCAGCTCAATTCAGCTTGCAAAGCAGACTTCAAAAAATCTTGAGACGGTATTAGCTAATTTGGACAGCCTGTCCACTACAATGTTGAAAGACGGTAACTTTTCAGAACTTGTTTATAAATTAAACAATGCGGATAATGAACATGATAGAGAAGAGTACACCAGAAAAATAGAAGATATACTGGATACTTATGCAGTTAACAAAAGGGATTTGGCAGATATAGCAGTTTATACCGATAAAAAAATATATATTACCAGCGGAGATAGTAGACCCTCTGTATCAAGAGATGTTTCCACTTACTATGTTATCAGACAGGCCATAGCTAAGGAAAAGGAGTCCACATGGGTGGATACTCATTTGTCTGATGTTGAAACAACCCATGGTACTGCAGGGGCATATGGTCAGGTTTTTACACTGGTAAAAAGAATACATTCGCAACAAAGCGAAGAAAGTCAAGGATTATTGCTTATTAATTATAAAGAATCAAGTCTGTACAATTTAATTTCGGATATTAAAGTGGTTGATGATGGCAAGATATACATATTGGGAAATAACGGGAATTTTGTGATGAATAGATATGACAGGACTAAAAACAATTATTTCTCGGAATTTAAATTCTTTTTTTACCTTAGAGACCAGTTGAATCAAGAATATGGTAGTTTTAATACGAAAATTGACGGCGAAGAATATATCGTTTCCTTTGATCTTATCGAAGGGATCAAAGGAATAGAACTTGGCTGGAGAGTTGTTGTACTTACACCTGTAAAAACAATTACTACAGGTATAACTCGTGCTGGGGCGCAGATATTCTTCATCGGCTTGGGAGTATTGGCTTTTGGTTTTATTTTTTCGATTTTGATAATAAGAAGATATAATATTATAGTTGATAAAAAGTACTCTGAAAAGCACTCTGTAATGATGGAACAGGAAAGGCTGGCTTCCCTTGGACAACTAATAGGGGGTATTGCACACAATTTCAAAACACCTATTATGTCAATATCCGGAGGACTGGAGGCTATTAATGATTTGGCAGCTGAATATGATAATTCCATAGAGGATCCAAGTGTTACTGAAAGTGATCATCATGAGATTGCGGATGAAATGAGAGATTGGGTCAAAAAAATAAGACCATACTGTTCGTATATGTCTGATATTATTTCAGCAGTTAAGGGACAGGCTGTCAACTGTAATGAATCTTCACAGGAAAGCTTTTCAGTGGGAGATCTTATAAAAAGAGTTGAAATTCTTATGAATCATGAATTGAAGAAGTTCCAGTGCAAAATGGATATAGATCTTAGGGTGGATGAATCTTCAGAAATAGAAGGAGAAATTAATAATCTTGTTCAGGTACTGAACAATTTGATATCCAATTCAATTGAAGCATATCACGGAGAGCCTGGGAAAATTGACTTATTATTTGATAAAAAAGATAGTAACCTTGAAATAGTTGTTAGGGATTATGGTGCCGGTATACCTGATAGAGTAAAAAATAAATTGTTAAAAGAGATGATTACTACAAAGGGAGAAAAAGGTACGGGAATAGGTCTTTATATGTCCTATTCAACTATAAAAGGGAAATTCGCCGGAACCATGCATATTGAAAGCTCGGAAGGCAAAGGAACATCAATAACAATAACCATACCGGTACAAAAAAAGTAAAGTATGGCCGTAAGTATGAGCTAACAAGTTTTATAAAACATAAAAGTCACTAAATTATTCTGCTGTGACACAACTGAAAACCTGTATACCTTTCCCTTGACCGAATTGTGTAAGTCCTTCTCCGGTAGTTGCTGTAATGCCAATAGAGCTCTCAGGAATGCCCAGCAAGCCTGAGATGCTTTTTCTTATTTCGGGAATTTTCGGAGTGATCTTTGGTACTTTGCACTCTATAGAAATGGAGACATGTATGATTTTTTTACCATTAAGATACTTAAGAGCTTCCTGCAAATATACACGACTGTCCTTTATACCTTTGTTCAGGCATAAATCATCGCTTATAGGCCCTAATATATTTACACATGTCACACCGGAGATGGCATTGGTTATAGAATGAAGAATAACGTCCGCATCACTGTTTCCGTCAAGAGGCGGAGAACCTTCAAAAACCACTCCTCCAAGTATTAATTTCTTGGTTTTATCTTCAAAATCAAATTTATGACTATCCTGACCAATTCCTACTATCATCAGCTTATCAAAATCCTTTTCAAATAAATATTACAGAAATTATATATTATCGCTGCCAAAAACGCAAGGCAGCTTTTTTGCTTTTCCTCTTTTCAAAAAGTTTTTATTTTATAGAATTACTATGTAAATAATTCGCTTAAATATGTCAATACTATTATCAATACTTTATAAACCAAAAATATAAATTATTTAATTCTGATGGAAAATTATGCAGATTTGGAGGGATTATTATGAACAGGAAATTGGTCTTATTGATTGTTCTGGCAGTTGTTTTTACTGCAGGGTTGGGTTTTTCGGGTTTTGACTCAAATAGTATAAACGCTGCTCCAACCTTTGAAAAGGTAAACTTTATATCAGCAGTAGTAACTGCTACTCACCTGAATGTCAGGCAGGGACCGTCTACAAATTTCCCTATAGTTTGTGTACTTAAGAAAGGGCAATGGGTAAATGTTATCGGGAAATTAGGAGATTGGTATGCAGTCTATGAACCTCAATCAAGGTGCGTAGGGGCAGTATCAGGACAGTTTATCAAAGAAGGAACTACTACTAATAAAACAACTACCAATGGCAAGGGTACTACAACAAAGACTGCAGCTCCGAAAGCTACAGCTTCAAAGGTAGTTGCTCCACCAAAGGCGACACCGGCAGTATTTGCTACTCCAATTACAGGAGTATCTCAGGATGATCAGATTTTGCTTGACCTTGTAAATAAAGCAAGAGCTGATGCAGGTGCAGGACCGCTTCAATTTGACACTGAACTTATGAAAGTGGCAAAGCTTAAAGCAAAAGACATGGTTGATAACAATTACTTTTCACATCAGTCACCTACTTATGGTTCACCCTTTGATATGATGAGACAATTTGGTGTAAGTTTTAAGACAGCAGGGGAAAATATTGCAGGGAACAGAACTGTTGAAGGTGCATTTAAAGCGTGGATGAATTCTGAAGGTCACAAAAAGAACATATTGAATTCAGGGTTTAACTATACGGGAGTAGGAATTGTTGACAGTCCGAAATACGGTAAGATGCTTGTGCAACAATTTATAGGCAGATAAGGGACAGGTACATTGTCCATTCCTACAAAAGAGTCAGGGCTCATTGCTCTGGCTCTTTTATTATATTTTCCGGTATTACTTTAAACTCTTTTCCATAAAGATAGCTTAGAATCCCCCCGCCTGATGTAAATTCAAACTTCAGCTTATAGGCCCAGAGTGCCTGATACTTCATTTTTAATGCACGGTTCAAAGAGTTGTCTCCATATTTGCCGTCACCGATTATTGGGTGACCTATATATGCCATATGTGCCCTTATCTGATGAGTTCTACCTGTAACCAGCTCCACCTCCAAGAGGCTTGCATCGATATCGGAGGTTATATTATCAAGGGTTGAAATTGTTTTGAACTTTGTGATGATTTCCAGAGAATTTCTTGTTTTATAGTCATTTATATAGACCCGGCTTTTTCTCTCATCTTTCTCGAGATAGGCCTTTAGAATTCCTTGGGGTTTTTCCAATTTGCCTTTAACTAAACAAATGTGTGCCGGTATGGTAATAAAATTTTCAACCAAGCATTGAGGAATGTTTGTGTACTTATCTCTTAATCATATATCGATTCGGTTGCTTATTGTTTTCTTTAATTGCAAAATATGAATAATACATTTGAAAACATATCTCTCAGCTTTCTAAAGAGTCTATTTTTAGGTAGGATAAATTAAGTATTTGGTTTATGCCTTCCTGATTTAAAGTCTTGGCACAGGATAGATTTTACTGTTGAAGGGAGCTGTTATTAGAGCAATTACCACAAAATCTTTATTGTATTAAAAGAGGTTCTGGCATCGGAAAGCAACAATATGTCAGTATTAGACAGGGGTTACTATTTTTGATTAAAAAGTATTGACTGCATATATATATATATATATAATTTATTTGTATTGATTTTGTAATTGCAGTATATTTTTTACTTCTCTCACTACTCTAAGTAAAGGAGGTCATTGATAGCTATAATCTGGATAATGGTTATTAGCCAGTATTCTAAGAACTATAAAAAACGAATGTTATGATATAATTAAAAAGGAGATGAATAAAATTGGAAAAGAAGATTTTTAAAAAAGCTGTAGTAATGTACATAGTAATAAACATAACTGTTATTTTTGCGTGCATGGGTATTGTGTTTGGTATAACTAATTCTGACATTATTATAACTTCTCCTAGTTCTAATTCAGGGTTTTATTTACAGGGAAGTACATATACTCTGAAAGCGTATGTAAATAATAATCCAAGTTCTGTTAAATTTTATTGCCCTGAAGAAGAGCTATCTGCAGACGCGACTTTAACAAGACTTGTACAAAATATCTACCAAGGTGCGTGGACAGTTGAAAGCAGTGATTGTCTGGGCGCAAAATATGTATCAGGTCAAGGTTATGTAGGATGGTGGCAATTTGAAATTGCGGCAAGTAACAGTAGTGGTACAGGGAAGCAGTTCAAAAGTTATGCTGTTCCATATAAGAGTTTAAGTTTTTATCGAAATGTTGATAATCAATTTAGATATAATACTCCTGATGATAGTTCTTTTAAAGTACCATGGTCTGATGTATATAATTGTTCAGCTTATGTTGTAGACGTTTACACTCGTAGATTTGATGTGCCGGATACCTTGCAAGAAGCGATTGCTTTCATGACAAAAACTGGTTCTTGGAGTAATAGAATTGGCACAGTATATACATATACGTCAAGTCCTATAAATATTAAGGCAATATATTACGCTGGGAATGGTGGGCATTACGCTAAAGTGATTGGATGGGATGCTGCAGGTTTACCTACAAAAGTGCGATCAAAATGGGGTGGATTAGAGGTTATTGACTCTGAGGGATACAATCCCTTTGAAAGTGAATATGGACGTGCAACAGCATATTTTAGATAAAAAAAGGAGATGAATACCATGTTGAAGAAAATATTTACATCAAAACTATTTGTAATAGGAGTTTCAATGATTTCATGCTGTATGATAACTTTTACAGTGTACACAGTTAAAGCTAAAAAAGACACCCAAAATTCTATTAATCATAAAAACTCTATTTATCATATATATGATGAGAGTGTATACATTCCTGAACCTCCAAGTACAAGAGAAGTACCCAGTTATATGAGGTGGGAACCTATGCTTGGAGAATATATCAGTGATGATCTTTATTACGATAAAGAGTCAAGAACTTTTAAAGATAAGCCTGTAGTAGAAGAAAACTACGAAAACAGTGAACCTTACAGAAAAGAAGAGTGGCTCAAAAAAAATAAGAATTCTGATAAACCACTTCACAAGGCAATAATGGCTTGGAAAAAATACAGATCAGAACACCCAAGTCTGTCTTCGCTGTATGATATAAAATCGGATCCTGGATTTATAGATAATATTGAAGCCCTTGGACTTGATTACGTTCCGGAAATGCTTGAAATGCTGACAAAGGATAACGTATGGAATCATCCTTTGCTTGCCGCAGTTGAATGTATAACCGGAGTTGAAGGATGTCTGCCTGAAGGTGTGCTGCTTGATGATGCAGAATTTAAGCATGAAATGTGGAAAGAAAGCTTCAGAAAATATATGACTGATGCAAAGGAAATGGTTAAGAATGATAAGGATGTAGAGAAGCTTGGACTGTTTGCATTACCCTATATTGCAGAAGAAATTGAAAATGGCGATACAAAACACCTTGACCAAATGGCATCAATAGTTTCAAAACATGAGAAGGTTTCAAAAGATGAACTTTTAACGAAAGATGAAGAGTATTGGAAAGGTTGGATAAAAAACAACGAGAAGAAAATTACTATTATCAAGGAAATTAGTGAAAAGTACAAAAACAAATAGCACTATAAAAGGGTCAGGGCTCATTGCTCTGGCCCTTTTATTATATTTACCGGCATGACTTTAAACTCTTTTCCATTCAGATAACTTAGAATCCCCCCGCCTGATGTAAATTCAAACTTCAGCTTATAGGCCCAGAGTGCCTGATACTTCATTTTTAATGCACGGTTCAAAGAGTTGTCTCCATATTTGCCGTCACCGATTATTGGGTGACCTATATATGCCATATGTGCCCTTATCTGATGAGTTCTACCTGTAACCAGCTCCACCTCCAAGAGGCTTGCATCGATATCGGAGGTTATATTATCAAGGGTTGAAATTGTTTTGAACTTTGTGATGATTTCCAGAGAATTTCTTGTTTTATAGTCATTTATATAGACCCGGCTTTTTCTCTCATCTTTCTCGAGATAGGCCTTTAGAATTCCTTGGGGTTTTTCCAATTTGCCTTTAACCACACATTGATAATACTTTTTTACTTCCTTGTTTTTGATTTTTTCAAGCATAACTTTCAGTGCGGCATTGTTCTTGGCAATAATTACAAGACCGCCCGTATTACGATCCAATCTATGACAGAGAGCGGGCGTGGAAACGGATGATCTGCCTTGAGTTTCATTACCCCGGATGTATGCTGTAACAAGGTCAATCAAGGTATTTTCAGACTGGTCTTTGTCGGGATGGACAGGTATACCCTGATTCTTATTGACTATCATCAGGTTTTTATCTTCATATATTATTGTGAAAGCCTTTGAAAAATCCGAAGGTTCAGATATATTTTTTCCATTCAGTATTTCGTCAATTATATATACTTTTATTTTATCCCCGAATTGAACAGTATAATCCTCTTTGACACGTATACCGTTCACCTTTATGTCTTTTTTTCTGAAGGCCTTATACATAAAGCTTTGAGGCATATTTGGGTATTTGTCCTTTAAAACTTTGTCAATACGTTTATTTGCACTATCTTCTGCTATAGTAAATGTTTGCATATTACTCCCTTGCCAAATCTGGCTCTTTGCTTTCTAAAGAGCCTGTTTTTCTAAAAATTAATAATCGTCTTAATCTTATCTATATATTTTTCCGAGATTACCTCAGCTACATTCGGAGTATCCCCTTCGGAATACACTCTGCAAAGTGGAAGGTCAGCGTCAGGAAGGACAAGAGCCCAGCCGTTCTCAAATATAAATTTTACGCCATCTAGCAATTCAACCTTTTCACCATTCTTTTCGGTAATTAGCGTTCTCATAACTCGTCCTTTTAATTCCCATGGACAGAATATTTTCTTTTTACTTATGTAGAAATCAGGTATTTCTTTGAGCGTTTCCGTTAAGGTTGTATTTTTTACACAGAAAAACTCGAGAATTTTGATAAGTCCTGCAAGGGCGTCAAAATTCAAAAGAAACTGATTCATATTTTCCCTGTTTTTAAACAGATTATAATTGAGCATTTGTTCCATGACTGCCTGGGGTGAGGTTTTGGTACGTACTACTTTACCATCATATTTTTCAGCGATAGTTTCAATTATTGACGGAGCAGTTATGGGGACAACAACCTTTGACCCCGGATTGGTCTTAAAAGAGATCAGAGAGGTCAGGGAAATGAACATGTCATCCTTTACGGTGTTGCCATTTTTGTCAATAAGAACCAAGGTTTCGCCGTTGCTGTCTATAAAAGCGGCAAAATTCGCGTTATTGCTTTTTATCTCATCAACAATTGCATCAATCTCATTCAAATTAGCTGATGAAAAACTTGCAACCTTACATCCAAGGTCAGTGAGCATAGGAACTACTATGGATATTACAAAGTCGGAAGGAGACACGATACAAATCTTTGGTGAATAGTTCCTTATGGCATCGGTGTCAATTTCGTTCAATATGGAGCGCACATAGTAATTCTTAAAGTCGGTTATATTGTTGAGCCTGCTTATTTCTTCGCCGGAACAGCGTTTGAAATCTTCACGGAAGAAAGAATTTTCAATTTTCCTCTCCATTACTCTGCTGATACTGGCGCCCTTTGCATCCATAAAGTCCACTCTCAATTTGTTTGGATTATCATCGCTCAGTTTTATATGTATTCCGCCTTCAACGGAGAGGAAGCTGATTGCGTGACGTGAAATCGGTGTTAGAAGACTGCTCATATTAAATACTTCCACGCCAACCGACAGCATACCCGAAATAAAAGCATGCTTGAACATTCTTGCTGAGTTGGATGTGGTAGAGCTGACAATAACCTTTGAACCCTTTTTGAATATGGAACCATATGCGGCACCCAAACGGGTTGCAAACTCAGGTGAAATATCAACATTAATTATGCCCGAAAGTCCGTTTTCACCAAAAATTGTTTTAGAATGCCTTGAGCCCCAGATGATATTTCTGTCAACGATAGCTAAGGGATCTACAGTCTTTTGCGGCCATATTTTTATATTAGGTTTTAAAATAGCACGCTCATTTATAACACAGTTATCCCCAACAACTGCATTTTCAAATATCCGTACATAATGTTTAAGATTTACTTTATTACAAAGAATAGCGCCTCTTATCTCAGAACCGTATTCTATATAGTTTCCGTTCCATAGAACACTTCTTTTCATGCTTGTTTCATCTTCGATCACATTGTTGTTTCCTAAAACACTGAAGCTGTCGATTACTGCACCACTTCCAACTCGACAATTGTCACCTATAACGCATGGAGCATTTATAACTGCATTGGGGTCAATAATTGAACCTGTACCCACCCACACTCCATCTTTGAGTTCAGTTAGATTCATGTTTAATTTAACTTTACCTTCAAGTGCGTCATAATGGGCTTGAAGATAAGCATGAAGATCACCTATGTCACACCAGTAATCTGACATGACATATCCGAACATAGGCTCCTTTTTTTCAAGCAGCAGAGGAAACAGATCCTGACTGAAGTCTGTTTTTTGGCCTTTTGTCATATATTCCAGTACTTCCGGCTCTAGAATGTAAGTACCAGTGTTGACAGTGTCGCTGAAAACTTCGCTCCAACTAGGCTTTTCCAAGAAGCCGGTTATTGCACCCTTTTTATCTGTAATTACAACACCGTATTCTAAAGGCACATCCACTCGTGTTAAAACCAGAGTAGCCTTTGATTTTTTAGCTTTATGAAACTCAACAGCCTTGGTTATATCCATGTCTGTCAGTGAGTCTCCGCTTATTACGATAAATGTTTCATCGAGAAACTCATCTGCATTTTTTACGCTGCCCGCAGTTCCAAGGGGAGTATCTTCTGTGAAATAATGAATATCAACCCCGAAGTGAGAGCCATTTCCAAAATAGTCTTTGATTTTTTGTGGTAAATACATTAACGTAACGCCTATTTCAGTGATATCGTGGGATTTAAGCAAATTGACTATGTGCTCCATTATTGGTATATTCATTACAGGTACCATGGGTTTGGGCATGTCACATGTAAGAGGGCGTAATCTTGATCCTTCACCACCAGCCATTATAATTGCTTTCATTTAAGGACCATCCTTTCACAATTCTTATCATGGTATATAACTTTATTTTTCAAAAAGTTTGATCACTAAGGGATAACGAAAAAATAACTTCCTATTCTCATATTTTGAAAACACTATTAAATCAAGTTTTTCGTTATCCAGAGTAGGAACTTATATTTTAGTCATACCTTAATTACATTAACTGTTTTCAGAAAAGCTAAACAAAAGTATATTGGGAAATATAGATATCTTATGTTTTCGTCATAAATACACTAATATATTTTGTCCCTATATACATTTTTACCTTGCCTGAACGGTATTACATTTATATTCAATATTTATATTCAATAAATAATAAAAAAATCCTTTATAATTATGGAAAAATTAAAAAGTATAAGGCTTATTTTAGGCAAATTACGATTTATATATTAAATTGGGGCAATTTTATGCAAAGTGTTTACATATCAGAAATATTTGTATAAAATATAAGGGCAAGGGAAGGCGCACACTTGAATCACTAATTATATGTACAAAAGTTAATAACTTAAGGTATTATTTTTGCATTTATTATTCATGCATAAAATGATGCAATTATGTTGCTTAATTCTCTATATAAAAAATTAGAGAAACGGGGGATATATTCTTGGGGTTAATTCCGGCCTGGCCGGGAGGGGGTCTCTTCCACCTAACCCGTCAACTAACCTCGTAAGCTAGAGGGGGGATTGGATGCTAAAGAAAAAGGCAGTGTTATTAGCTGTATTTGTGTTTTGTTTTGTTAACTTGTTTTCGATTTGTTCTATTCAGACTTTTGCCGCATCTAGAGTGCTAAAGGAAGGTATGGAAGGAAGCGATGTAACATCACTACAGAAGGACTTGAGAACGCTAGGTTACCTTAAAGTTAGTCCTACAGGCTATTATGGAAGTTTAACCAAATCAGCGGTTGAAAGGCTTCAGGACAGCAATGGCTTAGATGGTGACGGAATAGCAGGTAGCAAGACTTTTTCTTTAATCAAAAAGCTACTGGATGCAAAGACAACTACCACTTCAAGATCTTCAAGCAGTACAGAATCTTTAAAAGAGGGCATGAGTGGTAGCAGAGTGACACAACTGCAAACGGATTTAAAAAAACTTGGTTATCTTAGTGTTAATCCCACAGGCTATTTTGGGAGTCTTACCAAGACAGCAGTAAAAAAACTTCAAAAAAAGTACGATCTTACTCAGGATGGAATAGCTGGGACGGCAACTTTGACTAAAATAAGCAAGTTATTGGGAGGAACCGGAACTTCTACGGCTTCTGCAAAAGAAACAACTGCATCAAGAGGTAGTGTTGACAGAACTGGTGGTTATCTCGTTTCGTGGTTTGGCGGAGCGGAAAATATTTTTGGAATAGGAGATATCGCTGAAATTTACGATATCCGAACTGGGCGCACTTTTAAAATAAAAAGGACTTATGGTCACAACCATGCAGACTGTGAAACACTTACAGCAGAGGACACAAAAATAATGAAAAGTATTTACGGTGGTGATTGGAGCTGGGAAAGAAGACCTATTATGATAACAGTAAACGGTCGTGCTTTGGCAGCTTCCATGGCAGGAATGCCACATGCAGGAGTAGAAGGGTCACCGGCTAATACATACGTTAAAAGCAGAAGTGGCGGATATGGCGGTGGTGACAATCTGGATGCTGTTAAAGGAAATAATATGAGCGGTGTATTTGATGTTCATTTCTTAAACAGCAGAACACATGGAACAAACAAAGTTGACTCAAAACATCAGCAAGCATTGAAAAATGCTGCCGAATGGGCTGAAAAAAATGATTTTTAGCCTATTCTAAAAAAATAATTGTAAGAACAGGGTAACGCATTTTACGGCGATATCCTGTTTTTTTTTGAAAGTTATGGTTAATTTTATTCGAATAATATGATATATTTTAAATAAGAAATTACTGATAGAACCGATATTGAACCCATGCGAGATAAAAGTATTGTTTTTGGGCTTGGAAAATTTAAACAGTTTTATATCCGGGCAGCTTTGGAGATAATTATATTGCTGTGTTAGGAGGTAGAATGAGATGTATTATCGGCAATTTTTTGGTAAAATAGTTTTTGGAAAAGGGAAGAATAATGAAAAAGGTAATTGCAATTATAATAGTATTACTAGTAAACGCTTGCTTTGTTACTGATTTATCCTCGGAAAAGTCGGTTTCAAGTGATATAAAAACGCCTGAGTATAATAGCGTTTTATTTATGATTAATAACCCATATGCCAGTGTTAACGGACATTTTGATTTGCTGGATAGTAAAAATACTCAGGTGGAGCCGGTACTCATAAATGACCGCACATTGGTACCTATAAGATTTTTTTCAGAAAAGTTCGGATATGAGGTTGGATGGGATTCCGATTCACGGATATCAACTATTGTAAATGATGATAAAACTATATGTATAAAACCTGACAGTAGTGTGATTACAGTTAACGGCACGGAAATCCTTCTTGATGTGCCGTCTAGGATAATACGGGATCGGTTGTATGTTCCCTTGCGGAGTATAAATGAAATGGTCGGCAAAAAAGTTTCTTATAAGAAGGGTATCATACTTATAACCGATGAAGAGACCTCAATTGAAGATTATGAAGATAAAGAATTTACAGATATATATTTTAACTTTGTTAAGATGGATATTCTGAACGAGCATAATACGGAAGCTTTACCAAGGTGGAAGGCTGCTTATGAGTTGGTTAATCACATTATGGCTTATTATGGAAATAAAATTCCTTCTGCCCAGGTATACTTTTTTCCGGATTATAAGACTATTCCAAAAGAATCATACTACCATACCCAGCTGGCGGTTTACCTTAATTTGTTGAAGGTTGAAAAGGGTGATTTTGAGCCGTTTAAGCCTCTGGTTGAAGAGGAAGTAAAGGTAGCACTTTCCAAATTTGAAGAAATGCTTATAAAAGAACCGGAACTAAATCTGGTCAATAATACCAACACTCAAAAGGATTTATTATCGATTATAAATAATATAGTAAAAAATAAATCTGATATAATAAGAATCAGTGTTTATGATTTTGAAACAGACAAAAGTGTAAATTATAATGATCAGGAACATTTTTATGCCGCTAGTCTCACAAAGGTTGTGAATCTTTTGTGTTTCCTGGAGGAAGTAAAAAACGGTAAATTTGATCTGAACAGTACTTATACACTTAAGAAAAGTGATAAATATGTAGGCGGTGCCAAAGTGACTGGTACAGGGAATCTGCAATATCAGGCCAACGGAACCAAATATACATATAGAGATATTCTTTCCAGAATGATCAGCTTGAGCGATAATGTGGGTGCAAATATAATTTTCGATGCATTAGGCAGCAATAAGATTGACTCTTTTTGCCAAAAGTATGAGCTAAAGGATACCAAAATTTATAAGAAGTTTTACGATGCAAACAGTGCTGTTCCCAGCAATTATACTACAGCTGCCGATCTTACCCGGATGCTTGTACTACTGGAAAATAGGGTTGTGGCAGATGATAGCCTTGCAACTATGGGGATTGAATTTATGAAAAATACGGATAATAAAGATCGTATACCCCGAAATGCCCCGAAGGATGTTGTGATAGCCAATAAGATCGGGTCATTGAGCCGTTTGGCAGGAGATATGGCATTGATTTATTTCCCAGACAGAGATCCAATAGCTCTGACAATTGTTGTTGAAGGTAAAAATCGAAAACAAATAAACGAAGCTGAAGCAAATGAGTTGATTGGCCAGCTCTCTAAGGAAATAATCAATTATTACAGGCAATTTCCAAATCCTTCGCTATATATCGATGGAAATTTGGTACAAAAAAGCATAGGGTTTCGTTTTATAAACAATAGACCATATACCAAATGGAATGATTCCTTGGAGATTTATTCTCCTGAGAGTATATTTATTGGAGCAGAAAAATATATAACTTTAGATTCTCTGTGCGGTGACAATAAGTGTGGATTCCTGTTGGAAGGATATCCTTGTCAATCTATAAGAATTACAGGGAAGAATTGATTTGATAAACGAATTGCGTAGCCGATAAATTGTAGTTATGCGAAATAAATAATTTTATATGTTAAAATAGTTGGGGATATATTCGATATAAATACATAACTGAGGAGGAATATAATATGACCGTAGAAGTTATTTCTGCAAGTAATGCTCCGAAATCTATCGGACCATATTCACAGGCAATCAGAACTCAAAACATGCTGTTTACTTCGGGACAGATACCTGTTGATCCTGTTACTGGTGAAGTAGTTAGCGGTGGTATTGAAAATCAAACCAGGCAGGTGCTTGAAAACCTTAAGGCTATTTTAACACAAGCAGGTACCGGATTTGAAAATGTAGTGAAGACAACCGTTTATATTAAGGATATGAATGATTTCGCGCTGGTCAATAAAGTCTATGGACAATATTTTGTTGAACCATATCCTGCCAGATCCTGTGTGGAAGTTGCAAGACTGCCAAAAGATGTGACTGTTGAGATTGAAGCTATTGCTATTATTCCATAGAAACTGGATAAAGTTCTTCCACTATAAAATGAAAAGGGTGATGACTGTTGAAATATGTAATTCTTGGCAACGGAGCAGCAAGTATATCCGCAGCAGAAAAGTTGAGGCAGATAAGTGATAGTTGTGATATTACAGTTATAAGTGTTGAAGATACCCCGGTCTATACAAAGTTTATGCTTCCCGATTATATAGGGGGTAAGATTTCAAGAGAAAAGCTTATTTTGAGGGATATGAATTATTACAATCAAAACAGAATCAAACTTTTATTCAATAGTAATATGGAAATTATTAACAGTGAGAACAAACTGATCACGCTTGTAAATGGTGAAGATATTGGCTATGATAAGCTGCTCATAGCCGTTGGAGGAAGGCCTGTAATTCCAAATATCGAAGGTCTAAAAGAAAATAAGTATTTTACATTAAATTCGATAAAAGATGCTGATGATATTATTAAAAATGCCTCGGAAGGTAAAAAGGCGGTTATTGTAGGTGCGGGACTGTCGGGGATTGAGATCGCATTTGCACTTAAAAGGCTTGGAATGACAGTTGTTGTGGTGGAAAGAGAAACCAGGATTCTGCCTCAGCAGTTGGATGCTGCTTCTGCGGAAATGCTTGTGGAAATGCTTAGAAAAGAGGGTATAAATCTTATACTTGGAAGTAGTGTCCAAAAGGTAAACAGTGATAATGGTTTCAATGTGGAATTATCTAGTGGAGAGAAGATAGGGTTGGACATGCTGGTTATTTCCATAGGGACAAGACCCAACCTTGGAGTTGTGGAGGGAACCGGAATTAAAACAAACAGGGGTATTCTTGTAAACGATTACATGGAGACAAATATAAAGGATATTTATGCGGCAGGGGATGTGGCAGAGCTTGAGAGTGGTGGCAATTCAGGTACTGTATCTAGCTATATTTGGCCAAACGCTCTAGCTCAAGGAAAGTGTGCCGCATCAAATATGTCCGGTGAGACACAGCAATTTTCACGGGATGCAGGTCTAAGCAATGCAGTAAGATTAAGAGATATAGCTTTTCTCTCGATGGGTATGATAAATCCCGTTGAAGAAGAGTATGAGTCTCTTGTCTACAGCGACAAGGATTCACATACATATAGGAAAGTGGTCTTAAAAGACAATATAATTAAAGGCATGATTCTTTTGGGAGATACGTCGGCAGGCAGTATTCTAAGCGACTTTATCAAGAAAGGAAGAAGTATTTCCGATATCCGAAATATAGTTTTAGAAAAGGATTTTGTGTCACAATATAAAAAATTGAATGGATAGAGGTACACAAATGAGTTTTTACAATGAGATAAGCAAATACTATGATGAAATATTCCCGGCAGGGGAAGAACAGATTAAGTTTATAGAGGATGCTGCAGGAGGAACGGGTGCCGATATCCTGGATATTGCCTGTGGTTCTGGAACCTATTCTGTTAAATTGGCAAAGAAGGGATATAAAATAACTTCAGTTGACCTTGAAGATGAAATGATTAGAAAAGTCAAGGAAAAAGCTGATGATGAGAAGGTTGACATAGAGACGTTTGTCTGTAGCATGACTGAATTGGAAGAAAAACTTGAGGGAAAGTACAAGGTTTTATTCTGCATAGGTAATTCTATTGTACACTTAGGCAATCTTGAAGAAATAGAGAATGCTTTAGGCCAGATGTATGAACTTACAGAGCCCGGTGGTGTTCTTATTGTTCAGATAATGAACTATGATAGAATTATAAGACTTGGTTTAAAGGAGCTTCCACCGATAATAAACCGGGAAGTTGGAGTAGAGTTTATAAGGGAATATGACTACAAACCTGAAAAGAACTCAATAGATTTCAACACGACGTTAGTTGTTAAGGATGGGAATATTACAAGGACACTAAAAAACACCGTGGAGCTTTTTCCTATAATGAGTGCTGATCTTATAAAACTGTTTGAAAAAGCAGGGTTTAATAGATATGAGACTTATGGTGATTTTTTATACTCACCTTACAAAGAGGATTCATATATGTTTGTGATAAAGGCGTTCAAAACTTTGGATTCGTAGCTTTTAAGGATAGAAGGGTATTCGGGCTTAATCTTATGGTTTTGTGATGTACGTAACAAAACCATAGAAACCTGGTAATGAAACATTTATATTTTATTTTTATATGGATACAATAACATTGCGTTTATAAAACATGCAATGGAGTATTGGAGATATGAATGTGAGACTAGGCTATGTTGCAATGACCCTTAATTTGGAGAACTGTTCACCATCCGGGACTGTAACTGTTAAAACTTTTTCAGGTCTGCCGGATACGGAGGTCAGGTTGCACAGGCTGAAAAAAATAACAAAGGTCAACCTGAATAATACCCTGAGGATACTCCGTTATAATAAGGCTTTGAATATAAGTGTCTACAGGTTTACCTCCAAGTTGGTACCATTAGCAACTCACCCCTTGATTGAGGACTGGAATTATACAGACGATTTCAGGGAAGAGTTTATTCAAATCGGTCAATTCGTAAAGGAAAATGATTTTCGAGTTAGTGCGCACCCTGACCATTACACACTTATAAACTCTTCGTCGGAGAAGGTTTTTGAGAGCTCGCTAAGAGATCTGGATTATCATGTGAAACTATATGAAGCTATGGGGCTTGATGATTATAAATACAAGCTGGTTATGCACATTGGCGGGGTGTACAAGAATAAGGAATTATCCATAGAAAGGTTTAAGGAATGCTTTGAAAAGCTACCCGACAGAATAAGAAGAAGACTGATACTGGAAAATGATGATAAGGCATATACTGCGAGGGATGTTCTGGAAATATGCAGGGACTTGAAAGTGCCAATGGTTCTAGATGTACACCACCACAACTGTGTGAACAACGGAGAACCTTTGGAAGACATGCTCCGTGATATATTTAAAACATGGGCAGGCGAATATTTTCCTCCTAAAATCCACTTTTCGAGCCCTAAGACCATAAAAGAATTCAGGAGCCATGCAGACGATATTGAACCGGGTGAATTTGAGAAGTTTTTGAAAACAGCCAAAAAAACGGGTGTGGATTTTGATGTTATGATTGAGGCAAAGAACAAGGATAATGCGTTGCTTAATCTATCGAACAAGATAAAGGAATTTGAAAATATTAGATGGATAAATGAGGGGCATTTTGAGGTATTATAAATATATGGAAATGATCCCAGTTGATTACGTCAAGGAGGTAACAAATTTGATTGAAGGAACCGAATCAACAAGAATGAAGAACGCAGATAAGTTGATAGAAACAATCAGGAGAGCCAGCGGAAGAATGAACTTCGATGAGTACGCAGTAGCAACAGGCCTTGATAAGGAGTTTATTTTCAGCATATTAAAGGGAGAAATAGAGGAAGTGGATAGTGAAACTTACATGAAATTATCACTTAAGCAGTAAACGGATTTTGACATATAAGTTCAGGGTGCATATTTTTCTTCACACAACGTACATGTATCATAAGTTGATTTTTGTGTCTTGCCTCCATAGGTTTTATTTTCTGCCGATGGAGGTTTTGCTATGTTTATACATAAATAGTCTGTACGAAGCTGCTGAATTCATGGAAAAAATATGGTCAGCAATAAAATGGAATGTGTTATAATCAAGTAAGGTATTGATATACAAATTTGATTGCAGTTACTGCTGCTATATTCAATGGGAGAAGATGATGATTACAACAATTGTTTTAAACCCGGCTGTGGATAAGATCTATTTTGTGGACAATTTTGAGGCCGGAAGTATGTTCAGGGTGAAGGAAACAATCCGGTCGGCAGGCGGCAAGGGCATAAATGTTTCACGTGTTATTACTACATTGGGTGGGGATGTTTTATCCCTAGGGTTTAAAGGTGGACATACCGGGGATTGGCTGGTTGGACAACTGGAAATGCTTGGCGCAAAGACTGATTTTATCGAAGTGGACGGAGAGTCCAGGACAAACAACAACATAATTGACAGAGTACAAGGAACAGAGACCGAAGTGTTAGAGACTGGGCCATTGATAACGGAAGAAGCATTGCAAAGGTTTATTTCTGTTTATGACCAAGCGCTAAAAAAGTCTGGGCTTATTGTCTGTTCGGGAGGACTTCCGACAGGTGTTGGAAATGAGATATATAAGGTGCTTATTACCAAGGCAAAAAAGTATGACATAAAAGTTATTTTGGATTCGAGTGGGGAAGTTTTAAAAAAAGGTATAGAGGCTAAACCGTATATGATAAAGCCCAATTTGAGGGAGCTTAGTAGCCTTGTCAATAGAGAACTCAAGGAGATACCCGATGTGCTGGAGGCATGCAGGAGTGTCCAAAGAGAGGGTGTGGAGATTGTTTTAGCTTCGCTGGGAGAAAAGGGCGCAATATTGGTTACGAAAGAAAAATGCTATAGGGCACAAGTGCCTCATATCGAAGTTTCGAATACTATTGGTTGTGGAGATTCAATGGTTGCAGGTTTTGCCGCAGCATTGTCAAAAGGCCTGGGGGTGAAGGAGGCACTAAAGCTTGGTGCTGCATGTGGTGTAAATAATGCTCAATACGCAGAAATCGGAAGGGTAAAGAAGGACGAAGTATATAAGCTGATTGAAGAAATACGTATAGAAGAAATATAGCTTGTTTGCAAGCAATGTGTGTTGGTGGTCTATAAATGACCTGCTTTGAAGAATTATTTGGAAAAGTGCGCGGATAGTCTATCCGCGCCAGCTCATCAATGTGTGAAAGTGTCTTTTGCATCAATGGGATTTGTGTAAGTATGTTTGGGATTTGGGGTATCTTCAATGCAAATAGCACCGAGTTCATTTGTGTACATGGCTACTCTGTTGCGTCCGGCAGATTTGGCCTTATAGAGAGCGGAATCAGCTTCTTTGAGTAATTGTTCAAAATTGAAGTCACTGCTGATGTGGGATGAAGGTGATAAACTAGCTAAACCCAAGCTGACCGTTATTCTTATATCTGAGCTTCCTGCTTGGAATACTGTGTTTTGTACATTTTCCCGTATCCTCTCTGCAAGTATTGAAGCCCCGCCAATCGATGTGTTAGGACATACAACAAGGAATTCTTCTCCACCATACCGTGCGACGATGTCAACATCCCTGACCGATTCAGTCAACTTTTCAGCCAATTTCTTTAAAATATTATCACCGGCTATATGTCCAAAGGAGTCATTTATTTTCTTAAAATAGTCAATGTCAATCATAATAACAGAGATTGACTCGTTATATCTTACAGTACGTGTCAGTTCACTATCCAGCCTTTTGAGTATATATCCCTTGTTATAGAGTTCGGTAAGTGAATCGGTAACGGCCATTTGTTCGAGTATGATATTTCTATTAACCAATTCCCTGTTTTTTTTCTCAAGATTTTTTTGTACATTATGAATTTTTATCTGATTATTTATGCGGGCAAGTACTTCCTGAAACTGAAAGGGCTTGCCGATATAGTCATTTGCACCTTGGAGAAAGCCATAAACTTGTGAAGACGTATCGGTGTCCTGGGATAATATAATTATCGGTACATCGGTCAAAGTATTCTTTGACTTTAGCAGCACCAGAAATTCTTTCCCGTCGGGAGTCTTCATTGACAAGTCTAGCAGTATAACTGATGGAATTACTATTTCAATAAGTTTCAATGCTGTTTCGGCATCATTTGCTGCCAATACGTCGAAACCCACGTTTCCAAGCCTTCCTGCAAGTTCGTAGATTAAAAGTTTGTCTGTATCCAATATTAAAATTTTTTCTTTCTTCAATGCTCCCATGCACATCACTCCCAAAAACAATTAAGGTATGAGTGAAATATTACTTTCACCATTCCCAAGGATAAACTATTATCATTTATTATATTTACCCTAAAAACATTATTATAATCAGGGCTTGATTATATTAAAGATTTAACTATATAATTAAGTGTTTGGATTTATTAAATCTGACGGAATAATTGAAGTTATATCAGGAATTGTATGTTAATAAAGGTAGATGTTACTAACCTGTTAAATATTTGGAGGATTAGATGCTGGATATTAATGCAAAACTTACAAGCGAGTTTAATTTAAAGCCGTTTCAGGTGCAAAATACAGTAAAGCTGATTGATGATGGCAATACAATCCCTTTTATTGCAAGGTATAGGAAAGAGATGACGGGCGAGCTTAATGATCAGGTATTGAGGGAACTTTATGACAGATTAATATATTTGAGAAATCTTGAGGCCAGAAGGGAAGAAGTATTAAGGCTGATTGACGAGCAGGGGAAGCTTACCGATGAGATTGCTGCAAGCCTTAAGAAAGCTGTTGCACTGCAGGAAATTGAGGATATTTACAGACCGTTCAGGCCAAAGAGGAGAACCCGTGCTACAATTGCGAAGGAAAAGGGACTTGAACCTCTGGCTAAAATTTTGTTTTCCCAGGATATTGTGAATGGAAGTATCGAAGAAATCGTCGCACCGTTTATAGATCCTGACAAAGCAGTTAATTCGGAAGAGGAAGCATTAAACGGTGCAATGGATATAATTGCGGAGGACGTTTCCGATAACGCAGAGTTCAGAAAGGCAATAAGAGAAATGTTCTACAAGCTTGGAACCATTGTATCAAAGTCGAAGAAAGAGGAAGATTCGGTATACCGGATGTATTATGATTTTTCCGAGCCTGTTGCCAAAATTGCCAACCATAGGATTCTTGCAATAAACAGAGGAGAAAAGGAAGAGTTTTTACAGATTAAAATTGATGTTCCTGCCGAAAGGGTCACAAGCCATCTAAAGACCAATTGCATAAAAAAGCCCCGTTCGATAACCTCGGAGTATGTTGAAAGGGCAATTGATGATTCCTATGAAAGGCTGATATTCCCTTCTGTAGAGAGGGAGGTCAGGAATGAACTGACAGAGAATGCACAGGAACAGGCGATGAAGGTGTTCGCTGCTAATCTGAAAAACTTGTTGCTCCAACCACCGGTTAAGGGCAGAGTGGTTTTAGGGTTAGACCCAGCCTACAGGACAGGTTGCAAGATTGGAGTAGTTGATGATACAGGAAAGGTTTTGGAGACCACGGTTATTTATCCTACACCTCCTCAAAATAAGGTTGAAGAAGCAAAAAAGGTTATGAAATATCTGATTGAAAAACACAATGTTGATATCATTTCCATAGGGAACGGTACCGCATCAAAGGAGTCGGAAATTTTTGTTGCCGATCTGATAAAAGAACTGGATAGAAAGCTTTACTATATGGTAGTGAGTGAGGCAGGAGCATCGGTATACTCAGCTTCAAAGCTGGCTGCCGAGGAGTTTCCTGATTTTGATGTTGCATTAAGGAGTGCTGTGTCTATAGCCAGGAGACTTCAGGATCCGCTTGCCGAATTGGTAAAGATTGACCCAAAGGCTATTGGAGTAGGCCAATATCAACACGATATGAATCAGAAAAGATTAGGCGAATCCTTAGGTGGTGTCGTTGAAGATTGCGTTAACAGTGTCGGGGTTGATCTTAATACAGCATCGCCATCTTTGTTATCCTATATTTCCGGTATAAACTCTGCAATTGCCCGCAATATTGTAGAATACAGGGAAGCAAACGGTAAATTTAACCGGCGTGAAGAACTTAAAAAAGTTAAAAAGCTTGGGGAAAAGGCATTTGAACAGTGCGCGGGGTTCTTGAGAATTCCCGACGGTGCTAATGTTTTGGACAGTACATCGGTGCATCCCGAATCTTACACGGCAGCAAGTAAGCTTCTTGAGATTTTGGGCTATAGTATGGAGGATGTAAAGCAGAGAAAGCTTGAAAAGCTGAAGCAGGAAGTTGATAAGAAAGGTGCAGGGGATATAGCTTCACAAATAGGTGTTGGAATACCAACACTAAGGGATATTATAAATGAACTTTTAAAGCCTGGACGGGATCCAAGAGATGAGTTGCCAAAACCTGTACTCCTTACAGATGTTCTTGATATTGAAGACTTAAGACCCGGTATGGTGCTGACAGGTACCGTAAGGAATGTTGCTGACTTTGGTGCATTTGTAGACATAGGAGTGCATCAGGATGGTCTTGTCCATATATCCGAACTTTGTGACAGATATGTGAAAAGTCCAATGGAGGTGGTAGCTGTTGGCGATATTGTGAAAGTAAGAATTCTGGATGTTGATGTGCCTCGCAAGAGAATATCTCTAAGTATGAAGGAAGTAAACTAGAAATAAATTTTGTTACAGGGCATCAGGGTTTATGTTGAGATAATAATAAAAACTATATTTAAAATATAAGAAAGCGTCTTATAATGAAAGAGGGTTAAAATATGAAAGGTATAGGCTATTTTTATAAGCCCATTAAGAAAAGGCCTGAATTATTGTTTTTTTTCGGGTTAATAACATTTATATATTGTTTTATAGAATACAACTTTATAATGCCTTTGGCTAATGTAGTAACCGTTTTAAAGACAGGTAATATCTTTGACAGTGTTATGCATTTTATACAGCTTGTGTTAAGTAATGTCACAATTATAAAGCCTGCAAATATAATTTTTGTTTTGATAGGATTAATAGCAGTGTCCTTGATAGCAGGTTTGTTTTTATCCGGCTATCTGAATGTATTAAATAGCTCGTTTATAGATTCAAAGAGGTTGAAGGGGAGTTTTGGAAAAGGAGTGCGGAAGCATTTTGTTAAAATTTCGCGAATAACCTTTGCTGTTATTTTGTTTTCACTGTTATTTGTAGTGTTCATGCTGGTGGTGTCCGTTCCTTCAATTGTTATTACTAACGCTGCTATTACAGACAAGCCGGAACTTATGGTTGTATCAATGATTTTGGATTTTATAACGGTATGTATAATGTTTTTCAGCATTATGTTTTTTAAGATTTATATGCTATTTTGGTATCCCGCAGCATTAAATTCCGATAAAAAGTTTTTCGCAAGGGGGAAGCGTGCGGCAGATGCATCATTCTGGAGTATTGTTTTAAGGTTTTTATTGTTTGATATTGTGGTTATTTTATTACAGAGCGTTTTGTTCATTATAAACTCATACCTGTCAAAGCAGGAAGGTGGATTTTATGGGGCTTTAAGTGTGCTTATATTATTATTTGCCAACTGGATTGTTAAGACAGTACTGTTTTCATCCATTATTAGTTATGTTTTTTCAAAGTTTATAACTTATAAGAATAAAGCTAATACTGCCATAGAATCTGATGTTAGTGCAGTTTAATATTACAAATTTCTAGTTTTTCATAATGTTAAAAAGCACTTCACCTGTTTGTGCCTCGCATGCTCTAGAAATTAATTCTGTTATGAGGCACTAATGCAGTTTGACATTATGGATATTGATAGTGAGAAGTAACTATAACCGAAATAAGGGACAGTTTTCAATGATAAAGGTCTGACTGCGATAGAATATCGAAGCCAGACCTTTATCTGAAATATTAATCTTACTGTACTTTTTCTTTAGGTGCTTTAAGTGATAAGACTATAACAAAGGCAATACCTGCCGCAATTGCCGCAATTGTAAATGCTGTCGAGAAAGCCTTTGTTTTGCTAAGTTCACCTACGATGAATGCTGATGCAACTGCACCCGTTCCAAATCCAAGGAGCACCATTCCATATATGGTTGCAACATATTTAGTTCCAAAAAAGTCTGCTGTGATAGACGGAAATACACCAAGGAAGCCGCCATAGGAGAAACCAACCACAGCAAACACAATGAGAATAGCCTCTTTTGGTACAAAGGATAGAACTATAATGGAAGCTGCCGCTATTAGAAGCAGAACTATGAGAGTGTTTTTTCTACCCAATTTATCTGATACAAATCCCCATACAAGCCTTCCTAAAGAGTTGCAAGCCCCTATAATCAAAACACCGGTTGCAGCAACGGATGCTGACAAACCATTTGAGAGACCGAATACTTTTGCCATGGGAATTACCATAGAGCCTGCAGCTGAAGAAAACATAAGAGCAGCAGCTACTAGATAAATCTGCGGTGTTTTTAATGCTTCACTAGGTAAAAAATTCTGGTTGACTATTCCGTTTTTAGGAGCTGGAGGGCTCCAACCAGCTGGTTTAAAGCCTTCGGGTGGATTCTTAATAAAAAAGGATCCTAAGGAACATACTACTATGAATACCACACCCAGAAGCGTAAAAGTTTGTAACACTCCAATGCTTGGAATTACAATTTCTGATATTTTTGTAAATATAACCGTACCTGCACCAAGTGCAGAAACAATAATCCCGGTTACCAAACCTCTATGATCCGGGAACCATTTCTGGCAAACTGCAATCGTAGTTGTATAAACCATACCCATTCCTAACCCACCTAGTATACCATATGAGAGCCAAAGTAGCCAGGGAGTGTCATTAGTTGTAAATTGAGCAAGTAGAAATCCGCATCCCATAACCAATCCACCAATAACAATAATTGCTTTTGGCTGAACTTTACCTGATTGCTGACTTATTCCGCCAATAACACTACCTACAGTGAGTACACTTAAAAGTAGAGCATATGCTAGTGTTCCGTATGTTGGTGACCAGGTGAAAAGTGCATTGGGAGTATCATCTGTTTTAATTAGAAAAGATTGAAATACACCCCAGATATAAGCTGTTCCGCAGCACATCTGAATCATGATACCTGCAATCAAAGGTAACAGACGATTTGGGATTTTTACTGCCGTTGAATTTTTGCCCATTTAACCACTCCTTAAAAAAATTATTATGTCATAAAGCATTATGGTTCCAGTACAATAATAAATTGTACGAGAATATATACAATTTACATAATATATTAGTGTAAATCACTTTGCAACAAAATATAGAAAAAGACACAGCTGAAGCATCATTTTTTTTTATAAGTAAGAACCAACTTTCAATCACGCG
>CAZLZR010000061.1:0-30288 GCA_964564015.1 uncultured Acetivibrio sp.
TCCAGTTTTCCCTGAAGTCGTCTCTCGAATGGGAAGCAGCAATGGCAGATACCAGTACTAATTCTCTATGTGAAAGGCCATTGATTCTGGAGTTTAAAATCAAATGGAAAGAATGCTTGTGATGATCATAGTAGTTTATGGATATGCCGATGTCGTGTAGCAGAGAGGCGATTTTAAGAAGTTTCCGCTCCTCTTCTCCAAATCCGTGGAGTTCTTTCAATTGGTCATACATGGACAGCGCAAGGTGGCATACATGGTTTGCATGTTCCTGCCTCATACCGTATAGATCGATAAAGTTGTTGAGACTGAAGCTTAAAACATCTTCAAATCTCCTTGCGTTTTTTGTCTTAAAGATGTATTCAAGCAATATGCCCTCTCTGAGCCCATATCCACTGACAATCAATTTAGGTGAGGATGAAGCAGTCATTATTGACTTAAGGATTGCGAGACCGCCTACGATAATATCTGCCCTGGCTGCTGAATTTCCCATAGCTTTCCTTCTCGTTTGCAGGTTAAGGTCTTTCAACGTGTTATAAACCGATTGAAAATCACCATCATCCATTATATAATTGTGTGCCTGATTTAGAGGATATTTTGTCTGAATTCTATGAATTTTAGCAAGCGTTCTTATCGTACCGCCTACGCCGATTATTACTTTATGGGTCTCGCCTGTAAGCCAGTCAAGGCTGTTTAAAGTTTCAAGCATACTCTTTTGAAGGTTTTCCAGCATAGCAGCTGTTATAGAGTTTTTATCCAGAAAGGATTCTGTTGCAGTAACAGCTCCAATTGGTATGCTTATGGAATTTTTGATTATTTTATCCTTGAACTGTATTATTTCGGTGCTTCCCCCACCAATATCAACTATGATTCCATTACTTACTTCTATTGAGTTAATTACTGCATTGTATACATATGTACATTCTTCTTTCCCGGACAGAATTCTGAATACTAAACCGCTGCCCGTTCTCAGAAGTGAAAGAAACTGATCTTTGTTTTCGGCTTTTCTAACTGCCTCGGTTGCAACGGCAATAATACCGGAAGATGATATGCCGTAGGCGCTACAAAGCTTTTTGTACAACTTGACGGTCTTGACAGCTTTGTGCATGGCGATATCATTGATATATTTACCTTCTACCATATTTTCGCTAAGTCTTATGGTATCATTTATATCATCAATCAGCTTATAAGCCCCGGTTGATTTGATTTCAAAAATAACCAGGCGGACAGAATTTGAACCTAGGTCTATTATTCCAATTTTTTTTGCCATGCTGCATCCCACATTTCCTGGTATTATTCCAGCTTTTTAACATTACTGTTTTCTCAATCTTTATAATGTTAAATGTAATTCATCTACCCATACCTTTGAAGCCTTTAGAAGTTTATTCTGTTACAGGGCACTACTGATATATAGTCTGGAAAATTAAAGCCGATAGTCCGATTTCTTCACAATTATAGCACATTGACCGGGCTTCTGCAATGGAAGGTGTGATTCTATTTCCATAATATGGGGTGACGAAATAAATGCAATAAATATATAGTGCCGCCGGAATGATTGTTTTTAACAACCCCTCCAGCGGCACATTGTTGTAAGAAAGGCCAAAAATTCTTTTAACCTACTGGTTTTTTGCGGTGATTTAGGCCTAAATCAACTATGAGTTTTCCGTCTTCAAACGTAAATAAGCGTCTGGTGTGAGTAGGCCTTTGCATTTTATCGTTGACGATGTCTGATCTGCGATAAACCGATAGTACAAGGCCGGCAAGAATCATGTTTACTATAAACTCTTTACCTCCATAAGAAATAAACGGTAGAGTTATTGAGGAAAATACCGTGATCACTCCAAAGTTGGCAATAACATATAGAATGAATTGGCCGGTAATGGCTATACATGCTGAAGATGAAAGTAAGTAGCCAAAGGAATTTTTCTGCCGGGCTACTGATATAAACATCCTGACAATAAGTGTGAGAATAATTCCGACTATAACTAATCCGGCAACATAACCAAGTGAGCCGACTATATATGTTAGCGAAAAGCCAGTGTTCCAACCGGGAAGTACAAGATTAACAGGCCTGTTTGAAAATTCACCGCCAAGTACTGCCTCCCCAAAGGGTTTAGAAGCTTCAATTATTTTTTTAACCAGCAAGTGTTGGTAGCCACTTCCCATTGGATCGAGTTCGGGGTTTAACATTACTGCAATTCTGTTTCTACGTTGTGGCGATTGTATAAACAAATATATTATTGCCACAGTGAATGTAATTATTGTCGGAATATATACAAGCGCAAAACCAATTTCCTTGCGGATACCAAAGTACCCTTTAGCAATTGCAATTGTCAATATTATCAGGCAGGACACAGAAAGCAGAATAAAAGCTGTAGTTCTGGGAGCTATAAGGCAGATAAATGCAGTGCCGGCATAAAATAAACCGCAAGCAATAATCCCCATATATCCTTTGTTTCTGAAGCTGTATACAATTCCTCCAAATACGGGAATAGACAGCAAAACATAGTAATAGACATGGGGATAAGAGCCGTTTAACATAGGTGAAAAGGGAAAATAAATAATAGTTGCTGCAAAAAGGATAAAGTACACGGTTTTTGGATAACGCCCCAAAAGGGTGTAGTCAAAAAAGTATGTAAAGATAAATGCTATCAAACCGATCGGTGCGTAGAAAAGAAAGCGTGAAAATGTATCGATATTTGTACTTACTCCCGAAATCAGAAACTGAACTACACCTCCAATTAATACTAATACAACAACTAATGACAGTATTGATACTTCAATTCTCGGTCTATGGGCTTTGTCGAGTTGTTTGCCCACAACAACAGGATCACCCATTTGTTCTACAGCCTTTGCAGATGCTTCATCCTCATGAAGACCCTGCTTAATGTATTGACTTTTCTGCTCCTCAATATGGTCAGTAAGTTCATTAATTACGCTGCTGTGGATACTTTTATAACGTATCTGACTGCAGGCTTTTTGTAAGAAATCCTGTATATCCTTCTTATGCTCTGACATAGTTAGCTCCTCCTAGAATTTGATTTACAGCAGATGAATATGCTTTCCACTCAGCCTTCTTCTCGTCAAGCATTTTCTTACCATCTTTTGTAAGGCGATAGTATTTACGGGGTCTTACACTATCAATTTCCGTGTCATAGGACTCTATCATATTTTGTTGTTCCAAAGTATGAAGTATTGGATAGAGAGTCCCGGCCTTGAGGGTAAATATGTTTTGTGAGCGTATCTCTAATTCCTCAATCATTTGGTAGCCATACATATCACTGTTTTCAAGCAGTTTGAGTATCAACATGGTTGTACTACCGGACATAAGGCTTTTGTCAATTTTCATTGCACCATCTCCTTAACAACTATATATCGATCATCTATATATTACATTATATATAGATGATCGATATATAGTCAAGAGGAAAAATAAATATTAAAAAAGTCGGCTTCGCAGATTTAAAGCTAGGGTATTCCTCTGCAGTGAACAGCCTTTCGGTAGACTTTTTTTATGCCAGAAAGAAATGCACTTTCTTAGGCATTAAAAAAGGACTTAACCGAATTTGCAAATCCGGTTAAGTCCATATAAGTATATTTATAGTTTATCCACAGCAACAGAAATAAATGGAATTACCTGTTTCTTTCTCGATACGACTCCAGGCAGGTAGACACTGTTTTCACCAATATTGACATTAAAGGCTTTTGCAATTAAGTCCTTTTGTTCCCCGACAAACAGCACCTCTGAAGCCTGGTTTAAAATATCTGTCACTAAAAGCATAAGCAGGCTGTACCCATTATCCATGCAAAGCTGCCTCATCAGATCAATCAATGATTCTTTCACCTCATTTACTTTTTCGCGATCCATTGTGTTAACCTGACCTATGCCGATTTTGTACTTCCCAAAGGTATAATCTTTGAAATCCTGATAGAAAATGTCCTTAGGGGTTTTCCCTTGCAAAGATGAACCTTCCTTAAACATTAGGTTTGCATATTCATCAATGTCATTGATTCCTGCAATTTCGGCAAGCTTTTCTACCGTTATCCTGTCGGTATATGTACTTGTTGGCGATTGAAACTTTATTGTATCCGACAGTACAGCCGAACAAAGGATTCCGGCAATACTCTTGGACGGGCGGATACCCATATCAAAATACATATTTGCAACAATAGTAGAGGTACTACCTACAGGCTCATTTTTAATGTAAATAGGATTTGCTGTCTGAATATCCCCAAGCCTGTGGTGGTCGATAATTTCCAAAATCTCAGCTTCTTCAAGTCCGTTTACTGTTTGCGACTTTTCATTGTGGTCAAGCAGAATAACTTTTTTCCTCCTCTGGGAAATCAAGTGATATCTGGATATAAACCCTTTAATCCGGTTGCTGTCATCCACAACGGGATAGCTTCGATACCTGGTTTTGAGCATTGTATCCTTGATATCATCTATAAAATCATCGATATTGAACTTTATGAGATCTTTGTCAGACATAATAGCTCCAACGGGAATACTCTGATTTATCAGACGGGCGGTAGTAAAGGTGTCAATTGGGGTGGTCATCAGAACCATATTTTTGGCGCACGCTGCCTCTATCACCTGCTGAGACGGAGCGCCCCCGCATGAAATTATCAGACAATTAGCACCGCATTCGATGGACTTTGACTGAAGATCTGACTGGTTTCCGGTAATTACAATATCACCTTGTTCAATAAAACTTTCCAGTTCTTCTACGTTTGTAGCTGCAACTACAACTTTGCCAGAAGTGTTAAAAACTTCCTGGGAACCGCAAATTAGTTTTGCATTAAGTGTTTCTACAATATTACGTAAAGAAGTTTTTGTAGATGCAATGGTGTTGTTGTCAAGTGCATCCATATATTTATTTGTTATATCCGATAGGGTAACAACTCCTAAGAGCCTTTCATAATCGTCCACTACAGGAATGGTTTTTATGTTGTTTTTTTTCATAAGATTCCAGGCTGTTTTTATAGAGATGTCTGCAGAAACGGGTATAATCATATCCATATTTAAATCCGATACCTGAGCTTTAACAGTAGGAAGGTATTCAGGTACTTCTACTTCGAAATGCTTTAAAACAAATTCTGTTTCACGGTTGATATCGCCGAGCCGTCTGGGGCTTGCATTTACACCTAATTTCTTTTTGAGCTCCGAATATGCAATTACAGAACAAATAGAATCTGTGTCAGGATTTTTATGACCTGTAACTAAAACCAATTTATCCATTTTTCATCCTCTTATCTTTCAGTTACCATTTAGTACTTATTAGAATTACAAATTTCTTGTTTTCATAATGTAAAAATGCATTACATCCGTTCTGAACCTCGTATGTTTTTTTGTAACCAATTTTTTACGAGGTACTGGTTAACAAGGAAAAAGTATACCACAAATGCATAGGGCTGGCAACGCTATTTTCCTTATTATTACCCCCTTCTTGAAGAAGAAAACCTTCTAAAAGGAAAAAAATTATATTATAATGGATTTGGCTAGTGCGTTTGGCCATAATTTATTTCTAGCAATGAATTATGTTCAAAATGCACATCCTATGATTTTCGCTGATTAACAAAAAAGAGAAGGTGATTTTAATGCAATTCGGATTTCAGATAGGTACAAGGGTTTTATTTGGCAAAGGCTGCTTGTTTGCAAATAAAGATATATTAAACAAGTCCGGTAGAAGGGCTCTTATTGTCACGGGCAAAGGCTCCGCTAAAGTAAGTGGAGCTTTAGACCATGTTGAAGAGATTCTGAGAGATTGTAATATACAATTTTCCATATATGACAAGGTACAGAACAACCCTTCTTTGGAGAATGTTGCAGAGGGCGGGAGAGCAGCAAAGGAGTTTAATGCCGACTTTATAATCGGCATTGGGGGAGGATCTCCGCTTGACGCATCAAAGGCAATAGCCGTACTGGCTGTGAATAATATTGAGCCTTTGGAGCTTTATAAAAATGTATTTGAAAACAAACCGCTTCCCATAGTTGCAATTCCTACAACATCAGGAACAGGCAGTGAAGTGACCCCTTACTCAATACTTACCAGGGACGATATGCAGACAAAGATGAGTTTTGGAAATGCCGATACATTTCCGAAAGTTGCGTTTTTAGATGCGGCATATACCGAGAGCATGTCCTCTGAAACTACAGTAAATACAGCTGTTGATGCTTTATCCCATGCCATGGAGGGATACTTGAGCAAAAGAAGTACACCGATTAGCGATTTATTGGCTGTAGAAGCAATTAAAATATTCGGTGAGTGTACAGAAGCTTTGACAAGTAACAATATTGATTTTGATAAAAGAGAGAAACTCCTGTATATGTCCATGCTTGGCGGTATGGTTATTTCCCATACCGGTACCACAATCATGCATGGTTTGGGATATTCGTTGACTTATTTTAAGGATGTACCCCATGGCAAGGCAAATGGATTTTTTATGAGAGAATACCTTAAATACAATTATGATGCGGTAAGTGAGAAGGTGGACAAAATGCTGAAATTATTTAAGGTATCTTCAGTTGACGAGTTTGGGGATATAGTTGATAAAATGCTTAAGAAGGACGTGAGTTTAAGCAGCGATGAGGTTCATCTTTATGCTTCTTTGGCTATGAAGCAGAGGAGCACTTCCTATAATGCGAGAGAAGTTGCTGAGAGTGATTTGGTTGATATTCTCAGCAAAACTTTCTAGTGCTTTTAACATTGCTTACTCAACTTTCCCACAGTATTTATGAGCTCTTTGCTGCTAAAGCAGCATGTTCACCGCGGTCAAAAAGTACACTTTTTGACCTTGACTTGTGAGCAACCGGAACCTCAAAATACTATAAGTGGGAATGCACATTCTATCCTTTTGCTTCGTACACTCTGGGATAAATTTTGTTATGAGGCACTAGCCTTTAAGAAACATTAAAATGCCCACGGTCTACTGACTGTGGGCATTGCTGTTAACGAAACTGCTATATTTTTTGTCCGCATTTTGAGCAGAAAGCAGCATTTTTGTCAATCGGTTCATTGCAAGCGGGGCATGATGAAGGGGTCTCCTCAACTACGGGAGCTTCCTCTTTAGTTTCCGTTTTAGCCTCTTCTGGTTCTTTCTCTTCTTCACTGCTTGTTTTATTACCGCAAACGCTGCAGAATAATGCTGAATCTGCTATTTCGGCACCACATTTTGGACATTTTTTTATACCTTTTATTGTCTGAATCTGTTCCTTGTATGTATTGATTTTATTTAACGATTCGGTTATTGAACTGCATAATGGTGCAAGTCTTTCGTCGGGAGAAGAAGAAAACAGGCCGTAATATAGTTTGCCTATTTCAACGTAATTATTTTTAATGTTATCTTCTTCACTTCCTATTTGCATGTTCAATTTTGTAACGTCTGCAAGTTCCTTTGTCTTTTTTGCCACATCCTTACCGGCACTTGATATCTTTTCTCCAAATTTTTCAAAGAAAGCCATAATTATCACCTCAAAAATAATTTATTATTATATATTTTTATCAATTACATTATCAATAGGTCCTACATTCATTGAACCCTGAGTAAAAGCTTTAAACCCAAGGAGGAGTAATATGAGTTTTTCAAGGATATCAACAACATTGAGGACTATTGAATCCAGTTGAAGTGGCCATGAAATCCTGAATGAAATTCTGACCCATGACAGCAAGCCGTTAAGGACAGCAAAAACGTCATTACTAATGCCTATTGCAACCGAAATGAGTGCAAATCCCAGTACGATTGCAACTGCTTTTACAGCACTTCTTCTCAACCACTCATTAGATTCAAATAGAAGAACATATCCAGCTAAAAGAATCAGACCTAGGAAATTCACCAAGCCCATAAAATACAAAGCTGCACCTAAAAGACCGACACTAATACCAAGTTTTGTTTTCTGCATAACAATAACCTCCCGTGTGTAATATACAATTCTTCTCAAAAAGTTTGCTTGTTTGTAAAGTTTTATGTATAGCAACTTCACAACAATACATTAATTATAAAATTTTTATTGCAATTAAACAAGCATACACAACAATATTTCGATGTTTTTCGGCATATTTAGGTATGACTAAAATATAGATTCATACTCTGGATAACGAAAAACTTGATTTGATAATGTTTTCAAAATATAAGAATAGGATGTTATTTTTTCGTTATCCCTTATTAATGAATATTTTATTTCGTTTAATTTTATTATATATACTATGGTTTTATACACTGAATTTAATTGTTTTAGCAGTTTGATTCAAATTGATTAAAATAAGAGTACTTCTAAATTGCAATAAAATGTATTATAATATATTTGATTTTCTGCTCATCAGGAGGGTTCACATTGAATATGGTGACCATTGGAGTAGTTTCGGATACGCATATACCCAGCAGGGGAAAAGTTATACCTGATATTGTTTTACAAGGCTTTAAAGGTGTTGATATGATTATTCATGCCGGAGACTTTCTGAAAGATTATGTTATATACGAGCTTGAAGAGATTGCACCTGTGCATGCTGTTGCGGGTAATAACGATGGCTTTTTTATTCAGGATAAACTTGGCAAAAAAAGAATACTGGAAGTCGGAGATGTGAGAATTGGTATAACGCACGGTGACGTTGGTTATGGTGGTAATGCGCTGAAAAATGCCATTAATATTTTTAAGAATGATACTGTTAACTGTGTAGTTTTTGGACACAGCCATACGCCGTATAACGAGGAAATTGAAGGGGTTTTGTTTTTTAATCCTGGTTCGCCAACCGATAAAAGATGGCAGGAGTATTATTCCTACGGGATACTCAGGATACAGGGAAATAAGGTGAAAGGCGAGATTGTATATTTTGGAGGATAAAAAATAGCCCAAATATTGATTGTATTTTTCATATGTTTCTTATATTAATCAAGGACAGAAGCAAAAAGGTATCAGATTTTAAGTATTACTAAATAAATTGGAGATGAACCTATGATAAACGCCAGACTATTATTTATCGAAAATATGAGTACAGCAAAAGAAGAGGTTCGCAAGATCGGGGTGGATGCAACATCTATACCATGGCTTTCACCGAAGGCTTTATTTATTACAATGAAGCTTGAAAATGTCAGCTCTTTCGCAGCTAACATTATCAAACAGGAGATGTTGGGCAAGGGCGGTGATGTAGCTGTAAACAGGGGTGTAGCCAACTTCAGTGCGCAATCTTCGGACGTATTGATTATGGGGACATATTCTCAATACTCAAGACTTATTTACAAACTTGAGATGCAACCTGGCAGTCTTAAGGAAATTGCTGAAGAAATAAAGAGGGTGTTGACCGGATTGGATATTGGCAAGCCCGAATATTTTGAATGCGGCAAGCACAAACTTCCAATAGGTGAGAAAACGTATATAATGGGAATACTCAATGTAACTCCCGATTCCTTTTCTGATGGTGGTAAATACAACAATTTGGAAAGTGCCGTTAAGAGGGCAAAGCATATGATAGAAAACGGTGCGGATATTATAGATGTTGGCGGAGAGTCTACGAGACCCGGACATCAGACTGTTGATGCCATAGAAGAGATAAACAGGGTGGTTCCTGTAATAGAGGCATTGGCAAAGGAGTTAAATGTGCCTGTATCGGTGGACACTTCAAAAGCTGTTGTAGCCGACAAGGCACTTGAAGCAGGAGCACATATTGTTAACGATGTATGGGGTCTTCAAAAGGATCCTGGAATTGCTGAAGTAGTTGCGAAATACAATGCAGGCGTTGTAATGATGCATAACCAGGAGAGCAGGGAATACAAAGAACTTATGGGTGATATAATTAAATTTCTGCGAAGAAGTATTGAAATTGCTGAAAAGGCCGGTATAAGAAGAGAAAATATGGTAGTTGATCCCGGCATAGGTTTTGGTAAAAACCTTGATCACAATCTGGAAGTGATGAGGAGGCTTAAGGAGTTGTCATCATTAAATATGCCTGTACTTATAGGCACATCAAGGAAGTCACTTATTGGTAATATTTTAGACCTTCCTGTAGAAGACCGACTTGAGGGTACGTCAGCAACTGTAACACTCGCAATAGCCAATGGAACTGATTTTGTCAGGGTGCATGATGTCCGGGAGATTGCCCGTGTTGTAAGAATGACTGATGCGATGGTTCGGGTCTGATGATTTATACATTGAGGAGATAAAACTTGTGGATAAGATAATATTAAAAGATATAAAGCTTTACGGCTACCATGGTGTATACCCGGAAGAGAGGCAAATAGGGCAGCATTTTTATATAGATGTTGAAATTTTTGTCGACTTGAAGCAGGCAGGAGAAACCGACGAAATCACAAATACTGTAGACTATTCCAGAATTTATGATATTATAAGATGTGTAAATGAAAATAATAAATTCAGACTTATTGAGAGTTTTGCCCACAACATTTCCCGGGAAATTTTGTCGGCTTTTGGGGAAATTAAGGAAATTACGGTACAGGTGAGAAAACCGGAGGCACCTATAGACGCAGACTTTGGATGGGTTGGTGTTGAGATAAAGAGGTCGAGAGATAGTGCATAAAGTGTTTTTATCCCTAGGTTCAAATCTAGGTGACAGAGAAAACAATCTGATAGAGGCAGTTAAAGAAATTGATAATAATATCGATATAAACATTACCGGAGCCTCCAATATATACGAGACAGATCCTGTAGGTTATGTGGATCAGGGTAAATTTCTCAATATGGCCGTTGCAGTTGAGACTTCATTAGCTCCGCTTAAGCTGCTGAAAGAATTGCAGCTGGTGGAAAAAAAGCTTAAAAGGACAAGGGAAATCCATTGGGGACCTAGAACTATCGACATTGACATACTTGTTTTTGATGATATGGAGATTAATCTTCCTGAATTGGTAATACCCCACCCGAGAATGTTTGAAAGGGCGTTTGTTTTGATTCCATTAATGGATTTATGCGTAGAAGGGAAATTACTGTCCAAGAACTTGCATGAATACATAGACAGGTGTACTGATAAAAGCGGGGTAGTGCTGTATAAAAAATTGTGAACACTTTACAATAAATTCTATTGTCATATAAAGCGTTAAATGATTTAATGTATTATTGTGGAGGTGTCTTTATGGTTGAAGTTTACTATTATGTACCTCAGGATAAGGTTGAAAATTGTATAGAGTGCGGACTGAAACTGTCGGAGTGGCATGAAAAAGAGGTTCATATAGGGCTGGAAAATAAAAAATGTTTTTCTGCACTTTTAAACCCTAAAGATGATATGGATAGGTATAAGTCCAGCGCTTACAGGTGTATCAAGCTTGAATTGTATCCAAGGTATTGCTATGTGGCCGACAGCTATTTATATGAATTGGGGCTAAAGCATCCTGAAATTATGGATTTATATATTGAATCTGTTATGCCCATTGAAAACTATACTTTTGGACTGTACAGGCTTCCTGAATGTCTGGTGACAACCACGGTTATCCCGGATCAGATAAGTTTGCTCGATAGAAGGCTGGATTCTCCAATTTTGTTTAATAGTTCGGAAGAACTATACATAAATAACGTTATTGAAGAATTCAAGCAGGAATATGACGACTTAAATGACAGGTTGCTGTATTGTTTTTTAAAGGGCAGTGCCGACGAAGGTAAACTTGAATTGGTTGAAGAAGAGGGAAATAGCATGGTTGCTTTCATAGACAAAAAGATTGGAAGGGCTTTTACCATAAGAAAACCCCTGAAGTAGGACCGGAAGATAGCTATATGTTTCGCGAAAAATATTTTCATTATTTATTCAGCTTTTTCATGGAAATATATATTTAATTTACTTAGTGTGGACTCTTAATATAATTACATAAGTGTTCAATACAAATCAACAAATACAGGCATATAAGATTTTTTCGTTATTCGAAGTAGGAGCGCATATTTAGCTGTTCCTAAGGAAAGGATTATCGTGAAAAAGGAAATTTTACAAAAACTGACAGAGAATCCGTCAGACTATGTTTCAGGTGAAGCCTTAAGTACTGTTTTGGGGGTATCACGCACTGCAATATGGAAAACGATCAATGATTTGAAAGAAGATGGCTATATTATTGAGTCCTCGTCTAAGAAGGGGTATAGATTGAGCCCGGATTCTGATGTAGTTAATTCCTTTGAGATTGGTAATGGTCTAAGGACAAAGGTGTTTGGCCGGAATGTTGTGCATTTTGCTGAGGTTGATTCCACTAATAATTATGCAAAGAAAATTGCTCTTGAAGGCTCCGAAGAGGGAACCTTAGTAACAGCTGACTACCAGACTTCTGGACGAGGAAGACTTGGGAGAAACTGGGATTCGCATGACAAAAAGGGAGTGTGGATGTCGTTGATATTGCGTCCGGACATTCCTTTTGAAGAGATTCAGACTATTACTCTGGCAGCTTCTGTTGCTGTTGTAAAGGCACTCAAGGAGGTCGCTGATATTGAGACCGGAATTAAGTGGCCAAACGATATAATAATAAATGGTAAGAAAGTGTGCGGAATATTGGTTGAGATGAATATGGAAATAGACAGGATTAATTTTCTGGTTCTGGGCATTGGTTTAAATGTTAACCAGCAGCCAAATGACTTTCCTGAGGAGATAAGAGATAAGGCAACTTCCTTAAGAATAAGCATTGAGCAGTCTTTGGGTTTACAAAAACCGTTGAAAAGAAGTGAATTAATTAGAGTTATCCTATTAAAATTTGAAGAAATTTATGATAAAGTTATTTGTGGTGCATATGAGGAAATAATTTCGGAGTGGGAGAAATATTCGCTTACTTTAGGAAAAGAAGTCAGTATGACTTACAAAGATAAGCAATGTACCGGTATTGCAGAGGGAATTACCAAAGACGGTAAGCTAATAGTAAGAAGTGGAGACGGAACGGTGAGAGAGGTCTTATCCGGTGAAGTTTCTGTAAGAGGCCTTTTAGGGTATGTATAAGAGTAGATTGTACCTGGGAATAATATTTATCTGAATGAAAGAGAGAATGAGCATGATTATAGATTTTCACGTACACTGTTTTACCGACGAGCTTGCTGCTAAAGCAGTGCCTAAGTTGGAAAAGTGTGCGAATATTACTGCAAGGTTGGATGGCACAGTCAGTAGCATAAAAGAGTCTATGAAAAAGGCTGGTATTGACAAGTCGGTTGTCCTTTCCATAGCAACAAAACCTTCACAAACAGAAAAAATAAATATATGGTCGTCAAGCATACAGGATGACAGTATAATAGCTTTTGGAAGCATCCATCCTGAAAATGAAAATTGGAAGGATGAGCTTTTAAGACTAAAGGAAATGGGTATAAAAGGAATTAAGCTTCATCCTGATTATCAGCAATTTTTCGTTGACGATGAAAAAATGTACCCCATATATGAATTTGCAGGTGAACTGGGGTTGATAGTACTGTTCCATGCAGGGTTGGATATTGGGCTTCCTGCGCCTTGTCATGCGACACCGGATAGATTGAGAAGAGTAGTAGATGCTTTTTCAGGTTTAAAGATTGTGGCAGCGCATATGGGAGGTTTTTCCTATTGGGATGGAGTGGAAGAATATCTTTCAGGTACCGATATTTATTTAGATACTTCATACGGCCTCAGCTTTATGGATGCCAAGCAGGCAAGGAGAATTATAAGTAAGCATGGATATAGAAAGATTCTTTTTGCCACTGACTCTCCATGGGGCGATCAAAGTGAGGAAGTAGAAAAAATCCGGAAATTTTCGTTTGAGCCCCACGTTGAGGAAGCTATCTTAGGTCTGAATGCCAAAGAGTTATTGGGAATATGATGATGTAAGTTAATTTCATTGAATACTATAGATGAAAGATTCCAAAACTAAATTTAAAGGATATTTTTCATCTAAATTAGATAACGTTCAGGTGCTATATAGAGTTAACTTCAAAATTCGTTATCTATAGTTCGTAAATGAATTTATTATAGATTATAATTTAGTAAATATCCAGGAGGGGGAATCAGCAGTGGTTAACAACAGTAATGTTAACACTATTAACAACAGCAGTAACAATGCAAACAATGCTAACAGCGGAAACACAGGCAATAATACAAGCAGTAATAATAGCACATACAACAATAACAGAAGAAGAGATTACCAGAAAAGGAAACCAGGGGAACAGGAACAATCTGCCAATAGAGAAAATAATCGTGGCAAATATCCAAACAGATCCAATAGTTTCAATAACAGCAATAACAGTAATAACAACAATAACAACAATAACAACAATAACAACAATAATCCAAATGCTGCCAATAACAATCATAATTCAGGCAATACGGGAAATTTTAATAACTCGCAGAGAGAAAATAGTCACCAGAAGGACAATAATCACCAAAGGGGTTCCTATTCCAACAAGGATAATGGGTCATCAAGACACAGCTACAATAACAACTATGCACAAAGAAATGCCGGCAGAATGAAGGCGGAAGAAACCATCGACGATATTAAAACCGATATTTTAAGAATTGAAAAGGAAATAGAACTGGAACTCAAGGAAATCAGGAGTTTGAGACTTGGGGTATAGATAAGCGGAGGAAAGACACTATATGATTGTTGTAATAGATGTTGGAAATACCAATATAGTTTTCGGAGTATATAAAGGAAAGAAGCTGCTCAATCATTGGCGAATGGCTACAGATAGGGACAAAACCTCGGATGAGTTTGGAATGTTCATTATGAATATTTTTAACCATGAAAAAATTGATGTAGGTAAAGTTGAAGCTGTAGTGATTGCGTCGGTTGTGCCGCCTATTATGTATTCGCTTGAACATGCCATAAAGAAGTACTTCAAATTGGATCCTATAGTAGTGGGACCGGGTATAAAAACCGGCATTAATATTAAATACGAAAATCCAAGGGAAGTAGGGGCAGATCGTATTGTAAATGCCGTTGCCGCTCTGGAGTTATACAAAGGCCCTTTTATAATTGTAGATTTCGGAACAGCTACTACATTTTGTGCAGTGACCGCAAATGGCGAATACTTGGGTGGAGTGATATGTCCGGGGATAAAAATTTCGGCAGAAGCACTGTTTCAGAAAGCCGCAAAGCTTCCTCGTATAGAACTTATCAAGCCCGATACTGTAATTGGCAGAAATACGGTTTCAAGCATGCAATCGGGAATTGTATTCGGTTATGTAGGTAAGGTTGATTATATTGTAAGAAGAATGAAAAAGGAAATGAAGGAAGACAATATAAAAGTTATTGCAACGGGTGGACTTGCAAGGCTAATTGCCAGCGAGTCTGAGACAATAGATGAAATTAATGGCTTGCTCTCTCTTGACGGATTGAGAATAATTTATGAGAGAAACAAGCAATAATTAAAGCAAGAATTGCTAAGGAAAAAGAGTAAATGCCTATTAGGTTATATACTCTTTTTTTTGGTGGAACTTTTTTATCTTATAATCGTCAAACAAAATAAATAACCGGAAGGAAGGGGATTAATAAGTATGGTTAGATTTATAAAGCTGCTGAGCGTTTTAACTCTCTTTACAATACTGATTATACCGATGCAGGCATCTATAGCCGGAGAAGTCAGTAATTCAAAAAATCAAAAAAGTATGGAGGAAAGACTGAAAAATGCTGTTGTCCTGTACATAGGAAGTTCTCAGGCGATGGTTAATAATAAAGAAACCCAGGTGGATTCCTCAAATTCGGATGTGAAACCCTATGTGAAGGATTCGAGAACTCTTGTACCTGTTAGATTTATTTCTGAGAGCATGGGGGCTGATGTGGGTTGGGATGCTTCATCCTCCACGGTGACGATTACTATAGATGGCAAAGTGCTGAAATTGGTTATTGGTAATAAAACCTTGCAGGTGGGCAAAGAAAAAATTTCGCTGGATGTAGCACCGGAAATCAAGGAGGGCAGGACGTTCCTTCCGCTAAGAAGTATTTCTGAAGCTGTAGGCAAAAAGGTATTTTATGACAGGGGGCTTATTGTAATAAGTGATGATGAAGCTGTTTTTGACGCCACAAGTGAAAAATCCATGATTGATGAAGTTATTTCAAAGGTTAACAACTTACCCGTTGTGGGTTCTGCCGAAGCTCTGGCAAAGTTGATGGAAAAATCGAATTCAAGGTATGACGATTTATACCGCGGGAGTATAGTATTTGAGGCTGCAGAAGCACAGAGTGTAGATGATGCTGTAAATGTGCCTACCTTAAGCAAAAGCGAAAGCAGTAGTGACAGTGCAGGCGCAAAAGAATCCGATTATTCGGGTACAAATTTACAGGTGCAGGGGGTAGATGAGGCGGATGTTGTAAAAACTGACGGGCAATATATATATCAGGTCAACAATGACCGAATTGTTGTGGCTAAAGCTTATCCTGCCGATAAGATGGATATAATGAGTATTCTGGATTTTACAGATGACAACTTTACCCCTCAGGAGATATATTTATCCGGGGATTTGCTTGTCTCAATAGGGAGTTATTATGAAAATAGTGATGTGACAGAGCCCTACCAAAAGGCAGCAGATGAAAAGATGTACATCCGACCACCTTACTATAATCAAAAGAATAGCGTAAAGGCTATTGTATGTGACATCAGCGATAAGACAAATATTAAAAAAATAAGGGAAGTTGAGATAGAAGGGAACTATGTTTCTTCAAGAATGATAGGGTCGGTACTTTATATGGTATCAAACAAGTTCCAGAATTTCTACTATGCGACTGGTACTGATGTGGAGAATCAAACACCCAGCTACAGAGACAGCATCGTCAGTGAAGATTATGTAAAAATTGAGTGCCCTCAAATAAGGTATTTCCCTGATTCAGTTGAGTCAAACTACATGATTGTTTCCGCATTTGACATAAATAAGAATGAAAAAGCAAATATACAGACATACCTAGGTGCCGGAGAAAACATATATGTTTCAAATGAAAACCTTTTTGTAGCCGTATCAAATTACAATTATGATGTAATAGAGTTAGAGGATAATGCTGTAAGCTCCGATTCAGTAAAGCCTACTATTGCCCCTGTTTATGTGGATAGAAGAGAAACCAATGTATATAAATTCTCACTTGATGGCAGCAAAATAACTTATCTTAGTAAGGGTTCAGTACCGGGGTTGATTCTGAACCAGTTTTCAATGGATGAAAGCAAAGGATATTTCCGTATAGCAACAACTACCGGTGAGGTATGGGGTACGGGAGTGAATGCTTCCGGTAACAATTTATATATTCTGGATGATACAATGAATGTATGCGGAAAGCTTGAAGGCATCGCACCGGGTGAAAGAATATACTCGGTAAGATTTATGGGCGATCGTGGGTATATAGTTACCTTTAAGACTGTGGATCCTCTGTTTGTAATAGACTTGAAAGATCCAACCAAACCTGAAATACTTGGAGCTTTGAAAATCCCAGGTTACAGTGATTATTTGCATCCGTATGATGAAAACCATATTATAGGGTTTGGAAAAGACACGATAGAGATGTCCGGTGGTGGTTTTTACATGGGAATGAAGATCGCACTGTTTGATGTCTCAGATGTGAGCAACCCTGTACAGAAGTTTTCAGAGGTTATAGGAGACAGGGGAACCGACTCGGAACTGCTGCGTAACCACAAGGCTTTGCTTTTCTCAAAAGAGAAAAACTTGCTGGCATTTCCTGTAACAGTAGCAGAGATAAAAGATAAAGACCAATCGGATGAAAATAGATGGGGAGTTCCCGAATACGGAGAGTTTGCGTTCCAGGGTGCATATGTTTACAATATTGATCTTAAAAAAGGTTTTACACTCAAGGGAAGGATTACACATATTTCAGAAGAGGAATACCTGAAGGCCGGGAATTATTATTATAGCGATGATAAGTTTGTTGAGAGGATACTCTATATAAATGATACTCTCTATACACTTTCAAAAGGCATGTGTAAGGCACATGGTATTGATGATCTAAAGGAGAAGGGTGTACTGACAATTCCTGCAAACTAGTGCTGATCAACAAAAATCATAGGATGTTCAAAAGCACTAAGTGACAAATAAGATTTATGAGGGATTACCAATCGAAGGTTAAGACGATTGGTAATCCCTTTTGTCTATATAATTTCTATAAAAAGTTTGTTTTTTTTGCAGACGTTTTTGCACTTATCTTATTTTTGCATTAATTATGCTCCAATAATCTGAATTTTCAAGCCCAAGGCGCCATATACCGATACCGGCCAGGTTGTACTGATTTACAAGATCCAGTTTGGGCTCAATGCTCATGGAGTTTTCAAACCATACAGTGTGATAGACACCATTGGTATCATTGTATGTAAAGTATGGACATTTTGAGGTATTATCCCAAAGAATTGCAGCACCATTATTTGCAGCAAGGTTGTAACAGCCGTTTATCGAGTAGGCTTTTGTACCATTGATTGACCAGTCATAACCGTATGCAGCAAGGCCTAAATAAATCTTTTCTTTAGGTATGACTGTTGTAGCATACTTTATAACATTTGTAACCCAACCGATGGAAGCAACAGGCCCTGGTGTTCCTCCCGGATAGTGCTCGTCATAAGTCATCAGGACAATATAGTCGGCGTAATTTGAAATGCCGGCATAATCATAGGCATAATTCCAGGTATAATTCGGATTATCGGTTGTTTTTGCGGGTACAGCCACAGAGACTGTATAACCTTGAGGCTTTAATACTGAATAAATCTCACTTAGGAAAGTTGTATAATTATTTCTGTTTGTGCTATAGATACCTTCAAGGTCTATATTAACACCTTTATAGTTATTAGCTTTCAGTATATTTATAAGGTTGGTTATGAATTTACTTCTGTTTGCTGAGCTTTCAAGAAGGGTTTTGGCTACCTCGCCGCTAAAATTGTTTCCTACCAGGAGAGTAGGATTTATGCCGATAGAGTTCGCATAACTTATTTGTTCGGACGGAAGTATGCCTGTAATATTTCCGTACCCGTCAGTTATATGTGTTGCTGTTGATATTTCTGTAATTGAATCCTTATTATTGACCATTGAATTATATGAAGATTTATCACCTGCATAGTAATAGGTTGTATATCCAAGAACACTTTTTGCTGCCCTTGTGGGTGCTGGAGTAGGTGTAGGGGTTGTAACTGGTGTGGCAGTAGGTGTTGGAGTGGATGTAGGGGTTGGAACTGGCGTGGTAGTGAGTGTCGGAGTAGTTGTCGGGGTAGGAACAGGAGCAACGGACTGAACCGATGTAGCAACAGGTGTTGGTGTGTTAGTCGGAATAGAAGTAACAATTACAGGTTCATTACCCCAGACCAGTGTACCGTTTATGTAGCCCGTGGTTTTGGACCAGTCGGTATAAGTTGTTGAACTGTTGTTAAAGGAGTAATCATTTGTTTGGGTATAGAAGCTCCAATCAGACTTATAAATTCTAGATTGAACTTCTACATATGTGCCTGATGCTAATGAACCTGCATTGTTTTTAAAACCAATTTCAACATAATGGTCTGCGTTGGTCGAAGCTGCGGTCATTTTATTAATAGTACCTATGACGTTTGCGCTGCCTTTATTTGACCAGTCACATCGATAGGTTTGAACCTTTTCACCGTCAATTGTGTAGTAATACCTCACTTTGATTGAGGAGAGGCTTATGGTTGAGGAACCGTTATTATATATCCTGAACTCAGGATATATAGTGTTTTCTGACGCAGATGTGCTGAAATTGTATAGCTGAACCTTAATGCTGGTTGAGGGAGGGGTGTTTGTCTTTTTGTTTTTAGGATCTGCAAATACATTAATTGAACTAAAGAGTAAAGTAAATACAAGGAATAAGCATAAATTTACTGGATGTAATTTTTTAGAATACATAAATTAGCCTCCTGAAAAATAGTTTACATAACAATTATATTACGGTAGACCAAAACCTTACAATGAGCATTACTAACTATGCATATAGGTCCTGTGTTGCACAAATAAAGATTTTATAATAGGACTTTTTAATTATCATGTCTAGTGATATAATTACATTAAAGTAATTAAGTAAGAGGTAGTACAATGCAAGAAAAAGAAAGAAAAAAAGTTTACAGAGTCTGGCATACAGAGAAGAAAAACTGTTCAAAGTTTGACACAAAGGAAATTAATGAAGTTAGTGCGGCAAACATTAAAGAGGCAAAGCAAATCGTACAGGAAATGTTTCCTGCGCATAGGATAACTTCAGTATGGTTGGTAGAAAAATAAAACATTCCTTTGTACCTTAACTAGGGGGAGAAACCATTAATAGAATTAATTCTCCAATATTTAACGCATTAAAGAAATATGCAGAATCAAGTCCGATTCCATTTCATATGCCTGGGCATAAGCTTGGAAAAGGTATACCTTACAGATTTCTAAATGACTTACATCTGCTCGATATGACTGAAATACCGGGGCTTGATAATCTTCATTTTCCAAATGGAGTTATAAAAGAAGCGCAAGAACTTGCTGCAAAAGCTTTTGGAGCTGATTACACTTCTTTTTTGGTGAATGGGTCAACTTGCGGCGTGCATGCAGCCATTATGAGTTTGTGCAAGCCGGGGGACCGATTGATAGTATCCAGGGATTGTCATAAGTCGGTTATTGGCGGAATGATGCTTGCAGGAGTCACGCCAATTTACATAAAACCGGAATATGATAATTTATTTGGTGTACCTTCATTTATACTACCTTCAACGGTGGAACAGGCGATAAAAAATAATCCTGACGCAGTTGGAGTTTTTGTCACGCGCCCAAACTATTATGGCATATGTTCGGATATTGGTGAAATATCCGATCTGGTTCACTCCTACAACAAAATTTTAATAGTAGACGAGGCTCATGGAGCTCACTTGAAGTTTTCATCAAAGCTACCTTGCTGTGCAATGGATGTAAGTGCAGATGTGTGTATTCAGAGTGCCCATAAAACTCTTCCGGCATTGACACAGGGAGCATATATTCATGTTAAGGGACATAGGGTAGATGTTGAAAAACTCAAGTTTATTCTGCGTATTATTCAGACTTCCAGCCCCTCTTATTTAATAATGTCTTTTTTAGATATATCCAGGGCAATTATGGAGGAGCATGGGAGTGAATTGATAGATAATCTGCTGGAAAATATACGCTGTTTTGAGGAAATGATGACAGATGATACAGGATATAAAATATTGTCAAGGCATTATACGGAGCCTGCACAAACGGATAAAACCAGGGTTGTGGTTAATGTGAGAAATACCGGGAAGACAGGTTTTGAAATAGATGGCATACTTAGGAATCGGTTTAATATTCAGGTTGAAATGGCAGATATTAATAACATAGTCTGTATTTCTACAATAGCCGATAGAATGAATGAATTTGAAAGCCTTTATCAGGCATTAAGTGAAATAGACAAGCGAATTAAGGATTCTAAAAGATTACCCGATATAAATATAAGAGATATCAAGTTACCTCCACAAGTTGTTGGGCTGGACAAAGTAATGCAGCTAGAATACAAAAACCAGGAACTGGCGAAGTCAGAAGGTATGGTGTCCAGAGGGATAATAACACCGTATCCTCCGGGCGTTCCCGTTGTATGCCCTGGTGAAGTTGTCACTGCCGAAGCTATTCAATACCTGTTGAGTGTTATCGAGGCGGGAGGAACTGTAAATGGGGTATCCGAAAGTTTGAAAATAGAAGTGCTGGAATATTTTTCTTAACATTTATTAAATGCACCCGAACTTACACGTGGATTGTAGCTTTCGCTGGGGTATGGTATAATGTCGTGTAACGCAGGTACATTTGGAGGGCTCTAATGAAAACTGGACTATTTATCACAACAGAAGGGACAGACGGGTCAGGCAAAACAACACAAATCAAATTGATGGAGAGCTATCTGAAGGATAAAGGCTTTGAGGTAGTAGTTACAAGGGAACCCGGTGGGACAAGTATAGGAGAGAAAATACGATCAATAATACTTGATACTGAAAACTCAGACATGTCTCATATAACTGAAATGATGCTCTACGCATCAGCACGTGCCCAACTTGTTGGCGAGCTTATTAAACCGTCACTTGAAGATGGTAAGGTGGTAATATGTGACAGGTTTATTGATTCAAGCTATGTGTATCAGGGATTTGGCAGGAATATAGATATTGAATTAATCGAACGAGTAAACAGGATTGCACTAAATGGAATTATGCCTCATCTGACTTTGTTTTTTGATATTGACCCGGAGGTTGCTCTAAAAAGGAGGATTCAATCTACCGGTGTCGATAGGATAGAGCAGGAAGCAATGGAATTTCATAAAAGGGTTTATAATGGATACAGGAAGTTGGCAGAATTGTATTCTGACAGAATTAAAACTATTGAAAGCAACAAAAGCGTAGAAGAAATATTTTTAGATGTCAGAGCACATATAGATAGGATGCTTGAATAAATTTGTAAGGTTAAAATTAAGTTCCCGCTCAAAATATTAATAAAGTTGTTTAATGACATTCTCGTGATATGAAAATAAAAAGTTGATTTTTCGTTATTCCTTTGTCAAAACTTGAACAAAACGGAGTGATGTTTGTGAAGATCAGAGAAGGTATGAACAGTCCGACCAATATAGCTGATGTTTCCGGAGCTGAACAGAAGAAAGTTGCAGATATTAATGGCAATGCTTTTGAAAATAAGCTAAAGCGGGTGGAGGAGCACAACGTTGAGGAGCGTATAAAATATCTGGTAAGCCAGATTTCCGAGCAGGGAGAAAAGCTTGGGAAAAAAGTAGACGTCAGGGAACTGAAGATTTACAAGAAGCTTATATCGGAATTTCTTGATGAAACACTGAATAATTCTCAGAAATTTTCCAAGGAAAGCTTGATAGATAGAAGAGGAAGGCATAGGGTATATGCTACAGTAAAAAAAATAAATTCTGAGCTTGAAGACCTTACAAAGGACGTATTAAGTGCAGAAAAGGATAACATAAAGATATTACAGAGAATAGAGGACATACGAGGGCTGATTCTGGACATTTCTCTATAATATTTGAGACATACCGCAGCGGAAGCTGCAAACAAAATAGAGGGTTCGGCCGCGGCAAACAGATGAACAATATCTTCTGAAAGGTTTGTAAAAACAAACTTTTAAAGAAGAAATGTATACGGGGTGTAATGTGAATTTTAGCGATATTATAGGACAAAGTGAAGTTGTAAACAGCTTGAAAGCTGTTTTAAAAGATGATTCTACAAGACATGCATATATTTTTTCGGGACCTGAGGGGATTGGAAAAAGGACCGTGGCACGGATTTTTGCAGCTTCTCTGCTTTGCAGTGCGCGCAATTCCGAAGACCGGTGTGAACAGTGCCAGCCCTGCCACCTTTTTAACAGCGGCAACAATCCGGATTTTTTTGTAATGGAGGCCGAAGGGGCTAGTATCAGCGTTGACGAAGTAAGAAGGATGCAGCAGGACATATCTGTAAGGCCCTTGTACTCGGGGAAAAAAGTATATTTAATAATTGATGCAGACAAAATGACGGTTCAGGCACAGAACTGCCTTCTTAAAACATTGGAAGAACCTCCGGGATATGCGGTTATAATTTTAACTGCTTCAAACAGCAACAGTTTACTAGAGACCATAAGATCGAGGAGTATTATATACAACTTCCGAAAGAATACTGATGATGAAATAAGAGCCTGCATTTTGAAAAGTAGTGCTATCCAGTCCGGAAGTATTGATTTTATTGTTTCCTATGCCGATGGTGTTCCGGGAAAGGCATTAAAACTTATAGAATCTGAGGATTTCCGTGCAAACAGAGATAAAGCCATTGAAGTAATAATGAAATTGAAAGATTCAAAACTTATAGAGGTTTTTAATATTTATGATTTTTTTGAAGAAAATAAAGATAATATTGATACAATATTGGATATAATGTTATTGTTCTACAGGGATTTACTAATTGCTAAGAAGTCTGGAAATGAAAATATATTGATTAATTCGGATAAAAAGGATATTATATTAAAGAATGTGGATAGATTTGCGATAAGCAAGCTGATTGAAAATATAGCATCGATTGAAAATACGCGTAGAAATATAAAACAGAACGCCAATTATCAACTTGTTATAGAGGTTATGCTGATGAAACTTCAGGAGGAATAGATATAATGGTAAAGGTGGTTGGGGTAAGATTTAAGAGAGCTGGGAAGATATATTATTTTGATCCCGGTGATTTGGAAATACAGTTAAACGAGAATGTTATTGTCGAAACAGCAAGGGGTGTGGAGTTTGGACTGGTTGTAGTTCCAAATACGGAAGTGCCGGATGACCAGATAGTTGCACCACTAAAAAAAGTTATAAGAGTAGCTGATGAAGATGATAAAAATCATTACGAGGAGAACTCAAAAAGAGAAAAAGAAGCTTTTGATATATGCCTTCAGAAAATAAGCGTTCACAAGCTTGAAATGAAGTTAATAGATGTTGAATATACATTTGACAATAATAAGGTTCTGTTTTACTTTACTGCGGACGGAAGGGTAGACTTCAGAGAATTGGTAAAGGACCTTGCATCAGTATTCAGAACCAGGATTGAGCTCAGACAGATTGGGGTCAGAGACGAAGCTAAGATGATGGGTGGCCTCGGAGTATGCGGAAGGGTTTTATGCTGCAATGCATTTTTGGGAGATTTTCAGCCCGTTTCTATAAAGATGGCAAAGGAGCAGGGATTGTCGTTAAATCCTACGAAAATATCCGGTGCATGTGGCAGGCTTATGTGTTGTCTGAAGTATGAGCAGGATGCTTATGAGGAAATAATAACTAGGGTTCCTAGAGAAGGAGCTATTGTGGAAACGCCTGAAGGTCAAGGTGTGGTAATGGGAATAAGCCTCCTTAAGGAATTGGTAAAAGTAAAGCTTGATAAAGGAAACGAGACTGATTTAAAGATATACAATGCAAGTGAGGTAAAAATAATTAAAAATGCAGTAAATACTGACGACATAGAACCGGGAATAAGCATTGAAGAGTTGAAGCAGCTTGAAGATTAGTGACCCGTTACAGAAATTAATTTTAGAAAGTAGTTTCATTTATTGAAAATTGATGATAAAATAAAGTGTGGTTTTGTCTACATTTATAAAGCTAATAATGATTAGGAGGTGTACCTGACATGGCATATTTTATAACTGATGCATGTATAAGTTGTGGCGCTTGTGAGCCTGAGTGTCCTGTTTCCTGCATTTCAGCAGGTGATAGTAGTTATATAATTGATGAAAGTGCTTGCATAGAATGCGGAGCTTGTGCAAATGTTTGTCCTGTAGATGCTCCAGTGCAGAAATAATATCCGTAAATTGGGAGTCTGGTGAGGGTTGGTCTCAAACTGGCTCCTTTTTTGCTGCGCATAGTTTATAATTAATATTTTGGGTGGATGATTTTGCTTTGAACATTGAATTAATGGAAAATGAAAAAATTGATGATCTTCAATATAAAGGTTTGAAAATAATACAAAAAGACAAGGCCTTCCGTTTTGGTCTTGATGCGGTGTTGCTGGCAAATTTCGCAGATGTCAAAAAGGGAAATTCCGTTATTGATCTGGGTACAGGGACGGGTATTATTTCCATACTTCTTGCGGGGAAGAGTGCGGCAAAATCAATTGTTGGGCTTGAGATTCAGGAAGACATTGCAGAAATGGCAGATAGAAGTGTTAAGCTCAATGGCCTTGAAGACAGAGTAAAAATAGTGCATGGGGACATTAAGAATAGTGTGTCGCTTTTTGGAGCATCAAGCTTTGAGGTTGTCGTATCAAATCCTCCATACATGAATAAGGGTGGAGGTATTTTAAACAGCAGAGACACAAAAACGATAGCAAGGCACGAAGTACTATGTACCTTGGAAGATGTTATAAAATCGGCGTCAAAGCTTTTGGTACCGGGTGGCCAGTTAGCAATGGTACACAGGCCGGACAGACTTGCAGACATAATATGGTTGATGAGGAACTATAAAATTGAGCCTAAGTACATAAAATTTGTACATCCTTCACCGTACAAAAAGCCAAACCTCATTTTGATAAAAGGCTCCCGGCAGGGACGCCCTCAATTAAAAATGATGGATCCGCTTTATGTATATGATGAAAACGGAAATTACTCAAAAGAGATTAATGAAATATATTGCAGGGAGGTTACTTCTATTGAATAGTAGAGGAATGCTTTATCTGGTTGCAACTCCCATTGGAAACCTTGAAGATATAACCTTGAGGGCAATAAAAACACTCAAGGAAGTTGATTTTATTGCAGCAGAGGATACCAGACAGACAATCAAGCTCTTAAACCATTTTGAAATAAAAAAGAGTCTGGTAAGTTACTATGAACACAACAAAAAGGAAAAGGGAAATTATCTTATCAATCAGCTATTAGAGGGAAAAAATATAGCACTGGTGTCAGATGCAGGAACTCCCGGAATTTCTGATCCTGGCGAAGATCTGGTCAGGCTGTGCATTGAAAACGATATTCAGGTTACAATGATACCGGGTCCGGTTGCTGCTGTTACAGGTTTGGTGGCATCAGGTCTTCCGGCGGGTCGTTTTGCTTTTGAAGGATTTTTGCCGATGAACAAAAGAGCCAGGAAAGAGAGGCTTGCTTCCCTTAAGAACGAGGCCAGGACAATGGTTTTTTACGAAGCGCCTCATAAGCTGACACATACTCTTAAGGACTTACTCGATATATTTGGTAACAGGAAAATAGTTTTAGCGCGAGAGCTTACTAAAAGGTTCGAGGAATTTATCAGGAGTGACCTTATCAGCGCAATAGATAAATATGACCTTGAATCTCCAAAAGGTGAGTTTGTTCTGATGGTTGAAGGTGTTAATGAGGAGGAGGTAATTGAAAACCGTAAAAAAGATTGGAACAGTATTAATCTTCAAGAGCATATGAAGCTATATGTCAACCAGGGATTTGATAAAAAGGATGCCATGAAGAAAGTTGCGGAGGATAGGGGAATAAGTAAAAGAGAGGTATACAACCAATTGTTGTAAAAGGCAAAATAAAAGGAGTTTGTTATCTACAAACCCCTATTATTCAAAGAAATATTATTTCTTAAGCTCTCTCATGCAGTCAGGACAGATGTTTTTGCCTTTGTACACTGAAACATCTTTTGCATTGCCACAGAAGATACATGCTGGTTCATACTTCTTAAGAATTATAGTAGCACCATCTACATAAATCTCAAGAGCATCCTTTTCAGCAATGTCTAAAGTCCTTCTTAATTCGATAGGCAATACAACTCTTCCTAACTCGTCAACTTTTCTTACAATACCAGTAGATTTCATCATTGAATCCTCCTTTAAATATTACAGTATTCGACAAACTTTGCATTTTTATAGTACCATAAATGCCAATAATAGTCAACAATTTATTTTAAAAAAAACGAAAAATTTAGTAATAATTTGTGGTTAAATTGTAATTTAATACTACTAATTTTCTTCCAAATGGCGTAAAATGTGCTTGAAACGCTTGATATAGCAATCTGTAAGTAATTTGACATAAGCACTGTTTATTGCATGTTATTACAATAACTACCGGGGTAATGCCAAGAATTAACTGGCAATCATGAATTTGTTGGTAGAATCAGATTGATTCCGAAAAAGTTTTTGAGCTAAAGTTAAGGTTGATTAGCAACAAAGTGTTGCTGGAAATTATATCCATGTCTGAAATTTTCGTATTATCACCAGATGTATATAAATCACAAAAAGATTATACATTGGAAAATTTGATTTTCGTGATTTTGTATTAAGGAAGTTGAGGCGCGATGTAAAATCATTATCGCGTTCAATATAGATAGAATATATAAATTATAACCCTCATATAAATTATCTAGGTACGTCTAAAAATCAAGTTACTGCTTGGGATAATGAATAAATTTGATTTGAAGATCTTTTCACAACGCAGGAACAGGAAGTTATTTTTCATTATCCCTTAGTATGTACAATAATAAAATGAGGTTTTCGCTTTGCTTAATTATATTTGGTTCGGTATGCTTGTTTTCGGTATTATTGTTGGGATATTTAATGGTAGAATTGATGCGGTTACGCAGGCTGTGGTAAACTCTTCAAAAAATGCCATAGAGCTAAGTATAGGATTGCTGGGGATTATGTGCCTTTGGACCGGGCTTATGGGAGTAGCTGAGAAGAGTGGAATAATCAGAATGCTTTCAAGGGCTGTGAGGCCTGTTCTGAAATTTTTATTCCCGGGTATACCCAAAGGTCATCCGGCGTCAGGTGCCATAGTTATGAATCTTGTTGCTAATTTTTTGGGGCTTGGCAATGCTGCTACTCCTTTAGGATTAAAAGCTATGGGTGAGCTGCAAAAACTAAACCAAAATAAAGATACTGCAACTAATGAGATGAGCATGTTTCTCGTATTAAACACAGCGTGTATACAATTCATTCCTGCTACGGTTATAGCAGTCCGTTCGGCGGCAGGATCTGAAAACCCGTCAGAAATAATAGGAACTATATGGGTTGCAACTATTTTTGCTTCCATTGCAGGCATTATTACAGTAAAGATACTTTCTTTTGCACAAAGACGGAAAGTGAGGTAGAGTATGAATATTATAATCGGCTTGTCATCTTACGCAATTCCTACCATCCTTCTTGTTATACTTGCCGCAGGTATGTACAGGGAAATTAAGGTTTATGATGTCTTTGTAGAAGGAGCAAAGGAAGGAATCAGCACAGTGTTAAGAATTATTCCTCCACTTGTAGGTCTTATGGTGGCAATAGGAGTTTTTCGTGCATCAGGGGCACTGGATCTGATTGTGTATGCGGTAAGGCCTGTTACCAACTTTTTAAGAATACCGTCAGAAACAGTTCCCCTTGTATTCTTAAGGCCTATATCAGGGAGCGCATCTTTAGCACTGGTTTCCGATCTTTTTAAAACCTATGGGCCGGATTCATTTATAGGAAGACTTGCCTCAACTCTTATGGGATCTACCGAGACTATTTTTTACACCCTCGCAGTATATTTCGGTTCTGTAGGCATAAAAAATATCAGATTTACACTTGTCGCTGCTCTTGTCGCTGATCTTGCAAGCGTTATTGCAGCTGTATGGATTTGTTCAGTTGTTTTTGCGTAAAGGTATTGTGCCGAATGGTTCTTAACTAATTTTGCCCGTCATCCTGAACAATTTGCACAGATTATAATTTAGCTTACCTTTAAGCTCTGCATTTTTTATAATATTAAAGCTTGCAAGTTTGTTGATTCCGGCAAGGGCCCGCGGATCCGATAGATACATCCATAAAAGGTATTCAACCACACCCCTGTGAAAGTCCGGATGCTTTAGTGTCTCACATAATTCCAGAGACTTCTGTGCAAAAAATGAAATTCTCTCTTCACAGATTTTAAGATTCTTATAGTAATTTGTCGGATTATAAGTAGAGTTGCCTATATCTTCCTGAGCATTTAAATAATTTTCCAGGAGCTTTTGTAGTCCGCATATCCACGGGAAATAGACTTCACAAATTTTATTGATTTCATCGGAAGTTATCTCCCTGCTTAAAGAACAAGCAAAAAGTGCAACAATTCCAAAAATAGAATCGGCTGCTACGAAATATTCGAAGGAAAGAGGATCCGCACTTCCCATGTTGTATTTTTTAGACCAGGTATGAATCATCTCCTTTCTGTATGGTTCACTTATAAATTTGAAAAATTGGAGATCAGAATAAAGTTTGGCATACTTCTTTATTGAACCGGCAATCAACGCGAAATTATTGTTTTTCAGAATTTGCCTTCTGCATTCTTCAGTAAGCGCCTGTAAGTAGCCGTTGTCATTTATATAAGGATGATAAAGATAATAGTCCTCCGATGTATGGCTTACATCCACCGAATCAATAAGCGAGTTGAAAAGCTGGCTTAGTGAAACGGCATCCTTAGGTCCTTCCCTTCTAATAAGTTCTTTTAGATAATTTGTGATAATTGTAAAGGGAACAATGAAGCGAAGCGAGTTTATTAGATCGCCTTGCGGGTAAAGGGAAAGAATACTGCATTCCCTTAAATAATTCCATTTTTGGTAGGAGGGCTTGCCGGAAAGACTGAAAATCATTCCGACATTAGTTTTGTTAAGCCTTTTTTCCCACGTTGAAGCCATTCTATCTGCACGGGGAAGAACATGGTTATGCAATTTCAGTATTAGTTTTGTGCTGCAGTTTAAATATTCCATAATGTAATCACCCAATAAGTATTATTTCCATTATATGCCTGATTAGTACAGGTATATTCTATTGTTATTCATAAAGTTTTTGTCGACTATAGTGACATATATTTATTAAATGCACCCTGAGCGAAGCGAGCTTTCCCGAAAAGAGTTATATATAGCAGAATTTATCGTAATTACCCAGAGCTGAAGCATAAAAAAAAGATTCAGTAATGACAAGGGAAATAAGATGCC
>CAZLZR010000062.1:0-29019 GCA_964564015.1 uncultured Acetivibrio sp.
TTTTCAAAATATAAGAATAGAATGTTATTTTTTCGTTATCCCTTAGGTATGACTAAAATATAAATTCATACTCTGGATAACGAAAAAACTTGATTTAAAAATGTTTTCAAAATATAAGAATAGAATGTTATTTTTTCGTTATCCCTTAGGTATGACTAAAATATAAATTCATACTCTGGATAACGAAAAAACTTGATTTAAAAATGTTTTCAAAATATAAGAATAGAATGTTATTTTTTCGTTATCCCTTAGGTATGACTAAAATATAAATTCATACTCTGGATAACGAAAAAACTTGATTTAAAAATGTTTTCAAAATATAAGAATAGAATGTTATTTTTTCGTTATCCCTTAGGTATGACTATTTGAATAAATATGTTTTTATGAAATTGTATAAATTGCATCTTGCATTTTACCAAGAAACACATTATTATATAAGAGATAATACATTAAAGCTTTATAAACTAAAACAATGTGTTTTATAGAGTTGATAAGTCTTTCTTGATGAGTAAGGGCGTTTCAGAGCTTTTTTGATACGCTCTTTTATTTTATATAATTACACAAAACATATTTTAAACTTATATTAAATAGTATTGAAAGGGGATTTCTAAATGTCCAACTTGGATTCACAAACATATTCTCTTACAGAATTATTTGGGTCAAACGTTTTTAATGATGCAACTATGAGAGAACGTCTTCCAAAACCAACTTATAAAGCTTTAAAGAAAACAATAAATGAGGGTACTCCACTCCTTCCACAAATAGCAGAAGTTGTTGCCAATGCTATGAAAGATTGGGCTATAGAAAAGGGCGCAACTCATTTTACTCACTGGTTTCAGCCAATGACAGGTATAACTGCCGAAAAACATGACTCTTTTATCTCCCCAACAGATGATGGCAAAGTGATAATGGAGTTTTCAGGTAAAGAATTGATAAAGGGCGAACCTGATGCATCCTCGTTCCCATCAGGAGGACTTAGAGCCACCTTTGAAGCAAGAGGTTATACCGCTTGGGACTGCACATCTCCTGCCTTTATTAAAGACAACACATTATATATTCCAACCGCTTTCTGCTCCTACACAGGCGAAGTACTAGACAAAAAGACACCTCTTTTAAGGTCAATGGAGGTAATATCTAAACAGGCACTTCGTGTATTAAGAGCTTTTGGGAATACTACAACTACCAGAGTAATAACAACCGTCGGACCAGAACAGGAGTATTTTCTTGTAGATAAAGAACTCTTCGATCAACGTAAAGACCTGATTTATTCAGGAAGAACCCTATTTGGTGCAAAACCTCCTAAAGGTCAGGAATTGGATGACCATTATTACGGTGCGTTAAAAGAAAGAATTTCAACTTTCATGAAGGAGTTGGATCAGGAACTTTGGAAATTAGGAGTATATTCCAAAACAAAACATAATGAGGTTGCCCCTGCACAGCATGAATTGGCACCAATTTTCGGAACAACTAACGTCGCAACTGATCATAACCACATAATTATGGATACCTTAAAAAAAGTAGCCTTAAGACATGGACTTGTGTGTCTTTTGCATGAAAAACCTTTTGCTGGAGTAAATGGATCCGGAAAACATAACAATTGGTCAATGAGTACAGATGACGGTCAAAACCTTCTTGATCCCGGAAGTACACCACATGAAAATGCACAATTTTTGGTATTTTTGTGTGCCGTAATAAAGGCTGTAGACGAATATCCTGAGATGCTTAGAGCTTCTGCTGCAAACCCTGGCAACGACCACCGTCTTGGAGCAAATGAAGCACCACCAGCCATCATTTCAATCTTCTTAGGTGATCAGCTTACAGACATACTTGAACAGATAGAAAATGGCGGAGCAAAATCCTTTATACAAGGCGGAGAATTAAAGATAGGAGTTAATACTCTTCCCACTTTACCTAAAGATGCGACTGACAGAAACAGAACTTCTCCTTTTGCGTTTACAGGTAATAAATTTGAGTTTAGAATGGTTCCATCTTCAGGTTCAATATCAGGTGCAAACTTTGTACTAAATACAATAGTTGCCGATGTTCTCAGTGATATTGCCGACCGTCTTGAAAAAGCCGAAGATTTTAATTCTGAAGTACAGTTGTTGTTAAAGGAAATGGTTTCAAAACACAAGAGAGTAATCTTCAACGGAAACAATTACTGCGAAGACTGGATACAAGAAGCTGAAAAAAGAGGACTTCCAAACATAACGTCCACAGTTGATGCAACAAAAGCTCTTATCATGGATAAGAATATTAAAGTTTTTGAAAAACATGGTGTATTAAATAAAACCGAACTTTACTCCCGTTTTGAAATAAATCTTGAAGCATATATAAAGACAATAAACATAGAGGCACTCACAATGCTGGATATGGCAAAACGCCAAATCTTACCTGCTGTTATTGGATTTACAGGAAATATTGCAAGTGCGATCACATCAATAAAAGCAACAGGTTTGAATATAGATATCAGCGTCCAATCAGAACTACTTGAAGAAGTTTCTTCGCTTTTAGCACAGTTTAAGAAAAATATGGTCTCACTTGAAAAAGCTGTTACAGACGCTGCAGATTATAAAGGTGATACCTTCGATCACGCTGTTATGTACAGAGATATTGTATTTGTAAAGATGAATGAATTAAGATCTGTAGCGGATAAACTTGAAACAATCGTTGATGAAGAAATGTGGCCATTCCCAACTTACGGAAAATTATTGTTCAGCATCTAAATTAAAATCATGATGTAATAGAAGGGTTGCAATCTTAAGATTGCAACCCTTTCATAATGTTATAACCAAATGAATAAAAATTTATATACTATGTGGTATTAAAACTCCATTCCAAACTCCAATGCTTTTATTTCTTCAGGTATCATATAATGTTTTTTTGCAGGAAGTGTCTTTTTCAGTGCTTCCTCAAATGAGTCCTTAGAAATAATATTTGTTGCAGCGATCAACTTACCCAACAGGATAATAGTTGCAAAAGTACCATTTCCCATGTCAAGCGCAGTCTTTGTAGCCGGTACCCGGTGAACAGTAACATCCTTCCTTTCCGGAACCTTTTCAACTAAGGAACTGTCTGTAATAATAACTCCTCCACTGCATACCATACTTTCAAATTTATCAAGGGAAGGACCATTCATAACAATAAGTGATGTGGCAGTATTTATAATCGGTGAACCAACTGTTTCTTCCGATATAATTATACTGCAATTTGCAGTACCGCCCCTCATTTCAGGTCCATAAGAAGGAAGCCATGATACATTCCTATTTTCAAGCATACCTGCATATGCAAGAATTTTCCCCGCCGAAAGTATACCCTGACCACCAAACCCCGCTATTATAACGTCTTGATGCTTCATATCAAATTACACCTCCAAGTCCTTGCCTTTAAAATTACCTAATGGATAATGAGAAACCATCTTATCCTTTATCCATCCCAAAGCATCAACCGGGTTCATTCCCCAGTTTGTCGGACAGGAGGACAGTATTTCGACTATTCCAAACCCAAGGTTCGCCATCTGTACTTGAAATGCTTTTTTGATAGCTTTTTTGGCATTCATTATATTTTTTACATCATGCATTGATACTCTTTCTACATATACCGCACCTTCCAAGGTAGACAAAAGCTCACAGACCTTTATAGGAAACCCGTGAATTTCAGGTTTTCTTCCGAATGGTGATGTTGTTGTTACCTGTCCTATAAGTGTTGTAGGAGCCATCTGCCCTGATGTCATACCATAAATAGCGTTATTAACAAATATAGTAGTTATATTTTCACCCCTGGTTGCAGCATGTACTATTTCCGCTGTACCTATAGCTGCAAGGTCACCATCTCCCTGGTAAGTAAAAACAACATTGTCCGGATTTGCTCTCTTAATACCTGTTCCAACAGCAGGAGCCCTTCCGTGTGCTGCCTGCACCATATCACAATTGAAATATTCGTAATTGTTATAGGTACATCCTACAGGAGAAACACCTACAGTCTTACCCTCTATATCCAATTCATCCAGCACTTCTGCTATAAGCCTGTGGACAATACCATGGGTACATCCCGGGCAATAGTGCATTGATTTATCAATCAAAGCATGTGGTCTCTTAAAAACAGTAGCCATTTTTCTTCCCCTTCTTACTTATTTAATATTTGCTTTATCTGATCTAAGATTTCCTGCTGAGTAGGTATCATTCCACCCATTCTACCATAGAAATAAACAGGCTTTTTCCCGTTTACCGCCAGCCTCACATCCTCAACCATCTGGCCTGCATTAAGCTCTACTGAAAGGAATGCCTTAGGCACTTCTGCATATTTTTCAAATTCCTTTACAGGGAATGGCCAAAGAGTAATAGGCCTGATCAATCCGACATTTATGCCTTCTTTCCTTGCCATTTTTATAACATTATTAACTATTCTTGCAGTAGTACCAAAAGCAGTAACAATAATATCTGCATTTTCGCAGTTGTAACTTTCAACCCTTACTTCATTTTCTTCAATAACCTTATATTTTGCTTGAAGCTTTTTATTATGATCTTCCAGAACTTCAGGCTGTATATATATGGACTGAATAGTATTGTGTTCCCTCTTAAGTCCGGTTCCGGTTGTAGCCCATGGTTTATCGACTTTTACAATATTCTCCTGGTCTTTAAACTCAACAGCTTCCATCATCTGCCCTAAAACTCCGTCACCCATTATCATAGTTAATTGTCTATACTTGTCGGAGATATTGAAAGCTTCAACAGTAAGTTCATACAGTTCCTGAATACTTGATGGCGCTAAAACAACCATTTTATAATCTCCATGGCCGCCACCCTTAACAGCTTGGAAGTAATCGCACTGTGCAGGTAAAATACCGCCAAGTCCCGGACCGCACCTTACAATATTAACTATAACAGCCGGTAACTCTGCTCCGGCAGCATATGAAATACCTTCCTGTTTTAAACTTATTCCCGGACTTGAAGAAGATGTCATAACCCTCACTCCGGCGCTTGCAGCTCCGTAAACCATATTTATGGCTGCTATTTCACTTTCTGCCTGTACAAAAGTACCGCCAACCTCCGGCATTTTCTTTGCCATATAATGTGCAATTTCAGTCTGAGGTGTGATCGGATACCCGAAATAATGCTTACAACCTGCTCTAAGCGCAGCTTCGGCAATTACTTCATTACCTTTCATCAACAATTTCTCACCCATTTACTTAAGTCCCCCTACCTTAATTCATTACACTTGAAATGAATTCTATTTTTCAACCTCAATAACACAATCCGGACAAATAGTAGCACAAAACGCGCAACCAATACACTTGTCCATATCAGATACACCTGCAGGATGAAACCCTTTTTGGTTTATCTTGTCTTCCAAAATAACAACAATTTTTTTAGGGCATACAGTGGTACACAACTTGCACCCCTTACAACGGTCTTCAAAAAAAGAAACTTTTGCCATACAAATCCCCCATTACTCAGTGGTCAATAACTACCATTTCTACAACCCACAGATTCCATATTTTTGTATTGATAAAACTCAAATAACATTTTCTTCCCTTAGATATAAGGGGTAATTATTTGCAAACTATATAAATCTATGAGAAAGAGAAATGGCAATTATTTCTCTTCACCATTAATATACTTGCTATGTTTTGACCAAAAGCTACTTCGTTTATTATAGAACTCTTTATCCTTTTTTTCAAGTTCTTCTAAAAGCTCTAATAATACTTTTTCACTTCTTAAGTCAATATCAGTGATTTTAACACCGTATTCTTTACCTCTTTCGTTATCGCACTTTCTTTGTATTATACCCTCAAATAATATCTGTTTCTCTGGGGATACATAAACTTCAAAAGCACAAACGGTTTCTTTCGTTGTAGTATCCTCTATCCCCAGTTCTTTCTCAATTTCTTCCTTTATAACAAATGCCGCTCCGGTGCGGCTGATATTAGTCAGTATTGCAAAAATCCCCTTTTCTTCAAAACGCTTTACTTTTATTACAGAACAGAGATAAACATCAAATCTGTAACTATTACGTTTATTAGCAAACTTTTCTATATCATGTACCTTAATAGTTATACTCTGTGGAAAGTCAGCCTTTATCCTGGTTACCCATCCAATGAGGGTAACTTCATATTCATCGGAAGCATACTTGCACTTCATAGTATCGCCTATCATGATCATATTATCAATATAATCCTTCTCCAAGCCGATATCAATTTCAATATAATCTTCGTTAATTGCATAAATAACATTAGTTACCCATGTTGAACTGCTACAATGCTTTGTCCTGATAATGGTTCCTTCTCCAAGGAACTCCCTCAATCTGGCACTTTCCATAAGTTTCCCTCCATTAATTCCAAGGCAATTTTATCAGCTTTTTCAGCGGAAAAATTTCACAACCTACTTCTTTGCCTGCCACTTCAATTAAATCCACAAAACCACTGACAAATCCAATTGGAATATCCAGTTTGTCTGATATTCTTTTTATCATTTTGTGACCCTCAACAATATCATCCACACTGGTTTGTTCCAATAAATTTGTATTATTTACAAGCTTTGTGACCTTTAATCCGGAAGAACTTTCAATTTCATAAATCATTTGTTCCAGCTTTATATCTGTATCGGTCATTGGCCTCTTTGCATTAACTACAAAATACATGCAATATCCTTGTTTCTCAATATCATCCTTGTATCTTGCCAATACTCTGGCTCCAAGGTCATCTCCACCCACATCAAGAATAACATTGTACTCTTTTCTCTCAAACAGGGTATTTATTTCCGGTGGAAGTGCAGGAACATCCACATTGGTGTTTGCATACATTGGCGTAACCACCTGGATACCACTATTTTCAAGTTCACTTTTTACATCTGCTGTACGAAAATATGGATTTACTATATCCAAGTCAACTATTGCAACATTTTTAAGCCTTGCTGCAGCATTTAAGGCAAAATTCACAGCCACTTCAGTCTTTCCGCTTCCAAAATGTCCTGTAAATATACTGAATCGTTCGTTTGACATACAACTTCTCCTTCTGGTCGCAAAACATAATACTAGCTGTTTATACGGACAATTGAACCTAATAATTAATCTCCTGTAATAAAGGATAACACTTAATATTAATATAATTTGACATGCTCTGCTTATTAATAAAAAATATATATTTATTATAACACTTTATAAGTAAAAAATTAAGACTTCCCAATATTTTTATTTATTTACAATCAGACCAGCTATCGTTTTCTCAGTGGCTCCGTTTCCTTACATACTTCAAAAAGCCTCTTGGCCAGGATAGAAGCACGCTTCTGTGCAAATTCGTCATTTTCAGCCGGTTTATGCGCACTTACCCCATGGTGGCCGCAATCATCTTCAATATACCCATCTCCCACTATCATCATGCCATGAACCATCATAATGTCGTAAAGTGCCTTCATAGTTGTCTCCTGACCTCCATATTTTGAAGCCCCGACAGTAACACCTGCTGCAACCTTATTATAAAAAGCCTTTTCGCCTCTTAGTTTTCTTGTCTTATCAAAGAAAGCTTTCATTTGTGCCGTCATAGTTCCAAAATAAGAAGGACTTCCAAACAATAATCCATCTGCCCGCCTCATCAACTCATATGCCTCTTCAAGCTTTGTATCCTTATAACATACTCCAGAGCAAGGCGTAGAGCACGAAACACAAAAACTGTTTTTTGCAGATTTTAAAAGTTCTGGAACTTCAAGTATAACAGTTTCTGCTCCCATTTCTTTAAGCTTTTCAAGAACTGCATTCAATAAAAATTTAGTGTTTCCATTCTTATTTGGACTACCATTCAAACCTATAATCAACAATTTAATCACCTCAACATATAATATTAACATATTAATCCAATGTGCACAATTATCATGAAGTGTATTTTCAGCCTTTTAAATCACTATCGGATTCGCGACGTAAAATGTATTTTGCAACACCGTCTGAATTGTTGTCATCAATAATTCCGTTTGCCTTTTCCTTAAGTTCGTCTACTGCATTTGATACGGCATAACGCTCGTCACACGCTTCAAACAGCGGTATATCGTTCAGATTATCTCCAAAGCCAATTATAGTATCATACCCTAAACTTTCACGCAGATATTTTACGGCATTATACTTCGATGCATTTTTACTGTGTATTTCCAGAAACCAGATATTTTCATTATAAACATCTCTATACAGCACAGAATCTATTTCCTTGTGATCTCTTAGTTCAATCTGAACTTTGTACAATCTTTCATATGTATCCATAAAAGAAAAGTATATAATATTGCTGTCGAAAGCCTTTTCCATAAAGCTTTCAACCTTAAAATACGGCTTATTATATTTGTTTACGCGTTCATCATAATACTCCTTCATTACCTCTGTACATAAGTTTTCATAGTATGTTATCTGCTCGTTATCGTGAATAGTATACATAAAACCGGTAATATCATGTTTTTTTAAAACAGCTATTATATCTCTGGCAGTCCTTGCGGGAATCACTTCCGATTTTACATATTTCATCTGGGCAAGGTCATATATTACAACTCCATTCATAAAAACCACAGGAACATTTAAGTTGAGCCCTTCTAATATTTTTATGGCCGTTGCGGCAGATCTTGCTGTTGCGACTGAAAAATGAATACCATTAGATATCAGGGTATTCAGAGTATTTTTGGTATAACTGCTTAATTCCTTATCACTTCCAAGTAATGTTCCATCGAGGTCTGATATATATAAAGATTTACCTGTCACAGCTCTATTCCTCCTACAAGAATGAATTCTTAGTCTTAAAAAGATTCTACACTAAAATCGAAAAGTTCTCTACAAAAACAGAAAATATCCCTTAAGCATAACTGAAAATTTAGTTCCTGCTTCGGATGACAAAAATCATCTCAAAAAAGAAAAAATAAGAGCCCAAAGCCGCTGTCACGAATATTCAACCGGCTTTAGGCTCTATGTCTCTATATGATAAAAGGGTTAAACTAGACTACTTCTCTAAGAATTTCTTTTAGTTTGGCAGCCGACATCTTTAGCTTCTCTTCTTCCTCCTCTGTCAATGCAATGTTAAACATCCTTTCGATTCCATTTATATTGATAACCGAAGGTAAGCTCAATGCAACTTCATTTATCCCGTAACTATCCGTGATAACACTACATACCGTCAAAATTGAATTCTGGTTTTTCAGTATGGCTTCAACTATTCTGACAATCCCTATTGCTATGGCATAATGTGTAGAATCCTTCAATTCAATTATTTTTGACCCTACGTTTTTCACTTCATTAAAAATTCTGTCTCTTTCAGTATTCCCGCACTTCTTTGAACAATGAGCACAAAAATCATCATATTTCTGCCCCGCAATATTTGTTGCGCTCCAAACCGGGAACTGACTGTCACCATGCTCACCGATTACATAGGCATGAATGTTCTTAACATCCATATTGCAGTGTTCACTCAGCAAATAACGCAATCTTGAACTTTCTAATACTGTTCCGATTCCTATAACCTTATTTTCCGGTAACCCTGATAACTTTTGCACAACATGGGTAAGTATATCAACTGGGCTAGACACAACAAGCAGTATTCCTCCTGTGTAATGTTCCATAATCTTCGGAACTATATCTTTGGTTATCTGAACATTCATCTTGTTTTCCTCTGTTTGAACCTCCCTCTGTTTACCTGATGTTCCCACAGCAATAATAATTATATCCGAATCCTTAATATCCTCAAAATCCCCTGACATTATTGATATATTATTCAAAAAAGATAGTCCATGGTTTAGATCAAGAGCTTCTCCTTGCGCCTTATCCATATTACCATCTATCAGTACAAGTTCTGAAACCAAGCCACTCATTCCCAATGCAAACGCTGCTGTTGAACCAACTAATCCTGATCCTATAATTGATACCTTCCCTTTTGACTTTATGCTTTTCATAAATATCATGCCTCCCGAAAATTAGACCTATTTCATATATATTCAGCAATGAGTTTTCACATGCTTAGGGAACAGGCTATCAAGAGGCTATCGGCAGACTTTTTTGATACCGGAAAAATGTACTTTCTTAAGAAACTAAAAAAGGCAGTCGTTCCTTTTATAGAACTACTACCTTTTCCTTTTTTCAACTGTTTTCAAATCAAATCATTGTTTTGTAATGGTGAAAGTATAATTTCCACTATTATTTCACTTCAAGCCTTATTTGATACCAAACAGGCCGTGTGAAAAGTGGTATTAGTGTTCCACTCATCACTTTGACTATTTAAATATGGCATTTGTAAGTCTGTCAAAAAGTTTTTGAGCATTACCAGTGCCGGTACAATTTTCCATAACGATTTTTGCCGGATTACCGTTTCCTGTAAATCCATGCTTTGCATTATTGTTTGCGACGCAATTTCTAAGAATGTGAGCAACAGATGCAGTATCATCACCTAATTTGTATCCATTACCGTCTCCGCCTGTTACTTTACCCGAAGGAAGTTTCCCATTGTTGCTGGCTTCACAGTTTTCCAGAGTAACAACACCTATGGCTCCTGTTTCTGATTTTGTGTACAAATCCCAACCGTCATCACAATTGTATTCTGCTTTACAATTCCTGAATATATTGCCTTCACCACATGTAAGCTTTGCTGCAAAACCATCGGCATCTTCTATTCCTGAATCCATATTCTCTGTAGAATAGCAATCAACAACCAGGTTATTACTAGGCCATTTGTCCTTTGTACTATATGAAGTATTAAATCTGGACAATTGAAGTCCTGAATCGTGATTATACTTGAAAGTACAAGCTTCAACTATGTTGTTGTGACCTGCAAGCAACATCCCATTATCTCCTGCACCCTCAATTGAAACATTTTTAAAGTGCCAGTAATTACCTGCAAGAACAATTCCTCTATTAGCAGAGTTTTCAGCCATTGCTGAGAAGTCAATTACAGGCTTGTCAGTACCATATGAAGCTATTTTCTTGTAAGCGCCTGAATTACCGTTATTACCTTCTGCTATTACAATTGTTTTTGAATATTTGTAGGTTCCTGATTTTAAATAAATAGTGTTTCCGGCTTTTATTGAAGTAATAGCTTGTTCCAAAGTCATTGAACCATTTGGCTCAAGGATGATATCTCCATCTACCGGCTGACTTGTCTGCACCGGTGTAGGTGTTGATGCTGATTTTGTAGATGTAGGTGTTACTACAACAGAACCAACCGGCAGACTGTTAATCATGCCTAATAAGTACTGTTTGAAGTATGCGAAGTCAATCGAGTTTACATTGCCGTCAAGATTCAAATCACCAGCTTTATACTGGCTGTCTGATAACTTGATAGATCCTAGCAAAAACATTTTTAGTGTTCCAAAATCGATTGAATTTGCACTTTTATCTCCATTCAAATCACCATAAACTATATTTGAAGAATTAGTTGTTGTAGGTATTGGTGTTTTTGTTGTTGTGGATGTTGGTGTTGGAGTATTATTTGAAGTTGGTATAACTATAGGAGTTGATGAACCATCAATTTTTCCAACTCCTGCATACTGTGAAACAATGGATTTTACCTGTTCAACAGGATGCAATACACTTGAATAATTGTAAGGTGAAGTAAAACTGCAGGTTGAAGTTGTAGGCTGATTACCTTTACAATTTGTAAACACATTATTGCTTACATCCCAATAACCTATACTTTTACTGTAATACGAACCGATCGGACCTTCTGCAAACCCTGAATCGTCCATAGAACCACTACCTACGTTTTCAAATACGTTATTTTCAATCCTTAATTTTGCCCCTACTCTTGAATTGATAGCAGAACCTGCTGCATCAACATAGTAATTGTTGAACATGTGCCCTGTACCACCTCTATAGCTTGGCAAACGTGACTTTACGTTTGAGTATATATTGTGGTGGAAAGTAATTTTTCTATCGGAAGAATCACTGTCAGATGAACCTACAAGACTTGTTTTAAATGCATCATGGAAATAATTCCAGGATACAGTGATATATGCACTTTCTCCCTTTATATCTAAAAGCCCATCATACCAGTCAACGTCACCGCCGCTAATATCTCCTTCAGTATCCACTTTTCCATCACCGTTACAGTCACCGATCATATTGTATATTTCACAGTGATCTACCCAGACATTCTGGGAATTTTCTACACCAATACCATCCATGGGTGCCTTTGTATGGTGAATTTTCATATTCTGAACGATAATATTTTTTGATTTAACAATATTAATTCCTACCCCTTCAAGCTCCCCACTGGTTCCTACGCCAAGAAATGTGATATTGCTAACCTCTTTTGCTGCAATTACTTCTGAACCTGTTATTTTTTTATTAAACTTTATAATAAGCGGAGAAGTATCTTTGTTCTTTTTCCTCGTACCCAAAAGACTGTTAACCTGTGATAAACTTGTGGCCTCTACTACTGTACCGCCGGTTCCACCGGTAGTTCCTCCGTTTAATGATGCAAATCCTACCATTGCAAACATATCATTTGCTTCAACCGTTGTTGACATGGCAACAAACGTAGTCAGAATCATTGATAACGCAATCAAAAATGATATACGTGCTGAAATTCTCTTTGACATAAAACATCCTCCCAAAAAAGTTTTTTCTAATTCTGGATCTTCCTGGCCCTGCAAATTCATGCTGATTTAATAAGTGGCAAGAAAATTGATATGCACATTTCACCTCCTGAATATAAGATAGTTTACTTGAAGAAAACTCTTGCAAACTGAATTATTTAAATAAAGGAACAAGTAACGTTTATTCCTTTATCATATAATTTGTAAATTATACTTTTTATAGATTATTTTATAGGTTACTATATAGACAATTACGACCATGAGTTTTTACATTTCAAGATTCAGATTTTTTGATTAGAAGTTATTTCATTTTCATCTCAAGCATTTTCTTAATTCAATTCTATTCCAGTAAAGTTTTTTTCGTCAACATACACTCTTTCATTTTGCGTATGCAGTTTTTAATGTGCTTAGGTCAGTCTTTAATCTACTTCTTTTTCCCATTATACATTTTTTAATATACATAAATTTTGTTAATCGGCAAAAATCCTAGGATGTGCATTTTGAACATAATTCATTTCCGGAAATGTATTATGTTCAAAAGCACTAGATATGTACAACTTTAGGTATACAGATAGCTGTAAAGTTCTATTTGCAAAAAAAGTGATTGCCCAATTTCAAGCAATCACCTTTAAAGCCGTTATAATTTTAAATTGTATCAGCACATCTCCTTATCTGCCTTAATTACTTCATCAACAAATTGCCTGATTTTAAATCCATCCTTAAAACCTTCTGTTTCAACACCGCTGCTCACATCCACACCATAAGGTTTTATTGATTTCACAGCATCCGCCACGTTCTCAGGGCTCATTCCTCCGGCAATAAATATTCTGCCATAAGATTCAGCCAGACTTGCCAATTTCCAGTCAAAAACCTTCCCCGCTCCACCGTATGCGCCTTCTACAAATGTATCCAATACAAATGCATCGACCTTGTATGAGTTTAGCAGGTTTAAAGAGCTTTCATCCTTTATCCGTATAGCTTTCCATATCTCTACACCTTCAGCCAAATGCGGGTCAAGCCTTTCTCTAAGATTATTGACATACTGAGGTGTTTCGTCACCATGAATCTGAATACAATTAAGCCCGCACTCATCTACAATTTCCACTATCTTATCAATAGCTTCATTCACAAATACACCAACAGTCTTTATCCTTGGATCAAGCTTTTGCTTTAAAACTCTGACCTGTTCCGCCGATACCCTGCGCTTGCTTTCCGCAAATACAAAACCTATATAATGAGGCAAATATCTGTTTACATATAAAATATCTTCAACTCTTTTTAAACCACATATTTTTATCCGTGTCATACTTACACCATTCCCAATCACAAAATTCCATGTAAACACAATAAAGTTAAAACGAAACTTTGCTAATCATTCAGACAGGACTTGTATATCCCTATCCCCTCAGTTCATTTATTTTCTCGCTAATAGAAGGAGCTCTCATAAGAGATTCACCAATTAAAACTGCATCAACACCAAGCTGTTTCAGGTACTTAATGTCATTTTTATCCTTAATTCCGCTCTCACTCACAACAGCCCTGTCATGGGGGATATAATTCATAAGCTTCTCTGTTGTCCTTATATCAACATCAAAAGTATTAAGATCCCTGTTATTTATTCCAAGTATTTGTGCACCCGACTCTAAAGCTCTTTCAAGTTCTTCCTCGTTATGAACCTCAACAAGACATTGCATTCCAAGTATTCCGGCTACAACCTGGAATTTTTTCAGGTCGTCATCGGAGAGTATGGATGTTATCAAAAGTATGGCATCAGCACCAAGACACCTTGATTGGTATACCTGCCACATGTCTATTATAAAGTCTTTTCTTAAAATCGGAGTAGGATATGCCTGACGTATTCTTACTAGGTAATCGTCATCTCCTAAAAAGAAGTTCTTCTCGGTTAAAACAGACATCGCCTGTACATTCGATTCACTGTACTCTTTAGCAATCAATAACGGATTAAAATCCTCTTTTATTATTCCTTTAGAAGGCGAAGCTTTCTTTACCTCAGCTATTATCGATATATCATCATTGTTTTTGAGTGCGTTAAAAAAATTCTGAGTACTGTGCATACCAGGCCTTTTTATACGCTGCTTCCATCCTTCAATCGACATCCTGCTCATTTCCTCTTTAAGTTGTACCTTTTTTTGTTCCACTATTTTATCTAAGATCATAAATTTCCTCCATATATGGGTTACCTTAAGCATTAACTAATAGCAAGACATAATGAATTGGTAAGTTCTCTGAGCTCATTTAGCTTGTTTAATGCTTTGCCGCTATCAATAATTTCTTCTGCCATTTTTATACCGCACTTAATACTATCTGTTGCTTTTCCTACATACAACGCTGCTGCAGCATTTAAAACAACAATATCCCTCTTAGCTCCCATTTCACCATTAAATATTGATAAAATTATATCTGCATTTTTCTCTGAATCCCCTCCTACAATTTCAGCTTTGTCCACCAATCTCATTCCATAGTCTTCAGGATGCAGGTCATAAGTGGTAACTTTGCCGTTTTTCAGTTCAGATACTCTCGTAGGAGCAGATAATGATATCTCATCCATTCCATCCAGTCCGTATACAACCATTGCATTTTCAACATCTAAATTCGAAAGGACATGAGCTAAAGGTTCAGTTAGTTTTTCACTAAACACGCCTAACAACTGACCTTTTGCAGAGGCAGGATTGGTAAGAGGCCCTAAAATGTTGAATATTGTTCTGATACCCAACTCCTTCCTAGGCCCTGCTGCATATTTCATTGATTTGTGAAATGTCTGAGCGAACATAAAGCCTATATCCAGCTTTTCAATACATTCCTTTACTTTTACTGGTTCCAGTGATATATTTACACCCAAGCTTTCGAGAACATCAGCACTTCCACTTTTGCTTGACACCGACCTGTTACCGTGTTTCGCAACAGTCACACCCCCTGCTGCTGCCACAAAGGACGCCGCTGTAGAAATATTGAAGCTATATGAACAATCTCCGCCGGTTCCCACAATATCAATAAAATAATCCTTATCCAGTGTTATCTTGTCAGCCTTTTCTCTCATTACCTTAGCGCATCCGGTTATTTCTTCAATTGTTTCGCCCTTAATCCGAAGTGCGGTAATAAAGCTTCCTATCTGAGCCTGCGTAGCATTGCCTTCCATTATACAGTTCAGTACTTCCGTAATTTCACTTTCGCATAAATTTCTGCCCTCAACTATTTTTTGAATTGCCCCTTTTACCATACTGAATTCTCCTCTCTTCTCTTCTCAACATACAAACTTTTCCTATATTTTAATGTGTAACCAATACTTCAAGAAAGTTTCTTATTATTTCCTTTCCGTCCGGCGTAAGAATAGACTCCGGATGAAACTGAATTCCAAAAACGGGGTAAGTCTCATGCATTACTCCCATTATTTCTCCATCTTCAGCCCTTGCAGTAACTTTTAAACAGGAGGGAAGTGTTTCATTCTCTACTATAAGTGAGTGGTATCTTCCTGCCATAATTTTTTGATTAAGCGTTCTAAACAGGGGACACTCTCTATCTACAAAAACCTCTGAAGCTTTCCCATGCATGAGTTGCTTTGAATGTACCACTTTTCCGCCAAAAGCTTCACCAATTGCCTGATGTCCCAAGCATACCCCCAAAAGTGGAATTTCACCGCCTAATACCTTAATTAACTCGGTACTTATGCCCGCATCCTTAGGAAAACCTGGACCTGGTGAAATTACGATGTGTGTTGGTGCTTTTTCCTTGATTTCCTCAATAGTTATCATGTCATTTCTATATACCTCTATATTGGGATTTATCTCTCCGATATACTGATACAGGTTATAAGTAAAGGAGTCATAATTATCAATAATCAATACTTTTCTGTTCATCTTATCTCACCAGCTTCCTCTATAGCTTTTAGCAGAGCTTTTGCCTTATTCAGGCACTCTTCATATTCGTTTTCAGGTACTGAATCGGCTACTATTCCAGCGCCAGACTGGATATATGCCTTGTTATCTTTAAAAATCATAGTTCTTATAGTAATACAACTATCGAGATTTCCATTAAAGCTCAAGTACCCGATTGCTCCTCCATAAGGACCTCTCTTTACATTTTCCAGTTCATCAATTATCTCCATCGCCCGAACCTTAGGAGCTCCTGACAATGTGCCGGCTGGCATTATGGACATCATTGCGTCAAATGCAGTTTTATCGTCCCTGATAGTTCCCTGAACATTTGTAACAATATGCATCACATGTGAGTATTTCTCTATATGCATTAAATTTTTTACTTTTACCGTACCATAGCAAGATACTTTTCCAATATCATTCCTTCCGAGATCTACCAGCATCGTATGTTCTGCCAGTTCCTTTTCATCAGCTAGAAGCTCCTTTTCAAGAGCTTCATCTATTTCCTTGGTTCGACCCCGTTTCCTTGTCCCTGCTATAGGACAAGTCTCAACTATACCTTCTTCAACCCTTACCAACATTTCAGGCGATGACCCGACAATACTGTAATTATTGAATTTCAGATAATACATATACGGTGAGGGGTTTATCAGCCGCAATGCCCTGTATACGTTAAACGGGCTCTGAGCGGTTTCAACACATAAACGTTGAGACAACACTACCTGAAATATATCTCCATCTTTTATATACTGCTTTGCCCTTATAACATTTTCACAATACTTATCCTTAGTAACATTGCTTGTATATTTAAGTTCCGGATTCTTTTCACTTATATCCGGCTTGTAATTGTCAGTCGTTTTCCATCTGGTTTCGAGTATTTCATTGTAAATTGATTTAATTCTGTCTACAACACTGTTATAACTTCTTTCAAGATTTCCGTTTACATGCAGGTTCACTATAATATGAATCTTTTGCTTTAAGTGATCAAAAACCAACACCTCATCTGCAAACAGAAAATGGCTTTCCGGAAGGTTCAAATCATCTTCAGGTATGTCCGGAAGGTCTTCGTAATACCTTATCATATCATATCCAAAAAAGCCTACCGCCCCACCTGTAAACCTTGGCATCCTTGGAATACTTGCCCCCTTGAATTTCTCCATAAGTGACCGTATTGCTTCAACCGGGTTACCCTCAACTTCAGAAACCATCCCATCTCTTTCTTCAATTATGGTTTTGTTTTTAAAACTTTTGGTTGTAATGAAGGGATTTTTCCCAACAATTGAATATCTTCCCCATTTTTCACCACCCTCAACGCTCTCTAAAAGAAAGCAGTACTTACTTTGCTCAAACCTTTTAAAAAGACTGATAGGTGTTTCCATGTCAGCATAAACTTCCATTGAAACAGGAATGATATTATAGTCTCTGGCTAAAATCCTGACTTCTTCAATGCATGGATAAAACATTTTGATGCCTCCTTTGTTCTCACAAGGAAGACATGAGAGTTGAACCAACTAAAAAAGCCAGAACAAAGAATTCTGGCATGCAAAACGCAATTAAGTTATCGCTTCTAAGCCTCGTCTCTTCTCATCTCTTCTCAGTTAATATACTTTTCTAAAATAAACTCTTCTCAACTATTCTGACTATAAGTATATCACAGCACCTTCCTTTTGCGCAATACTTTTTTACAGCATATAACTTTTTTTCACGATTAATATATACTCGAAATTTGTCATCCGAAAAAAAATTGGAACAATACAGAGATAAATGATATAATTTATACATCTAACACTTACGAAAGAGGATTATAATGAAGAACAGTTTTAACGATCTGGGCATTTCGCCCCCAATTTTAAAAGCTTTAGAAGAAATGGGTTTTGAAACTCCTACAGAAGTACAAAGTAAGGCAATCCCAAATATTTTAAATAATGAAGACCTGCTTGTAATGAGTAAAACGGGAAGCGGTAAAACCGCTGTCTTCGGAGTTTCCATGCTCCAGATTATCGACCCGAATTCCTCAGGTCCCCAAGGTCTTGTACTTACTCCAACCCGTGAGTTGGCTGTGCAGGTAGACAATGAACTAAAAAAAATGGCAAAACATCTTCAGCACCGGACAACTGCTGTTTATGGTCAGCACAGCATGAATATAGAAATTCAGGCACTAAAGCGGGGAGCTTCCATCGTAACCGGGACACCTGGCCGTGTATACGATCATATCCGTAATGGAAACCTTGTAACAAAAAATATACGTTTTCTGGTGCTTGATGAAGCAGACAGAATGCTTGACATGGGTTTTCTCGATCAAGTGGTAAAAATAATCAGAACTCTACCTAAAGACAGAGTAACTCTGTTATTTTCAGCTACCATTCCACCTGAAATACGCAGAATTTGCAAGGAATATATGAAACAACCGAAAACAATAGAAATCAAGTCACAGACCAAGACAGTTGATTCAATTGAACAGGTATATTACCGCGTTGATTCCCGGCAAAAAAATACTGAACTAAACCATCTGCTTTTAATAGAGCGGCCTGAAAGCTGTATGATCTTCTGTAACACCAGAGTTGCAGTTGACAGAGTTCAAAAATTCTTAACACAAAAAGGATATGCCTGCCAGGCGTTACACGGAGATATCCCTCAAGGCAGGCGGATGAAGACCATTCAACAGTTTAAGCATGGCGAGTTTCACTTGCTGGTAGCCACAGATGTTGCTGCCCGTGGAATCCATATTGATAATTTGTCCCTTGTTATAAATTATGATGTCCCTGTTGAGAAAGACAGTTATGTGCACAGAATCGGTCGTACCGGCAGAGCCGGAAACGGAGGTCGTGCCCTCACTTTAGTTACAGGTGATGACATTATGACGCTTTATGCTATAGAGGAACATATAGGAGCTATGATAACCGAAGGAGAATTGCCCACCGAAGAAATGTACAAGCAGCAAAAATCCGAAGCCGATAAATGGGCAAGAGCAAACTCATTGCATGTCAGTTCTCAACGTACCAACTCACAATCGACGCAAAAGAAGCCTTCACAGCAAAAACCATATCAGCAAAAAAATCGGTCAGTTGATGCAAACACAAACCATAGGCCTTTAAGAAAACCATATAAAGATTATCCGGCCAAACACTCAAGGCCTACGCATACAAGCACCAAACCTGTACCAACGCCATCAAAGCCAATCACCACTGAGTCTGTCAAAAAAAATCCAGATGTTAAGCAAAACCATAGCTCACCTGTAAAGAAATCCTTCCTACAACGTATTATACAGCGCATTTTAGGCAAATAAGGGGCTTCAAGCCCCTTTTAAGTTCCCTTTAACTGGGTGTATATTATTTAATTGAAGAAAAATGTGGAAGAAACATTGTGAAGCAAGTTGTAGAGCCTGTTAATACGACGAGGAAAGGGAGAGCATTGTTTGAGCGAAGCGAGTTTTGCTCGACCCCGAGGAGTATTTACAGGCTCTAGACTGCGGAACTTAAGTTTCTGGAATATTTTTCTTCATATTTATTAAATGCATCCCCTTTAACTCGATAATAACCTTGACATAACCTTATAAAGATAAGTAAAATGTTCTATATAAAAACAACACAAGGAGACGCTATGTCACACAAAACTATTGATTTCATAAAAAAACATCATTACCTTTTAATTATATTGGCAGGAATAATTGCAAGGATTATTTGGATAATTGTTATTCCAACATATCCCGAAACAGACTTTATGTGGTATCACGTCAAGGGCGTCGAGTTATCACAAGGTAAAGGATTTTTAAATGGTATTTACCCTTATTATACAGGAACTCCTGGTAATCCGACCGCATTTCGACCAATAGGGTACCCCGGAACTCTGGCCTTATTATATCTTATTTTCGGCTCGAATCTTATTGTTGGAAAGCTCTTCAATGTCGTGCTTTCTACATTGATAATGTTTTTAACCTATAAGCTTGCAAAACAGTTCTTTAATGAAAAAATTGCATTGATTTCTCTGGTGTTATTTGCGTTTTCGCCCCTTGCTATAGCCTATAACAGCATACATTGCTCTGAGATATTATTCTCGGCACTTTTGATGCTTTCAATATATCTGTTTTTTAACAAAAACAATCCGTTTCTGATCGGTTTGTTAATTGGATATCTTACTCTTGTTAGACCAATAGGAATGTTTATACCAGCTATCTATGCCCTTTTTATGTTTATTAAGAAAGATCTGAATTTAAAAAAGAAAATAATATATATAGTTTCATTTGCAGCAGCTGTTGCTGTAGTTGTAGCTCCATGGATAATAAGAAATTATATCGTCTTTGGCGAACCCGTTTTCTCTACCAATGGCGGTTATGTTATATATGTAAATAATAACGACTATGCAACCGGTTCATGGAGTGACCCTTACAAGTACCCCGATAGTCCCTTTCTTAAATACAAGACCGAAACCGGATTTGATGAAATGGCAATCCACAAGGTTGGAAAAGAGCTAGCATACAAATGGATAAAGGAACATCCCTTTAAATTCATAAAACTTGCATTTAAACGAATTGCCAACTCATATTTCTTAAAAACCGATGATATTATGTGGTCACTAACCATTGCCGAAAACACCTGGCACCCAATAACATCTAAGGCAGTCAAACTGGAGAGACTATTGTACCCTCCCTTTTACATGATGCTTTTTGCCTTTATAGTATATTCCTTATACAGATTTAAACATTACAGAAAAATAGACTTTACAACCTTCATACTATTGATTTTTGCATATTTTAATGCAATGATGTTCGTGCTCGAAGGCAATTCAAGATATGTATTTCCTCTCCACCCCATTTACACAATAGGCGTTGCATTTGTTATTCTTGAGTTATTAAAAAATTTATTCCCAAAAAAGTTTACAAACATGATTTAGAAATCTGTTTCGAAGCACCCGGTTTTCAATTGTATTAAATGCTGTTTGCAAACTTTGCATACTTGTTGCATTGAAGGTTTTTATAATATATAATTTAGTTTGGTTTACTAATTAGTTTAAATGATATCAGCAGGAATAGTTGGTGTTGATAATCAGAAAGGATAGATGTTATCAATGAAATTAGGAATAGTTGGACTGCCTAATGTGGGCAAAAGTACATTGTTTAATGCTATTACAAAGGCAGGTGCCGAATCTGCAAATTATCCGTTTTGTACAATAGAACCAAATGTCGGTATAGTGGCAGTTCCCGACGAAAGACTTGATAAACTGGCAAAGATGTACAATCCTGAAAAAGTTACTCCTACTGCAATAGAATTTGTTGACATTGCAGGTCTTGTAAAAGGTGCAAGCAAGGGCGAAGGTCTTGGCAACAAGTTTTTGTCCCATATACGTGAAGTAGACTCAATTGTACATGTTGTAAGGTGTTTTGAGGATAGCAACATCGTTCACGTTGATGGATCGGTAGGTCCTGTGCGTGATGTTGAAACCATTGAAATGGAGCTCATTTTAGCTGATCTTGAGGTTATGGAGAAAAGAATTGACCGGACCCGCAAAATGCTGAAATCAGGCGACAAAAAATTCCAGGCCGAATTAGATCTCTATGAGCCTATATTAAAAACCCTTTCCGAAGGTAAACCTGCAAGATCAATGAAATTTGATGCCGAACAGGAAAAGATGGTTGATCAGCTGTTTTTACTTACTTCAAAACCTGTATTATACGCTGCGAATGTTGCTGAAGACGGATTAAATGACACAGCCTCAAATCCCCTTTTGCAGGAGCTTATAGAACATGCCAAAAAGGAAGGTTCCGAGGTAATGGTTATATGTGCTAAAATCGAAGAAGAGATTGCTCAACTTGAAGATGAAGAAAAAGCTGAGTTTCTAAAAGAACTCGGATTATCTGAATCAGGCTTGGACAGGCTTGTAAAGGCGAGTTACAAATTATTGGGACTTATCAGCTTCCTTACCGCCGGACCACAGGAAGTAAGAGCCTGGACAATTGTAAAAGGGACTAAGGCTCCTCAGGCTGCCGGAAAAATTCACACTGATTTTGAAAGAGGTTTTATTCGTGCTGAAATAGTGGCTTTCAAAGACCTTATGGAATGCGGTTCATATACTGCTGCAAAGGAAAAAGGTCTGGTACGCTCAGAAGGCAAGGAATATGTAATGAACGACGGCGATGTTACACTTTTCAGATTTAATGTATAAGAGTTAGGAATGCTGAAAATATATCCTGTGCTATATTTTCAGCATTCCTTTGTATTCTTCTTCCGTACTAAGGAAATAATCAAAAGCACAACAGGCATAACAAACCCTATAGCTATTGAAGCGGGGGTTCTCACCATTATGTCAAAATTAATCTGATAAGGAACATCTTTGTATATAGCACCCGAATAAACAGCTACTATTAACGACAGAGGCAGAACAATTTTTCTATAATCCTTAAGTTTTAAAACTTGTGACAGACCGATAGCCCCGGCATAAAAATAAATACACGCTGCAAAAAAACTTATAACCAACCAGACAATCACTATTAACGCTTCAACCCGTGAAAATATCGTACCAACATCAATTTCCTTTGTAACCGTGAAAAGTGGATATCTCAAGTATGTAGTAAGTTCACTCCCAATAACCAACACGCATATTATCATACCAGCAAATACTTCAAGTATTCCAAGCAGGTAACCTCCAAAAATCGATTTTTTTGCTTTTCTTATATCCTTGACATTAGCCGGAAAAATCATTAATAAAAACAAGATAGGAAAAACAGCATTGTTCAATAACGGGAATACTCCTTTAACTGCAGGAACCACTCCATTTTCCGCAATTGGTAGCAAGTTATCGGTTTTACAAATTGGAATAACAAATAGTATAACCATAATAAAAAGCGGAAAAACAAAAACAAATAATAACTCTCTAGCTCTGGCTAGAGCTTCTAGACCGTATAAAAGAGCAATTGCCAAAACAACTGTAAATAAAATAGAAATATAATATTTTGAGCTTTCGATCATGTATACAGTTGTAAAAAAATCACCTATGTACCATATAATATTAGTAGTTGATATAAGTGCTATAAATACAAAATTGGTTGCTGTAAAACCTCCGAACCATTTACCAAGCAACAGCTGCATAACCTCCACGATAGTCTTTTCCGGATATAATCCGGCTAAATAAGTATAAATCCAGACAATCAGCAATCCTGCTGCAGCTGAAATTATTACAGAAAGCCAGGAATCCTTTCCTGCTAAAGTTGCAACCAGAGACGGAATTATAAGTGGTGTAGCCCCAACTACCACAACTGATGTTAGAATTGTTAATTGATAGTTCGAGATTACGGTTTTATTCATATAGGAAACTCACCCTTTCTAAGATGAAAAACTATAAAGCTAAGTTCAAGGATTTTTTCATCTACAATTGTTCTGTTGCTTGACAATCTTTTTTCTTATCAAGGAAACAATAAGCAGCAATAAAGGCATAAAAAAACCAAAAGTAAACGCCAAAGGTGTCCAAACCAAATTGTCCCACCTGATCTCATATGGAACATTCTTATATATAAACCCTGAATAAACAGCCACAATTAAAATAATTGGCAAAACTAATATTCTATAATCCTTAAGTTTTAAAAGTTGGGATAATCCTTTAATACTTGCATATATAAAAGTAAATGTAGAAATAAAATTGGTAACAATCCAGACAAATACAATCAAAGCCTCAACTCTTGAAAATATAGTACCTACATTGATTTCCTTTGTTACAGTAAACAGCGGGAAGCGTAAATTTGCAGTAACAGTACTCCCTAAGACAAGAATACAAAACATAATTGCGAAAGCCAATGTAATAAATCCTAAAAAATAACCAGAAAGCATTGCTTTTCGAGCCTGTTTCAAATTTCCTATTTTAGCTGGAAAAATCATATTTAATACTATAAGCGGCATGACAGCAAGGTTCAGAATTGGAATTACGCCCTTAATTACAGGGATTATTCCATTTTCCATAATTGGCAACAAGTTATCTACTTTAACTTGAGGAGCAAGCATAATCAGAGATAGAATCATAAGTGGAAAAGCAACCATGAAAAAAATTTCAACTGCCCTAAACATAGCTTCCAAACCATATAGTAGTGCAATTGCTAATACAGCTACAAATAAAATATTTATATAATAATTTGATATTCCTTTCATGTACATGGTTGTAAAGAAATCTCCCACATACCATATAACCTGAGTACCTGTGATAAAGGTTATTAAAACAAAACAAACAGATAAAAAACTACCCAGCCATCTACCCAATTCTATCTGCATAACCTCTAAAAGTGTTTTCCCAGGATGCAATTCACCTAGAAAACTATTAATCCAAACAACAAGCAATCCAGCAATGGCTGCAATAATTATTGAGATCCATGAATCAGGCCCTGCCAAAGCTGCAACACTCGATGAAATTAGAAGCGGAGCAGAGCCAAACATAAAACCTGACAGTAAAAGCCCTAATTGGCGGTTTGATATTATGATTTTATTCATCCCGAATATCCCTTCATCTCTATTTAAAAATTGGCTTTATCAAATCCGATACCGGTGAAAATAACCATGCTACCCAGTCAGATGGAGTGGATAATGGTACACCCAAACATTTTAGAATCACCAGGGTAACACCGAAAAGCAGTAACACAGAAAAACTCCAAAACTCCCTGTATGATTTGCTTTGAAGCATTTTTGGAACTTCTAACAAAGACAACACAATAGCAAAAACCAAAACTGCTAAGATAGTTAGAGTATTCACTTTCAATCCCCTTTCGAAAAAATAGATTTAGTACCTAAACCCAAATTATTTATTTTAACCTTTACATTAATGTTTACCGGAAGCTTGGTAAATTCACTATTCCAATCATCCTTTATATCCTTCCATAATTTTGGATAAGCTCTGTGTATATATTCACCAAACCCGAAGATATCTGTTCCAAAATCCTCTTTTACCCGTTTTACTGCATTATTACAAAGAATTGTCAACTTTTCTTCAATTTTATCATTCAGTTTTTCAATAACATTTTCTTCTGTCAGGTCTAAATCACCTGTGGTTGCATTAATATCATGTGTCAAATTAATCTCAACATTTATAGCTGGTTTACCATTTAACATATAAACTTTTCTTTTTGATTCTGCTTTAATGACCTCAAAAGATATATGGTTTTGTTCATATTCAATATCTCCTACTGTACTTTCCACTTCTCCGATGATATAGTTATAAGACCTGCTTTCATTCTCCGACAGCCAGCCCACAAGCTTATCCTTTTTAAATACCCCCAAGCTTGTTACACATAATTTAGTACCATCACTCAGCTTTATGTTGTCATTGGAATCGGACTTATCATTAGGGTTAAGAATCTCAACTCCAGTTATTACCGGGTTATCTCCGTCAGAAATAATCTTGTTGACAAGTTCAAAAATTTTAATAGCTTTTGTTGGCGCCCATACTTTCGCAGATCTTTCAAGAGCACTGTATACTTCCATTTGTGATACCGATTCCAAAGGCGTTATGACTTTCAAAATATTATGTGCGGTTGTTTCTTTTGCTATAAGAAAATAAAAGTCAGTACGGTATTCGTGTTCACGGACAAAAAAGTCCAGCATTTCTTTAATACCTTCTTTAGCAATTTCTTCACCAAAAATAACTGTTCTCAAGTGAGAATGGTACATTTTTCTAGGAGATTGTTTCGTAATCTTCCTTATTGTCTGAAACAGATCTTTTCCACTTTCTGTGTATAACACAATAGGCGCCTCATTGGGAGCCTTTGCTGAAATTGCTTTTGGATTCATTACTTGATAAGTAATCAAATAGCCTTCTTCTGACTTATCAATTCCCATAGAAACGGCTATCCCTATATCCGTTAACTCTTCAGATAAACATCCGCCTATAAACATATTTGCCAGTATTGTAAGCACAATTAATAACTTTTTCATATATATCACCTAAATTCCGGATTTTCCTTTTCTTTTTTTGTCACAACATTATCTGCATCTACCCTTGGCACGTTTAGCCCACTGATTCCAGCAGGCCTCGTTTTATTCAACCACAAAGGATACCTTATAATGGTATCCTTTGTGGCATTTTTTATTTTAGGGGCAACGGGAGTCATATAGGGAATCCCGATTGATTTCAATTTGCATAAGTGAAGGAGCATTGCAATAAATCCCATAAAAACACCATATAATCCAAACATTCCTGCCGATACCATTAGGGCAAACCTTATTAACCTTATAGCATTAGCCAATGAGTAATTTGGTATTGCAAAGCTTGAAATAGCAGTAATTGACACTACTATTACCATAAACGCAGACACAATACCAGCTTCGACAGCTGCCTGACCTAAAACCAGGGCACCAACAATTGAAATAGCAGGGCCGATAACTCTTGGCATTCTTATTCCCGCTTCTCTTAGAATTTCAAACACACTCTCCATCAACATTGCTTCAACAAAGGCTGGAAACGGGACACCTTCACGCTGTGATGCAATGTTTATCAGCAATGGTGTCGGAATCATCTCCTGGTGAAATGTAATTAATGAAACAAATAGCGCAGGAACAAAAAGCGTAAGAAGAAAAGCACCATATCTTATTATACGGATGAATGTAGAAACTATGAAATGATGATAATAATCTTCACTCACCTGAAGAAATTCAACAAACAGAGCTGGCGCTGTAAGAACATATGCACTTCCGTCTACAAAAATAGCAACTCTTCCTTCCAGCAGATTCGCAGCAACAGAATCTGGTTTTTCTGAATTTAACAACTCCGGGAAAATAGAGTACCTGTCATCCTTGATTAATTCTTCTATATTTCCGCTGTCTAAAACAGCATCTATTTTTATCTTACGAAGCCTGCGTATTATTTCATCAACAATATCTTTTTTTGCAATGTTATCTATGTACATTAACTTAATTTTTGTATTTGATATATTTCCTATAGTTAAACTTTCAATTCTTAAGTCTTTGGTTTTAAGTCTGTTTCTAACAAGTGATATATTTACATTTATTTCTTCGACAAAGCCTTCCTTTGGACCCCTGACTACGCTTTGAGTAGATGGTTCCTCAACAGCACGCCCCTCAATAGAAAAAATATCGATAGAAATGAACATATCATATCCATCGACCAAAAGTACTGTTTTTCCCGATAACAAATCGTTTAACAAAGAATCAAAGTCTGATCCTTCCTCTGACTTCCTAAAACTCAAAGAATAATTCCTAAATATTCTGAAGTACTCCTCAGGTGTTGAAACCTCCTGATTATTGTTTTGCTTTAAAGTTTCTATCATATTTGTAGACAAGCTGTCTACACTATCCTTGTTTACAAGAGTTTCAATAAATATGTTTGCATATTTCAATCCTTTGTTATTATCCTGTTCAAATATCTTTATAGTCAAATCACTTGGGGCTCCTAATTCGCTTTTAATTTTTTCAATATTTTTTTCAATATTCTTGCTAATACAATTGCACACGGAAGTATTTACTGATGTATTTTTTCTTTTGCTTTTATGTTTAAATACCTTCATCAAATTTACTCTCCTAAGAATTCTTGGTAGTATTATTTTCATTTATTGCTTATTATTATTCAATATTGTGGAATTATACTGAATTATACTTTAGACTCTACGTTTTAGTCTTGCACAGATTGACCCGTTATTTTTTGCAATCATGTAAACATAAAAAAAAGAGCTGGTATGCTCTTTTTTATTTAAAGATTTTATTATGAAATAAGCCAAACACACTGTGACTAATTTATTTCCAGGTGGTTGCTCTCAATGTTCTTTATTTCAGTATCTGTTAAAATCGTACTTAAATCTAGTATCGATATTAAATTTTCGCCATTCTTACCAACGTTTTTCAAATAAGAATTGTCTATTTTTCTGATAATTTCCGGTGTATTTTCAATACTCTCAGCGGGAAGTTTTATTATTTCTGAAACGTCATTAACAATAAACCCTACCAATTTGCCGGACAGGTCGGTAATGATAATTTTAGTCTTTTTTGTAATCTCAGTATTACCAAGATCAAACCTTTTGTTAAGGTTCACAACCGGTACAACCATACCTCTTAAGTTGATTATTCCATCAATAAATTGAGGCATTTTGGGCATTTTGGTAAGCGTTTCATACATGACAATTTCTTTCACTTGTGTAGTGTCCACCCCGCATACTTCATCGTTAAGAGTAAATACTACTATTTGCATTCCTTCCATTAGCATTACCCTCCTTAGTTTAATAAATGTAATGCAGCTAAAGAATACTCATTATAAATGTTAATAAATCTGGAAAAGCTTTAGGAAATGATAAACATATATAAATGATACCATAAAACGAAGTAAAATTGCAAACTTTTATAAGTTTTTGATCATTTGGAAATTTATTTATTATTTACAAGAACCTTAAGCTGTTCACTTAAATCACGTATTACATTATATGTGTCTTTTGTCATAAAGTTATCTCCCTTCGGATTATACAAAATCTTTACATAATTTATATATCGTAAAATCTCAACCATCGCTTAATGAGAAAAAGCTATGCTCTGAAAAAAGTCCTCAGCTGTAGGTCGCAAAAATCCCATCGGGGGTTATCAAGTACCAACAAATTGAATTCG
>CAZLZR010000063.1:0-28190 GCA_964564015.1 uncultured Acetivibrio sp.
ACAGCCTTGAATTCCAGTATTTATAATAGTTTTTGTGTCGTTAAGGAAACCCTAAGTAATATCTTATCAAACTTAGGAAAACCGATTTTATTCCTCAAAGCTTTTATTCTGTCAATGAATTCCGGTGCTTGAGTCTTAGAAACCTGAATTCCCGACGGTTCATCTTCAAAACAGAATATGGACTTGACAAACGCCTTAAAGGTTGATTCCACAATGGAATATAATGAGAAAATTGCAGAAATGCACATAACAAGTATAATTGTCGCTATAACCGAATTCTTAACAAAATAGCCCACAGCCATATTTTATTATTAAATATTTACATATTCAACATCAAACACTGGCATTTTTTATAACATTATATCGTAAAATTGGAATTTCAGATATTCTCACAAAGAGCATTTAAATTATTGTATACCTTCCTTTGAAAATAAAAGCTTTATCGACAATAGTTCAAGTATCTAATCTAAACTTTAAATTATTATCATGGCAAATAATATGTGCAACATCTTTACCAAGTTTTGCCGACGCCGGCATACTTGCGCCTAATTCTAACCACATTCCTGTCATGTAAAAATTCTTTACCTTGCTAAGCTTCTTTTTTAAGACTACATTTGAGTATTCTTTATCGCACAACCATCCAAGAATACTTCCATTTCGGTTGTTTGTATAATTCTTAATGGTTGCAGGAGTTGAAACATCTATTACTTCAATGGCTTCTTTTATATGAAAACGCTGGTCCAATGAATCTATAACAATGTCAGCAATTCGCCCTTTTTCTTTAACATAGAGTTCCTTATCGGTATTCCTCAAATTCATCCAATAATCATAAGAAGCATATAAAGTGACTTCTATAATATTTTTCCCCTTTGGTAATTTCACATGATCATTCCTAACTATCTTTACATCAATATTATCACAAGTATATTTGTCATCAACTTTTATTTCTTCATCAAGCATGTAATTAATACTACATATTTCACTTTCTAATTCCTTTGCTATACCTAATGAAATCTGTATTATTGAAGTATTAGGTTCTAACATTTCGTATGTTTTTAGTATTTCCAAATCAATATACTCTTCACCAACTAATTTATAAATAGTATCCAAACCATCACAAGCTGATATAATAATATCTGCTTCTATCTTCTTTCCCGATGCCAACTCAATCCCAGTGGCTTTTCCATCTTCTATTAACACTTTTTTCACTTCGGCATTTTTTTCTACCTGACCTCCACTAGCATTATAGCAATTAAGTAATGCTTCTGTCAGAGCTTTTGCTCCACCAACCGGTAATCCTATTCCTCCAACTTTAAATTGTGATAATACTGACATAAGGTAGGACATAGTCATTCTACCTCCACAAGCTAAAATGGAATAAAATATTCTTCTCATCCTGTTCTTATGGTGAAACAAATCAAGAAAACTATCAACACTCATTCCACTCCAGTATTTTATTATTTTAAATGCATTTTGATTCATGCTCATAAATTTAAGTTTGTATTGTATTGTCATTAACTCTTTCGGTTTGTCAATATCACTGAATTCAGGGAACCCAATAATTCCATCTATGAATTCCTGTATTACCTGTTTATCTTCCGGTGCAACTCTTATCAACTCATCCTTAAACTTCTCAAGATCGCAATACAATCTAAAATATTTACCTTTTTCATACTCTATATCTTTAATAAATTCTATTTCCAGCATTTCTGTATATTCGAATATACCTATCTCATCCCATAACTTATAATATTGGTTTTTTGCATTAACACCGCAAAACATATGCATACATATATCGAAAACATAATCCTTACGCCTCCAAAATGTACACAACCCGCCCAACTCACTTGCTTTCTCATAGATCGCAGTTTTAAACCCATTTCTCTGAAGGTAACAACCAGCTGAAATGCCGGCAATGCCACCTCCAATAATTGCAACTTTTTTTGTACACATATTGCATCCTCCTATACACAATCATAATAACATAAAGCTCTTATCATATGAATTAGTTTTCAACTCAAATGGAAGCCCATGTCCCGGTATTAGCACATCTGTATTTTCTGAAGCAATAGCGATATTGCGTACAATATTTTCATAATCACCATCAGGAATGCTATTTTCAACAACACGTTCATACCAACGTTTATTTGTAACAGCATCTCCACAGATAACAATTGACCGGCCTCTATAATTTAATCTAATACCTCTCGGATCCTCAGAATGTCCATAAAACCGTATAATTTCCAATGTATCAATTAATTTTTCCATATTATCAATGAAAACCATGTTGTCATACTGCTTCTTGGTTAATGGAAATATACTTTGATATATTTTCTTTTTCTGATCATCCATAATTCCACTGTTATAGAACATTTTCCAATTTGAGTTATTGAAAACCTGATTCATAGCCGATGTTTCATTATACGTATTTTTCATTAAAACAACACCTTCATATGACTTAAGTTCTGCTTTGGTTGTATAAATTTTTGCATTTTGGAATATACTTAAATTTGAAAAGTGGTCTATATGCATATGTGTCAAAATTATGGTATCAATATCCTGAGGTTTTAAAGACAACTTACCCAGGTTCATCAGAAGCTGTTCCCTATGTTCTAATGAACCTGTATCCACGAGAATGTTATGGCCAACAGTCCTGATATAAGTAGATGTACCAGAGAATTCAGGAAAACCTATTCCTTTGAGCACAATCTTTACATCAGTAATAGTATTCCGCATCTAATAATCCACGTTCCTTCCAAAAATCATATGCCATCTTTGTATATTTTTTATTCTTAATCCACCGCTGTTTTACCTTCTCAAATATTTCTTTGTCATGCTCTGAAGGTTCTATGGTAATTTCTTTAGCAACTACCCTCTTTAATATCGAAAGTGTCTCATCTAGAGTTACATCAAATTCATCCTTATTATCAATAAAGAAATTCCCAAAAACATCTCCCAGCACATTTGCACTCAGATTGCCAATAAACTGTGTACCCAACATTTTAAGTGCAGTAGACATATACAGCTTTGCAATATCATCGGACAGATTAAATGTTGTTAAAGAAATGCACGGCTTTGCAATAAGTACAGGAAGATGAAAATATTGTGCAATCCGGTCAAAAAAGGTTTTCGTCTTACCTGGGATATCCATACAATAAACAGGGACACCAAATATAATCACGTCTGCTTCCATCATCCTATTTATTATAATATCTACACTATCACCAGCCATATCCTGCAATGGACATCTGCCCCCGGGAACACAACATATTACGCAACTATTGCAGGTTTCAATGTTTTGCTCATTTAATAGTATATTTTCAATATTACAATCAGGTAAAACTTCTTTAAGCTTTACCTCTATATAGTCAAGTACAAAACCCGTATTGCTATTTCCTCTTTTTAAACCAATTTTTTCTTTAGTTGCCTGTGTACCATTAATGACCAAAACTTTAATCTTGCCCATTTATACTCACCACCTAACCTAATATTTAACTAATAAACAAATATCCGCTTTCAAAACTTTTACTAACTATCCGTTCAAGTTCGTCAATTGCCCATTTTTCAATTTCTTCGGTCTCCTCTAAAATTCTGGAGACTTTAGCATCATCTTTAAAAATGCCGGCTGAAATATCTTCACTTCCAATTTTCAGGAGGCCCGCTATCTCAGACCAATTACGAGCCAAATCGAAATATGTATTACTCATATTAAGCAAGTCGCTAATTCCAAGCAGGTTTCCGGCTTCTTTAAGAAATCTTGCATATATCTTTCGGAAATTTCCTCCCCCTGTTCCAACTTTCTCTAACATCATATATGCTATAAATGCATTTTTTCTAACCTGTTCCTCGCTTTTTTCAATAGGCCAATAAGTTACCTGATGCAAGAATTTTCCCATTCCATTAAGTCCAGTCTGAGTTGTTACAGGATGCTTCATAGTATGTATGTTGTATCCTATTCCTCTAAAAACAGCATCCTCTATTTTCACTTTCTTATCCGGTAAATAGAAACTTATCCACATATTTGCCGATGGAAACTCACCTGTATCTGAATTGCGAGCTGCTTGAAGTTCTTCATAACTCACATACTGTATGTTTTGCCAAGCATAATCAAATAACGCTGCCTCTCGTTTATCATCATCATAGCCTACAAGGCAAGCTTTATGGCCGCCATAACGAACATAATCAAAAAGAGCAAACCGGGACTTCATATATGGAAGAAGCGAAGCATCAACGTCCAGAAGTACAGGTTTGTCCGAATCAATTAATTTTTTCACTTCATTCCATGCCATATCATCATCATACGATATATTAATATCTGTGAAAACACCTAAATGTTGACCGATCTTTTCTTCAAGATCATTGCCGCGACCTAGTATCATATAGTAAGATGGTGACCAACATTTTCTATATAGGAAACCAAGCCCTGAACCGATTCCAAAACACATTTCTTCACTTAAATCAATATCATATTTGCGCAATATATCGCTAGTTAAAGTAGAGCTGCAGTGCGAACCCATATAATGACTTATATTAGACACGTATTTCATCATTAAAAATCACCCTTCCGTCTTTCCAATAAAACTGTATTTTCCTCTTTGGTTCTGCTGCAGACCTTTTTATAAATATTATCTGTAGTGAACTTTAATAGCTCACAGGCATCTACTTCGGAGTTAATGATATGTTCCAAAGCCTGTACAATATCATTAACTTCATTTTTTGCCAGCATAACATTTTTTATTAAATCCAACAATGCACTCCATTCTTCAGAAAGCTTTTCATACTTAATCGCAGGCTCTGAAAATTCAGGATAATACTTGCTTGCTTCATAAAGAAATTGGGAATAGGTCTTCCTATATAGACCTGTTCTTCCATATAGTATTTCACTGGTATAGTATATTTTCTCAAAAGAATCCTTTAGCTTCTCACCTGTAAGAGGACTCATTCGGTTTATTACATCTATATATAGCTGTCTCATACCGTCTATTCCAATAATGTAATTATCATCAAAAACAGGTGGTGATTCAAGGTTTCTTATGTCATCCCTAATTGATTCAAGCAAAGCAAATTCAGGAGGATTAAGCCGTTTGTGCTTTGGAATCAATATATCTGTCCATTCGTATTCCGCATTAATATACTCACTTTTGTAAGAATGCATTTGCATAAATTCGTTGTATGGAATTATTATTGTTCCTTTAAGATTAACATCAAGGCAAACAATATCACGAGTTTCTTTGTCCACACCTGCAATAATTATGGAATACGCATTTATAAAATAATCCTGAGGTATATTATATATACGTTCTGCATATTCGCATGTTGCAATAATTGCTTTATATCTCTGTTCAAGAAAGCTCTTGTATAATGAAAGATTTACCTCAACAATAAGCGGCATACCAAGTGATAACATACCCAAATAGCTCTCATATGCTTTTTTATCAGAATTCCCTCTATAAACATCAAGCCATACACGTAAATTTCTAGCAAGACGACGACGATCTTTTGAGAAACTGCCGTTAAAATATGTTCCCTGAACAGTAAAATCAGGAAAAAGCTTATAATTTTCAGCTCTCATGTACTCAAAGGAGATCCCCATACCTATTCCAAAAGCCATTTGTGGAGATATTTTATAACCATAATAATTACATATTTCCGCATATAGCCTTGCTATATGCGGAACGTCAAATGATGTCGGTACATGGTTTTTTATCATTTTATTCAACAACATTGTAATTAATCCAAAACCTCCTTACTAAAATTCCTTACACGATCATTCTTATCAGAAATACATTTTGGAGGCAATGGAATATCTAAAATTTTATATGCAACAGTTCTTCCTGAATTTATTACTGATCCAGCTGAAAGACCAAATTCAGTCCAGTGACCAACCATGTAAAAGGAATCGATATCGGTACACGCAGGCATCCCTAGCGAATTCATCGAATGCTTGGTTTTTCCTGTAGGAGGCAACTTCCTAAATCCTATAGTAGCTCCATGATGGTTAAGTGTATTATCCTGAAAGCTTTGTGGTGTCCATATTTCTTTAACAACAATATGCTCTGAGAGTTCAGGAAATACACGTTCTGCCATAGCAATCATCTTATTTGCAATTTCTTCTTTTTTAGAATAGTATTTCTCACCTTTATCCTTTACCTTACGGAAACCATCGAAATAATCCTTTTCGCAGTCTGTCTCATTAAGCATGGTATAAGGAACAAGCATGGAAATAATAGCTGTAGAACACCCCTTAGGTGCAACAGTCGGATCATTAACTGATGGAAATACCATCCAAAGCCAGAAATCATCCGGTAACACATTATTATTTATATCTTTATGCACACGTGGAATATCTTTTGAAGGAAAATATATTGTAAGATCATATTCCATGCCGTATTTCTCATGTAAATCAATATCAAGACCAAGATTAACTATGTAATAAGAAAGTGAATATCCAGCTTTGTCCCATAAATTAAATTCATCAAGCATTGTCTTTGGTACATTCTCTTTACCTATCATTTTTTCTATGGTCAATTTTGCATCGGCATTCGAAATAACTGCGTTGGTTGCTTTTATTTCAGTTCCATCATCAAGGACAATTCCGGTAGCTTTATTATTCTCAACAACAATTTTTCTAACAAGTGAATTGTTATATAGTTCACCGCCATTTTCAATAATTATACGGACAAACTCTTCAACAAGATTGCGACTTCCGCCTTTTATTGCATGACCCTCATTAATTTGCTTTATATGAAACAAATGATAAGCTGAATAGTACCAAACATAGTCATATAGATAGGCATCATGTGTTCCCAAAATATATGCCTTCAAATCATGTGATTTAAAATAATGATCCAAAACATCTTCAAGTGAATTTAGCCAAAGGTGCGGATATTTTCGAACTACTTTCCAGATTTCCTGTTGATTTGAGTCTGTTTCAGAATATATAGCTGTCAGAATCTCGAGTGATTCTACAAGCTCTCCAAAATATTTTGCTATCGCCTCTTTCTCCTCTGGAAATTTTTCCTGAAGCTGTTCTGTCATATATGGAAATGTTGTTGCCCAATAATCATCATCTTCAAAAATAATATGATCTCCTCTTCTTGCTGGAGCAACACCTAATTTTGTATTACCTCCCAATTCTTCAAGGCAAGAACGAACAAACCTCCAATTAAATACAGAATGTATAGCACAATCAAATGCAAAACCATCCTTAACAAAAGTCTGACCATAACCACCGAAGTTTTTTGCCTGTTCCAATACACATACAGATTTCCCGTGCTTAGCAAGATATGCTGCTGCAGACAACCCACCAAGACCGGAACCAACTATAATGCAGTCATAACTTTTCTTATACATTTGTGTCTCACCTCCTCTTTATAATTTAGATTATTCTCTTGCTTTCATAGCCGTTGCATAATCTACTGTTTTTAAGTTCATTCTAAAACGTAATATGCTAATAAAATAACAGATCACATAAATAACACCTATTATAAGGTAGCAGTACCAATTATAGTTAACTTCGATATATGTATCCATAGACACAGTAAGCACAGGCCATAGGGCTCTGAATATAAAATATGATACCGGGATACCAAGAATCAGTCCTATAATAAGCGATGCCTTTATTGGAAACATATATATTGAAGATATTTCACCCAGATTATAACCGAAACACCCAACAAGCGATGCCGAAAAAGAGCTACGATCAAACTGTATTTTAATCAATATAAGTATGAGTATTATGCAAATACAGATTGAAATAACTATTATTAGCATACATAACGGAATCAACCTGTTAGAAACGCTCTCCACATCAGAAGTCAAGCTATCTCTTGTTACTTCTTTAAAAATATAATTCTTATCAATATCTAATTTATTTTCACTTAAAAGCACATTGTAATAACCTGTATCTTTTTCAATAAGCTTATTCATATTCAAGCGGTTCATAAATATGTAAAATCCATTACTGTTTTCTACAATCGACTTAACTTTTATATTACTAACCTTTTTACTGTCAGGATCCTTGAGCTTAATTTCATCTCCTATATTAATCATAAACTTTTGGCTTACATTTGTAGATATAAATGCTCCGGTTTCATTATCAGCTATTGAGAAATCATAAAACCGACAATCTGAATCTATACCTGATAAAAGAATTTTTTTAGAAGTATCATCATCTAAAATAAGTGTCATCTCTTTATTATTTATTTTTTCAGTGCCTTCAAAACTTTGAATTTCATCTATAGATTTAAGGTAATAACTGTAATTATACTTTGTCTCTTCGCCGATATTTGCTATGTAATTTACAAGGGAGCTCCACATTCCCAAACCAAACATTATGAGAAAAACCGATAATATAACTCCTGTGATTAACACCAAAACATTGCTCTTATTGCTATTCATTTCTTTTATTTTAAACCGCTTTAAAAAATCAAATCTATTGATTCTAAGATACGAAATACGTTTTTTTCTCTTTATGTCTTTACGCAAAAGCTTTAAGGGCTCAATAGATAATCTCCTGAGAAGTAATCCCAGATTAATTACCAGTACAAAAGAAATAGGAAATAAAATACCCAGCAGTAAATGATAAGGTTGAATTGCTTTTCCTATTGTCGGGAAATTATATACTTGTATTACCGACTGTACGAATACTCCACCAAATAAGATTCCACACAAGGTTCCGACAAGACTACCTCCTGTAACTACAATTGCTGGCAGAGAAATATAGTGCTTTGTCAACTCATGGCGTAAATAACCTAAGGAAAATAGTGTTCCGATAACAACACATTCTGATTCGATAACAGATGAAATATAGTTACTTATTATAAAAGCAACCAACATTACTAAAACTATGGCTATAACAAGTGAAACATTTTTTATCATTTTTATATCAGATTCATAACCGGTAATCCTGTTATTATCTGCCTTAGCCACCATAGAAACAATATAATTATCTTTATTAATAATATCGCTTAAATCGTTTTTATTATGACCATTTAAAATATACGAATAGTTATACTTAACACTTACCGAATCAAAATAATCATTTACATCAGATGAATACATATAAGCAAGACCAAATGTATTGTAATCAGATACCAGATCCGATAGCATTCGTGTTGCATTTACATAATCAGGTGTAGTAGCATATCCTACTATCAGGTAATCCTTGCTTCCTAACTTTATCTTTTCTCCAACGTCATAACTATTCTTCTGGGCAAATCCTTTACTAAGAACAATTTCACCAGCTTTTAAAGGTTCCCTGCCTTCGGTCAGCTTAAGTAAATTAATTTTTCTTCTGTTTCTAAAAATCCTCAATATTTTATTATCGTCAAAAGTTGCATCATAGTATGATTCATCTTCAATATCTATGCCTTTTGCAACAATTTCAGCTAACGACTTATCTGATAATTTCTGAAAAGTTTCAACATTGCCATCCTCAACATTACATTGCGTAAATAAGTCCGAAACGGATGTTATTACAGAATCAATTGAACTTGATATCCCTACCATAACCATACTACTAATAAAAACAAAAATAAATATTCCAAAATGACGTATAAAGTTTTTTCGCAAATCACGGATATTTCTTTTATTAATTATCATATTATTTTCCTTCCACTTACCATTCAATGTCATCAGCGCTTTTTAAATTAGTATTATGTATTACCTGATCAATCTTTCCATCCTTAATTTTCAACACAACATTCGACATTTCACTTATTGCTGTATTATGCGTAATAATTATAACCGTTGTACCATATTTTTTGTTTAACTTTTCAATCAGACGCAGGACTTCTTTTGAGTTTTTGTAATCAAGCGCACCGGTCGGCTCATCGCACAATAAAAGCTTGGGATTTTTTACCAACGCACGCGCAATAGCCACACGTTGTTGTTGTCCTCCTGACATCTCACTTGGATATTTGGATGCATGTTTGGTCAATTCAAGTATTTCCATCAATTCATTAACGTCAATAGCATCCTTTGATAAATATTGGCAAACTTCAATATTCTCTTTGGCATTAAGATTGGGTACAAGATTATAGAATTGAAAAATAAACCCCAAATTGTTTCTTCTATACAAAGCAATCTGCGATTTATTCATTTTAGTAATTTCTTTGCCTTCGAAAATAACAGCACCCGAATCAGCAGAGTCTAAGCCACCAATTATATTGAGTAAAGTTGACTTCCCTGAACCTGATGGGCCAATAATTGTACAAATCTGTCCCTTTTTAACTTCAAAGCTTATATTATCCAACACCTTATTATAAGCCTCTTTGGTGCCATAACTTTTTGAAAGTTCTTTAATAACAAGCTGCATGCTTCCTCCCATCTAGCAGGTTTATTGTTTTTCATTTCCTGCAGCAGTTTTCTTCAATTGTAATTCATGTGTAAATCATTCTCCTCTGGTATAATAGTGATACGTTATAAGAAAATGATTTACACATAAAAGCAAACTCTTCTTTATTAAATAATAACTATACAGATATTATATTTTATTATAAACTTCAAGTTTAAGACAGAACATTATCCAATCTTGCTTGTAACATAATCAGTAAGTGTTTTTAGATTTTGGAGAACATGCATGTCCTCATCATCAATCTTTATGTCAAATTCTTTGCCTATAGCGACAATAATTTCCAGGGCATCAATAGAATCAAGACCTAGGTTCTTAACCATTTTGCCCTCTTCTTGTTCTTCCACATCCTCTGTTGAAAAAATCGCAGCTTCATCATCAACATCTTCAACCTCAATTCTAAGATTAAGCCTTTCAATAATACACTTCTTTACTCTGTAACTAATTGTTTCGCTCATTTCCATTTCCCCCACTCTTTAATTTAAAATTCTATTTCAAACATCCGGTAACATTTAGAAATTTATAAATTCCCGAATGTAGAAATGCTATAATTGAAAACTAAGTATTTCCTTAATACGGCCTACAAAATCTGACATTTTAGATTCTGGTATAAAAGAAGCATCGTAGACCAAACACAAATTAAGCCTGTTATCAAATCCTATTGCACCAAGTGAAAACATATGGGACGCTTCTATCGGAGGTATATATAATATATCTATTAGTTCACTTTCTCCTACATTCTTATTTATAGAAGTCTTTCCTACGTTAGAAATATCAAAATTATAATTTTCCCTGCCAAAATTAAGTAGCTCAGCCGTCTGTTTGGCTATTAAGCTATTGAAATCTCCAAATACAGAGAATTTAATAGCATCCTGAAGAGTTCCGTCTATTGCCAACATCATATTTAGTGCAAGGTATTTTTCTGTGCTGTCATTAAGTTTATTCATCATTTTTGTATTGAATAGTTCCGTTGCTTCCCAAAAATCTTTTACTTCTTTATATGTATCTTTTATACCGATAATAGAACAGTAATTACCTATACATCTTTGAGGTATACTATCAAATTCCTGCTTAAGACTTACCGGAATATTCACCTGTATATCATTACCAAAATAATCGGATAGCGTTTCATTAACAGAACGCAATAAGCAGGCAGATAGTAATGATGTCATTCTAACCTTGTGTTTCATGCATTGTGAATGTATTCTTTCCGTATCAGCCTTTCCAAAACCAAAATTAATAAAACGCACATCACGTGATTTGTAAAATTTCGTATGAACTTCATTGAATTCTGTTTCGCTAAACAGACGCTTTTCTTTATTCCATTTTGCATTTATGTAGTCCACATAAAACTTTTGTTTTGTTGTTAATTTCGCAGCTTCTGAAAGTTCAGCTGCTTCAGACAACAAAAACGGCTCATTTACCGCTTCAACTGAACCTCCGCCATAAAGAGTAAGCAGATCACTTAACAAAATCAATATTGATCTTGCATCTCCAAGCATATGATGAGCAACCACAACAACTGAAAAATGATCCCCACACTCATTTATAAAAAGCCTTAGCAGGCACTCCTCACTCAGCAGAAAACTACGCTTACACTCTGAACGTATCAGTTCATTGGTATCCTCTGAGTACAACTTTATGGTTGGACAATGTTTAGTATTATGCACATAATAGATACTTCCGTCGTCTTTTTCAACTACGTTTATATTTAACATAGGATGAATTTCCGGAAGATATTCAACAGCCGACAACATTGCCATATGATTATATTTTCCCGATACCTTGGCATGAAACGTTATGGTAGTGGCTAAAGTATGATAATGTATCCTTTCTGCCAGCAAAGGACCAATTTTTTGCATCATGATTCCCCCCTTTTTTCTGCATTTTCTAATCGTAATTATATACTCTTACAGTGAAAAACCATTATCTACTGATATAATTTCCCCTGACACAAACCTACAATTATCGCTTAAAAAAAATTTTACCCATTCTGCTATATCTTCTGGCTTTCCAGTCTTCTTAAGATCGATTCCGTAACCAGGACAATCTTTTATCATATCAGTATCAATAAAACCACAGCTAATACCATTAATTATAATATTGTACTTCATTACTTCTTTAGCAAGCGATTTTGTCAATCCGTTTACAGCATATTTTGATACCGTATATGCAACACACCCTTCAATTACTTTATGTGTTGAAACAGAAGAAATATTTATAATTCGCCCCTGCTCACGCCTTATCATCTCGGGAAGTGTACACTTCACACAATTAAAGACACTATTGAGATTTGTATTTATAATATTATCCCAATCTTCCCTTGATGTAAACATAAAATAACGCATTAGTAAAACACCTGCATTATTAACAAGACCATCAATCTTCTTATACTTTATGATTATCCTTTTAATCATATCCTTCACAGCATTATAATCAGAAACATCACATTTAAATAGTTCTCCATATCCACCTTTGTCTTTAATATGTTTTAACGTCTCCTCCGCTGCTTCATCATTATTTCGATAATTTATTAGAATAATTGATTCCTGTCCGGCAAGTTTTTCGCAAATAGCTCTTCCTATACCACGAGAACCACCTGTTACAAGATATACTTTTCTTTCGTCTTCTTTCAAGTAATCCTTCATAATATTTATCAAAACTCCTTGCCGCTCATTATAATATTTTTAGAAGTTACTTTTGCAGATGTTATAAATGCACGTCCCCAAACTCCAGTCAAATATAACCCAGGTGGATTAAATTTTCTGGTAAGCGGGTTATCTTTAAAATCGGAAACTGAAAAGCCCCACGCATTTATCTGACCGCAATTCCATTGAAAATAGTCGTTTATGTCTGCTTCATCAGCTAACTTGCACGAAATTACACTTCCGCATAGATTAGTTACATGAGCTATAACATCCTCCAATATAAGGTTCATATCGATTTGTTCTGTATCAGAAATGAATAAACGTGCCTGAACCTTATCTTCAATCTCAGTTATTACGCAATAATAATCAGTCTTATTATTATCCTTTCCGCCAACATATCCACAGTATTTATATATACTCTCATTTCTATTATTCTTTTTATTAGTTATACAATTTACATGTACTATATGGCGTTCAGATACTTCATATTTTCCTGATTCAAATACTCCTAAAGTATCCGAACTCATTACCAATATATTGCTTTTATAATTGTTTTCTCCAACCATAACTTTAAAATCTTGTTCTTGGGAACAATACTCATATTTTACATTTGCTGATGTAGCTTCAACAACCTCAGCAAAATCATATAATACGGAATACAGATGATTTTCAAGTTCCTTATAGCCTCCTACCAGCCGCCTGCCATTAAAAAGCTGCATTATATATCCAGCCATTACCGTTAAAGAAATATCCTTGTTTACAACGTCATGCACTAATATTTGTATAAGTTTCAAATCTTTAAAATTATTATGAATATAATCTAAATATTTTACATTTGAATACTTCGCCATGTTCATTATTTTTGTAAAGCTAGGTAATCCATATGAATTTACCATGCAGATCCACTCTTCACTAAGCTTCTCTATAAGAGAAAAGAATTTCTTCAAAGCTTCCTGTTCTTCTCCAAATCTCTCTATTATTAGCTTCTTAAATCCATCCCAGCTGTATTCGCAAGTCAATTTTTCATCACTAAAAATATAATTCAAATAAGGCAGCTTCTTTTCGCAATGAATTTTCTCTACAAGTTTAAGTTCTTTAAGTAGTTCATGAAATATACCTGTCTCATAATCAAAAGAGTATTCACAAATCGGAAATTTACCGTTACTTTCGGGAAAATAACCAACGCACTCATCTTTTTCCATGGCTTTTATGTACGTTATTTTCTGTCCTGAGACAGCAAGTAATGCTCCACATACCAAATTTGAAAAATTATTCCCAAGAATAATTATGTTACAACTTTCCATAAGTATAACCCCTTTATGAATTATATCTTTTACATGCTATAACAGTCATATTGCCACCGAATGCAAATGAACTGCTTAATGTAACATCCAACTTGTCAACTCTGCGTGCTTTATTTGGAATAACATCAATATCTTCAAATCCTTCTAAACTTTTCAAATGATTTATTGTTGGAGGTATAAATTTATTCAGAATACTTAATATACATGTTATAAGCTCAATTGCCCCTGATGCACCGAGTGTATGTCCAACCATCGGTTTAATTGTGCTGACATGTATTCTCTTTGCATAATCACCAAATACTTGATGAATAGAACTCAGTTCCATTGAATCATTTAACCTTGTTCCTGTTCCGTGAGCGTTAATATAATCCACATCGCAGATATCTATACCACTGTCATTAAGACAATCCGTTAAAGCACGTATTGCTCCTCCTGACTTTGGATCTGGTTTGGTTTCATGGTATGCATCACTCCCCATTCCATATCCGATAACTTCACAATATATTTTTGCATTTCGTTTCAGTGCATGCTCAAGTTCTTCAAATATCATAACTCCCCCACCTTCACCTAAGACTATACCGTCGCAGTCATTTGAAAGTGGACGATTTACATTAGTAGTTAAATTCTTAAGTGAACCGAATCCAGCTTGAGATAAACGGCTAAACGGATCTACTCCTCCTGTCAGCATCACTTTAGCCTTCCCGCTTCTGATGCGCTCAATGGAAAATCCAATCGCGTTTGCTGCCGATGAACATGCCGTATCAGATACAGAAGCAATATTATAGAAGCCATATTTTTCTGCTATATAGGAAGCAGCATGAATATGAGGCTGATCCATAATTGTTTTCTGAGGCAAAGTATTTCCTTGTGAAAGTGCATCATAATACCTGTCAAGACAATCCACATTCCCTAGACAGCTTCCAATTGAAACACCTATATCAGCACCACAGATATTTAATAAATTATCGCGTACCGCCTGTTCGCAAATATTATCAAGTATTGCAAACATTCTGCCACGAGTATTATCTTTACATTCAAGCTCCTTTATATATGCTGCCTGATTGGTACGATAGCCGTCTGCATCAAACAAATTTATTTTATCAACCCCGGATATGCCTTTCATAAGGGCACTTGAAAATTCGCTGACATTCGCCCCTATTGATGTCTCAATTCCTATGCCAGTAACAACAATTCTTCGCTTATCCATATAATCTTTCCTTTCAAAAAGCTTATAATTTCATTAATTCTTTGCCTCGCTTAGTAGAGTCACATTTATGTTATTACCGGGTGTAAATGAACAACACATAATAGCAGCCCCATCATAACTTACATCATTTATCAAATCTATACCTGCTTTTATGGCTATCGAGGAGCCTTCTCCAAACACTTCACCTGTCTCATTTTTGGGTTTTATAATTCTTAGCTCTGAGGCTCTTTCGCCAAATATAGCACTCATAGCTTTTTTTTCAATTTCCTCTGTATTTTTACTACCATTTGAAAAAGATATAATACTTCCAACCTCATTTACTGAAACTTCTGCCTCTTCCAGTGCACGTTTTGCTGTCAGCTCAAACCTTTCTGCTGTAATATCAACATCAAGCTGATTTATAATCATGGGAGCATATATACTAGCAGATGACAAAAGCTTTGCGTATATTTTACCATTATATCCATGTAAATCTTCAATCTGTTGTAAAACAAATGCTGCGTATCCTCCGGCACATTTCAAATTTGTATCTTTAAATTTAAGGTCATTTTGATCCAATATTCCTGCTGAAACACATGCTCCAATATTTGTTTCAAATAACTCATCACATTCAGCTATCAACATGTATTGATTTCCCTTTTTTCTCATCAATTCCATTGCATACTCAACTGGAGCTGTTGCAATCAAAGTTGAAGTTGAATTAAGTATTCTAAATACCTTGCATACTTGGCCGAGTGCCGCATTTGTAACCAAATTAGGAAATATCGCAGGGGAAACATTTTCTGCACCTTCCTTTATTAGTGAAAGAAAGAATGTTTCCGTTGATTTAAGAGGTCCCCAAAACGTGCTAAAGACTGCACCACATCTCTGGTTTTCAATATCAGTAAGCCCTGAATCTTTAATAGCATTTTTCGCCGCTTGCATTAACATAAGTGAAAAATCATCTAAACGGCGTGCAATTGCATATGGAATATCTTGTGCAAGACTTTCAATACTCTCCCCATATTCTTTTATGCATATATCAAAGCCAGTTATATATATTCCGCTCTTTTTGTACATAATTTCACATCCATTCTACAAAATAGCTATAGCTTTTTTATGTTACACCTTATGTAAAAAGTAATCTATAAATTTGAAATAGTGATCACTTTCACTTTCGTAATAAGTCAATTCACCTCTGGAACAAAATGCATTGAATTCCTCAATACTAATTTGACCTCCAATGAAATTAATATATTTATTGATTTCTTCATTTCCCGGATATTTCGTTTCTCTCAAATATCTGAGGTTCTTTCGCAGACCTGAATAAAATGTGTCCTGCGACTTTGCTTTATCCAGGTGATAGTTAGTTATATCTTTGTTGAATTCAAACACAGCATCAGCATTTTTTAAACGATATCCCATCTCAACGTCCTCTGGTCCCCACCCAGTAAACCTCTCATCAAAACAACCAATATTCATTACAAGCTGTCTTCTCAAAGATGCATTTGCTGTTGTAAATGCAAGCCAAGATACATACTCCAATCTATAATCCCAAACCCAGTTTCTGATATTCAGATAGGCGTCATTACTTACAAATGGATCTAACTCTGTACACATTATACACTGCTTACTATTAATCAATCTCATAGTAGCTTCATAATTTGCAAAAGGTATATTTTTTATCTGTCCAACTACAACTAGATTAGGATTGTCCGAATTTACATGACATTCATAATGTTTTGTGAGAAAATCGCTGTCAGCTATAACATCATCATCAATGAAAAGTATGTATTCACCTTCCGCTAATGAAAGAGCCTTGTTTCGTGCTTTTGCCTGTCCCATATTTTTCTGGTGGACTATTATCAAATTCATATCCGTTTGCAATGAATCCAGGTATTTCGCCGTTTCGTCATTTGACCCATCATCAACCAATATAATGTTATACTCACTCTTATTTAAGTTCTGTTTTTCAAGATATAATAATGAGACTTTAAGTCTTTGAAAATTATTATATGTTGGAATAATAATACTCAGTTTCATAATTCTTACCTCTATAAAACAATATCCTGTATAAATCCCGGTAATAACTGAATGTCATACCTTGGGGTCAAATACTATTAGTGTGTTCTCAAATCACATATGCAAATAGAAAATCTGGGAATCTTGACGATTCAACAAGTTCGCAGGATTTTCATTGAATAAAAATTTGAGAAACACTGTAATAACTTTATCAGTTAAAAAAATATGTAATAACTGCTTTCGCAACAACCTTTTTGTCCACTTTTGCCGACAAACCAACTTGTGAATAATTACCAATACGTTCAAGAAATTTACCTTCCACTTCAAGAATATCCCCAGGTAAAACCGACGCAAGAAATTTAGCTTCACTGATTTTTACAATCTTCCCTTTTAAAGATTTCTCAATATCATCAGAATTATAAAAAATAAACCCTCCGATCTGTGCCATTACCTCAAGTATAAGCACCCCTGGCATTATCGGGTCATCAGGAAAATGCCCCTGAAAGAAAGGTTCATTTATAGTAACATTTTTTATCCCCTTAACTGTCTTACCATACTCTACCTCAAGTATTCTGTCGCAAAAGAGAAATGGGTAGCGGTGAGGAAGTGCCTTCATTATTTCATTAATTGCTATAACCATATCCACATCCTCCTTTCGTTATATTAGTTTAAATGAATCCTTAAGTTTATGTACAATTTCTGCACGCATTATTACTGCTTTTTCCACAACTGGATTACATGCCACAATATTTGAAGTAAAGAATCCTAACTGACGTTGGATATCAGTTACATGATATTCAAGTTTATCAATTATTAAATCCATAGCAAGGATCTCAAATTCTTTTACTGCAGCCAACATTAATTTTCTTTCAGATAAATTTAACTTTGTACGCAGGTTATACTCAACTGTCTGTCCCATACCTTCCAGGCAAAGTATTGGAATATAACCCACATAATGCCCATCTATACTAAAATTTTTAATTCCTCTATAATAAGTTTCCCCATCAATCAGCTTAAATTTGTCAACACAAACCATCGGAAACTTTTGTAAAAGTGTATCCATCTTAACCCCATCAGAACAAATTTCAAATCTTTATATAAAAGTCTACAAACGCTGCGACAAAGTTTAGTTATTTTGATATTCAAATCAAATTACTACTTAATTACCAGGCTAATAATACAATCAAATGCCTTAATATTAACCAGTGTATGATCGGTATATCTATGTGAATTCATGTCAATAATCGCATCAAATAATGTAAAAAACTCCCCCGCACTTAGAAATGAACTATAGTCAGTACGACAATATACCATTTTATTATTACATTTATCAAACAAGCTTTTAGCCGCTTTTGTTTCTGTACTGTCTTCAATTGAAAATAAATATATCCTTCCTATGTCTTCTACATTTATTTCTGCATCATCAATTGCTTTTTTCATTGCAGCATATATCTTCTCCTGTGGGATATCAGCGCAGTCAAACCTGTTAACATAGTTGAAACTACCCATGCCGATTATATGCGCCATGATTGCTGCACCGCGTGTCTCTGCATCAACTCTTCGTTCAAGTCCTATAAAAGCTGCACTTTCATAGAAAACTCTCTGCTCATCTTCTACAAACGCCAAATGGCTTTTTGCATCATCCATACCACCTACGAATACAACTTTTGAATGTTTTGATTGCAAATCACTCATGGCATAAAACAATGGATTTGTCCCACACAACATATAACTAACGCCCTTGAGCTTGTACTCTATTGAAATCCGACCAAGTCCGGCATTAATTACTGTATTCGGAAAAAGCATCGGGCTTGCTTGACTTAATCCATCATAAATTGCAGTGTGCATAAAGTTATTTACAGTATTTAAAGGACCTAAATATGTATTTACAATGGCACCACGTTCATCAGGATCAATATCAAGATATTTTGAGTTATCAATCATATCTTTAAATGCAGCAAGACCAAATTTAGTAAAGCGATCATTACGCCTGATATCCATATTTCCACAACTACTATCAATATCAATGTTTTCTGGCTTGAATGATTCTTTATTCTTATTTCTTTGTACATAGTTTTCAAAGCCAATACCAAGTGATGAAACAGTTCCTGCTCCAGTAATAACAATATCTTTCAATTTATCTCATCCCTCACTCTTCTCTTCATATTTGCCAAAAATTATACAAGAAGAATTCCCAGCGAACGCAAATGAATTTGACATAGCAAATTTCATTTTTTTAGGAATCGTTTTATCTTTAACCACCGAATAACCCTCTGCAATCGGCTCTTCAAGCAGTGCCGTTGGCGGAATCGCTTCATTATACAACGTTAATACACTTGCCAACGCTTCTACTGCTCCTGCACATCCCAGAGTATGTCCAACGGAACCCTTTATAGATGAAAAATGCACATTTTTTGCTTGTTCACCCCAAATCTGATCTAATGCAAATATCTCCATAACATCATTCAGTTTTGTTCCTGTGCCATGCATATTTATGTAATCAATATCACATGCCTTAATTCCGGCATCATTCAGTGCACGATTAATACTTCTAATAGCCCCACCTGCCTTTGGATCAGGTGCTGTTGTATGGTAGGCGTCATTGCTACAACCATAACCTGCAACTTCGCAATATATTCTTGCATTACGCGCCTTAGCATGTTCATATGTTTCCAAAACAAGAAAAGCTGCAGCCTCACCGATAAGAATTCCCTTTCTATCCTTGTTAAATGGTCTGCATAATTCCTTTGCCAGTGCTTTTAGTGACACAAAGCCGCATTGTGACATATAAGAAACCGGATCACAGCCGCCTGTTATAACAACATCACATTTACCACCTCTCATAAGTGCAAGAGCATTACCGAAAGAATTTGAACTGGCTGCACAAGCTGCTCCATTTGTTACCAATGGACCTTCAATACCATATTTTCCTGCAATTACGTGTGCTGTATAAGCAGGATATACCTGTATACTATTTTCAGGATCATACTTGGAACAATTTTTCAAACTTCTTTGATATTTTTCAACTTCCTGATACCCACCAATTGATGTTCCCAAAGATATTCCTATTCGCTCTTTGTTACTATCATCAATAGCGAGCCCTGCATCCCTGATTGCTTCATCTAAGGCTACCATTGCCAATTGCGTTGTTCGAGTATATCCCGAGTCAGTCAACATCTGGTCTTCATCATGTACGATCCCACCTACTTGCATAATATTATTTTCGTTTACCTCATCAGGGTAAACCGTTTTCAAACCGCTTTCACCGTTACAAAGACGTTTCCAGAAGTCATCCTTGTTTTTACCCATACAATTTAGGACTCCAAGTCCTGTTACAACTATTTTCATATTAGGCTTTCCTTCCAAAATATAATTATCTTCACTTTTCTATTTGCAAATCAAATTGTAACGAACATCATTAACAATTTGAATATATTCTTCAATTGAGCATTTATAAAATGCTTCTGCATAAAGCATTTCATTTCTATCTGCAAAACTTGCGCGATACCCATTCAAACAACCAATCATACCCAAATAATTCTTTGCAGATATTTGAGACTCATGCATTTTTAAAGCTCTGCATTTTTCTTCAAAACATGAAGTTATATCAACAACAAAATTTGGTATAAGCGGAACCCATACTTCATAAAAATAAATTACCATATTATTAATCTGCCCCATCTGTTCTAATGCATTGACAAATAAGTAATTCGTTGCACGGTGATCCGGGTGAATATCAATAGCATAAGGAACAAAAACAGCATCATATTCATCCTGAGCAAGGATATCTTTCAAAACATCTGTTTGATCGATATGCTTTAATAAACTGCTATCGGAGATGTTAAGATAAAACAGATTTTTGCATTTATCACCTGTTATATAAAATGCAGCATTCTCTGCTTCTAACTTTCTTATATTACCTAGCTGTTCATCATATTGCATTTTTGAGTTTCCAGAACAGCCATTCGTAATATATAAAATGCTAATTTCAGTTCCACCCTGTACCATCATATGTATAGTCCCACCACAACCTACAATATCGTCATCCATATGTGGAGCTATCACAAGCACATTCCTGGCATTTGGCAGTCCATACTTGGGAATTGGAATGTTTTTTGTAGTTTTACGTAAAATTTTATTAAGAATCTGAATCATTACATTATCACTCCGAACTTTTCAAGCATATCTTTATATCCAAAATTAAATCCAAACAAAAGTCCTTTATCTTCTTTTTTAACCTCGCTAATCCTCTGTCCAATTTCATAAATCGAATAAAACTTTTTACACAATTCCTGGAAACATCTTGAAAGTGATTCTGCTGAAATACTTTTTGGGTGAAACACACAATTTCCCATATTGTATTTACTCCAATCATGTTCAAAGATTCTATTCTCGCTCATTAAAAGGTCATAAAATTTAGTATTCGGTAATGGAGTTATAATGTTAAAAGTAGCCATTGGAATACGGTTTTTATTTATAAATTTAAAAACATTATCGAAAGTTTCTTCTGTGTCATCATCATTTCCAAATGTAAAGCTGGGATTTAGATAAATGCCACCATCTTGAATCATTGCAATTTGCTCTTCATAACTGGAAATAGAATTATGAGGCTTGTTCATATTTTTTAAGTTTTTTTCATTAATTGTCTCCAATCCAACAATCATAATAAAGCAACCGCTTTCATTTGCATACTTAATCACATCAGAATTAGTTGTCAAATTACGTAGAGTTGCCTGACTCCACCAACGAATTTTTAATGGGACAAGTGCTTTGAAAAGTTCTATACTCCGTTTTGGATTTGCTGTTATCTCATCATCCACAAAAAAGAACAGATCACCATATTTTTCTTTCATTTCTTTAACTTCAGCAACAATTTCATCAATAGGCCTCACTCTATACTGTCTTCCGAAAAAGGTGGAAACGTTACAGAAATCACATGCATAAGGACATCCTCGTGCTGTTTGGATTGTATTAAACATCTGATATCCTCTGGATAAAAGATCACGTTTTGGCTTGGGCATATTACATAACATTGGTAATTCTTTATCATGACGATAAAACTTTTTAACATCATTATTTTTAAAATCTTCAATTAACTGCTGCCATAACTCTTCTCCCTCACCAATTAAAACTGCATCAACATGCTGAGCTGCTTCTTCGGGCAATGCACTTGGATGATACCCTCCTATTGCCACTGTAACATTCCGTTCCTTAAATTTTTTTGCAATAGCATATGCACGATTTGCCTGGGTTATCATACATGATATCCCAACAAGATCAACGCTAGCATTGAAATCAATATCACTGATATTTTCATCAATAATCTCAACATCAACATCCTCTGGTATACATGCTGCAATTGTTGCAAGCCCTAGCGGAGGTAACCAAAATGGTTTCATACGATCAACAGTTAGCTTGTGAATCGTTGGCATTATCAGCAATACTTTCATTACTTCACCTCTGTCTGCTCTTCTTGGCACATAAATATTTCATAAAGTAATAATTTCTTAATTTATAAACCTTCATAAACCCAACAATAATATTATCAGCAAAATATATAATCAGTTGCTAAATTATCAACAAATATACTCTGACCAGTTATATTTTTAGAAGTACACAATATATTAGCAATTTGATCACATACTTCATTAATTTTTGCAAAGTCCATGGACAATCTTCGCTTTTTTATTGATTTCATCTCTAAATTACTCATATATCCAGACATATGTTTACTACTAACGATATCAGTGACAACATTAATCATCCGTACACCATACCTCGCATATTCTTTGGAAAAAGATTTCATAAAACCTATACTCGCTGCTTCCGTCATCGAATAAGCCGTCAAATCTCTCACTGAGTGGTAGGCACATGAATCAATAATATTACAATATAAAGACTTGTTCTCCATTAACATAGGCAAAGCATATTTTGCCGCATAAAATTTGCTGTTAACATTTTCATTAATCATCAACTGCATATCTTCAGCACTTACTTCTTCAAACGGCTTAGCAATACAAAAGTCTATTGATGTTACCAAACATTCTAAAGGAATTTTTAACGCTTTAAACTCCTCAATCATTCCAATTATAGATTCCTTCTTTTGCAAATCAATAAGTGTCCCCTTATACCTTCCTTCAGTCGATAACTCTGAAGCTAACTTTTCAGCATACTCACTATTTTCAGCAACATAACTAAAGTACACATCATATCCTCTGCTTGCTATTTCCTTACACAGCATATAGTCAAATTCATTCATTTTGCATATAACCAATACGCACACAATTTCCACCCTTTTTCCATTCCGTTTTTTTAATTATGTAAACGCTTAAATGCAACTTAATCCTCCATCAGGTATAAAAACATGTCCTGGCATATACCTTGGGTTTTCTTTAAAAATAAACTTTATTATCCTCGCAATATCATCAGTTTTTCCAAAACAGTGCATTGGAATATTTCTTATGTTATCCTCAATAATCTTATTTGACATTACTTTTACCATATCTGTTTCAATAAAGCCCGGCGCAATAGCATAAACACCTATTGAATTTTCTATAAGTTCTATTGCCAGTGAACGAGTAAATGCAACTATTGCAGATTTTGTAGCTGCATAATTTGCCTGCGCAGATTCACCCTTAATACCGCTTATGGAGGCTATATTTACTATAACTCCTTCGCCATTCTTTTTCATAAAAGGAATTACTGCCTTTGAACAATTAAACGTACCGAACAAATTTGTATTAATAACATTCAACCAGTCACTTTCCGGCATTGTCATAAGAAATCCATCTTTTATTATACCTGCATTATTAATCAAACCATATATTTTTTCCCCTCGTGATTCAATGTCACTAACACATTGCTCAACAGCCTCAACATCTGTAACCGAAACCTGGTATAGCGAACAGGATACATCACCGCTGCTCTCAATTTCACGTGCAGTTTCCTTAGCAGCTTCAATATTTTTTTCATAAAATATTGCTATATTAAATCCAAGCTCAGCCAGCTCCAAAGCAATACCTTTCCCAATCCCTCTACTTCCACCTGTAACAATAGCAGTCTTCTTTACAATATCACTTTTTTCATATTCTCTGCTCAAATTTTCGCACCTCGTATTTCCAGCCCAATTATACTGCCTAAATCTTTACATAATTCAGCTTCATTATTATAAATATCCTTTAGTAATGCTTTGTCAGCTATTCCTTGATTATTTGTATCTTGGAATTCACACCATAACTCTGCTATCATACGACACTTATTTGAAGCATCTGAAAAAGCACGATTACTTAATTCATCCGATACTCTATCTAACCAATCAGCATATTTATTACGTGCCAGTTGGAACGAAGAAGATACACTACATTTTATGTCAATGTCGTTATTTTCATAAAACAAAGCAATTCCTTGTAATCCCCTTGATGTCGAAGTTGAAAAGCAATATTCCGAAATATCAATATAAATCGAACTACAGTATATCATTTTTAAATCATGATTAGACGGAAAATCCTCATTAAAACAGTTATCAACAAGATAAACCTTGCATTCACTATCTTTTTGCAGAATTTCACAGATTGGTAATCTTTGCTGATTATCATCATAGTTTTGTATTAAAAAATTATTTTCAACATCTATAGCAATTACCAGACCATATTGTCCATTGAATTGTATTATTGGCAAGCATCCGTTATCTATATATTCTCGTATCTGCTTTACCGGGTATGAGTAATTCCGTTTTATGTATACTATTTTTACATGGTAAGCAAGCTTTTGAAAAAAACGTTCAATAATGTTTCTACTAAACGGCGAAGTAACTCCTGACACTGAATCATATTCAAATTGCAGACCACAACCCAAGCCAAAACAAACTATCTCTGTGAATTTCTTCTTATTATAATGTTGCATATATTTACTAAGTATTATTTCATTTGAATATGAAATCATTCTAATAATCACCTCAAACTTATTGAATCATGCGATATTCATCTCACCGAGAATCATGTTGCATACAATATCACCAAGTTTATCCGAATACTCTTGTTCCTGCAATATTAAACCATCCATATTCTCTATACTTTGTTTTAGTCTATCAATATCTCTATCACTAAGATATTTATATAAATCATTATCAAATGTACGCCAACCTTTTTCTAGCTTTCCTGCTATTTGACTAAGCGTTATAAATTCCTTAATGTTTGTTATCTTATAGGCAGAATCACAATAGCGCTTTAATGAACCTTTAAAAAGAATATTACTGCCAAAAATCCCCCCCGTAGATATGAGTAACCATGCTACATTTGCACGTATATAAGCTTCATCACAACTATTTAATATTTCAATAAATTCGTTTTTAAACTTTTTAATACCTTTTACTCCCACAAACGCTTTATTTCCATAAATAAAGTTATTACATGTTTTTAGGTACATTTTTTGGTATGAAGAGATAATCTGAACTTTGCCTAATGTTACAGGCGCGGTTGGAGGCAGTATAACCATAAATTCATTTTCGGCAGGCATTTCTTTAGTCTTTTTGTTCATTGATTTTTTTAGAAGTTCAATTGGCATTGACTGTATATCGGTCTTATCGCTTTCAACAAAAAAGACATACTGTCTGTCCATATCATATGCAAGCAACTGTATATAATGAGCACCAAAATCAATGTCCACGCAAGCTGCTATTATATCAGGGAATGGCTTTTGTTCATATATTTTGGGTGCATATTCATTATATGCCAAACGTATAATTACCGGTATTTTATTATCAATAAACTCGCAAATCCTTTTAAAAGAATGTTCAAATGTATCGTAATTTTGAATTAGCACATCCAAGTCTAGTGCATTTGTTGCATCAAGGAAAATATTAGATGTATAACCATTTAAACTTAAATATGGCATATCAGAATTAAAAGAATGGGGCTCACAAGAAATAGAGGCCAGTGTACCAGATACACCAATTAAATCATGAAAAGTTAAATCAGTCCCATAATACTGAATGATATCACGCACCGCAACAGCCTCGCAATGCATACCTATTCTATGAATACGTTTATATTTCTCAATCATATTACCCCTCACCTTTATAATCAATGATAAATCCAGGTTCAATCCAGAAACGGCGGAGTCTGCTGAATATCAACCATTTTAAGATTTATCTCTATATTCTTTATCTCTCTATATTCTTTGCTGAATTACAGTTAATATATTTTTATAATCTTAACTATACATATATCAGATCATTCTCTAGGTAATACTTACTTTATTATAGGATCTAATACTACTTTATTCTACATATTTCTATAATTTTCTTAGGAGAATTATATCCTAGTTCCATTGCTATGTCAACAAATAATTGGGCGCCGTTCTTCCTGACTCTTCCTTTACTTCAAGTATCTCTCCTGTGTACATTTGATCTATATATAAACAAACTCGATTTGTACTATAAAGTGGCACATTTTTCAAAACCTCTTCAGATGAATCAAACAAACTTGCAGTAAAAGCAGGCTGTATCGTTACTAAAACAACATATAATTTCAACTCCTTTATACAATCATTTATAAATGCTATTGTTTCAGTAGGTTCAGCATGAAATTGAATACTAATTTTTGACATAATCGCAAATCAACTAATATATCTGGACGCCTACTATTCTTTACACCACCAGGTGTTTTGACACTTGCTTCAGGTAACTTTTGGCCTCCAGCAACTACTTCACCATCCTTAACCGAATTAGCAACATCAGCAATTTTCTTATTATGTGGCCCTGTACCAGATGGTTTCTGATCTATTTTAGCTTTACTTACTCCACTACCACCGCATCCGGCATTATGTAAAAATACATTCTAATCTGATACAAAGTATGTATGCTAGTCCACAACTTTAAAATTATACACCTTTACCGGCTTGTCAAGATACTCAACATGCGCTTCCTTTAACTCAAGTATCTCTCCTGAGTACATTACAAGCCTGTCACCCGGTTTCAGTTCTCCTGCATTTACCCAACCTCTTTCTTCAACCCAGAATGGATGCTCCACGGTTGTTTTTATTTTCTGGTCTCCAACCCTTAGGTGTACCAACATGTTTATATATCTTACAAAAACTACTCTCTTTAACCCCTGCTCACCAGTCTCAGTATTTTCAGAATAAACTTCATCTCCAACTTCTATATCTTTTATCTTCTTATAACCTTTTTTGTATAAATCAGTGTTTCTTCCATAAAACAGGCTTCTGAATCAAGCAACTGGGTTTTCAAGGATTTCAATACAGAAAAAGTTAATATAGCCCTAAAAGCTGCCAAAGTATAGTTCTCTTCCTTAATCGCTTCATATGTCCCTAGGCCTCCACCTATAGCAGATATGATGCCTAAAACAGTTCTTAATTCTTCAAGCGTTGCTAATGCGCCAAAAGCTGCACCCTTTGCTGCATTCATTAAAGCTAAAATTGCCACACATCTTACCGTACCTATAACGCCGTAAACCTCAAAGGATGCTAGTATTTCCGGTATAGAGAAATAACCTGTCGGATCAATGAAATTCATCGGGCTTGCATTTGCGTAAAGATACTTGTGCAGGCTTGTGGGGTCATACAAACTTCCACTGTATGGATCCATGGTTATGAAATTGCCCAATGCTGGGTTCATATACCTTGCCCTCAGGTAGTAGAAGCCGCTGTTTGCATCATAT
>CAZLZR010000064.1:0-27130 GCA_964564015.1 uncultured Acetivibrio sp.
ATTATCTCATGTTTGTAAATTTATTAACAGACGGGTCTTATTTTACGTTTACGTTAAGTCTATGAGTCCAAGTTCGTCAAAGTATTTGTCGTCTAGCAGCATATGTATAATATGGACTTTTGAATTCTTCCATTTAGTTACATACATCTTTTGTCCATTTCTTTTAATACCCTTACGTCGCATCTCTTTCCCAACGTACGTAGTTCAGCTAATTTTAGGAAAATGACAAATACTCAGCTTTCAAATCACCGCATGAAATCATTAAATCAATGTCTTCGAAGCGATTTTTATCAAAATAGTCCCAAATATATGAATTTCCCTCATCAGATACAACTAAAATATTCATATTACTCCTAAAAAAATTCTATTATCTTCATCGAGCAGCCCTAGAAAATTGTGTCAAGGATGGCACGTCTCCTTGCCCTCTATTTCAAACTGCGGTCAGTATTTGCGACATCCTCGAAAGGTTTAGTGCTTGCACTCCTTGACAGGATGTTGTAGAGGCCAATGAATAAGCTTGTCATGTGAATGTTTTTGCCGTAACCTGTTAAGGCAGATGCATTGATATGTGAAATCCCCTGGTCCACGAAGCCAGAAGATGCCACGGACGGCCGAACCCCTATTTAGTTATTAAAAATAACTATTTCTTCTCCTTTATAGCTCTGCCCTTGATAAGCAACTCGCTCTTTATAGTAAACCATCATTTGATTTGTCTTCTCCAATTGACCAACTGATATATTAATTGATCCATATACTTTATCAGGATCAATACTATTTAAATCCTTAATTTCTTCAAATTCTAATTTCCATGTACTTCCACTCCATGGGCCTGTTATTTCCTGATCATCAGAAGCTTCAATATCATTACTATACTTAAAAACACCACTTTCACTTATTAAACAATTGTTTAGAGCATCAATCTTTATACCACTTAAATATTCTAAATCCTGATTTGCCTTCAGTGTAAGTACTCCATCATCCTCTTTAACTATTGAAACAATTGTTTTTCCTTTTTCTATCAAACTCATTTTTTCTGTTGAAGATATCAACTCATCATATTCTTCTTTAGTAATACCAAAGTTTTCATTCCACGGAAGCTTTCCGTTACTTGAATGCTTGTTTATATATTCATTATACCACTCTTTATTCTTCTCAACGCTTTTTTGAAACCTTATACTAATATCAGTTAATTTAGCTGATTCGTTATCAGGTAATGCTATTTCCATAATTGAAACCTCATGATCACCAACAGCAAATACTTTATCTAGGATATTTTGTTCACTTACAGTGCTATTATTCTTAACTACGCTTACTGGCTTATAACAACTACACAATAGAAGAAAACTCAGAATCAATATGACTAATAGTACATTTTTTCTATCTTTCACTTATATTCCTCCTTTAGATTATAATACCTAAGTCACAGCTATGATACGCCCCATGGATGGAGCGCCCATTTGCGTCGTCAATGAATCGGACTTACAGAGCAATTCTCCGTAGGCGTCGAACCGCACCCGATGAATCGATGAGAGCAGGATGACCTCATGCTCCTACTCCAGAGAAGATTCTACATGCTTTGCCATTTATGTAAATGGACTTGTTATCTGATGTATCCTTTGTTCTCCAAAGACTAGCTATTCAATCCCACCATGCGTATAGCTTATCTTCAGTTAGCAATTCATCAGCATTTTGACAAAACTTTATAAAATCTTCTTTAAGTTGTAAAGTAACTTTTTCTTGAGGAACGTATATTCCTTCAATTGAAACTCTATAATCTTTCCTTTTCGGGCTAACTGCATATCCAAATGCAATAACTTGAGGATACTTACACATAAACCCAAAAATTTCTTTAACACTTGGCGCTTCATTCTGGCAATCCTCAGGATCAATAAATCTTTGAATCAAAAGATTTTCAAACGTTTTTAACACGAAGGATCGTACCACTCGTAGCCAGAGCCACCAAGACGGTAATGCCTAAAACTACTTTCAATTATTATAAGCAAATGTATATTCAATATATGCTGATATCTAAAATATTAGCTTGCTGGTCACAAACTATATCATATCTTTTGTTTTTACCTCTAATTACTACATCATATTTCCCATCATTTCTTTTTTCAAAGTTATCTACTCTGTAATTCTTTATATTCGGATCATTAATTGTATAGGCAAAATTCAATAACAGTTTCTTTATATTGAATTCACCATATTTTACATAATTTTTAAATTCTTCTTTCTGTTCTAAGTTTTGTTTTAACTTATCCCAAATTGGAATAGCAGCTAAGCCTATTAAGGAAATTATAATTCCTACAACTTCTGCTCCGGTTCCACGTTCAAAAATATTTGATTCCTTTTTGATTATTTTATATGAAACGTTCAATTCTCCAAGTGCTTCACTCAAAACCTTTTCAATATCTTCGTAGATTCCATCATAAATGTGTCCTGAAATACTTATTAATCCACTACTATCTTCAACTTCTTCCTCTAAATCAAGGGAGTTTGCAGTTTGGAAATTACTATTGAAATACGCTATAATAACATCGAGCTTATAACTTTCAATCAATAAGTAAATATCCATATAGCAAATTTGTTTATGTTTTGATGTATATATCCTAAACCCATCTCCCTGAAGTTGTAATATTAGATTTAGAACGTCATGTTCTATGCTGTCAGATAATGAATCAGGTAGTATGTATGTATTTTCATATAAATGTTCTTGTGATGTATGAAACTTATCTTTAGAAAAGTCAGTTTTTTCTTCATAAATATTTAATACTAATAAGCTCATAAAGTGACCTCCCAGTTTAAACATAATATCAAGTATTTATCTAACTTTTTATAATTTCTTTCCACTTATCGGCATCGTAAATTATTTTGAATCTATCTTTTAGATTAAATAGGCACATAGTTTTTTAATTTCATATTAAACTCAAAAACATCCTTGATCATCTTTATGGCAACAATAATCAACATTCTCTTGATTGTCTAGGAATATATCTCAGTGAATACTTACTTTCCAGCATTTATTCTTGACCTCACCCCTGAAAATACTTCATCATGCGTATATCTTGCGACAGTTAATTCCGCTTCCCTATCAGCTTCATCTAGTTTAAGTTCTATATCATCAATTAATTCCGCATATTTCTCAAGACTTAATACTACCATTGACCCATAGCCATTCTTTGTTTAATATACTGGTTGACCTTCCTTTACAACGATCTCTTCAATTTAATGTGCTTTAACTATGGCATTCAATGAAAACATCATAAGCCACATTGTTTCGCTTTGTATAAATGATGCTAATTAACTTAACTTCACATTATGTAATTATCTGATTATTTGTTTTGAATTTTTTTCTTGTTTGATGTTCTTCATCAAGCACAGCTTCTCTTGCTGGAATTCCTGTAAGTGTCCCTAATTCATTCTGTGCTCCAATTACACTTTCTAACCATAGTTGTTTATGATTATTAAAATCTCGGCAGTCTTTTGGTATATAAATTGGTTTTGCAAATACTAAACGATTTTCAGCTCCTTCAACGGCTTGCTCAATAAAAGCCGGTAAAACGGGAATACCCAGTAATCTAGCTAACCAGAATGCTCCTGGTTCAATATCTTCGGCACTATCTTTATTTATATCATAAATTGTTCCTTGAGAGAATATCAAAAAATGCTTTGGTTTTTCACCTTTTGCAAACCACTTTCTTGCTGCTTTCATCGCTGCCATTGATCCAAAAGAACTTTTACGGTCAACTGCAAAAACTTTTTCCAACTCTAATATTGGCATTAATTCTTTAGGTATGGAAACACCATTAAAGCAATTTTCTTTAGCGAAAACAAATAACTCTGGATAAGTATCAATAACTTGATGCATAATCTCATAATAATAACTCATTATTAATGGAGCATCAGAATCAGTTAAATGATTAGTTGCTATTATATAAGAAGTAGTAGTAAAATCCTCTGGCAAATTATAAGCTTTAAAATTATATACTTTTAAAAACATTTTCTTTACTTCTATTAATCTATTTCTTAATTTTTCCGGATTATCTATAATACTTAATATTTCTTTTATATTACTCTCATTAAGCAATGAACTGGCATTAAACAAATGCATAATATTCCCCCTAAAGCAATTGAAATTTCATTTACCACTATCTCTATTATACGCATATTCTCTGTTCATGTAAAATTCAAAATTCAGTTTGACATTAAAAAGAAAGAGCATGCTTAATTCGATAAATCAAGCATGCTCTTTACCAATCCTTCAATTTTTATTTAATTAGCATAAATATTACTTATATGTACCCTGCAATGTAACAATGCTTCTGGGTGGAATTGTTGTTTTTGATCCGGAACTTTTGATTTTCCCAGTGCTCACAGCATCTTCGGTGTCTGTAGTCATAACCATATTCATTTCTGTTTTGACATTTCCATTCAACTTAACATTCATAGGCACATATGCTTTATTAATAAGAACCATTGTAAATGTTTTGTCCTTAGGATGCTTGAAGGCTATCGCCAGCAATTCGTCATTAGAACTGGAGGAGTAAACCCTTTTTGCACCGGGCAGTACATATTGGGAAAATTGTCTTACCCCGTAATACAATGGTCCTTTTTCCTCATGATTCATCAAATAATACCCTGGCATACTCCCATCGCAGGATACGGTCCATGTAAGCCATGCACTTGCATTTCCGTAATAAAGGCTGTTAAATATGGACTCTGCAATAACTACTTTGTATTGGAAATGATCATACCAGGAACATACCTCAGTCTGCCATATTTCCTTACTAGACTTTTTGTATTTTTCATACACCTGTTTCATTTGCAAGGCTTCAAATTTGGTATCTGAAGGGACAACCGCATACTCAATGGTATAAGCATGAACAACAATGATATCAATCCATTTCAATGCTTCTTTATCTTCCATTAGTGCTTTACCGTATGACTTGTTCCAGGTCCATGTTTCACAGGTCATTTCCTCAGGGCCCATAAGTTTGACATTTGGATAGGCTGCCTTTACAATCGGACCTACCACTTTTATCATATTCACATATTCCTGAGGAGTATAATAACACGAATTATAATCTACCACTGCTGATGGCTCATTTTGAGGGCTTATGGCATACACATCCACCCCTGCTTCCTTATACGCATCAAGACACTCAACAAGCCACCTCCCGAAATCATCATAGTATTCAGGTAGGAGCGTTCCCCCATTTTTTGTACTGTTATTGCTTTTCATGTTCGCCGGAGGAGACCATATTGAAATAATCTGCTTCAGAGGTTTCCCGCTCAAACTTGCAAGATTGTGGTATTTTTGAATAAAGGGCTTTTGAACCTCCCAATTTGAGTCCTGTACTTCTCCTTCTATTTTCGGAGGATACCATTCATTTCTTGTAATGGAAAAGCCAAGGTCGTTCAGTACCGTATCCCCCCATGAGTCTGTCCACCACTCGGATGGGTCAGCCCAATTCACATCGCGGAAGCCAAACCCTCCAATGCCTTGAATAGTTTGATATTCCTTATTGACATTAAAATCAACATTTGCCGAAAAAGAACATGGATAATCGTCACGATCAATGTTGCCAAAAGCTACAGAACTTCCGATTAAAATAATCAAAGCCATTATAACTGTCATTCCCTTAATCTTTTTTTTCATAACAATTCCCCCTTAAATTTTCAACTCTCTCCCGGCCAGGATAACTTTGGGCTACACTTCCTTTTATGTTAAAAATATACCATTCTTCATATGAGTTTTATAGTGGAAAATTCATAGGTTTACTGTAAAATACACAGATTCTGACAGCCAAAATTCACATTATAACAAGCAATCTTATGGCAATAATAAGTCCTGAAGTGGTTTACATGCAATCAAATAAAACTATACTACAATGTTAAATAATTATATTTATCTATTTACTAAATATCATATTAGCTAAACCAACCTGTGGCATATGTTCTGGAAATATATTAATACAAAAATCATTTCATAAGCCGTTACAGGAAACTTGACGATTACATGCAGCCTAAACGGCAATAAAAATAATAGCTTCCTTAATAACAATATATAGATATTGTGAATTACTCAAACTTCATATTATTCTCGTACAACTCAAGGTATTGGCATCAGATTAATCTTTCCAATATTACTTCTGAGCTACTATTATTGTAGTATTTTCCACTCTCCAAATCATCTCACTTTTAATAAACCCCGCCTTTGACATCATCATAATTTGATTGTCAATTGTACACGGAGTATCATAATGATAAAACTCTTCGTCTTTAATGCCTTGTTCTTTTCGTATCCTTAGACTCTCATTATAGTAAAAATCTTCATCCGCTTGATTTATAACCATATAATCACATTCAATATATTGTCCCCCATCTTTTAATGCAGAGTAAATTTTTGAATACAGCTTAATTTTATCATTATGTGAAAAATGATGCATTGTTTGAAAAGAAATAGCAGCATCATATTTTCCAATTCCAAAATCATAATCAAAATAACTTGCATTTATCAACGTCAAGTTTTTGTCAGGATGTTTTTGTTTCAGTTTATCAAGCATTGCTTTTGTTAAATCTATACCTGTAACATGAATTAAAGGCTTTGCTTTAAATATCTCATCAAGCTCTAATCCGGTACCACAACCTAAATCTAATATATTATTTACATCATGCGGTAACAATTCTGCCATCTTTATATATCCCTCTTTACATCCTCTTACATTATTAAGCATATGTTCATCATATCCATCAACTCGAACACTAAAAAAATCACTCATTTGTTCTATTGGCATTATACTATCTCCTTTAATCAACTTAATGAATGTTTTGGCTGGAACCTGTCAACGCAAATGCTTTGTTAGGTCTAGTTGGCTGCCCCGCGAAGCCGGCGGCACCTATAACAAGTCTGTTATTGTATCAATCACAGTAATGTTTAACTGTTTTAATCTTGAAGTACTTTGATGCCCCTCCGAAACTAATATACAATCACATCCCAATTCCTGAGCAACTTCATAATCATGGACAGTATCCCCAATTAACACTACTTCTTCTGCTTTAAGTTCCATCTCATTTATAAAAGCTTTTCCTGCATCAACTTTACTTTCTGCATAGTTATTCCTTAAACCAATAATTCTATAAAAATGACTATCTATATTCATCTCTTTAACAACCCTTTTTAATTCTACCTCAGACATAGCAGATAAAATATACTGCTGTATGTTTGCATCTGAAATCTTTCTCAATATATTTTCTACACCATCATGAAGCTTACAAGTACAACTATGCTGATTATACTCATGCATAAACTCATCCGCAACGATTTCAAAAGTTTCATTCTCATAGGTAAAACCAAGGCGTTTATAATAATCTTTTATCGGAAATCCAAATATCTCTCTATAATAGTCATAATTAATTGTATTCATACCTCTGCGAAGAAGTATTTTATTTATGACATCAATAGAAAATGTAACATCATTAACTAATGTGCCATTCCAATCCCACATCACATGTTTATATTTCTGTAACCTATCCAATTTTGCCACCTCCAAAGTTTTGCCTTCAAAGCCTCTTCCTGCTAACTTTCCATCAACTGCCAATACCTATCTTGTCCATTCTTTTTAACACCAGATAGCCAGTATTCTTACTTCACGGTCTTCGCAGGTATGACCAGCATCAGATAATTCTCTCAACTTTATACTTAGGAATTCTATTAATACTCATCAATAAGTTTATTTCCAATCTTAAAAAGTAATTGTAAAGAACTAATTGTCAAAACTATAACCAAAAGCGCAATACTAATAAACTTATAAAAGTTTAAACCTTGATTAACATTTTCTAAAATTATAGAAACTCCAATTGGCATATTTAGTAATAATCCCGTTAAAGTTCCTGGTGAATATCTTTTAAGTAATATAGTTGCTAAAAGGTGAGGAAATATTGAATTCAGGCACATCATAAGTATGAAACTCAAATATATATATTTAATAACCTCTACTCTCATCCCAAACTTTAAAAACAAAAACGTTAATAAATAACCTAATATGGTTACTACTAACAATGCAAAATGAAATTCATTATTAGACACTTTGGGATGAAATTTCCCAGCATGCTTTGACCACCTCGGCAGCCATATTCCTTCCTCTATATTGTGCAGCGTAAATGATAATAAAAAAATCACTTCAATCATGTTTAAACCCTTCAATTATAAATTTTCTTAAGAGGTCTGTTGCTTACACTATGTTGATAAATAATAATTAACTAAAAGTTTTAAAATTTATATTTTGCTATTTTTATAACTGTTATTTATAATTCTAACATCTAACATCACTAAAGAGAAAACATTAAGCCTTCAAGCAGAGTTCTAAGATATTGGAGCAACCGTTATTATCAGTGCTTTTGAAAAGGAATAATGTTCAGTAGGGGAATTCTGGAACTACAGACCTTCTGTAAAACGCTTGATAACTGCCCTGAGAATATTTTAAACTATTACGACTTCAAAATAACCAACGGACCTACAGAAGGCCTTAACCATAAGCTTATTAAAATAATAGAACTATGAAAGAAGGTCAGAAAATCTCATATTATTATGGTTTTGAATTTGAAGCCAAAAATCTGTTACTTTATATCAATACCTATGTAGCGTAATAAAGCTATCCACCTATTTACGACTTCTGGCAATTTCGTGATATTACAAATTGCTTTGAAGTCACCTGTTTTAAGATCTCCAATATCAATATTGTATTCAGAACAAATTTCATTTATAACAGTTTGTAGAGTAATCCATTTATCACTTTTATGTTTTTCGAATATATCATAACCTATACTTTCTTTGATAGCTTTCCATACTCCTCTTTCAAGTCTGTATAACTCATAATAATCAAGCACTAGCATCCTGCCTTCTTCTGAATGTATTGTTAGTTCTGTAACCATGTTGTCATTGTCAGTGCAAATTATTCTAGACCCGCAATGATTACATCCAGCTTCGCCAACATGACCATATCTCGAGCCAGCATGCTTATAAAACCCATCTAATTGCTTATTGCATCGCAGACAATAAAGTGGTGTTATTTCAACATCTATTAGAATCCCATTACCCATGTATAGGTTAATATTAAATTCATCTTCATTTTTTCTTCCATTAACGTCTTTGTTTATACCATCTATTTCCCATATTGCCATTTAATACACCCCTTTTTGTAATCAAAATTAAACTATTATGAACATCCAAGAAATACTGTGAAATAATGCAATTACCCAATATCTATTTTATTCTATTAGTCTTCAGAAAAAATATTAATCCTATCAAAACAGTTCCACATATAAATAGAATTATCGAATAACTTGTTCCTGTGCTGCTAACATTATGCGTCTGGTCTGTGTTGTCAGCAATTATTTCTGTTGTCGACTCACTGGTCGATAATTCGGTATCATCTTTTGTATCTGTTTTTGTCAGTTTTTCCTTCTCTTTTTCTTCAAACTTGCCGTCATTTAAATATTCCTGCATTCTCTTTGACATGCTATCGGTATTTTTAATTGTTAATGTCTTTGTATCCAGACTTGTTACATCCCACACATAGAGCGGGTTGTTTTTATCAAAATATCCGCAAAGGTACGTTGTGCCAACTTTCGGGGAATTTGTAAATGCAAATTTCTTATATGTAAGCTCCCTATCTTTTGTAAATTCTCCCTTTATATTTTTTTGTTGAATTACAGTAATGCTGTCACCGTCAACGTTTTTCACCTTACCGAAATATACCTGTGTAGAATCGTCATAAAGCAAGTCTTCTGGTATGGAACCTGCATAACACACTGTTGAAATCGATAGAAAGATAAGCATACCCACTATAATGTACAAAAGCTTTTTCACCATCACACCCTCATTTCATTCTAAAATATAAGTTTTAACTTCCTCAAATTCCTTTTCATCGGTAAGAATATACAAATATGGTTTTACTCTCCGTGCCCCTTGCGCCAGAAGGATTGTTATGTACATAAGTTCTTTTCCCTGATATTTTATCTTCAAAGTCTTTAATTGGTTTACATAAACACTGTATCAATTTTGTGTTATCTCTTTTTCTTCCTACTGAGATAGATGACATAAGGTATCAATCCGAAAAGAAAAATGAACTCTTTTGCCATGTAGGATTTAGTTCCATCTAAATGAAACTGCCTCGGAATCTGCTCTGGTAGGAACGGGTATAGAACCGCACAGATAACAAGTGGAATAATGAGAATGCACAAACTTTTCAAACTTTTTTTCACAATTTACTCCTCCGCTTTTTTATTTGTGAATATTGAATCTTATCCTTAAGAATGTCTATCATCCCCATACTAAAGAGAGATTTCAGCTCGTCTAAGTATCTTTTCATCCAAGAGTCTATATCAAAATCCATTTTCTGCTCCTTTGTTTTGGTTTTCTATTTTAAATATATCACTTTTTATCGCAATTGTAAATTTTGACAATCCACCAATAAATAAAGTGGACCATTTTTCAATTAATATTATTGAAAAAGTAGTCCACTTTAAGATTACAAAATACATATAGCTAAGTGGAATTAAAACCACTTTGTTTTATTATTTGGGCATAGAGACTATCAAAGCGAGTGACAATTCCCTATTAGTTGAAAGAAGATATCATACCCAGCAAATATTGTTTTATCAAACCATAGTCTATTGAATTCACATTTCCATCTCCGTTAACATCTGCATTTAAAAGACCGTTACCTGTGAGTTTAGTATCACCAAGCAAATGGAGTCTTAATAAACCAAAGTCTATTGAATTCACTTTTCCATCCTCATTTATATCGCCTAAGCTTACTTTACCACCTGTACCATCTGAACCAAATGTAAACCAGTCAACGTTAACAGATCCTGAAAACACAAGATATAAGTCGTTTAATCCTGTAACTTTTGTGATGCTACATGTTTGTTCCTTATATTCATTCCAACCACCAGTTGAAGCCACCGGTAACGTACCTATTAAGGTACCTGTAGGGCTGTTTAACCTCAATTCAATATTGGAAGTACCGGAATTTGCAACCATTGCTTTAAACGAGATTGCCCCGTTTCCAAAATTAACTTTTTTATATGCCAGATAGTCACCACTGCCAATATATCCTATACCGCTTCCACCATTTGCAGTTCCTATTTTTTGCATTGTCGAAGAATTAATATCATTAAATTCCTCTACTTCCAATGTTGAAAAAGCACTTCTTTCAGTTACCGGTACAGATGTAGGTAATGGTGTAGGTGTAGTTGCAGGGGTAGTTATAGGAGTATTTGTAGTTGTATTTGTAGGTAGCGGCCCTGTCGAACCAATTGGATTATCACCATCACCCCATTCCGACTGCGGAATAATGGAAGCTACTGAATTGTAAGCTGCCTTAGGCTGGTTATTTCCATCAAACAAAAGAGGTGCATTTTGAGATCCAATCCATGTATTGGCGTCATTAGGTCCCCATACACAGACTGCTGTAACCTTTCCTTTGTTAGAGCTCTTGTTTACATCAACAGCTGCTTGGAAAATAGCTTTATATTTTTCAGCCTGCTGCTGAGCACTAAATTTGCCATTCTCTGTACTTATATCAAGCTCTGTAATTTCAACATTACAACCAATATTTATATATTTCTGCAGAGCTGTTGTATGTGCTTGAATGCCTGAGAATCCACTCATATCTGAATTAATATGTGATTGCATTCCCACACCGTCAAGTATCCCCTTGTTGAATAAAGATGTACACATTGAAGCAATACAGTCTCTCTTATGATCCCAATATTCATTGTAATCATTGTAGAAAAGCTTACAATTTGCCGGAGCATATTTTCTTGCAAATGTAAACGCTTTTTCAATAAACTTATTATCTCCGTAGACCTGAACCCATGGAGATTTTCCATTTCCATATCCAGGTTCTCTCGCACCACCATAATTTCTAGTCCTGTTAGAATCATCACTTACTGCCTCGTTTACAACGTCATAGGAATAAAGATTTAGGGATGGATACTGTCTTTTTATTTCAGCAAAGAGATTTTTTATGTAACTTTCCATACGCTGATCCATAACTGATTGGGATACCCAGCCACCACCATTTTGGAAATTATCCTTGAAAAACCATTCAGGTGTCTGGCTATGCCAAACTAATGTATGACCTCTAACGCCAATATTATTTTTTGCACAGAAGTTTAAAATACTTGCTGCACGATTTAGAGAAACTTTAATATCTGTATTGGTTGAACCTGATTGAACCAGTGTGGCATCAGGCTTCAATTCATTTTCAAAAGTAATACTGTTAAACTCTCTCAAAATCATAGCCGTTATTGATGAATTATTTACTGTTCCAGAGTTAAGTACCGAACCCACTCTGAAATAGTTTGCAAACCTATCTTTTAATCCAGAACCACCGGCTGCTGCGGATACTGTATTTGATTGAATTGTTCCGTTTTGAGTTATAGTTACATCATCAAAAATGAAATCTGAAGTACTATTAGTTGTAATTGATAAAGTAATATCCAAAGCAGTTTTTGGTGCCTCATATTTTGTTGAAAGCTCAACCCAATCTCCTCCGGCAACATCCGCAGTTGCAATCACTTCCGAATTTAGCTCTCCTGTTTCTGAATCCTGATAAGCTAAAGAAAGGTTAAAGGTTTCAATACCAGTTCCGTCATGTTTTACAAAAACGCTATAATCATATTCTGTGCCACCATCAAGATAAAGACCCTTTTGTGAATAGGCTCCATCATCTTTACTTAAGCGATTTGTTACCATCATACCTCTTGTTGCATCATTTCCTTGGTTTTCAACTGCTAATAAAACTGTCTCGTCTCCTATATTGCACCATCCATCATAGTTGATTTCAAAATCATCATAAACCGTGCAATCAGCATATATTTTGCCGTCATTAAATGGTAATGCAGAAAACAGTCCTGCTAATACTACAAAGGCTGTCACCTTTGCCAAAAATTTTTTGATTTTCATATACTACCTCCTTCTAAATATTTACAAATAACAAATAATCCCAACGCTTTGCCAAGCGTCCACTCTCGTCTTTATTCTTGTTATAGACGAATTAAAATGATTTGCTCAAATAGATTTTATCCCTCCCTCTTAATGTTATCCTTCTATCTTTATTATTCGAAGGGTATGCGTTTTTTAAGTGTGGAATTTGCGAAAAATGTTATAAATTCTGTGTATATGCGATAAACTTCATGCTCTTGCACTTTCGCACCTTCAAAAATACCCTTCGTTATGTAAAGGTCGAGCCCCGCAAAGCCAGATCTACATCAAATGGCGTCGCCATAAAAATGCCTTATTTTAAGCCGTTGAGCCTTATGACATCAAGCTCTTCCGCTGTAAATACATTATTTGTATATAGATTCATAAACTCTTCTGATACACCTTGATTAAAAACTAAAACATCATCTGTATTAACGGTAACTCTGACGCCATGATCATATAGCTTTCTTATAGGATGATTTTTCAATCCATCAACTCTATCAAGCATTACATTGAATAAAAACAGTCTCTCTCAAAAAAAGGAATTACCCATTCTTCAAGCGAGTTTATCGGACAATGCCTCGAAAGTCCAATTTGAAACCTAAACTCAATTTTCGGCGCAACGTCTTGATGTATCCTTTGAAAAGTCTCAATTAAACTATCAATGTTGTAATTATAATAATGACCATTCGCCCATACATCGTCACCAATCTCTAATACTGTAACACCTTTCTCCCCCCCCCAAGGATGGGGCGGCCTGCGCGCGATTTAATATCGCGTTACGCGTAACCGACGTCCTCGAACGTTCTTCTTTAGGGATGCCCCACATTAGTGTGCGATGCTCCCGTGAGAGGATGTAGCGGAGACCTTCTGCCTGAGTTTACTCCAGATAAATACTTCTTGTTCCTGCTCTCGCAGCTTTCACAGAGAGGGACCGTTGGACGATGTGCCCCTTAAAAAATGAAAACTCCAGAGGTATTCCCAAACAATCTTAAATTTTGCTAAGAATCATTTTACCACTATTCTTGTTTATTGCTCCTATCTCTTCCGAATATATAGAATACTCAGGATAACATTTTTTTAATAGTCGCCCATCTGCGACGGCTCTGAGCGGTCTTCAGAGGAATGTCCCGCGTTAGCATGTTACGCATCCGCGAAGAGCTGTGGGCACGCATTCTTCATGATAATCCATCGTAGCCCATCTCCTTGAATCTTCTCTCCGTGCCCCTTGCGCTAGATGGATTGTTATGTAAAGTCGCGCGCCCCGCCTAGCCAGAGCTGGCACGGATGGCAGCGACCCAATAATATAACTAATCATTATGTTGTAAAAATTACTCTATACTGCCACCATGAAAGTTACATTCATATATTTTTGTGTTCTCAAAATATATTACTTCACGCCCTTCAAACCATTCAAAATTCCCGTCTACAACACATTTATATATCATGTTACCTTTTTTATATTCTAGTGGTCCTCTATAAGGCATATCAATGGTTGTATTTAATAATGCTTCTTTAAGAAAATCACCGTCAAAACCTATTCCCAAAACCCTTCCACAGTAATTCATTGACCAAAATGGTTTATCTTCATCCCACATAGCTTCTTCGCCCGCGAATTTTTCACTTCCTAAGTAAGAATCTATATACTTGAGGTTATCTTCGACATATTGTAAGTCGTGTGAATTTGGGCGTGATGGTAACATCTCTGGACCTTTTCCAGCATATGTTGCTTGTTTAGCTCTTATTAAAAACTCAATTATCTTATTTTCTGCCATTTTTATAACTCATCTCCTCTAAAACACTTGAAAATATGAATTCTATTCTACAAAGAATTACTCTAGCAAGCCGCATAGCCATAGGTAAACCTTTGAAGTGATCTCCAGCTTTTCCCCGGCTCCAAACCGGACAGGAACCTTTCGATTCATCCGGCTTTCCAACAAACCAACCTACTTGCCTTCCTCGGCTTTCGACTTCCTGCTACCTCACGATAGCAGGATGCTTCAGTTTAAAACTTTAAGCTTTTTATGGTATTTAAGAATCTTCAATTTCATTTTTGAGTTTATTCCTTGTGGTACTTGTCCACTTTGTACTATCTTTAGACAATTATAACAAAACCAAGCTAAATTTGGAACCTTGTTTATTTTATCAAGGGGTAATGTTCCGTCAATTCTTTGACAATGCCTATAGTTGCTTCTCAGATTTTCACCGCAAATTTTACATCTCCCCTATCTCTATTGTAGGTATATTATCTGTTCATGTAATACTCAAAATTATTTAGACTCTTTTCATCACATTTGAACAGTTCTACATCCTCATAAATCGGAGGGCGGGCGAGTGGGGATTGTTTTGTTCCCTTTTTCTCTATTATATAAAATTTTCTTCCTTCTTCACTATACGGTGTCATTTTCTGGTTGTAATTGTACTTATCCCACTGACTATGCGTTATGTATGCTTTGGTTATTCCTATCCATTTTTCGTCATATCTTACTGCAAACGTTTTATTTTTCCTTTTCTTATGTCTATGTGGTCTATTGTTTAGCTCTGCGAGTTCTACAAGGTATTCTTTATATTTCTTTCCGTATATCTTTCGGAAGGTTCTATATGCCGTCTGCATTATTCTATGGTCCATAAATTTGTATGTATTACTGCATATAGCCACTTTATATTATTCCGCTGCTCCTGTAATAATCGAGTTTATTCTATCTATTTGTGCTACCATTGTTTTGCCATCTCTCATTGATTTCAGTTTCAGGATTTCTTTGCAGATGTTATCAACCTTTGCTATAACTTTCTGTTTGTTGGGATAGAATTTCCCAACAAGTCCTTTATAGCCTTTATTATCAGGTCGTGCCCTTGGCGGGGCTGCCAGCAGTTCATATCCGAGAAATTTAACTCTATTTTCTTCAAGGCTTGTTATCAGTGTCTTTTCTTTAGAAAGGTTTAATTTCAACCGATATTTGTAGTACTTTTGCAAGTATTTCAATATTCGGGTTGCTTCATTTTTCTGTTTGAAATTCCTCTTTATCATATACACAACCGGCAATTAGCATTATTTTACTCATTTTGAAAATTCTTTTATCCTTTACACCTATATTATATAGCATTATTCATACTTCTTAATGTATTTATCTCTCCAGGTCCCATAATCTATCTTTTTTACATCTTCAAAGTTCTTACCTTCCAATGAATAAACTCCTCCAACTGGTATAAGTGCAACGTCTACTCCTTCATAATCCGGGTTTGAATACCCTCCTATGATTTTATTTTCACATACCATCATACATAAATATGTTTTTTTATTGGGTGACTCATTGTCTAAAAAATGGTTTCTTACCTTGTACGCATAAGTTGATATCACCTTTCCCATATAACCATCTGGCTCTGAAGATTGAACAGCCCAAATCTGCCAACTATCATATAGCCTTTTCTTCTCAACTTTATATTCATCAATCTTTCCTACTGATGATAAAATCTCATATCCTTTTTCAATTATGTAATTATCAATATCACTAGGGTCTTCAATACTAATCTGTTCAAAGTCAGCATTTCTGACAAATTCATTTCTGTTAGTTTCACTGCTACAAGCTGTCAACATACAAAAGATAAATACTAAAAATAAAAATACAAGCATCTTCCTCATAAGTTGTTTCCCCCAATACAATTTCAATTCAAAATCCTACAAAGCTTATTCCTTAGCAAATCGTGCCCCAGGATGGTCACGCACGCTTCATGATAATCCCGCGTAGCCATTCTTCGTACTTTCTCCCTCCGTACCTCTTGCGCTAGATGGATTGTTCTACTGTGGCCTCCTGAAACTTTTTCCTGTGCCGGCAGCTACACTATAAAAAGTGCAAAACTATAAACCTTGCTTGCTCCACCAATAACTTTTATATGCTTGTTTAAATCCTGTCTTTTTATACCATTCTACTGCATCTATATCAGGCTCAACATAGATTGTTTTTGCACCAATATTCTTGCACTTCTTCATTGATTCATAAATACAAGCTTTTGCAAGCCCCATCCCTCTATATCTTTGTGCTGTAGCAAGTGGTTCAATATAAGCCGATTTTGTATATTCATCAAACCACACACCACAAAATGATGCATAACTAAGGTCTGGTGCTTCTACAACAACACATATATCTCTTTTGTAATCTAACCATGCGTGTTTTATAGGTAAATAGACATCATCTTCATAAGATGGTGGTTCTCCTTCATAATCGAATGCTCTCCATAATAAACTGTTTAGTTTATTAAAATCATATATTTCTTTAAGAGATTTTAACCGAAATCCTGTAGGAATTTCGATAACAGGTATAGTTTCATTCAAAGGAAATGCAAGCATTCTTCCTTCTATCCCTTTTCTATATCCTTTCCCTTCTAAGCTAAATTGTAGCTTATCGGAGTCACGTAAGTGAATATTTAAATATTTTTCGCCATTATCATCCATGCCACTAAATGTTTCTTCAGCATAGTGTATCATATCATTAAAAAGCTCAAAATAATCAGGGGCTACATCAATAATTACACCACCAACCCACGGACTCTCAAGTCGAACTATTCCAATAATTTCAGAATCTTTCTCCCAAATGCCAATCTTTTCTGGTTGAAACATTTCAAAGCATGGGTGATTGGAAAAACAATCCCATATTACCTTTCGACTACTGTTTAATTCCAGATTTGCTTTTTCAAAGCTACCTAAAAACCTACTAATTTCTTGTATATCACCATCTTTAAACAATCTAAATTTCACCATAATAATTGTTCCTTCCACACTTGCATATATTTAAAGAATGTACTATACAAGATTTAGTTCATCAATTACATCTTCTTTTTTCCTACCGGAGTTTCTTTTTGTAATTATACGAACTTTTTCTTTGAATCTTTCCACCCTCTTTGGATTTATGCATCAGTTCAAATAATGTAACATTTATTTCAAATGCGAAGTATCAGCTTCCAACATAATCTTTACCTTATTCTCTTTCACTTCAACAATAGTTAAGCAAGTATCTTTCATGAACGGTGGATTCCATAAATCTTTAAGTTCTAAGTTTTTTATTATCGTGTATAAAGTCTTCAATACAACTGCATGTGTCACAATCAATATATTGTTACCACCGGCTTTTAAAATCTCATCCCATGCCTTTTTAACCCTCACCAATAATTCTTCAAAACTTTCACCATTTTCTTGTGGTTTATATAAATGAGGCCTTTCCCAAAAGTTAGTATACTGTTCAGGGTATAACTCTTTTATTTTGCTATGCTCCATACCTTCCCAAATTCCAAATCCCATTTCCTTCAATGATTCTATCAATACAATTTTTGTGTTACTTTCTCCATTTATGCATTTTGCAGTTTCAATTGCTCTATCTAAAGGACTAGAATATATAACATCAAAATTAATGTCTTTCAAACTTTCTCCAAGTCTTTTGGCATTTTCTATACCCTTTTCTGTCAAATCAGAATTCTTCCACCCTTGCATTAGCCCTTTTTTATTCCATTGTGTTTCACCATGTCTTGTAATATATATTTTCATATGTCCCTCATAAATATTGTTTCTTCAACGGTCTGCCAGCAACCCGGCACACGAAGCCAGAACCGCACGGATGTGGTTTGGCATTCTTCGTGGGATGAGCAACGTTAGCCCTGCTTCATGCTTTTTCTCACCCGCACCCTTGTGCATACCTGTTGTTATCGGATGGATGAGGCCCTCTTGTTCAGAGGCCGACAGGACGTCGGATCCTAAAATAAGTTCTACTTAACAATATGTTCTCCCTATGAATTAATTTGCATTTTTAGATATTCAAAAATAGATTCTGTAACATCCTTACCTCCACGTATATTTGTAATAATCGAAGGAATAGGGACTATAATGCCAATCGCAAGTAATATATATAAAATAACTTTTAATACCACATCCATGTCTTGAAAGGAATTAGTATCTCTAATAACTATATAGAAATATGAACCTGTAACAATGAAAAAAAACATGGAGATAAAACTAAATAGAACCTTGGGTAGAATTGGACTTTTATCAGGTTCTGCAAAATAAATTGAAGAATTCTTTTTCCAAAGTAGAAAAACTAAAAAAATAGCAAAGTTAAAAACAACAAATCTATAACCTTGATTAATCCTTCCTTGAATAACCTCAATACTCAAGTTATCTATGCCTTTGATTCTTAATTTTTGTTCGACTTTTCCATTCTTATCTTTTTCTACATAATAATATTTTCCCATATTGTTCCTTTCTAATCCCTATACTTTAATGCGTCCATCCTTTCTAAAATCTACAAAGACGTTCCCTAAAATTTCCGATAGCCATAGGTAAGCCTTTGAAATGATCTCCAGCTTTTCCCCGGCTACAAACCTGACAGGAACCTTTTGATTCATCCGGCTTTCCAACAAACCAACCTTCTTTATTTAAACTCTTTTCATCACAATTACCTTCATTGCAACTGCCATGCTCCTGTTATTGTTGCACCTTTTGTTCCATTTCGTCTATCCTTATATTTGAGAGGTTTAGGCTGGTCGTTCCGCTACACTGCACTGCTCGCCTATGCGACCGCTCTGGAAGGTTCTTTATATTGTTTGAGCTACAGTTACATATTACTCGTAAAACTCTTTTTACTTTATTAGCCATAATTAGCCTCTTTCAAAGATATCTTCAAAGTCATACCTTAGAAACCCCGACGCCGGATGGTCGAGCGGCTCAACAAAAGCACAGCCTTTCATCTAACAAATTACCATATGATTAAGTCATCTATACAGTTTAATTCTAATTGTGATCTATTTATCCCAATCAAGTAATTCATCTGTTTATTTCTCATACACTTTGTTGTTTACGTATATTATACCATGATTAACATTTAATGTTTATGTTTTTTGTACAACCCTAGGATGGGAGCCCTTATAGAAACTACTCAATCAACTAAATTTCAACTCTAGCCATATAATACTCATCAATATACTTGTCGTCAATTTTCATTGATTTCTTCTTAACCCCTTCAACCTCAAAGCCAAATTTCTTATATAAATTCATTGCTTTTTCGTTATTACTCATTACTGTCAATTCGAGCCTAGATATTCTGTTCATATCAGCCCATTCTATCAGTTTATTAAAAAGACTTGTTCCAATCCCTTGCCCAGAATGCTCTTTAAGTATTCCTACAACTACATATGCACTATGTTTTATTCTGTTAGCGAATCCTCTATCTGCTGACAAAAAGCCAACAATTTCAAAATTATCTTCGGCAATCATTAGAAATGATGAATTACTTATACTTTCATTAATCCTTTGAGCCATTTCCGTAATTGTTGTTTTTCTCTCATCTGGTTCATACATCATAAATTTCGTTTCTTTATCTAATTTCTTTAACATACTTAAAAACTTTTCAGAATCATCTGCTTTTATATTTCTTATTAAGACCATATAGTTACCGCCTATTATTTTTTACAAAGCTATTCCTTATCAAACACCTGCCAGGGATGGCAGGATTTCCTCATCTTTCCGATAACGCCTGGTATATGCGGCGGCTCTGAACCAAACCCACAAAGCGTTTCTTCTTCGGAATGCATGCAACGGTGAAGAGCTGAGATCCGTTATGCTTCGTGGGATGACTTACAGAACTCTGCTTCATGTCCTTTCTCTACAGCACCCTTGCGAATTCGCTTTTTTCTGTGCAGTACCACGCCCTGCGAATCAAGAGCCACAGGGATGTAACGGCCTCAAAATCACTTCATATACTGATAAAATCAAAATTAAATTCTCTTTTCATAAACACAAAGTGTCAATATATCTGAGTGAACCTTTTCATCAATTTTTACAAAACCTAACCTCTCGTAGAAATAACAATTTCTAATATTATTAAGTGGCGTCTCCAATTGCCAAACTCTAGCTTCTGAATGTTGCTTCTCAATTTGCTTCATTACAATTGTTCCAATACCTTTATTCTGATAATTTGGAGATATTGCCAAACACCCAATCCAGTATACTCCGTTATCAAGTTTATGTACCGAAATATCTCCAACAATCTTATCATCAGCTACAATCTTATATGACAAAGCATTTTGAATACGATTTTTCATATCATCAATACTTATATTATATCCTGGACACTCTCCAAAACATATATAATCATCATAAAAACAATCATTCCGGATATTAATTATTTCAGGTGCATCTTTTTCGCATGCTCTTTCTATAAAAATATTCATTCCTACTCCTCTCTTATTGTGTTACAAACAACAATTAAGTTTGCAGTCATTTCAGGTTGCAACGAGAAATTCCACCGTGCCCTAAGTTATGCCAGAAGGCTTTATTCCTGCTTGTTATACGGGTGTTATAGCCCAACAAGGCGTAAGCATGGATGGCCGCGCTTTCAAAAACTTCAGTAAGATTTATTTCGACTTTAACTCTCTAATTCTCTCAACCCAGTACTTTCTGCTATTAACTACAAATCTATCAGATTTTCCAGTTTTTTGAACGATCAAAAGTCCATTAGGGATGATACCAAGAGAGTTTGTTCCTTGTGGTACTTCTCCACTTTGTACTATCTTTAGACAATTATAACAAAACCACGCTAAATTTGGAACGTAGAAAGGGGCATTGCATTACGATTTTTTAATCGATAATGCAACAGCCCCCTATGCATGGCTCCTACCTGTTTTTTTTATGCTTATCAGTAGAAGTAACCCTTGATTACTAGTTTTCCTTTGGAAAATCAGACCTTATACCAATTAAAACTTGTTTCATATATCCAAAGTCTAATGAAGTAATTTGACCGTTTCCATCAACATCTGCCGCCAACATACCATATTCAGATGGGAAAACTTTGATCATACCTAATAAGTACATTTTTAAATAACCAAAGTCAATTGAGTTAAAACTATTGTCCCCATTTAAATCACCCATAAGGTATCTACCGCCTGCAGGAGTAGGTGTAACAACTGGTGTAGGAGTAACAACTGGTGTAGATGTAACAGAAACTGAATCGTTATAAAGGTTCGGGAAATTACCTGTCATATATAACAAAGTCAACAATCTTAAAGTGTTTCCATAATAATCATATGGAGCTGAATCCTTAACTTTAACAGCCTCATTATACATTATCTGACCAGTACTTAAATCTCCTCCAGGAAGAAAGCCTGCCGCAGCTGTACTCACAAATGTTGGATTATGATATTGACCAAGTTTACTCCCTGTTAAGGAATAACCGTCTACAATATTTTCAGCACCAACATTTTTAAAGAATGTAGAAATTGTGTTACAATAAGTCTTAGCTTTTTCTGTACCAAACCATGAATAATCAAGTGCAATCCTCCATGGCATACGTGCTGCGTCATAGCTATATTCATATTTGCTTGCACCATTCCATACTGTCAACTTCTGTTCGGTTCCATCAGCTTTACACCAATCGGGTACAAGTCCTGTATTATTATTGAATTTGCCAATCTGATCTAAGATTTCGTAAGACTTGTCAGCTACTTTTAACCAATCTCTGTTACCTGTGAAATCTGCATAAATCCTATACCAAGCCGGTACAAAATAGCAAGGATTAAGCGCCTCAGATCCTCCCCAGTTACCAGGCTTCAATACATATGTTCCTGGCTCTACACAATATCTATACAGGTTATTTATGTAGTTTTTTGCCTCCTGTTCGTAGTTAATAGAACCACTTGAACCCCATTTTTTATGTGCAAACACAAGTGCTGTTGCCATATCTTCATCACCGTCAGTTGCAGCTCCTGTTCCAGCAACTTTACCATCCGCACTAATGGACCAGTCCATAAGTCCGGTTGAATTAAAGTATTTCTTGGCATAACGGTAAAGATCATCAAACAAATCCCTCTCATTAAAATAAACTGAGAGCAACATACCATAGCCCATTCCTTCAGAACAGGTCGTAAATTCCTGATTTCCTGATGTTTGTACTCTTCTGTAACCACCTGCTCCACTTGAAGTTATACGAGCACTTTTCCATTCTTCCCATTCTCTCAACAACATAGCATTAGCACTATTCTGATCAGGTGCCAAAGAATTTATACCATATTGATATCCGTTTGAACTTGGCAAAGAAGGCGAGGCGGCAAAACTAAGACTAGAAATTGACAAACATGTCAACATACTTATGACTAACAAAAATATTATTGTTTTTTTCACATACATCTCTCCCTTTAATAAAATCAGACACAATTATTCAATAATTTAATATTTTTCAAACTCCCTCCTTAAAAAAGAACATAAAGTAATGTAAAATTTTAATCCATCACCCTCCTAAATCATCTTTTATTGTCTTATATAGATTCTATTTTACTATTTTTTATCATTCAAAACAATTACATATATTATTATTTATTGTACTATATTATTCAACAAAATAATTTATAATATATTTATGCAGGTTGAAATCATTAAAAACAACTGTAATAAAGATGACAACTATAAAAGCTCACAAATAGTTTTTGATTTTTCCTATAATTTCTTATATAATTCTTATGCAGAATAAATTATTTGCACAGAGTTGTGCAATAATTATAAAAATTTTTTGGGGAGGTTTCAGTATGAAAAAAAGATGTTTTTTTACTGTGGCAGTTTTACTGACTATTCTGTTGGGTAGTTTTACATGCTCCCACGCTGCTACACATGGAGACTTAAATGGTGACGGTTCTGCAAACTCAATAGACTTTGGTTTATACAAAATGTACCTTTTAGGAGGTTATCAAATCAGTGATAAAACAGTTGCTGATTTAAATGGTGACGGTTCAACAAACTCAATAGACTTTGGAATTTTCAAACAGTATCTATTAGGTATAATATCCTCTTTCCCCGTTAACGGAATGCCAACACCTGTTCCTACACCCACTTCAGTAGTCGATCCTGATAAGGCCTGGGAAAGCAATACAGGTACTATTAACCTTGGTAGCACAATTACATACACCGGTGAAGGTATAGCAGTAAGCGGTTCTACAGTGTATATCACTTCAGGTGGCGACCATACAGTTACCGGAACTTTGTCAAATGGGATGATTAAAATAAGTACCGCAGAAAGAGTTAAATTAAGACTAAATGGTGTAAACATTACCAACTCAACCGGACCTGCAATTTACTTTGAAAATGTTGATAAAGGTTTTATAACTTTAGTAGAAGGTACATCTAATACACTCACTGATGGAAGATCTTATATGGATACAGAGTTAAAGGCAACCTTGTTTAGTAATGATGATTTGGAAATCAAAGGAAAAGGCACTCTTGATATTATAGGTAATTTCAATCATGCTATTGCCAGTGATGATGATATTAATATAGAAAACGGTGTTATAAATGTAATATCATCAGTAAATGATGGTATCCATTCAAATGGTTCAATTGAGGTTAAAGGTGGAACATTAAATATAACTGCAACAGGCGATGCTCTTCAAACTGAAGAAGAAGAACTTATAATTGAAAAGGGTACCTTGAATCTTTCAGCAGGAAGTCAAGCATTAAAATCAGATACCGGAATTGTAATAAACGGTGGTAAAATTAACGTTATAAAAGCCAAAGAAGGTGCAGAAGCACCAATTATTACAATAAATGACGGAACAGTAAATATTAACGCAACAGATGACTGTTTAAATGCCACTATGGGCACAGGTTCAATGTTTAATGACGGAAGCCAACTGATAATTAACGGCGGAACAGTATATGCAAGTTCAACAAATGGAGATTCACTTGACAGCAATGGCACCTTAACTATAAATGGCGGAACAGTAGTTGTACATGGACCTCAATCACAACCAGAGGTGGCAATTGATAGTAACAGTACGTTTACAATAAGCGGCGGAACATTAATAGCTACCGGACCAAGTGCTATGATGGCTCAATACCCCACTGGAGCATCTTCACAATACTCAATTGCAGCTATGTTCTCATCTTCACAACGAGCAAATTCTGCTCTTTGCGTTAAGGACTCAACAGGAAAAGCACTAATTATAACCAAGCCAACGCGTAATTATTTATATGCAGTATTCTCTTCACCTGAATTAAAAAAGGATTCAACCTATACTATTTACTCGGGAGGTACGGTAACAGGAGGTACTGAAGCAAACGGATTGATAATCGATGGAACTTATAGTGGAGGAACATTACTAGCAACAATTACTGTAACAAAATCACCAACTACTGCAATTAACTGGAATGGCGGTGGAGGATTCCCAGGTTGGGGATGGTAATCTATAAATTGAAAAAGGCCAGCTTAAATTTATTTAGGCTGGCATTTTTGCCTCAAGAGCCCCAACATATAGTTACTATAGCTTATTGCTGTATAATCGTTATGTAAACCATCGTTTTGAACATTACTCTCGTCACTCCCTTTGCAAAATATCTATAGTTAACAAACTCTTATCTATTAATGTTCATAGATCATGAACGGCCGAACCATAAGAAAATCCAATCTTCCTTAATATAAAAAATGTGCATCAAATAGTCTTCAGGTTATGTACTATATACTATTCTGACCAATCCATTTGTTTTTCTGGAATTCCCATTTTTTTACAATAATCTAAGACGATTTCTTTTTCAGCAGAATTGCCTATAATATATTTTAAAACCTTATTTTTAAAAACAATAATTTTTGTATTATCAATTTTCAAATCAACATACCAATTCCCAGTAAGCACTTTAGAAAGTTTTTCTGGAAAATCTTTAACATTTGACTCAAAAAATATAGCTGTCCAATATTTTGGTATGTCATCAGTTTTCCAAATCTCAGTTTTTTCTATTTTGACCAAATCTAAAATCAATTCATCATTTATACTCTCTTTTATAATGCAACCCTTAAACATATTTTTTCCTTTCAAACAAATTTACCAACAATTCCTAATTCACTCTTATAAACTCTTTCATCCTATCAATTCAACTAATATAAACATTGTGAAATAAAACAACTTTTGATCATGCTTAAAATAAGAGTTATGGTTTCTTGTACATACTTGGATCCCAAGGTTTATTTGGATCATAGTCATCGGGAGGGCGGTGTTGTGGAGCAGTTATATACCACAACACACCAAATTTATCAATAACTTCAGCGGCGCAAGGAGTCCACGGCATTGGGCCTATCGGTGTTTTAATAGTTCCACCATTACTTAAAAGGGCGTATGCTTTTTGCACTTCAGCCTCGCTATCAAAAATCATGCCCAGCTGCACTATATGTTCTTGTTTATTGTCGCTTGATGATTCGACCACAGATAAGATTTCTTGTCCATTTTTATAAAGTTCTGAATGAAAGAACGATCCGTTAGGATTCCTTACATGATACCCCAATTCCAAACCAAATGCTTCTTTGTAAAGCTCTACAGCATCCACACTATTTTTAACATATAATCCTATCCCTAACTTCATTTTGCTTACCCCTTTTCCTAATGTAAATTATAAGAACTTCATCATATAAAACAAATGTAAATAATCTAAATTTTCAAAGCCTTTCTTTCAAAATCGTCACATGTAAGCGCCATCGTCCTCCCATGTCGTAGTCACGGTAGTAGCTGCCAGTTACCCAGCAACCCCCGCACAGATCCCGGCGTGCGGAATTACCGCACCGGGCTCCTCAACTACACTCGCTTCCGTAATCAAACAAAACTATAATCTTCAATACTTAATTGCTTGTATGGACTTTTCTGTATTCTTGGCCTTATTAATCCATAGTGATTCATCTTTTCATTGAATTGATCAAAGTTGAAGCTTTTCCTTTGACTCCTTCTATTTAGCCATTTATATAAAATCTTGAACGCTATTCCATAAAATTTATGAATTTTATAACTGTTCCCTTCAATAGCATAATAGTTAAAATATCCTTTCAGCTTTTTGTTTACCATTTCCAATATTCTTCGAATTCTATTATTCCTGTTTTCTTTGCACCATTTGGTGAATTCTTTTAGCGACTTATTCATTCTTTTTGGATTTGTTTCCATCAGTATATAATCTTTTCTATTCCTTGATTCTACCCATCTGAAATCGAATCCTAGAAAACTGAATTTTGTATTTAAATGTTTTTTGAATCTCGAAAATACTACCATTCCCGTTTTCTCTTTCGCTAATTCCAAAGTAAGCGTAAAATACAACCCGTCTATAATTACTACTCCTGCTGTTGTAAGCTC
>CAZLZR010000065.1:0-26592 GCA_964564015.1 uncultured Acetivibrio sp.
TTAAGGTGGGGAAAAATCTTTCCCCTTTTTGGGGAATTTTTATTGACAATAACATTCTTCATGAGGAGGAAAAAATTTTGCGGAACAAGACTATTACATACTCGCTTATTGGGCTTATTCTTTTAATTTTTATTGCATACTTTACAGCTCAGAACACTATTTTCCTTTCTGGCCAGCCTATAGCAAACGAACTGAGTAATATAATTCAATATGCAAAACAGGATAAGTGGGCTGAAGCCGAAGATTCAGTAAATAAGCTCGTCAAAGACTGGGATAAAGTAAAATACCTCCTTGCATTTAACTATGCTGAAGCAGACTATTCACTTTTCTTAGATAATCTTTCAAGGATTCAAGGCGCTATAAAAACAAAAGACGATACAGAAACAGTCACCCAAGCATTATCCACATTAGAACTTTGGAGAAATTTTACTAAGATTGTCCCTCAACCGTGAGGAGGTTTATAGATGGAAGCTCTGGTTTATATAGCGCGTTGTGTTATCGTACTGCTTTTTTCATGGTTTTGCGTAAGGTTAATTGGCAAAAAATCAATATCCCAGTTAACATCCTATGATTTTACTGCATTAATGATATTGGCAAATGTCGCTGCCGAACCACTTGTATTCAAGATAAGCTCAAAGGCTTTTCTAGGCTCACTGGCAATTGCAGTTGTTGTTGTCATTATTGGCTGGATGTCGTTACAAAAGAGGTTTTATAATTTTGATGCCAAACCTGATATTATCATCATAAATGGTAAAGTTGACAAGGTAGCACTAAAAAGAAACAGAATGAACCTGCCTTTCCTATTATCACTATTAAGATTGCAAGGATATTCAAAGGTCTCAGATGTGGAATTTGCAATAATTGAGCCGGATGGTAACCTTTCGGTAATACCAACATCCCAGAGCCGTCCCGTTACACCAAATGACTTGAAGCTCAATACACAGTATGAGGGCATAACCCTACCACTTATCATTGACGGCGAGATACAATACAATAACCTGAAATTCGCCAAACTGGATACAGCTTGGCTGAATAAAGAAATAATGAAATCAGGAGCTTCAAAAGCAGAAGATGTATTCTTAGCCGAACTAGATACTACAGGTAAACTAAATGTGGATCTTTTTAATGACCCTATTGACAATAGGCCAGGGATATTTTAGCAGATCATTTATTTGCAAAAACTATCCCCGTGCATATTAGTACCTCGTGGTAGAATAAATTTCATTCTTATGCTTTGATCAAATACAGAAGATATAAGTGATAGTTTATACCCATATCTTCTGCGAATAACAATTTACCTTTATAAACTTACCAATTGAAATCCAGTATACTCATATCAATACTTCCTATTGTTCCATATGCGTCCAAAACCTACAGTCTCGGATCTACCGGCTCACTTTCGAGTGCCAGGACTCCGAATACACACTCATGCACTCTATAGAGTGGCTCATTCCTTACAAAACGTTCGAGTGATTCCATTCCAAGCGCAAATTCACGAAGAGCCAACGAGCGTTTCTTTCTAACGGATCTGTTTCGGAGTCTCTGAATATTCTCATCCATTGTATACTCCGGTCCATAAATAATCCTGAGATACTCTTTTCCACGGCATTTTACAGCCGGTTGCAAGAGTTCTTTGTTATTCTTCACAATAAAGTTGTATGGCTTTACGACCATTCCTTCTCCCCCGGAAGAAGTCAGGTTCTCCCACCACTCAGTACCCTTAGCTATGCTATCTGGGTCAGTAACATCGACAATGATGTGGTTTGTTGCTATAATTAAGCTATCACCCTGAGCACAGTATTTAGCGATTGTATTCATGTGCCATATGTGATTTTTTTCTGAATGCACTCTTCCTTCTGTAGCGAGAATGTGAAAAGGTGCCAGTTTTAAGTCATCAATAGAATTAACAGGCCAGCAATATTCCCTGTACGCGTCTACATACTTGTGCATCAACTCTGAACGTTCACTGAATCTTTGCAATAATGCATTTATATCTGCATTCTGTCCCGAAGTCTGCTTACTCACATCAAAGGAAATAGGCTCATTTGCAGATGCTTGTTTAAGCAGCTTAACGGCTTCATCGAGTGCGACTCTACCCGAAATACCTACTGCCGAGTATTGTTCCTTGAGCAGCATCTGAGCTTTAGCAGACCAGGGCATTAGCTCACAGTCAAAGCATACCCAGTCGGTACAAAAGTCGCTCCAGAATCCTGAATTGTCTAAAACTTTTCTTACTCTGTCAATCAATGCTGCCTCGAGTTCCAAATTATCAAAGAAATGCCTTCCTGTACGGGTATAACATATTCCGGCAGTCCCGTCCACAACTCCGAACCTTTTTGTTGCTACCTGGCTATCTTTACATACAATCACCACTGCACGGGAGCCCATATGTTTCTGTTCACATACTACCTTACCTACTCCCCGCGTACGGAAGTACTCAAAGACTTCAGCAGGGTGTTCCAGCATTCCTTCTTCTTTACTGGTTTCGCTTGGCGACATAGTAGGCGGTAAATATATAAGCCAATGGGGATCAGCAGCAAACCTGCTCATTACCTCCAAAGCAGCAATGGAGTTTTCCTCCTGTATGGTAATGTTGCTCATCAGTCTGGTTCCAATAATCCTCTTTCCCAGAACGTCATTGATATCCAGAATGTCATTATCTCCCCTTGCTTCAAAACCATCAGCCTTATCTTCTTCAGGAAGGAAAGGCTTAGCCGGCTCATAATAGGTTTTTAAGGCCTTGATATCCACAAATTCTCTTTCTGGATACCGATAGGCCGTTAATTTTCCCCCAAAAACACATCCGGTATCAATGTTAATTGTATTGTTCGTCTTTAAGATTTCAGCCTGTGGGGTATGCCCATAGATGACTGTAGCCTTGCCACGGTAGTCGGAAGCCCAATCATATCTTACAGGCAAACCATATTCATCGGTTTCACCCGTAGTCTCTCCATAAAGAGCAAATTCCCTTACTTTACCTGAGCCTCTGCCCTGAAGTTCTTCTTTCATCCCGGCATGAGCCACAACGATCTTTCCATCATCCAGTACATAGTGACTTACCAGCCCATCAATAAAGGCTTTCACTTCTTCAATAAATTCAGGAGACTCTCTTTCAAGCTGCTCCAAGGTTTTATCCAAACCATGAGTAATATGAACATTACTCCCCTTAAGCTTCTTTAAAAGCTTGATATCATGGTTGCCTGGTACACATAGGGCTACTCCAGATTTAACCATACTCATAACAAGTTTTAACACTTCAGTAATTCCGGGACCACGGTCTACTAAGTCACCTAGGAACAACGCTTTTCTTCCTTCAGGATGTGTCACCCTGTATTTGCAGCTTTCAGACGCACCTTCAGCTTTCTCAATAATGTATCCCAATTTCTCAAGCAGCATCTTTAGCTCATCATAGCAGCCGTGGATATCTCCTATAATATCGAAAGGGCCATGCTCAGCTTTTCTGTTGTTCCATAAAGGCTGTCTTTCAAACGAAGCCTCTTCGACTTCTTCAGGAGAGTTAAGTACATATACATACCTGAAACCTTCCTTCTGAAGTCCTCTGATTGACTTTCTGAGCTGCTGGGTGTGATTTCTTATTACGTGCTCTCCTACCTGCCTGTCAGTTCTACTTTTATTCCTTTCCTGGCATACCTTTTCCGGAAGGTTAAATACCACAGCCACAGGAATACAGTGATAATTTCTGGCAAGCTGTACAAGGGGCTTTCTTGCAGCTTCCTGCACATTTGTCGCATCAACAACAGTAAGATTGCCTAGCTGTAGTCTTTTTGAGGCTATATAATGTAAAACTTCAAACGCAGTATTAGTAACAGACTGATCGTTATCGTCATCGGATACCAATCCTCTGCAAAAGTCTGATGATATTACCTCTGTTGGCTTGAAGTGTTTCCTGGCAAAAGTGGACTTACCGCAGCCTGAAGAACCTATTAATACTATTAAACAAACTTCCGGTACATTTAATTTCATAATGTAAACACTCCCATCTGTGTAGGGCTTCCGAAATCATTATCGACATCACCTATTTGTACAAATCTTACGCTATATCCATAATTCTCAGAAACCTTAGCCGCCCACATTTCAAACTCTCTGCGGCTCCACTCAAAGCGATGATCCCTGTGTCGCATATCTCCTTCAAAGAGATTTGAATAATGCATGTTATATTCTTTGTTTGGGGTAGACACAATGACTGTCTGAGGCCTTGCAAACTTAAATAACACCTTTTCAAAAGCTACCAGTCTATTTTCATCAAGGTGCTCTATAACCTCAATAACAGTTGCTGCATCATATCCTGAGAACCGCTTATCCCTATACGTCAAGGAACCTTGGAACAAGTTAATCCTCTTTCTTTGCATTTCAGGCAGTCTGTCAATTTTCAATTTACCCTTAGCCCTTTCAAGAACATTGTATGAAACATCAACACCCGCAATTTGTTCAAAACTCTTATCCTTTATCAATACCGAGAGAAGCTTCCCTTCTCCACATCCGATATCTATTACTCTTTTTGCGTTAACACTTTTTAATACAGCAACTACCGTTCCGAGTCTCTGCTGGTTTAAGTTGAGTTTCTTTTCAGTTTCCTCCTGCTGTGGAGGCACATCAGTTTCGCCTTCGTCATCTAATACATCACTTTCTTCAACAAGTCTTTCAAGTGCCTCGTTAATAAGGCTCTTCTTTCTCCTTAGGTATCTGCCTGTAATCAGCTCTTTTTCAGGATGGTTAATGAGCCACCCCTCTCCATGCCGGAGCAGCTTGTCGATTTCATCCGCCCCAACCCAGTAGTGCTTTTCAGCGTCAAGGACAGGTATAAGCACATAGACATGGTTTAATAAATCCTGAAGCCTCACTTCCCCCTCAAGAGAAACCGTATAATACTTGCTTTTGCCCCATTCCGGAAATTTCTCATCCAGCATATATCCATCTAAGGTAACCTTGTAACCTAATGGCTCAAATAGCCGGTGAATAACTCCTTCTTCTCCTCTGCAGGGCAGCATCATTATTTTTGCCTGGAGCGGTAATGCCATCGATGCCAGTTCAGGCTTATCTTTAGATTTACCTGACATTGCTGTTCCAAACATTCTTGACATTGCTACACTCAAGAATGAAGATGCAACATAAGGCCTGTCATTTACATAATCAAACAAACCGCCTTCTCCTGACGAACCTTTCTTTCCCCGAGCTAAATCAATAGGGTCGATATCAAGGACTAGTGCAGCCGTACACCTTTCTTTCGTTACCTCCGGATAGAATATATGAGCTTTTCCGTGGTTGAGCTCAAAGGTTTGGGGTCTCGATGGATTCTTATATAATAGATACCCTAAATCCGTTGCTGGTGGCTGAGTATAAGTAATAGTAAGTATCATGTCTACACCTCTTGGCGTTATTCTTCAAAAAAATTAGACTTCTTTAGTAACTCCTTAACTCAAAACTTCTGCTTTTATAAAATAACAAGTGCCTACTCAAAAACTGCTTTTATTGTTATATCTCCACTCAACTCGAAATTAAGAGCCTCACTATTACCCTCTAAATCGCCCTCCCACCTGACAAATTTGTGTCCTTCAGATGGTATAGCGGTTATTGTTATTGGAATACCCTTAAAATAAGTCCCCGTCCAGGGGTATACAGCTCCCTTAGTACCAGCAGTATTTTCGTTTATATCAATAGAGTTAATTTTAATGTGCCCATGATTCTTATCTGAAACATTCAAATTAATACTCGATATACCCTGAAGATTAAAGAAGGATACAATATGATCGCGTTGTTTTTCAGGCCTTTCTTCGGCAAATTTAAGCATTACATCTATACTTTTTTCCCAATCCCCTATATTGAACCATCTTTGATTGTGTTCTTCTATTTCAGGTTCTATGAGATTCTTCATGTCAGTAATTCTTTCAACTACTCTTTCAGTTTTAAACGATGTATTCAGGTGATCTGCAAACCTGCTTATAAATTCATTTTTGAAGGTTTCATTTTTCAGAAGATTTCTAAATAAAAAAGTTGACCAGTCTGGATTAGGCCATTGGGTCCCATCAGCTTGTGTAGCAGGAACTAAAGTATTGCTATTGTAATCTCCAAAATGTTCATAAAGTCCAAAACCAAAATCTGTGTCAAATAAAATCCAACGCCATCTTCCATCATGACCATAAGGACTATTCGGATTATAATCTACTCTTTTTCTCCAAAAACGATTATTATTACCTGGCCAATCGGTATTTCCAAAAAAGATTTGTGCAATGTAATAGTCAATCAAATTATCAGTATCTACGAGAGTAGTAATATATTTATAATGCTCGTCGTTCTCAAGTGAATTTTCTTTAATGTAATCAATCATATCATGATAATGCTTTTCATCTCCATCTCTACCTTCATCAAGAACACCATCATTTTCAAGAATAACCAATTCCTCTTTATCAATATTATAATAGGATTTAATATAGTGTTCATCTACTCTCTCTCTTACATTGTGAATTCCCCAATACTCACCATTTATAAATACTATTACCGGTTGGTATGCCTGTAAATCCAAAGATGTATATTCCATTAAACTTTGCATCATAGCATCTCTAAAAAGAGTACTATACCAATCATTGCCGCCGTTCCTTAGTAGCAATGTTTCGAATTTTTCAGCAACCTTATTTTTAGCCCATATTTTCTGTTCACTAAAAATAGGATAGTTGATGTTTTTTTCTCCGTATTCTTTTCTGGCATAAAGCCTTAAGCTTTTTTGAGGATAAGTTCTTGTCGCCCCACCGTGAATACGAATGCCTACATTTTGACTAAAACCAAGTACTCCTTTAGTATCAAAGAAATCCAAGTGGACCTTTCTTTCCCACTCGATTCCTGTTTGAGAATAATTCCCCTGCAATTCCCAGGGTTGCAAAGTCCTATCGTACAATTCATCATAGAATTTGCCTTTAACATATATGCCTGTATTATAGTCAAACAAATTTGATGGATCGGATACTAATGATATTACCGGCAAAGAGTATCTATCACTACCTTTTGGATCCACAAAATAAGTTCCTGTTACTATATCACTAGTTGGCTCATTGCCTTCAAATGCTCTGCACCTCACAATAGTAGCTTTAAATACAGGTTTTGAAGGCGGTCGGTAACCATCGGCTATTTCGTTAATTTTTGTATATGTGTCTTTATCCTCTGATCTACTCGTAATTTCAATATGATTTTTATATAATAAGGAATCCGGAGTGGGGTCTGATCCATCCAGAGTATAATATATTTTTATACCTTTATTATCAGCATTAATGCTTAAAAGAAACTCCTTGTCATAGAATCCCGATGAGTGAGAAAAAACCAGTTTATCCTTTATCTCAGTATTCTCATATCCTTTTTTTGAATTGTTGTAAACTATCTGACTAGCCAATATAGCCCCAACCAGTATAAACAATACGCCTAAAAGTATTAAAAAGTTTTTAATCTTAAACATATAAACGCTCCTTTGGAATTATATGAGATTTCCTTGACAATTTAAGAATAACATCAAAATTATTATACTATATCTATTGAAAATAAAATAGTACCATGACAGTTATGACTTGGAAACTGTGGGAAATTACAAATATTCTAAATCTCATGTTAATCACTTGGCATTTATGTCCGCCTCATGCAGCTTTAGTAAATTATTACAGAACTCTTCACCTAGCAGCCTGATTGCTTTGCACCTTACCTTTTTTGTAGAAATATTCATTGGATACATGTGCCATTGAATATATTTCACTGTTTCAAGCAGTTTTTCCTTTGGCAGATATCGCAAATAAAACAAACTCATGTATGCCGATACGTTTTGATGACCATAAAAATGTGCAACCTCCGTAGGATTACCCTTTGAATCCTCAAATTTCTTGGTGAACTTTTTGCCTATATCGTGCATTAATGCTGCAATTACGAGTACATCATTATCACAATGATCTTTTACATATTCCATGCACTTTTTACAATGTGCTCCTATCGTTAATGTATGATGAGGGTTATCCTGGGGAATTATATCCAGCTGATCAAAAAGTTCATCTATATCAAATTTATCGTCATCATTAAACGAAATCTCAATATGATCCCACCCTTCGAAATATTGAGGAATAAAACTGCCTTTATACATATTCTCAATTACTTTCTCAGGGACTTTTCTGCTCCTGGCGCTATTTTGTTTCAGACATTTTTCATAGGGTGTAACAACCATATGACATTCTTTATTACATTCTATTTTCAATCTTTCTAAAAAGGTTTTTCTCTTTTTATAACTTAAATTAGTCGCATCATAAACTACACTTTTGCCATCTTGTAAATCTCGATGGATTCTTTTATGCAATTCTTGAAAAATCAACTCATTACTCTCTTGATTATCAGCATCGCCGAATAACTCCTTCCTCAAGTCATCTGAGGAATGTAATACCGCATTTTCCCTAAAAGATAGTTCCTTTGCAATAGTGCTTTTCCCGCTTCCCGGTAGGCCAACCATCATTATGAACTTATTCATCTACACCACCTCCAACTCAGCAAACAAAGCAGCATATTTTTGTTCCAGCCCCATCTCGTTTATTTTTTTGTATTTTGTACCATTAGCATAGCAAGTTTTTAAAACATGGTATTCGTTTTTCAGATATTTCTGCCTCATATATCCCTGAATTTCCTTAGGACAATTTTCAGTTACCCAAATCATATATTTCTTCCTATCATCCTTGGGCGCTTTGCTGTAATAATCCTCAATCTTTTCTTTCATGCTTCTTAAATACTGATAAATAACCTTGGCAACCCGATTTACTCTCTCTTTATAGTTCTCAGGAACTTTACTTATTAAATCGTCATATGTACCGTCTGCAATGTTTTTGATAACCACATTGACAGAGGAAAGTTTGTTTAAAACTCTATGCAGTTCAACATAATCATCACATTTAAGTTTGACCATGTGCCCGTCAATATTTAAAACCCATCCTTCTTTTTCGCTGGATTTAAACCTTTTAACATCCTGCATTATCTCCTCAAAGCACCGGTTTTCTATCTTAGTCATAGGAACTCCATACATAGATGCATAGTCTTGCACCTCATTATAAGATAGCTGGTTCCCGGTAAAAACATTTCGCATCCCAATTAGATACATACCTTCCTGCTCAGGCAAATAGTTAACTACATGTGCGTCTCTAATGCTAATGTACTCAAAAATAAAGGTAAAATCAGGGTTCTCCGAAATCATCTTCTTATGGCTTTTTGTTAGTCTACTATAGCCATCCTCCAGCCTCCACGAGCTATTTCTATCAAGAGCCATACTTCCGGAAATGAAAATATTTCCATCATAATACCTTGCATTTTGCATTGATCCATCAAGTTTATCGGTAATCTCAATTGATTTAGCACTTTCGATTTTACTTAAAATGTTTTCAAGCTTGTTTTCTTCAACTTCGTTAAGATTGAAAAACTTTCTAAAAGGGGCTAAAACCAGTTGTTCATTTACAACGTCAATAATGACGCTCCTACATTCCCTGTAAATACTATCGGGATTTGTCCACATGCTTTCATGCATTTCATCCATACCGTATCGTATCAAAACATAGTTGTTGTGCTGCTTTACTTTCAAATGACAAAAAATATTATTATATTCCTTATTAGCCAGCCTTGACAGCCAATCATCAAATTTAATAGTATCTATCGAACCAAATTTTTCTCTATAATCTCTCTTAATTTTCATTATCAGATTAAACACAGGATTCCAATTGTAAACGCTCATTATCTCACCTCAAGTTTCAACATTAATAACAAAGTCCCTCCGTTTTTTCCTCTTTCACTCCGTTCGAAAAAGGTTTAAGAAAAAGTCGGGTTTGAACATCTTTTTCTTCATAATACGGTTGAATCCAACAAACCCTAAATCTTAACATTTTATCTTCCAGTCTCATACCTCGCATTTATTATCATTGACCTTATTGGAAAGCAGTGTGTTCAACTGTTCGAGCAAGCTACCCCCACCTGTTAGAGATACATTACCGATCTTCTCACAAATTTTTTCCAAAAACTCAAGCTCTTTTAACCTATAAAGCGTCTGGTTTTCCTCCATAAGCTTTGCGGTATTTAAAAGGCTCCTTGTTGAAGCAACCTCTTCCCTCCTGGTGATAACGTTAGCTTGAGCCTTTTTTTCGGCAATCAGCACAGTATTTAAAATTTCCTTTATTTCACCGGGCAATATAATATCCTTGACACCGGCGAATAGGAATTCTACACCATAACTGTTGCTTTTCTCCTTCAATTTCTCGAGGACATAACTTCCGATTTCCTGTTTCTTCAAAAGAATATCATCTAGCTTTAACGCTCCCACATATTCTCTCAAAATTAACTGCAGGACTATATAAAGCTGCTCCTCAAAGGATTTTACTTCAACAACCTTTAACGGATCTATTATCCTGTAGTGGCACACAAAATTTAAGCGTAATGTGATCTTATCCTCCGTCATAATTTCCTGACCGGTCATATCCAGCTGTTGTTGCCTCAAATCTACATTTTTTACTGCAACATGCACAGGACTTTTCCAAAAGAAATACCTGCCAGGTTCCAAGGTTTTTTGTATCACATTGTTATAGTAAAGGATACCTTTCTCATGATTTCCCACTTCATAGTAGCCAACATAAGCAGCAAGCTTAGGACTATTGTAAATAGAAACATCAATATCCGGTTTTACTTCAGGATTTCTAATGTCCACAACTATGAAATCATGTTTTTTAAGAACATTCCAGTATGCATATTTACCTGATTTAAGTACATCCACAAGCTTACCGTCTTCAAAATGAATGGCAATCTCATTATCATGGACATTAATCACTGTAAGCAATTTCAAAAGTTCCTCATCCTCAAGAAACAGGTTAATATTTTTACCTGCGGAATCAAAGGCTTTGTTTACATCCGCTACTCTAACACTATATTTTATAAATGGATTGAGAAAGTACTTTCCGGGTTGCAAGCATTTAATGTAGTTACCGTCCCTGAACAATAAGCCTCTTTCATCATTCTTGATAATTACCTTCATTTTGATCCATCCTTTCAATAAACATAATAAATTTGTAAACCTTTTTCAAGAATCCTCCCGAGACATCGGCGGAGTGCTGCTTGAGGATATTATTCACATATTGTTATACATGGCACCATCTAAAGTTTCAGGCGTTACCTGTATACTTTAGATGTAAGACCATATACAAGGACAAGCTTGTCATATCCGGTATCCGCGCACTTCAGGGCTTAAGCTCCGGTGCATTTGCAAACTCTCTGCAAAGCCTGAGAATTCTCTCCAAAGATTCTTGTGAATAATCTCGGTTAACAGCCGATTGCTAAACCATAGCTTCAGATCCTTCATCTGATGGGGATTCGAACCCCTTTTACCTGCCTTATGCTCTACCCCTGAGCTAATTACTTAGCAGTAATGGAGGAATCGAACCTCCGACACTAAGGTTAATTGAGTTCCAGCTTTCCCGGTATACCTCTTACGATTGTACTAGAAGGCACCGCAAGACCATTCAGAAATCTTTGCATTGGGAATAGGAACAATTTTAGTATACGGGAATGAATTGCCAATTTACAGACAAAAAGTTTGCAACTTTGGGAGTGTTGCAAACTTTTTAATATTTAAAACATGTCTATGTATTCAGAAACGCGAAATTTTAATATTTCAATCAATTCCTCATCCATAAAGGAATAGTCATCCGATATATCCAGAATGATTACTTTTTTATCTCTGAGGATATCTCTAAATTTTTCTTGAATTCTTCTCAAGTGTTTTTTCTCCATTACAAAGATTATGTCCGCCCAGCCAATGTGCCCGCTTGTCACTTTAATTCTAGCGTTATTTTCTGTTCCGGCCGACCTAACTTCGTGACCATTAACCCCATTAAAAATCTTCTCAGCGGTAAGACTTCTCCATTTATTTCTACTGCAGAAAAATAGTATCTTTATCTTAATCACTATCCATTCTTTTCATTATACATACTTATGGATTTTTTACTTACGCACCTTTCCACTGACGCCTCCCTATCTGTAGCCTCAAAACCAAAGGCTCTTCAGAATATTTCGATTCAATAATCCAACCGGATTCATCGTATACTATCCATCTAAACAGGTAAGCATTACTCTTTATCAAAAACAGTATTTAAGTTAATTTCAAGGTCTTGGAAAATTGAAACTTTTATTGTATTTTCTTCCGAGTATACTTCAGGTCTTCCATATCTGCCGTTTGGTTGTAGTAAAAATACACTTATAAGTTTCTGTTCAGGCTCTACAATCCAATATTCTTTTATACCGACTTTTTCATACTTATTAAACTTTATAAGCTTATCATTTTTACCTGTAGATGGAGATAATATCTCAATAATCATGTCGGGAGAACCTATGCAACCTCTTTCGTCAAGCTTGGAGTTATCGCATACAATAGTTATATCAGGTTCTACTACATTTCTAATGTCTTCATTATTCTTTTCAACATCCAGTCTTACACAAAATGGCGCAGCAAAAACACGGCATGTCTTGCCTTTGAGATAAGTATGAAACTGTGTAGCTAATTCCATTGATATTTCTTGATGTATTCTTGATGGTGCAGCTTGCATATAAGGTACACCATCAAGGATTTCCCATCTTTCATTTTCGTCCCATGTTAGATAATCAGCATAAGAATATTTTTGTTCTGGTCTTGGTAATGGCATTTTCAACACTTCCTAATCATCATTTTATATACTTTGAGCATTGATATTGTCTGTAAGGCTTTTCTTCTGTGCTTTATAAAGTATGATTTATTGATACTCCCAAACCAAAGTATGACATGTTAGGTTATAACAACTGTGTAAACAAGCAGGAATAAAGCCTGAGGTCAATTATATATGGAAATTGTATCAAACTGTTTTGTCAAATTCAAGGATCCTGGAAAATATATTCCCCGGCAATTTCACTTTGCCATAATGTCTAGTACTTTTGAACATCCTATGATTTTTGTTAATCAGCACTAGTAATTCAAACCACTTCGTGACCATTAACCCCATTAAAAATCTTCTCAGCGGTAAGACTTCTCCATTTATTTCTACTGCAGAAAAATAGTATCTTTATCTTAATCACTATCCATTCTTTTCATTATACATACTTATGGATTTTTTTACTCTTGAAATAATCTCATCTGCAATTCTTTGAGGAGACAAAACCCTTACATATGGCCCCAATGAAATAATGCTTCGAATAAGGTTTTCTTCTTCAAAAAGATAGTAATTGAGTTTTATCTCATATTTATTATTTCCTAAGTCTCGTGCTGTTCTCTCCATTCCTGAAAAGCACATAAAACACCTTTCCATTGCTGCCTTTTTATCCGTAACCTCCAAAATTACCGGTTCTTCTGAGTATTTCTGTTCAAACAACAGCTGCTTCGCAGTTTCTCTGTCTATACCAACTTCTTCATCAACTATTCTTAAATCCGAAAGTGTAAAAATATTGGCCATTATGGGACGTTTATCATCTATAGAATACAACGAGATTCTGAATCTACCATCTCTCATAGAGTACTCAATTGCGACAGGCAAAGCAAGAATGTTCTTATAAACCTTGCCTTGTTTGTCGGTATTGTTGTACCTTATTGGCTTTTCCTGTATAAGCGCATTCAACAGAAGCTTGAAGTTCTTTTCATAAGCTTCCCGTTGATTTATCTCCGGTAGTTTTATAGTGTTTGTCAATTCAAAATACTTACGCTTTATAGGGCTGTCAAATTCATCAAGTTCCATTTGCAGCTTCTCCAATGTTTTATTGCTTAGTACCATTCTTATTTCAGGTTCTTCCAGCAAGGCTTTCAGCCAAGCTTTTTCAAGCTTTGTAAACCGAACCGGCAGTGGTGGCTGGTCATTCCGCTTCGCTTCATTGCTCGCCATGCGTCCCGGCTGGTCATTCCGCTTCGCTTCATTGCTCACTGTGCACTCTAATGTCCCGGAGCTTTCAACCGAGGGATAGAACCTGCCCTCTTTTTCAGTCAAAAGGTTCAGATTCTCGTCTTCACCGCATCTATTCAAAATAAGGTCTGCGAAAGACTGTTGATTCTTTCCTATAACCTTTTGCTCAAATTCCCCTTCATCAATAATCCTTACTATGTCACTTTTTAACTTTCCACCTGCACATTCGTTGATAATCCTAAATACCAGCTGAAAGTATCTATTTTTAACTTCACTGAACAATTCCATAAGAAATAAGCATCTCCTTCCAGTCCTTCAGAAGTCTTTCTGCCAATTGTGGGCTCTCCAGAACCCTAACATAGCCTGCATACCCCCTGATCCAAGGAATAAGCTCACCGCTGTCATTAATCTGGAAGCTTATATGATAGCATCCGTTCTCTATTTTCTCCAGAGTTCCATCGGGCACTTCATTCATTATCTTATCTATTATATAACTTTCAGTTTGTTCATCAATAATGACTTCAAGTTTTACATTTTCAGGCACTTTAGCTTCATCAAGGGATACACTAGACCAACTGCAGCACATCTGCTTTTGATACACTTCATCAAAATCACTTCTTTGGAATACTTCGTCCAGTATTTCAACACTTTCTATCCTGTCCAACCTTGACACTATACATTTGCCATGATTACTGAATGAAATAAGATAGAACCTTCCATGCCGCACATCATACCTGATTTTATATGGACAAAAAACTTTACTTGAGCTATCCTTGACCTGACTTTTCGCCGAATGATAATTCAGCTTTATTTTCCTTCCTTGATGAACAGCTTTTAAAATCTCCCATAACACCTGTTCTTCAATTACAGGATGAAAATGCACATGCCTGTAGTTAAAGTAATTAATAGCTTCAGAGTTCACATGTTTCTCATAATTAAAATAATCCCTGATTGTCTGTTCACAAAAATAACCCCCAGTCACAGGAAATATGATATTTTTATACAAACTGACAGCTATTAGCAGTTCCTTCAGTTCATCGTTATTAAGTGCACCTAAAATATCAGGAGCTACAGAATAAAATTTTGTTCTCTTAATTGTTTCATAAGACAGTATCCCGATTCTATCAGACATTTCTGAAAGTTTTCTTTCAATAGTCTTGCTGCTGATTCTATCAAAGGATAAATGCCCTCCCTGTGCCAGCCCGTCTTCTATTGCACTTAGAGAACAAGGGCTATTTTGTGTCTGGAGATATAATAGGATAAAAAAATATGTCAGTAAGTCGGTACGTGTGAAACTCTTAGTCATATATGTATTCACAAGGAAATTATCTGAATGCCTCATAAAGTCATAAGTCAGACTTAGAAGCTTATACCTGCCGTCTTTGTCAACCTTGATATATTTTTCTTCCACATACTGCTGGATACGACGCATTTCATAGCTGACTTTTCTTGAACTGACATTTCTTTTGCTTTCCAGACCATCTCTCGAAAAGCATCCGTAAAGGAAGCAATCTCTAAGGATATCCCTTATTATATTGTAATGTTTTATAAAGTCATTAAACATGAAACAACTCCTATATATAAATCCATGTTTTAATTCTATCATAAACTATTTGGAAGCAGAATAGAAAACCAGCAAAGTAATTTACTAGTTCTGTGCTTTATATTCCTTAAATAAAATCATTTTCTATTTTTTCATATACACATATTCACCTCTCAAATTTATTAGCCCAGAACCCTATGGTGTTTATTGTATTAAGCATATGATATTCTCCCATATAGTTACAGACAAAAAGTTTGCAACCTTCTCGGTTTCTAAATTTTAATTGCCTTATGAATTTGCTAGTGTGGTATAATTTAGAATACAAGTAATTTAGGAGGAACAAAATATGCAGGATATTATACTCGACAAACTTGGTACAATTGAAAAAGAAAACAATATCAAAATCCTCTACGCTATTGAATCCGGCAGTAGAGGTTGGGGTTTCGCATCTAAAGACAGCGACTACGATGTACGTTTTATATATACCCATCCCACTGACTGGTACCTTTCCATTGAAGATAAGAAGGATTTTATTGAGGCTCCCATCAATGACCTATTGGATATAAACGGTTGGGACATCAGAAAGGCATTGCTGCAGTATAAAAAGTCAAACCCTACACTAATGGAATGGCTCAGTTCGCCTATCGTATACATGGAGGATTACAGTACTGCACAGAGAATGAGAGAATTACTGCCTGCTTATTTTTCTCCGGTACCTACAATATATCATTATCTTCATATAGCAAGAAATAAGTTTGAAGAGGTTATGAGCACAGAACAGGTCAAGATCAAACGCTATTTCTATATTTTAAGGCCCATCCTTGCATGTATGTGGATTGAAAAAAACAATACCACTCCTCCAATGGAGTTCAGCAAGCTAATGGCTGCGCAACAGTTGGAGGGCGCCCTGGTTAATGAAATTTGCAAGCTGCTTGAGAAAAAGACTGCCGGTTTGGAAATCGATATCGAACCAAAAAGCCCGGTAATTATTGATTTTCTCAAAAATAAGATAACTCATTATGAGCAATATCTCAAAACAGTCAGGAAAGAAAAATCCTCCGATTATGAGGCCTTAAATATACTATACCGAGAAACACTTAGGGAAGTCTGGGGCGATTAAGGAAAAGGAACACACCTTCCCATGCTGCATGGGCGAACAGATGGCAAAACCAACGACCGGGCTGAACAGGAAGTATTCCTTTTGCGTTGAGGAATGTCCTAAAAAAGATTAAAGGAGTTTGCTAATGGATATACAGTATATTAAAGACAAGTTGAATTCGAGTGATTATGAGTTCCTTAGGACAGATCCCCACCTTGGAAGGAATATATTAATTCTTACAACAGCAGGTTCTATTGCCTATGGAACTAATGTTGATACCAGCGACATTGATGTCCGGGGCGTCACGGTAGAAACAAAACAGGATATTATGGGATTATCAAGCTTTGAGCAGTTCGAGGACAGGACTACAGACACTGTGATTTACGGACTAAAAAAGTTTGTTACTCTATGCTTAAATAGCAATCCAAACGTTCTGGAGATTTTGGGCACAAGGCCTGAACATCTTCTCCTCATAACAAAAGAAGGCCAGCTTCTAAGAGATAATGTCGATTTATTTTTATCTAAAAAAGCAATCCAGAGTTTTGGTAATTATGCAACAGCTCAGCTTAGGAGGCTGCAGAATGCCCTCGCAAGGAACAACTATCCAGGATGCATGGCGAGCAATGAAGCGAAACAAAATAACCAGCACCAAGCAGAAAAGGAGCAACATATTCTTAAAAGTATTTCAGGACAAATGGATCACTTAAAACGGACTTACAAAAGCTTCACTGGCAGCGAAATCAACTTATACATTGATCAATCGGATAAAGAAGAAATGGACACAGAAATATTTATTGATATAAGCCTGAAGCATTATCCCTTAAGAGACCTGAAGAATATCTATTCAGATATGAATAATGTTGTGAATAATTACTCCAAACTGAATCATAGGAACAGCAAAAAGGATGAGCTTCACCTTAACAAGCACGCCATGCACCTAATCAGGCTCTTAGTTACCGGCACGGAAATTCTTGAGGGTAAAGGTATCAATACATACAGAGAAAAGGAACGTGAATTTTTCCTTGATATACGTAAAGGGAAGCACAGCTATAACGATGTATTTCAGATGGTTGACGAGTATGAACGCAGGTTCAAATCGGCAGCTGAAAATACATCTCTTCCTGATGAACCGGATTATAAGCGTGTTGAAGAATTAATGCTAGAAATTTATAGCAAAAGATTGTTATAGTGTAATAGCGTGCGAAGTATTAATCAATTATCTCTTTGAAAAACTACTTCGCAGAGCTTCATCCATAACATTATAATCCCATTATTTATTTCACCATGATGCATAAATTATCATATATTTATAATTTCTCATTTACTAATAATCTATCCGTGAGGCTATCAATAGTTATTTAGGCTTAGTATTTATCACTAATTCTTTCATATATGCTGTACATCTTAATGCAAATCAGCGGCAATCGAATTCCGCTAAAAGGTTCGATTACCGCTGATAAACTTAGTTTTATTTTTTCATCAAACCACTAAATGACCTCTCTTTTCAGCAATTGTAATAGTCGCTTCTATACCTGAGTTAAACTGAAGGAAGTCACTTTCAATACCATCACTGAATATTACTCCATTCTCCGGCATTTGAGAAAATATCTTAAGCGGGCTCCCTTTGGTTACTTTTCCAAAAACAATATCTGCGCTTGATGTTTTGCTTGGAAAAGGCTCACGGACAGAAAAATAAAGATAATCAACATCCCATGGCAAGCTTCTTTCCTGCTTCACACTTATTTTCTTATCCAAGATTCCATTTACTATATTTGTTGCTCCTGCAAGTATACTCTTTAACCATCCGGTTGAGCCAAGTCCTGTTGATACAATAATTCCGCTTGAAGACTGATATTCTTGCCGACCTCCCAATTGAATATGATACCTTGAGGATACATGCGTCCGTTGACCAATGAACAAGTCATTAACTGCATAAATAGTCTGGCCGTCATTTAAAGTAGCCTTAGCCATAGAAACCTCTTTAATCTGCCTTCTCTTCCTGAAAACATCCTGGATTATCGGCTTCAAATCAGCAACTGTAAACGGAAGCAGTACACCATCCCACCTGGCAGGGTCAGGATTTACTCCAATCAACAGTTGGTTTGAAAGATACTTTAAGGTATTTGCAACAAGCCCATCCTGACCAATGACTACTACAATATCATTATCCCCGAATATGAAATTAGGAACATATTCCCTGTCAACAATCTGAACCCTTCCAAGTGCTTCCAGCTGGCTCTGTGCTTCAGCTATAGCCTTCTTATACTGCTCATCTTCGGAAATATAATCTGAAAAGTCACTGCCCATGTGTTCAATATAAAACTTTGCCTGGGCTATAGTGTTATATCTTGCTATCAAATCTTCAAGCCTTGTCCTTCTTTTCACAAGTATTATCTTATTTTCAGTTAATCTCTCCATAATCATTTTGATTCCCTCATCAATTCCTGAAGCAAATCAGGAGATATATTAAGCTGCCCTATCTGCCCTGCTTTCTCAGCTAATTCTTGGAACGCCATTGCAATAAGTTTATTAGGCTGCATGCCAATGCTTGCAAGTGATTGAATTACATTTGGGTTTATCCCTTCTAAAGCCTTCATAACTGCAGATAACTCGTAAGCTTTTGCATCAGCTTCTGCTTTTGAATTCTGGACTGTTAGCTCTATAAGGTCTTTTTTCTTCTCCTCCAGAGTAGTTTCAAAATTCATCTGTTCCTCTTTAAGTTGATTCTGCCTCTGCTGAACAGCTCTTTGTGCCTCTATTTGAGTTTCCCTTACCTGTTTTTTCTTGTTTTCAATTGCGATTTCAGTGTTGAACTCATTTTCCTTTACACGCCTTTCCTGCTCTATAGAAGCATTTCGTCTTTCATAAATAGCCTCATCAGCTTTCTTAAGAATTTGCTCCCTCGCTTGTGCTTCCAAAGCTCTAGCAGTCTCCTTATTGGGAAGGATAGCAAGTATTGAAAGCCCTAATATCTCTATTCCAAGAAGGTTTATCTCTTCGTTCTCTCTGATTTCCTTCAATATTCCTTTTGCCAGAGTTTCACTAGACTTAATTGCATCCTTTAGCTGCAAACCCTCCAGCGTTTTCTTTGTTAGTACTCTAACTATGCTTATAACCCTTTGTGGTAACTTTTGAGGATCATCTGAAGCATACCCCTTTCCTCTCATGTCAAGGGTATAATTGAGAAGTCCGGCAATCTTCTTTTGTTCAACTATCCTGAATGTAATCTGCCCTTGAACCGTTACAGTTTGAAAGTCCGATGTGACTTCCTCAAAAATGAAAGGTGCATCTACGCTTCCCACCGGTATAACAACAATTGATGTAGTCGGAGCGTAGTAGTAAAAGGATATTCCTGCACCTTCCTTTACTATTTTACCGTTCCTGTACTTTAAAACATACTCACTTGGCTGGAACTTAATAAATCTGAATCCAAACATAATTTGACCCTCCTTCATACCTTAATTTGTTTAGCGAATACTATCCGTCTATTGTTATTAATGAATTCAATCTCCATCCACTCACATTGCGTTATTTATATTTTGTTATTATCATTTCGTTAATATCATTATAATACCATTTGTATTTTCTTGTCAATATGTTTTTAGTTTTTTTACAAACAAAAAAATACCCACAGGTAAATAGCCTGTGCTTCTTTTCCATTTCATCTACTTATCACACTATGCACAAAAAAGCGGCTTGAACTCCTAACCATCTTACAGGTCAGTGTTTAAGCCACTTTATCATTTTGGAGGCGCCACCCAGATTTGAACTGGGAATAAAGGTTTGGCAGAACTTTATTAGTTGTTTTGTGTATTTAAAAGCCATACCAAAACCGTGTATTTTAAAGGTTTTTCATAGGCAGTCTATATGTAAGATGTTATATTATTGGGTATGATCTTATAGGAGTAGTACCCAAATAGTACCCAATTGTTTTATAGGAAGTATCTTGAAACATTAGTTAAGATATAGATTAAGAATAAATCCATCAGGATTACTCTTTGTTCACTCTCAACATAACTCATCATTATCGGTAAATCAAATCATATCATTTCTCTCCTGTTCTATTTTGCAACAAACCTGCACTTTGGATAATTGCCGCACCCTTTAAACTGACCGTACTTACCGTTCCTCAATACTAATCCCCCTCCACATTTAGGACATGTATTGGCATCAACTTTTTTATGCTTATCCGCTAGGTTGCTGTGTATTGCCTGAACATGTGCTTTACGGTTCTCTTTGGTGTCAATGTTCAGCGAAAGCAGTTTTTCATATATCTTCTCTTTATCAGAATCAGATATAGTTTCATTGCTATATTTACGGATAGTCTTCGGTAAGTTAACAGTGTAAACAACATCAGTATTAGCTTTAACCTTCAGGTCAGCTTTCGTAGTAAAAGCTACTATAGAAATATAATTTAGATCGGCATACTCACTCAGAGCATCCTTCAAAGCTTGAATATGTCCATAATTCTGCTTTATTGGGTTATGAAGCTTTTCCTTCCTTTTGAAAATCACCTGTGTCCAGTAATCATCAAACTCATTCCCTAAAATCCAGCCTTGATAATTCTTAGTTTCAATTACAAATATACCGTAGTTGGAGAGCACAACATGGTCAATCTGTGTTGTCCGGCTTCCGGCTTAAAGCATAATGTTGTTAATCACTTTATACTTCGCAGGGTCGAGCCGGGAAAGGAAAAATGCAACCGACTTCTCTCCGAAAAATCCTTTTATTCTTGTCAGGAAAAGTTTTAATATACTTACTGCAATGATTAAGATCCATATGTACCAGGTTGATATAATGGTATTAATAATAGTATTCACTGTAATAGCCCTCTAAAATATTACTCTGAATGTAATACTCCTATATTTGTATTTTGTTTATAAAACTTTCTTTTCTGCTTCGTTTCTTGACTATGTTTCGATTTAGTGACAAATACCATATAAGTAATAAGTCAAATTTTCATAACTATCCTGAAAACTAGCGGGTGCCTACTGAAATTTCAAATCTTTAAAAATCAGTTCAATATCTTCTTCTGCCGGATTCAATTGTTCTAACTTATCATTTTCAATCGCTTCGAGCATAATTCTCTCTTTTTCATTTAATCGTTCATATATTCTTTCATCTAAAGAATATGAGTCATTTTCTCTTGTTAAAAATTGGTTTTGCAAATAATAGTATTGAGTATACTGATTATCTTGTAAACCTAATCTATGAATTCTGTCCTTTGATTGTAATAAATGGACAAGGTTATAGCTATATTCATAGTAAATAGCATCGTGACAAACTTTATGCAATGATACAGATTCTGCCAACGTATGTGGGTTTGTTATCAAAACATCAATTTTTCTTTCTTTGAATAATTTTAAAATTGATTCTCTTTCATCAGCATTAATTGAGCCATATATGGTCTCCGCTTTAATGCCTTTTGATTTAAGTTCTGCAGAAATCCTAATTATTGAATCTATAAATATGCACCAAATAATTACTGGTTTTTTTTCTGAGTGGAGCTTTAAGGTCTGTTCAATACATGCCATAAATTTATGTGTTTTGTCTACTGAATTAATAAGCGAAATGATTTCTTGAGAATAATCTTTAAAATCAATATCTTCAATATCCTCATAAGTATCAAGAATATCAGAAAATTTCTCCCCATTATCACCAATTGCCCTTAATAACATCTTAGGATTTGATTCTAATTGCAATAACCTAATTATTAATGCTAATCTATTTTTTGCATATTTCAGTAGCAAAATGTGAAAAATCTTGTTTTCAAAATCACTAGCTTCTATAGTAATAATAATATCATTCGCATCTGGAACAGATAATTGCCTTTTGGTTGTACGGCAGAAAAAAGGTTGAATCTTGTTATTAATCTCGACAATATCTTCATTCATAGGATTTCTTAGTTGTAGCTCTGAAAATCCAAAATATTCCTCATACTCATCGTGATACAAAATTTCAAGTAAGTTTTTAATATCTGCATAGGAGTTAGGAATAGGGGTACCGGTCATTGCAATTGTATAATGAGCCATTTTTGATATTTCTAAAGCATCATTTGCTCTTGAGCCATCTATTGCTTTTACTTTATGTACTTCGTCAAATACAAGAAGAGTTTTTTTGTTAATAACTTTTTTCAACTCAGTAATTATAGATTTTAAGCTTTCATAGTTAAACAAAAGTAAATTTCTGTCATTCGCATCATACAATAACGCATTCTTTTTTTGTTCTATCGAATCATAATCCTGTATATTAAATATTTTCAATCTTTTCTTGTCACCAAAGCAATAAATAAATTCATCAATCCAAGATCCAAAAGAATTTTTGGGTCCCACCATGATAATTTTATCTACCAATTTTTTGTTACTTAAATACGCATAAAGTCCCAAAACGGATGAAGTTTTTCCAGACCCAGGAACTGAAAAATTAGCAGCTTTTCTCATACTACACATATAAAATGAATCCCAACATTGCTTTTCTCTAAGTTGTCTCACCATTTCGTTGTCAACAATTCTTTTATATTCATTGAACTTTTCATTTAATTCTGGTGCTTGTTGCTTGATTGATAGACCAACATTTGCTCTTTCTTTTATATACAGCTCCCGATCTTTAATATAGGTATTCACTCTGTTTGTTACATAAAAAGCATATCCCCTATTTTGAGAATCGAATTGCAAAATATTGATAATCTTTTTATAAACAGGATAAGTCAGATTCCTTTTGAAAATAATTTTTTCATATTTGCTTAAATCTCTATCAATATATTTTTTTAATCGCAACTTGTAAACTTGATTATTCCATATAAGTGAAGTATCAATTTTAATATATAATTCCAAATAACCGTTTTTGCAATCTAATATAAGGCAATTATCTTCTAACATTACCGGCTCAATAATAATCTCTCCTTTATTAAATTCTAAAATTCTGTTATAAATAACTTTATCTACGTTGCAAACATAAACCCCACTAGCCTTGTTATCCCATAAATCATTAAATGCTTTAATGCTTTTCGTAATTTTACCATAATCAAATTCAGAAGCTAGCCAACTGCATGTGATATCAAATGATTCATAATTGGCATGAAAAGCAGCATCTGTTTCATTATTTGATCCTCTAAAACATATTATATTTCCAGCAAAGTCTTTCATAATCCCGAACTTATCATGGAAAATTCCTTTTTTTGTGAAAGCAAATTTAATATCAATTATGCCAATTGATATTAAGTACGCTAAATTAGATATATTAGCCTCTTCTTCTAAAGATAATTGCTCATTCAACTTGTTCAACATATCGTTCTTCAATTTTTCTCTTAGCTGATATCCGTTTATAATTTCATTATAATCCTCTTCGCTAATCTCTGATGATACAACAAGCCGGAGTTTATGCCCATTACTCACAAACGCCTCTAATCCTTTAGCGTAGTTTGCCAGAGATTTTGCAGAAAAGTAAGCGGATGCTCTGTCATAATGCACACATTTGCTTAAAACAGGTATATAAAACTCCACTGCGATATCATTTTCATATGTAGAATATGTTGAACGCAGATTTAATTCACTAAACATCTAGTTCACTCCTAATGGCTAGTACAATTTGCTCAATCATATCCAATTTTTCTCTAATTTCATCTTTTTGCTCTGAGTTTAGCTTTTTTATAATTCTAGTATCAATTAAGTCAAGAGAATCAAAGGCTTTCTCTGCCTGTCTTATTGGTTGATTTCGGGTAGTGTCACTATCTACTTTATTTACATATTTTTCTGTGGAATGCCGGAAGTCACTTTTTATCTTTTCGTTAGTTCTAATTAAATTTATTTCTTTATTTGTTAATTTAGGATGCTTTTCGAGTTCTTCACAAACTTTTTCAGTAATCTCCATTTGTTCTTCAAGAAAATCATTCAGGAATTTATTGTTTGATGCAATCTTTTTAATATTTCTAACATATCTAGTAGTATCAGGAACTGGTTGCATCAAAAACTGAGCAAATACAGCATTTTTTAATTCGTCTCTTTTATCATCATCTTTTACTTTTTTTAGCATAGTATGCAACTCTTTCAACGGATCTGCAAGGTTAAAATGACGCGCTAAATGAAATTGTTTTGGTGCATTGATAAACTCTAAAAAATCTACCATAAGCTCTGCTTTTTCTACTTCTAACTGAATATCAGATTTAATTGAATTAACACTTTGTGCGTACTCTTCTACTGATAACAGCTTGGTTTCAATAATATCATTATAAATTCCTACAAGCCTATCAATTGGATTATAACTGACTTTTTCGTCTACCCCATGTTGTAGCATAAGTTCTAACTTTTTAATTTGTTTTGCATTATTCTCAACACTATAATCAAGAATTACAGCTTCAAAGTATTGTGTCTTGCCAGTTTCTTTTTCAATGTTTCTTAAACAAGTGAATCTCCTATTTCCATCAATAATACGACCGTCAGAAAGAACAACCCCTGATTCTTGCTGTCCAACCATATTAATGTTTGTTTGTGTTTTCTTAATAGCATCACGATTACTTTCTGTTATAAATCCATGAATAATATTATTGTAGCTTTCTCTATCAGATGAATCTAATTTATCAATATTATTTTCTATTTTATATTGTGCAATCCAGGTTGCAATTCGATCATTCTGGTCATTAAAATATAATTTATCTAATCTTATCTTATAGACTGGATAATTCTTCGAAATATTATCAATGACAAGCCTTTTGTCAGTTCCATTTGGTATTACTACCTTTTGTGTTAATCCTTCAATTAATAAATTCATAATCATATCACCTCATAATAAATATCATAATCTGCATATACTTTTTCCGATATTGCATCGTAGTACATAGAACTGCATGTTACGATGTCTATCAGCTTCCATGTGTTAATATTAACGTTATATTGCTGTTTTAATATCTCATTTAGCTCATATATGTCTATAGATAATGATTCTTGACTAAATACTATAAATTCCAAAAAGTCTTCAAAACGGATATTATAATTCCCGCAAATCATTACCTTATTGCCGCCTATTCTTTGGTACGAAATATTTGACTTATCTTCAGCCAAGATTGATGTATAGAACCATTCATCAAACCCAAGATCATCCAATGCATGAGAAAACCCTTCTTGTCTTATTGAAAACAAAGTGAAATATTTCCCTTCTCCAACAAAGTTTTGAACGTCCTTACAATAATCCTTTAACATTTCTTTTGTTATACCAGCCTCATTCAACTTCCTTAAGCTTATAGTTTTATTTGGCATAAACTCAACTATTTCATAATCAGATTTCAATTTATAAAGTTGTGAAGTATAGGATATAACCTCCTTAATGTAAGCAGGAATTTTTCCCATATTAGTAATGTCATCTTTTGTAAGCAAAGTGTTAAAGTACTCTGCAGCAGAATTGAATTTATCACTTATCACATAGTTTGAATATACTTTAAAACCTATACTCTTTAAAGTAAAAGGATTTAATAATTTTCTATCTACCTGAGGAAATTCATAATGATAAATCTCTCTTATAGTTGCTATTAAATAGAAATCATTAACAAGTATTTGCTTTAATCTATGTGCAATATTATCTGGCAATACAGGAAAATCAATTTTGTAAACACCATTATAAAAGTATTGATCGAAATTACCCATGTAGTTTGCCAGTACCGTGTTAGCTGCAACCCCATACTCAGACTCATATTCTTTAGCAAAATCATAGTTAGATATAGGAGCCAATGTTAGTAATAGCTCTAATACTTGGTTGTCTCTATCTGCATTTCCAAATTCAATATTTGGCATTCGTTTGAAAGAGATATTCGGGAATTCATCATGAGTGCATATTTTTTTTAAAAGGTTATGTAGTTCATACTCATCTCGAATGTCATATGCTTTCATAAGATCCGGATATAATCGAAAGAATTTAAGTGTAGAATATTCCACATTTTCATATTGATTTAAGTTTAATGTGCTCAATAAATCTGAATAATCATCAGGTCTTATGCACTTGATGTAATTTGATACCAAAAATTTTCTAAGAAAATG
>CAZLZR010000066.1:0-26152 GCA_964564015.1 uncultured Acetivibrio sp.
AGGTTATCTTCACTATCATATGAATAGTAAATACTGTCCGTACCATTTGTTTCAAAGGTTACTTTTCCATCTACCACATTGTACTTTGTTGATACTCCATTAACTATTTTTTCAGTCCTTATACCCTCGTCGTTATACTTAAAGCTCAAGCTCTGACCTGTCTCAGTTAAGAATTTGAACTTCCTTATAATTCATTTCAACAGAGTTTCTGTCTAATTCATAAAAATTACATGTTGCTATCCTGATATTTGGATAACTGCTTTTGTCAAATATTTCAAAAACCCGCCCTTGCTTTTTCTAATAATTATCTCATACCGCGGCATAGCCGCAAGAATTCAGAACCATAGAATTCAGTATTCAGAATATTAAATTCTTCCTTATTCTGAGTTCTGAATCCAGAATTCTCTATCTAAGCATTCCTATATCTTGCTTAAGGTGTTTCAAAAAAATTCATTAGTCAAAATTATTAGTTATAACCCAATAAAATCAGCTTTTTTGAAACACCAATTGACCAGTTATTTTTTTGGAATCACCTAAAACAAAAAAGTTTTCAAAAAACAAACTTTTTTAGAGAAATTATATAATAGAATCCTATTTCTCCAAAAACTTTTGTGTGTTCAATAGTCTCAATGCAATTTCGTCATCTGTATCACAATTAATAGCTGCAATATTATCAAATCTAATAATCGAGCATCCATCATCATGTCCGTAGTATGAAAGTTTTGAAATTAATACCTCTGTCTCAGAAATATTTTTGACCCAGCCAAACAATCCTTCTCCTTCTTCTTCATCTGTAAATATAAGTTCAATACTAACAACATATTTATTCGACATTGAGCTTTTTAGAGCTTCTCTAAAAAGGTTAGTATCTTTTCTTGCTTTTTTCTGTATAAGCTTATGATGTTCTTGCTTTTGAATTTCATACAAAATTTTGAGTCTTTTCTCATAATCTCCATCAAAATCCACACGGAAAATGTTTTCTATTTTACGAATAATATATCCATCATATTGACCATTTTTACTAATACTTTTAATTATTATATGGTCATTGGACATTGCTTCAATAAAGCCAACTGAAAAGCACTCAGAGTTGTTAATATCTGGATATATCGAAACAATAGTGTTATGTTTCATTAGCTTTTGTAGAGTTGATATAACAACTGTATCCAAAACTCATTCCTCCTTATCTTTATTTGTTCTTTTATAGTTCATAAAGATTGTGCCAGATAATAATTTATGCTAACAATATCGGATAATAAACACTTTTTTTAAACTAATATTAAATCCATTTTGGATCCCTCCTAAAAGTTGTTACATTGGGTTACAACTTCAAGCTTGTTTTCTATATATACATCAAAACAATGACCTTATTGATAGCGAGTCCTCATTAATCTCATCAATTACGTTTGTTATCAATTTTCTTGTAAAATTCAAAGGTTAACTACGCTCAATCCTGTTGGTTAGCTCCCTTGTTAATAAAACAAGTTGATTAGAAAACTAAAAATATTACTTCCACAAACCATTTCACTTTAGACCTTAATTAATTCCTAATAGTGTTATAGGTCAGAATAGTTTGCAGCAAAATCACACTTTTGACAGGATATTTTACAGTAAATAAGACAAGATAATTTGCAGCTATAAGACACATGAAAAATAATGAAAACGGTTTTATTTCATTGTTTTTTATGTGTTTTCCAGGGGTTTTGGGGGTGGAAGACCCCCAAGGTCTTAATGTCAATTATCACGTCTAATAAATGTTTCATCCTGCAATTTTATTGTCAAAATGCCTGCCAAAAAGCCTGTCTGATGACACTAATAGGTCAAGTGAAACTAGAATTAATATTTCAGTCATTTCTTATTCACAACCCAAATTAGTATTAGCAAGGGAGCTTTATTTTTTTACAATTACCCTTTATTGTTACAACAAATATACAAATTGCTATAACCTTATATCTCACACTATTTATTATTTCGCTTTTTCTTATCAATTCTTGGTTTCATTTTGTTATCTTTTTTTTCTGCATCTCCAGGCCTAACATTTGAATGTTTATTCCATTTATATTTACTTTTTGTAGTTCTATGAGGTTGAACTCCATCTCCAGCAACAGCCATTTTTACTATACGTGATTTTCCTACCATAGTCCCAACAGTAATTCCTGATATTACTGCTGTAGTAACACCTGCAACAACAGGAACCCATGATGGAGCTGTTGCAACTGCTGCTGCAATCAGTGGAATAACATTTCCATCTGGATCATCATGATTAACCGGGTTGTTTAAACAATAAGCATACAAGTTATATGTCAGCAGCAATCCCGGAACACTGTAGTTTATATCATCCGCATTAACAAACCTACCCCATGCCGGATTATAATACCTGCTTTGCAAATAGTACAATCCAGTCTCGGTATCGTACCTATAACCTCTATACCTATATGGGTTCTTTTGACCTACGGTACTTGCCAAAGTACCAGTTATACTTATTAATTTACCCCATGTATCATAAGTATAGCTTAATACCTGGGTTCCGAGCCAAATTGATTAAAATATGCAAGTGAAGATACAAAATTTGTTAACAACTATTCCGCCCTCCGAAACCATTTTTATCATAAAGCATTTTAATGCATTCAAAATCGAAACAGGAATAATAGTTATTTTTCTGCATATATATTATTATAAACCAATTTTAAATCCTGCTCATCATCTGTATCGCATGAAAACGTTATAATTTCATCAATATTAATTATACTAATACCATCTTCTTTGCCATATTTATTAACAACACTAATATAGATAAAATCATCATCATACTCACCAACAAATCCAGTTACAAAATTATCTCCTAATTCTAGATTAACAATGTACTTCATTTTAATGGCAAAGTCTAATAACGGATATAGTATACCTTTATCGCTTGCATCAAATCTAGCATGAGTTTGCAATTTTAATTTATAAAGCATTTCAATTTTTTTTTCATATTCTCCATCGTAATCAATTCTATATACTTCTCCAACACGTTTTAATATAAAACCATCATATTCTCCTCGTGCAGTTATGTGTGAAATAAGAATCTCATTATCATTGTAACAATTAATATATCCTGTAAGATGGCTGTTAGTATCTTCTTTATCCAAATAAAAACTCACTACCTTATTATTCTTGTAACAGTATTGAATACTTTTCAACATAACAATCTCCATTCCGGCTGTCGCCGGCACAAATAGGAGTGAAAGATTTGGGCCGGGATAGCCTGTTAAAATAACTTTTGAATTTAATATACTTGATATCTTCTTTAGAAAACTTAAACATCATTATTAGTGTCACTCCCAGTAACTATATAGATTTATATGCTATGGATAAATTTATAAGTTATTCAGGTATATGTTGCAGGGATTTTATAAAGTATCCCATAGCATAGGGGATTATTACCAATCCCCAAAAACCTATCGTTTTAAAAGCCAACCCTATGTAATGGCTTTTTGTTGTGGCACATAATTCAAAATACTTTCTTTTACACTTATAGCCTCACTTTCTATCTAGGTCTTTTCCATTCTGGTTTTTGCTTTTTCCTTTCTCCACCTTGGTCTCTTTTCCTCCGAGAATTTCCTTCTTCATGCTTATTACGCTTTTTACCGTTTTTTGTAGATTTATGTTCGCTGTAATAATGAATAGCGATCCCAACGGTCACCACCGCTGTGGCTCCCAATATTACCCATCCAACAGGATTCCAAGAGTTTGCAGCTCCTGCTACAAGAGCATACTGTGCCATATTTCCATCAGGATCATCCATATTGACAGGGTTGTTCAAGCAGTATACAAAAAGATTAACATCTAATAAATCTTCCTGGGTTTTTGTTAATTTCTTTAATATTTCGACATCATCCGCATTAACAAACCTACCCCACGCCGGGTTATAATACCTGCTTTGCAAATAGTACAATCCAGTCTCGGTATCGTACCTATAACCTCTATACCTATATGGGTTCTTTTGACCTACGGTACTTGCCAAAGTACCAGTTATACTTATTAATTTACCCCATGTATCATAAGTATAGCTTAATACCTGGGTTCCGGTACTGTCAATAATTCCAATGATATCTCCCTGTGAATTTCTTACATACCAGTACACAGTTCCATTCAAGCTCATACCCACAAGGTTATCTTCACTATCATATGAATAGTAAATACTGTCCGTACCATTTGTTTCAAAGGTTACTTTTCCATCTACCACATTGTACTTTGTTGATACTCCATTAACTATTTTTTCAGTCCTTATACCCTCGTCGTTATACTTAAAGCTCAAGCTCTGACCTGTCTTTGACATTGCTTCAAGCTGTCTTCCTTCTTCCCATGTATAACTGTAAGTGCCATCATTTGTCGGATTGCCGATAGCATCATAGGTTATTGTTTTCCCATCATAGGTTATAAGTTTATCCTTCCATGAGGTGTTATAGGTATAAGTGTATGTTTTAATTATTGTAGTAGGAGTACTTGTTGTGTAATTGTATTCAACCTTGCTCTCGATATTGCCCCCAACATCATATGTATAGGTTATTGTCTTGTTTATAACCTGATTATCTTCACGCTTTAATTCATTCAGCTCATTATAGTAGTACTTAATTTGCTTTCCGTTCTGCGTTATTGTTTCAATATTACCGTTGGCATCATAGGTATAACTTATAGTATTTCCGTTATTATTTATACTTTGAACATCCTCGGTACTTGAACCATTTACACCAGTTCTATATGTTAGCGAAGTATTAAACTGTGCACTTCCGGTATTTATAATCTTGCTTGAAAGTCTATCCAAAATATCATATGAATAGCCTATACTGCTGCCGTTATGCATATTAACAGTTGTCAACCTGTCATCACCATCATATAAATACCCGGTTGTATAAGTGTTTGACCCTGCTTTTTCTACAGTACTTGTTTTTCTGCTATTTTTATCATACACATAGTTTATTGAATTACCTTTTGAGTCTTTTATTTCTGTCAGTTTATCTTCCAAGTCATAACTATACCTAAAGGTAGTTCCATTGACTAAATCTTCATGATAACCAAGGTTTCCGTTATTATCATAGGAATACTTGAATCTTACATTCTCGTTATAGGATTTCGATAATACCCTATCAAGATTGTCATAAGTAAAACCTATTTTCTGGCTATTTCCAAAAGTTGATTCCAATAGTCTGCTTGTTCTTGACTCATAGGTATTTGTTATTAATGGCTGAGTTCCCACCTTCATCTGGGTATTATTACCTAGCGAATCATAGTTGAAGCTATAACTGAATCCGTTATGTGTGATGGTTTTCATTTTGTCATTTTCATATGCGTAAGTATTTTTTGCCTGAACGCCATCAACTGTTTTGTAGACCTCTGTCATTCTATCCAAACTATCATAAGTATAATTTGTGGTTTTAGTCTTAGGATCAACAAGACTGGTCAATGTCCCTTTTTGGGTATCATAATTATATATTACAACATTTCCTGACGGATTAGTACTGGTTTTTATATAGTTTCCGTCTGTAGTATAAGTATTTGATGATTTTATAAACTGTGTATCATTACCAACTTTCTCGGTAAGTACATTCCCATAACTGTCATAAGTAAATGATTTCACTACATTTTGCTGTGAAGTCATATTCAATAGGTTATGACTTGTATCATATACTAAGTTTAATGTGTTTCCCTCCGGAGCTGTAACACTTGTAAGGTCATTATTAGCGTTATACTGTAATTGAGATGGATCATCTAAAAGTCCGGTCATTCCGGTTAGATTTCCATTCACATCATAACCAAAGGTGCTTCCAAACTTTTCTTTATAAAGCTGCATCCCGTCGAAATATGCTTCATTAAGATTATTTGAATACCTAATTATAAAATTAATGTACCAAAAATCATCTTCTGCAATAACTTTGTCGCATACATATTGCCATTCACTTGAATCTTCATTAAATGGTATTGAAACATACTGGGTGGTTTCACCTACTAGTTCAAGCCCTATTTCAAATGCTCTATTATCTGAAAGCGGAACAGAACTTCCTTTTGCCCATCCGCCTACAGATAAAGCATCACCAGCATTTCCATAAATATCAACTCTTGATTTAACCTTTTTATCCTTGTCAAATTCTCCTGTTATCTTATAACAAGTACTATCAAGATTTTGCGGATGACTTCCAGCATTTGTTACTGTCATATCGCTACCTGAGCAGTTCTCTCTGATACTCCAGTACGGTGGTGTAGTATTTCCTGCTCCTCCAAGTGAAAAATCACCATTACTCATATAATTGTATCTGTTTGCTATATTTCCATCCTCAAGTTGTATGCAGTCAAAGAATGCTGTTCCAGTTTCACTTTTTATACCTAAATCAACATATACAACGTTTGATGTAGAGTTGGCTGGTAGAGTAAATGTAATCTCATCTCTTCTCCAGTTATTTGTGCCTTTCACCAGTGACGATTCAGATATCTGGTCTATACCTGAACTGTTTTTATATGTTACAAATAAACCTGCACCTTTACTATTTGAATTAGATATATTATTCGTTTTAACATAACCTGACAATGTATAAGTTTTACCCTTCTCCAACGCAACTTGCTGCCTGTAATAGTGAGCACCCGATGTATTTGTTTTATAAACACAAAATGATGATCCATCATAGTATTTTTCGTTAGGAGTGTAGAAACATGTTCCTGTAGAACCTCCTGATGTCCCTGACATCCAATAAATAGATGATGCTTCTGCCCCATGATCGACCAAATAATTCTTTACCGTTTTCTGCAACTTTGATTGCAACGCCAACTTATTGTTTATATTTGTCCCACTATAGTACTTATAGTACTGTGCACTTCCATCATTGTCCTTGATACATATTGTATTTCCCTTATCGTTAAATAGGTAAATATTACTTAAACTATTGACGTCAGTGATTTTAGTACGATTGAAGCCGTATGTAAAAGTAAGTTCCTGACCTAGTGTACCGTTGCTATTACCTTCTTTAACCTTGCTGATGCGGTATGGGTTAACATTAATATATTCATAAGAAATCTTATATCCATCAAAGTTTGTTGCAGAAGTCAACTTATCATTTGTATCATAAGCAAAAGTTGTATACTTCTGGTCAAGATATGAAATCTTTGTAAGATTATCCCCAGTATATTCAAAAGATGCTACTGTTCTTGATGATGGGTCAACAATACTGATTAACTTTCCATTAGTGTCATAGTTGAATTGTGTTATCCTTCCAGTTCCATCTGTAACATATTTCAAACAGAAACCTACATAATTCAGTACTAATGTATTATTGTTATTATCTGAAATGCTTTGAAGATCCCCCATATCATTGAACTTTAATTTGTTTCCACCTTTATCTTTGATAGAAATAGTATTATCCGTATTTAATATAAGTTCAAGGTTTATACCGGATTCATCAATGTACTTCTGAAGGATACTATCATATTTGAAATAGTGCTTCGTACCATCTTCATCGGTATACTCGTAGTATTCAATACTATCAATTACTCGTCTATAGCAAGTCTGATTTAGGTTAAGTCGCCATCCGTTACCCCAAGTTGAGGAACTATCACTTTCATTGGAATTATATACATGATTAATTGTAACTGGCAATCTTTTTCCATCCATGCATAAATCATTATGGACAAACGTAAGGTTTCCTGTACTATCATTTATATATCCATTTCCTGCCCTTCCAACTTCTTGAGAATGATATGTCCAGTAATCTTCCAAGCCTGTATTATTAGTATAACTGACTGTAACATATGGTTTTGTCCAAGTTGAAATAAGCATTTCTGACGAAATAATCATTGCACCTTCTTCTTGACCAACAGCATTAGCCTTTAGCATAATACCAAAGTTATTACCATATGTATACCACTTTTTTGTTATGCCTGTAATATCCAAGGTGTTTAGTCCTGTCTGCAGAATAGCGTAATCTTCAGCCTTAGAATTTGTTGAAGGCTTATTTCCCCATGTTATCGTACTTTCACTCCAATCTGCCAGAACTTCATGTGCAGTTACATAATTTGCTCCATTATCGGTACAACTGGCAACTTCGAAAGTAAACTCTGCCTTTGTTACAAAATCAGCAGAACTCAGATTAGGAAGATTAAATGCCACATACCCTCTGTTGTCAACAGTTCCAGAAGGATATGACTCTTTAAGCCAGATTCCAAGATTGCCACCCATATTAGTAGTTGGCTTGCTAATATCCACTTCACTGTCTTTAGAGTTTGTATTATCTAATGATGTTGTTATATATGGATCGATTTTTACTGGATAAACTCTATTGGGATTATTTAACCAATTCACATCAGGCTTTAATATTAACGTATACGAGTCCTTAGACTCATCAAGCGCAACTTCAACATTTTCAGAGATATTGTTATCAGCATCTACCATAAAAGGTGCATTTATCCTAAATACCTCAACTGCCGGTTCGTCCTTACTAAAAAAACTGATTGTGTTATCTTCATTTTTAACTGCAAACAAGTTTATAGCATTCAAGTTAAACTGGAAAACCGGATTTTCAACATTTGATTTAAGAACTATATTTTCTTTTATCGAATCAGTCCCAATAATGTATTCTAAATCCGTATTTGGCCATATTTCATCATAACAAACAATAGAGTATAAGTTTGCTAAAGTCTTTTTCTTGTCGTTTTCTGACAGTTTATTGTATTCATCAAGGTTTTTATCCACAACTCTCAATGAACTTTTATTAGGATTATCAATTCCCCAAGAGATATTATACTTACCATTCTTTATTTTAACTAAATTCTTAGAACTGGAATTCTTAGAAATACTAATCTTGCAATTACTTTGCTTGTTTGTTAGTACACTTTGGTTATCTTCAACTTCATCTACAAGTGTATTATCATATTCTTTCCATACACCATCTTCATTATAGTGAACATCTGTAGGATAAACAACTGCCTCATAAGACATATCTTCTTTTAAAAAATGTTTTGTGTTCCTCTCTCTTTTTTCTACAACCTCCTTCAGTATCCTGGTACTTTGATTGTCTGAAACTTGTGGTATACCCACTTTATCCTGAAACTCAGTATTTTGCTTGGCATATGCTAACCGAAAATCCGGAAATAAAGATACTATCATTGCAAAAACTAGTATAATAGAGACTGTTTTTATATGGCTTTTCATAATTTGTTTTCCCCTTTTTGTATTATTATGTAGTTTGTAGTTATTAACTGAAACAAAGAATGTAGCAAAAAATAAACAGGAATAATTTAATTCAACTTGAAATTTTTCCCCCTTTCATAAAAAACAACTTAATACTATAAGTCGCTTTGTATTTTTATATAAAAAGTGGCCACTTTGTATATACCAAAATTCAATTTTATTATTTTATGAGTTATTACACTATACCAGTTCAAGACAAATTATCCAGTATTCACTTTTGCATATTAGAATTTAACTTCAATTATATATTCCATAAGTCACAGCAAATACGATAATATTATTGCAATTATAATAAAAACAATATAAATCCCATCCTCAATTTTACATTTTCAGTGTTCTTTCGTCAAGATATTAATACACATTTTTCTAAATTTATCAATTCCCTATTTTTGTGCTTATAATATTTAAGCAGAGTTTATAAATAATAAAAAAAATAAACAAGACGTTTCAATTTACAAACGCCTTGTTTAACAATTGATATACTATTTATTTGTTATAACCTTAGAGAAAACTTTTATCAATAGTCATGACTTTCTTACAACTTTGAAATCATGCCCAGCAGATACTGCCTCAACACTGCAAAGTCTATTGAATTTACTTTTCCATCTGCATTTACATCTGCAGCTGTTAAGTTTATTTCAGCATGGGGAATTCCTAGCAATTTACATCTTAACAATGCAAAGTCAATAGAGTTTATCTTTCCGTCTTCATTTAAGTCACCACGAATAGCAGGGGTTGGTGTAGGAGTTGTCTCTCCTCCTAGAGGTTCTTCACCCCAAAGCAATACACCATTATCGTATACTGGTATGTATGGCGTCATTCCTTTGAATGATATGGCGTCATAATCCGGTGGACCGCTTAGGTTCTTGTAAGACCAGTCATTTTGGTTTGAACCTATATTACTGTCTTTATACTTTATTGATACCGTGGCATCTTTTTCACACATTTCCCACTCGGCAGGCATTATCTGTGTTCCTGAGAAATCAACAGTAAAATAGTAAATATTGTCCTTGTACTGCTTTAAACCAATAAGTTTTGCGCCTTGGTTCTCTCCAAGAGTTATTTGTACATCATCCAAACCCTTTCCTGCTTCAAACAACTCTGAAAGATCCATATAGTAACGTACAGACAGTTTATCTTTCATTGTTGGCGGCCGTGCTGAACGATTGTTAACCTGGAACATCAGGTTCAACGCACCATAACCCTCGTAAATTATCCAGCCACGACAGAAGTATTCGGTTATATCATCTTCTGGTGCTCTGAAATCTTCAGGTTGAGGCCAATTTTCAAGGGGGTCACCGCCATACATGTCATACATTTTTGCAAGTGCCCCTACAAACCCGGCATTGTAATCGGTAGCCACTTCGTTTAAAGTATAATCTTTAATATCATCTACCCAGCTGTCATCAGAGGAAGGTCCCCCAACTAACGCACCATAAAGGATATTGCGATGGTAAGATGGTGTTGTAAGCTGACTGGTCCATGAACCGTGAGCAGTCCTGTGATGAGGATGTTCAGGTGCATTCTCCCCAAATCCAACCACATAACTTCCTCCCCTCGGATTATCCCCAAGTGCATAATTTATTTGCCTTTCTGCAAACGCACGATATCCAGCTTTTTTAGAAGTTGTTCCAACAGTCTGGTCATCAGACCATACAAAGGCTAAAAATGCTGCAGTAGATGCATAACGTAAAGAACCCCATGGCGAAAGCCATGCTAAACCGCCTGGAGTATATGTAATCCCTCCGTTTGGTTGCCAAGAATCCAAATTTTTTTCAACCATAGCTGAATAAGCTTCATCGTGGGTAACTTGGGCAATTTTTATTCCCGCTCCATAGCTGACATCATCCCAGCAATGAGTGTGTCCTCCTCCTAATTTTGTAGCAGGAAGAACTTCCTTTGCTTTGTCAAGGTAGGTGGAATCTCCTGTTTTTATGTACAACCATATGGCTCCCCAAGCAAGATCATCTATATAACCACCTGATGGATATAAAACATCAAGAGGATTTTTTCCTCTATATTTATCACCAAACGCAAAAATCTCTTTGGCATGTTTTAAACAAGTTTCTGCATACTCAGGGTCAGTTTCTTCGAATATAATTGATGCGATAGCCAGACAAGCAGCTGTTTGACCTGCAACATCAGAACCTGGGGTTGAAGCATCAAGTACAAAGGATTTTCTGTCAGTCACATAATCAAGCATCTCATGAGAAACCCAAACCGAGTGGTCAGAATCGTTATAACCGCACATATAGTACAATACATCAGTACTAGGGTGCGCTTTAATGAAAAAGTCGGTAGCCCATTTGATTTCATCGAGAATATCATCAAGCTGCCCTGATTTTTCAAATGCATCACGGTATTCATATACAGCCCATCCCAATTGACCCGCCGCATAAGACATAGGGTGAGTAAATTTTATCCCATCTCCCGCATCTGCCCAACCTCCAGTCAAATCAAGACCTACATCCTTACCGTCATTCATAGCTGCATCGTCACGATAAGGTAAAATGTAATCGTCTGGTAAATCCCCAAGGCGGTTTGCCTTGTAGAAAAGAATTGCTTTTTGCATTGCTTCGCCATAATTATAGTACGAATCTCCTGAACGTGGTGAAGCAGCAGCCTGTGTTTTTTGGTCAGGTACAAACAACGATGACATCAACGAAGTCACAAGAATAATCGCTATTGCTCTTGAAAGCCTTCTGAATGTACTTTTCCCTTTTGCTTTTTTCATACAAATATCCTCCCCTTTTAAATTTTTATATAAAAGATTATTTATATCTTCAAAAAAGTAATATTATAAATGTTAAATTAGCGATCTTTACTTTAATTATATAATGCCCGGCAAAATCTGTACAGGCAATAAAAAGAAATAAATACTATCAAAAAATACTGGTGCAAAATCCTGAATTATTGTTCTTAACTGAACACAAAACTTAATATTATAATTCTAAAAGATAATCCGATATTTAGTATAACAGCTATTTTTTCTGATTTTTAAAAAATATCGCTGAGGAAGCTGTAATCAAAGTAGTAATTGCTTAAAAATAATTTATAGGAGAGAATTATTATGAAAGAATTCAGAGAACACCTTCATACACATGCTGGTCTGGAAAACCTTGCAGAAAACCTTGTATTTCAAGAATTATATGACTTTTCTCAAAAAATAGGTAAACCACATAATTCTGAATTTTGTGCCTGCAGCATATGTCTGGCTGATGTAGCAGCAATTGTTCTTAATGATTTAAAACCCTATTATTGCTCAAACTTCCTGGACAAAAACAAAAGTAATGAATATTATTCAAAGTACAAAGCTGAGGTTCAGCAAAAAATACTTGATGCCTTTGCTTTGGTTAAGAAGAATCCCCATCACGAGATAAAATAAAACCCTTGCACAATACCTTCTGTAATTTGCGAGGGCTCATCATAATAAAATTAAATCGTTCTAAATCTTTATCTTAAAAGCCTTATAAGTCAAAGGAGCAATATCCATTGTAAATTCTGTTTCTTCTCCATTGCTTGTTCCTATGATTTCTTTTTCTGTTATCAAATCAGAAAGTTTTGCATTTTCCTTGGAAACAACTATTGTTATTGTTGAGTTGCTTTCCTTAAAGGACTCAACGATAAAGGTATTGTTATCGTATGCGAAGAGCCCATACCCCGAATCACATTTTAACCTGATTAGTCCTGATACACTTTTGTTTTGTGAATCCCAAAGCGCTTTTTGCATAATTTCTCTGAGAGCATTTAATACTCCTTCGGGATAAAGATATAAATGACTTAAATTATCCGGTATTGTTAATACGAAAAGGTTCCCATTGCCATATTCAGCATTGAGAATAACCGGATAAGATTTTTGACCATCCAAAGCTACAGCCACCTGGAATACATCGTTGGTAAAGTATTCAACCTGTGGAATGGTAATGCTTTCAGCAGAAGTGTAATAGTTCTTATAGGAACATCCCCAAGTATAGCACCCAAATTTATTAACACAGGCTTTTTTGTCGGTTGGTATAATATTGGCAATCCTGTCAAAGCCTTTAGGATACAATTCTTTTAACAAGCCCGATGTAATTATGACAGTTTTTCCATTTATAAGCATCTTTTCTATGCTGTCCAATATATTTTCGTCACGAGCGGAAGACTCAGCAAGAAAAATCAGTGGCACATCCGTCGAGAGCTCAGGCCTTGGTTCTAGCGGTATACCAAGCATTCCAATGAAATTGTGTAAATAATCTTCACCGGATGAGTTATAAGGCTTATAGCAGTCAATTCCTGTTGGATTCCCTAGTTTTCCAAGTAACTTATCTACTGTCTCAAAAGCATAGCCGGCAAGAGGCACCATCATTCTATGAACACCAGTGAGGAGCCCAAGGCAGAAAAGAGTTATCTCCCGTGGCTTTGAAAACATTGTAAGATAAGCCTGCTCTACATAATAGTTCAGATTTGCACCACAGTCAAAACTATCAAACCAACCTCCCCCATTTTTAGAAGGTTTAACATTCTCCATGTATCTCATAAGAAAATAGCTCAGATATCTTGGTAGATTCTGTTGTGTGGTTATGGAATCCCGAGTTTCAGTGCCAGTATAAATCATATCAAAGATATCTGATTGCTCTTTTACATTATATCCGGTTTCCTGGTAATGATCATACCAGTTAGGATACTTTATAATAAGGTTTATGTTTGGATTTATAGTCTTAGCAGTGTTTTTTATGTCCATTGAGGCTTTAGCCAAAAGATCAGTCCTGAATTCAGACCAGGACATATCCCCTTTTGCTTTTATACAGGACTCACATTTGCAGTTTGTAAAAAAGAAGTCATCAAAGATAATCTCTTCAAAAAGCTTTGCCGTATAGCTGACAACGTCTATCAGTTTTTTCTTGTGATTTTGATTGGTATAACAAAAGGATTCAAAACGGTCTTTACCTGTTGATACAGTTAAGGTGATTCCACCTGATGTTTTAATCCCTTCATTATTAAATAGCTTAATAAAATTTTTCATTTCAGTTTCATCTATAAATTCTTCACTTCTATAGGTCTCAAGATAAACCTTATCAAGGTTAAGATATCTTTTCAGGTACTTCATTTCTTCATGTATATTTATCTTACCTGAAGTTATATTTTTCAGATCAAAAGTATTGCAATAGATTGCTAGAGAAAAGTTTGAATATGCCATAAAGCAACTCCTTTGGATAATGTGTTTAATTGCATTTAAAAATATTGTTTACAAATAAACAAGAAATCATTCTATTGCTCTTCCCAAACAGTATTCTATCACATTCTACTGACAAACAGCAAGACTACCCCAAACATTCAAGTGCGTATATCCAAAAACCCTACTAAACTTAAAACTTTTTTATACCAGTTAATTACTGCTACAATATAGTGGAACTTCATAATGGTTCAATAGATATACAGAGTAGGTCCTATAGTATTTTTAGGGTTTCTAGCTATAAAAAGATTAATGAAAAGGATCATAAAATAATTGCACATGAATTTACAAAAATAGCATTTTTATAAATTCATGTGCTTTGAGGAAAAACACGGATGAAAAACTCTTGCTCAATTATGGATAATAACTTACTAGCCCTTCCTTAAGGCTTATTTTATATGAAGGTTCTATATTTACAAGTTTTAACTTGTAACTTCCGGCTGGTAATGGGGCGTCTGTTTCCCCATTTGAGTCAGTATAGCTCTTTGTCGGATAAAAAATAATTGTTTTACCCGATTCATTTTTCCTGATTTCGGAACGTACAACTTTCCCAGTAGTATCAATATAGTCTAGTCTATATGATAAGCCATCGTCCGGACAGCTGTGTTCCATTGAGATTCGTTCAGGGTTTTTAAAATATGCGCCCTGGTTAATAAAGATATGGTTCAAATATCCAGTTTCACCAAAACTATATTGTTTAGCTTTATTCTTAACAATACCGGCATTTAAAAATTTAGAAATTTTAAGGGCCTGAACGTTTATATTGCTGGAGTATTTTGTATCCTTTTTCAGACCAAAATACTTTGAAACTTTATATTTTGAAGCCGTAATATACAGATTTATTGGTATTATATACAAAACGTCCTCAGTATCCTTATTTTTTATGGCAAAATACATTTTAAAGTAACTACCTTCTCCCTTTTCTCTCTTTTCCTTTGTCCACTTCAAATCACCTATGCCATCATCATCCTCCCAGACAGTATACCTGCTATTAAAAGTGGAATTAACAACCTCATGTATTTGACTTCTTAATTCACTTGTGAATGTGAGCCCTAATCGAGTAGAAACTAATTCTTGCAACTTATCTACCGCCATATCTGCATTTATATTGTTCTGAGTGATATTCTCATCTAAGGATTCTTCCAATTCCATATCTGGTGCTTCTTCAACAAGCTGTAATGCGCGTTCAAAATCGAATTCTCTATCACTCTTTCTTATGGCGTTATTTAAATATTTGGCAACAGTAATAGCATCGGCTTGATAGTCTTCATCCACTCCTGCTATGTCCAGAAGAACAATCTCTTTTGAATCATCATTTGCAATTATTTCTTCATTTTCTACAGACTTGTCATCGGAAGGACTCTTTAATAAAACTTCAGTATCACTGAAATAGTTTTCAGAATCTTCTGTTTCAACACCAGTCTGATTGGGTGCTTTCGTAGGTATAGGTTCTGGTGTGGCTGTATATGGTTCGGGAGTTGGTGTCGACTCAATTAACTCAGTTGATATCGTTGTTATTTTAGGAAGTATAACCTTTGTTGGGGTCGCTTTAGGAAGCACTGTTGGTGTCTGAGCATTAGTGTTAGTCAAAATTACAGTTCTGCTTGCGCTATCCCAGTATACCGTTATTCCGCAGTTTTCACTCACAAACCTCAATGGTACAAAGGTACGGCCTTCAGTTATTTCTGCGGCAACATCAAGTCCTATTTCTCTGCCGTTTACGCGTGCTGTTTTGTTCCCTATATATATTTCCATATCAATACTTTCATTTCTTGCGGTAACAGTTTGATTTAAACTATTCCAGAAAACTTCCATACCTATAATCTCAAAGATTTTTCTAAACGGCACTAAAGTTCGGCCATCTTTAATGTAGGGCTTTGGGTCGTTTGTTTCATCACCAAACTGTATAGGAGTTCCATCCAAAATGATATTTATGTCAGTTCCTGTGGTCATACCTGGATTGCCATATGCAAACACATTAGAAACACATAGCATATTAAAAACAAGAGTAAGTGTAAGTAATAATATTATAAATTTATAAGATTTCATTCCTGCTTCCATTCCTTTCATTTCGCTTAAGGACAAAGCACAATATAACCAGTGTCATTAAGCCAATATAATTTTGTCAAGACCTGCAGATATAATAAACTAAAGTGAATATGATTCTTTTTTTGAGAAGAATAATCTATTATAGAACAGATCCAAGGCTTAGCGCTTCTATTATAAGATTTTAAGACCTTGAACCTGTTCCCTAGCTATTCATTGAACTAAAAGTGTCTGCTTCCCTTTTACTCCACGTATACTTTTGAAGTTAATTTTGTTTTGGAGCAATATTGCCATTTAGGTATGACTAAAATATAAGTTCCTACTTAAGGATAACGAAAAAACTTGATTTGATAACGTTTTCAGAATATAATAATAAGAAGTTATTTTTTCGTTATCCCTTAGTGATTCAATAATTTAGCAATTTTAATCGCTTCTACGTTTATACTGCAAGAGAATCCGTTTTCTTCCTTTAGTCCAAACCATGATTTTTTACTGTATTTGCTTGTAGCAAGTTCTAATTGGTAAGGTATAGCGTATAGTATTTTACCTGAATTCTTATCTTTAATTCCATAAACTATTTTATAATGATAAGTTTTTCCTTTTTCCCAGCTCTCCGAAGACCAGGTTATACCTAATGCACCGTCTTCATCACTGCCCTTATCGTAAATAGTTCCACCAGCAAAAGCAGTAGCCAAATCTGTCTTCATGCTCTCCTTCAGCTTATCTGTTAACACTAGTCCAATAGAGTTTTTTAATAATGTAGAAATTTTATCAAGTGCCAAACTGGTATCTTCACTATTTTGAGTGATTGTCTGGTTCATTGTTTCAACTACGGCCAGGTCTGAACTTTTGTCTATTATCTCCAGAGCCTTTTTAAAATCAAAGGTTCTATCTTCCGGCCTTATCGCAGGTACCAAGCATTTCGCAACATCAAAAGCATCTGCTTGATATTTTTCTTCAACTCCATCAATTTCTACAAATAAAACATTCTCAGTATTATAGTCTTTTAAAAGTTCTGCAGAATCCGGTAAAGCCACAACCTGTATTGAAGAGAGATCGTCTGAAGCTGGCTGCTTTGTCGTTGGTTGCTCTGTTGCTGGTTGTTCTGTTGCTGGTTCTTCTGTTGCCATTTGTTCTGTTGCCGGTTGTTCTGTTGCCGGTTGTTCTGTTGCTGGTTGTTCTGTTGCTGGTTGTTCTGTTGTTATTACGTCCTCTTCCTCTGCAGAGGTCTCTTCTGCTATTGTTTCTTCCTCAGCTGCCTCTTGCTCAATTGCTTCTTCCTCAATTGCTGTTTCTTCTGGAAGATCGGTTGGGGTCGTTATAGCTACTGTTTTTGATTCGGCTAACCATTCAACATCTGCATCTAATGCCTCGGATATAAATCTAAGAGGAACAAAAGTCCTGTCATCCTTTATAACTGGCGGTGCATCAAAAGACTGTACTTCTCCGTCAACCCATGCTTGAGGTTGACCTATATATAATTGTACATTTTTTGCACCCTTTTTAATGGATACTAATTTTAGGTTAGAAACCCAATCTACTTTACATCCTAAGTTTTCTGCTATGAACCTGATTGGTACCATAGTACGATTACTGCCGGACTGAATAAATGGTTTTGCATCTGCAAATACTACTTTTTTACCATCAATTTTTACACTAAGGTCATTTGTCGCCCCCCATGTTGTACTGCTTGCCATTAATGCTGTTGATAATACCACTGTTAAGAATAAGTTTGTCTTTTTCATTTTAAATCCCCTCTCATGAATTTATTTTTAATTATAGTTTTGATTGATAACAAATTGTTTTGTGTTGAAAGTTTATACTCCAAAATTATTTGGATTAACCAATCTCATATTGTTCATTTTTAATTCCCCCTTTCATACATTTGTTTCTGTTTAAGATGATTTTTTTACAGTTGAAAACTGATAACTTTTTATTGAAAAGATAAGTTTTCAATTCTGTTTTTGGTTTACTCATACCGTTCATTAAAAAGTTCATATCGCGAACTTGTAATTTGATTATGAATTTTTTAATGTTGAAAATAAATGGTTTTACGTTGAAAATTGGTGCTTTCAACAACTTTCAACGATTGCCGGATACACAATATTTTGTTGATATTCCCCAACCCCTCTTGAATACTTTAAGTTCTTTATCCCTACTTTAAGGACTTTATCCTTAAAAACCGTATGCTAGCATATTAAACACTTTTTAGCTTATATCTACTTCATTTCTATTAAGTTAGCACATTTTAAAACTAATTAAGAGGTCAAACTTTTTTAGTACCAATCCTATCAACATGGTTAGGTATGGCTAAAATATAAGTTCCAACTCTGGATAACGAAAAATTTGATTTAATAACATTTTCAAAATATGAGAATAGGAAGTTATTTTTTCGTTATCCCTTAGTATGATAAATTCATAATTGTAAATCTAGCAATAATAAGGAATCCCAAAAATTATTTAAATGTCAGGTAAAATGCTTGAAAAAACTAAAAATCCCTGTCAGAATAATATATATCCGTGTAATTTGTTTGATTTATTTGAAACTTAAGATTGATTATAATTAAATATAATATTGGGAGGCTATTACATGAGTTTTAATGGATTTACACCCGAAGCGATGAAGTTCCTTTTTGAAAACAAACTTAATGATAGAAAAGAATGGTATGAAAGCCATAAGAACATATATAAACAATATGTATACAACCCTTTTGTTCAACTTATTACAGAACTTGCCCCTACAATGACGAATTTAGACAATCAACTTTTGACCGCTCCTTCAAAACTCATTTCCAGAGTTAGAAGGGATACCCGTTTTACAAAGGACAAGTCCCTGTATAGAGACAACGCTTGGATTACATTCCGACGGGATAAATCTAAAATGTCATCATCCCCCTGCTTTTGGTTTGAAATAACCCAAAGAGGTTCAAGCTACGGTTTAGGATACTATGGCGCGGAACCCTCTTCAATGGCCAATATGCGTGAAATGATCCTAAACAACCATCCCGCATTTTTAAGTGCATTAAAATGCTATGAATCTCAAGACAAATTTGTTATTGGCGGCGAAATGTATAAAAGAAGCAAGTTTCCAGACCAACCGGAAAACCTTAGAGCCTGGCTGGACAGAAAAAACATTTTCTTTGAATGTGCACAAAATGATTTTAGTATTGCATTTTCAAAGGAATTGCCTGATACTCTGAAAAAAGGTTTTACAACACTAAAACCTATTTATGAGTTTTTATGCTCGGTAGAGTCATACATATAGATGCTTTCATCCAGACATGCTACTTTTATTACTAGTATTTACATATATTGATTTGAAAAATAACAATCCGGATGTTATTATTGCAAAATTGCTCCAGGATATGAGTGCCGCTAATACAAATTTAAAAAAGACCAACACAGGCAAGCTATAATCATACCAGCATTGATATCCCTTCTCATTTTTCCTTCTGCCACTTTTCTACTACCTCAATAAAACTGACATAAAAAAACAAGACCCTTGCATATACAAAAGTCTTGTTTTTCAAATGCTCGATTAGTATGATCATTACACTAATTATCTCAAATTTGATTTTTCAACTCAAAGTCCTCATTAACAAAATCTATATCCTCAAACACTAATGTTACAATCATTTGAGGCTTTCATTATCTGAAGGTATTATCCGCACTTCGAATAACCGCAATTTCTGCAAACCATACAACCACCTTCGTGTTCTACCGCTTTACCACACTCCGGACAAGCTGCTTTCGAATCTAAATTCACAACTTCCTCTTCATCACAAATCACAGCACTTTCACATGCGCTGCATTCCTGATCATAATACATTTTAGCTGTCGGACCATGGAATTTTAGATCCTCTGAAACACTTAATTCATCTGATACAGTATTACTGCCGTTTTGAATTTTTGCTACCTTCTCAATAAGCCTTCCTATTGCATCAGGACATGACATTACTTTAAGCCCCTTTTGCCTGATTGTAGAAGGACATCTGATGCCTTTTAACTGTTCTACTATATATTTATGATCCACACCAGACCTGAGCGCAATAGAAACAAGTCTTGCTGTAGCTTCTGACTGCGAAGGACAGCCACCTGCACGTCCGGTATTGGTAAATACTTCGCATATACCGTTTTCATCATAGTTTACAGTAACATACAAATTACCGCATCCAATTTTCACCTTTTCGGTAAACCCTGTAGCTATATCCGGCCTCTGTCTTGGAACTATGCTCTTAGCCGATGTCTCAATGACTTCTTCAATAACATTTTCCTGATCCTTGCCTTTAACCTTACCAATGTTAAGCACTTGTAAATCTCTGCTTCCATCTCTGTAAATAGTAACACCTTTGCAATACGTCTTGTATGCCTGCCAGAACACCTCGGAAACATCCTCTTTAGTCGCTTCATTCCTCAGATTAACTGTTTTCGAAACGGCATTATCGGTATACTTCTGGAAAGCCGCCTGCATCTTAACGTGCCATTCCGGTGAAATATCGTGAGAAGTAACAAATACATTTTGTACCGACTTTGGAATCTCAGGGAATCCGTGTATTGTTCCCTTATTTGCTATCCTCCTCATCAGATCGTCTGAATAGAATCCGTCAATTACAGCAATTTGCTTGAATAACGGATTAACCTCCAACAACTCATCATTGTCCATAACATTCCTGATATATGATATTGCAAACAGTGGTTCTATTCCACTTGATACTCCGGCAATAATGCTTAACGTACCTGTAGGTGCAATAGTTGTAGTTGTGGCATTTCGTATTTTTATACCAAGATCCTTATAAATACTCTTATCGTAATATGGGAACACACCTTTCTTCTCAGCAAGTTCAATTGATGCTTTTCTTGACTCTTCCTGAATAAAGTGCATTATTTTCTCAGCAAGTGCTATAGCCTTCTGGGAGTTGTACGAAATATTGAGCTTGCAAAGCATATCTGCCCATCCCATGACTCCAAGGCCAATTTTTCTTGTCCCCCTTGTCATTTCATCAATCTCTGGCAAAGGATATTTATTTACATCTATAACATTGTCAAGGAAATGAACTGCCTTCCTTACCGTATTTCCCAACTTATTGTAGTCAACCTCAGGAGATCCGTCTGTGTTTTTTATCATCAGACTTAAGTTTATAGATCCAAGATTGCAAGCCTCATAGGGCAGTAAAGGCTGCTCTCCGCAAGGATTTGTACTTTTTATATTACCGAGCTCAGGAGTAACATTATCCTTATTTAATCTGTCAAGGAATATAATTCCTGGCTCGCCATTATTCCACGACATATCAACAATTATGTCAAATACATATCTTGCATTTAGTTTACCTACCGTCTTACCTGAATGCGGATCAATTAAATCATATTCCCCTGCATTTTCTACGGCACTCATAAACTTTTCAGTAATGCCAACACTGATATTAAAGTTCGTAATGTCCGAATTGTCCTTCTTACACGATATAAACTCAAGTATATCCGGATGGTCTACCCTGAGGATCCCCATATTGGCACCTCTCCTGGTACCTCCCTGTTTTACTGCTTCCGTTGCTGCGTTAAATACCTTCATAAAACTTACCGGACCACTAGCTACTCCACCGGTTGAATTTACTGAAGCGCCTTTTTGACGTAACCTTGAAAAACTGAAACCTGTACCGCCGCCACTTTTATGTATTAATGCTGCATTTTTTATTGTTTCGAAAATACCCTCCATAGTGTCTTCTATTGGAAGAACAAAGCAGGCACTTAACTGTCCTAAAGGTCTTCCTGCATTCATAAGTGTCGGAGAATTGGGCAAAAACTCAAGATTAAGCATCATGTCATAGAACTCCTGTTCAATTCCCTTGAGTTCTTTCGCTGATACAAAATCTTTATCTGCAAGTGCTACAGCTTTTGCAACCCTCATAAACATGCCTTTGGAATCTTCTAACAAACAACCATTTTCATCTTTGGACAGGTACCTTTTTTCAAGGACTTTAATCGCGTTTTCAGTCAAATTCATATATTTATAAGCCCCCTCTTTTTACTATATTTTGTATAGCGCTTTATGTGCGACACAGTATATTGTATCATTTATACTTCTTAAGTCAAGTAGAAAAATAGCTTTTTTTTTAGTAATTAAGTCCTATTGAAAAATTCTGAGTTTTATGAATTTTGTCCAATTTTGTGCCATCTCAAAAAAATTGTGCCATATGTAAGTAATCCTAATAGAAGGCTGACTTACATGGGCACAATCTTTATCATAAAAAACTTGCCGGGCAAACAGTATAAAATTGTTAGAAACTAAATGCCCCTGGTTAAAAAAGTGTATTTATTCAGCTTTTGCTTCTTCCTTTAAAAAAGCAGATTCGGAATATGAGTTACCGGCATCCCAAAATATCCACTCCTCGTATCCCGCATCATAAACAGCTTTTATTTGCTGTTTAATCTCCTCAGGTCCATATTCCTTATAGTTACCTTTACCTATCCACGAGGCTGTAAAGTCTTGCAAATAAGCTCTTATATCTGCATTATAGCCTTCAACTTTTGAAATTCTGTCCTTTGCCTTCTTAAGACTATTATATACAACCCCATAAGGGTCAAGATCAGGCTTTGCAAAGGTAACTCCATTTACCATTTGACCTAAAGCATAATGTGAAGGATATACCATTGGTGACAGATAATCTACATCCTTACCTATCAATTCAAGATATTGCCCTATTCCTTCTGTATCTGCCGGGCTTTCACAAATAATACCGAATACATCAGCAGAAATAACTACTCCGGGCAATTCTTTTTTTGCATATGCTAAAAATTCATTAATGGCTTCATATTTTTCTTTATTATAGCTGCTGAAATCTGTTACTTTCTTAATACCATTAGGAAACCTTACATAGTCAAACTGTATTTCATCAAAGCCCTTCTCTACAGCCTCTTTAGCTATGGAAACCAGGTATTCCCAAGACTCCTTGTTATAAGGATTAAGCCAGGAAGCAGTTTTCCCTCCTCCAAGTTTTTCTTTCCAAACAGTTCCATCTGTTTTCTTTATAGCAAGACTGGTATTTTTAGCTGAGTAAACAGGGTCTTTAAAACATACAAGCCTGCCTATAACATGGACATCATTGTCATGAAATGCCTTTAAAACCTTATCAACATTGTATTTTTCCTGCCATGCCCCAGCTTCCTTTACCGCAGGCACATCAGATTTATATCCAACATACCCGTCATCATCTTTTATATCAATTACATAAGCATTTATTTCTGTGTTCTTTGCGAGGTCAATATAATGCTGAACTTTTGAATCGCTCCCTGCAGTCCATCCTGTAAGGTATAATGCCTTTACCTTTATATCCTTTTTTACTGAATTATTACCATCATTACCTTGATCCCCCGGGGAAGGACTTGTACTTGTTCCAGGCATTGGAGTAGCTTCACCATCACCTGTTTTTCCATTATCATTTGGATTTTGCGTTGCAGATGTAATTGCAGGTGTGGGACTATTTCCAGGTTGAACCTGTTTCCCCTGGCATGCTGACATGGTGAATACCATTGCACCTGCAAGAATAAGTAATAAAGTTTTGTTCTTAATATCAACTACATTTGTTGCCCACTTCTTTAACATATTGACCTCCCACATTGTTGTTTATTTTTATTTTTTATATTGTCCTTCAGATATCAATGATACCTTGTAATAAATCAAATCATGTTTATTAGACGCATTTTTTTATCAAAAAGTTTATTGATACAACAAAAAATCAGTTTACTGCTTCAGATAATAAAAAAATTGAATTGATGATCTTTTCACAATGTTAGAACCGAAAGTTATTTTTCATTATCCCTTAATCAGCTCGATTTATATTATTCCTTTTGGAACGAAGCTTCTTTATATCTGTTTCCCGCATCCCAAAAAATCCATTCCTCATAACCTGCATCATAGACAGCTTTTATTTGCTGCCTGATTTGCTCAGGGCCATAGACCTGATAATATCCTTTCGGCAGATAAGTTGCAGTAAAATACTGCAAATATGGTCTTACTTTTGCTTTATATTCATCCACTTTTGATATTCTGTTCTTTGTTTTTAAAAGAGCATTATATACAACATCATAAGGCTTTAGATCCGGTGCTGTAAACATCACATTATTTATGCTCTGTCCTACTCCGTTACCCATCATTCCTTTAGAATTATTCGCATAATGGGAAGGATATATCATTGGTGATATATAGTCTACATCCTTTCCTATCCTCTCAAGAACCTGACCGATTCCTTCCCTGTCTCCGGAGCTTTCACATATTATTGCAAATACATCGGCAGACAATGGTACGTTTTTCTTGGTGAATTCGTCAGATGCCGCCTTTAAAAACCCTCCAATTGCATCTGCTTTTTCAGGAACTCCCTGTCCATAGCTTACACTTGAAGCACTTGCAGTTGGAAACCTCACATAATCAAACTGAATTTCGTCAAATCCCTTACCTATCGCTTCTTTTCCAATATCTATATTGTAATTCCACACTTCATTAAGATATGGATTAGTCCATGCTATTTTACCATTTTCCTTCCAGAGTGTCCCATCGGGCTTCTTTACAGCCAGATCAGGCCTTTTAACAGCCATATGATTATCTCTGAAACACACAACTCTTCCAATCACATATATTCCATTATCGTGTAAAGTCTTTATAACATAATCAGGGTCATAAAGCTGATGATAGGCACCAATTTCTTTCACCTTAGGCACATTTGACTCGTAGTTTACTTTCCCATCTTCTTTTACATCTATAACTACAGCATTCAATTCAGTATTGTTAATAATACTGATCATACTATCTAAAAATGCTTTATTCCCGGCAGAAGTTCCTGTTAGGTATATTGCCTTCACCTTTACATCCTTACGCTCAGATGCCTGTATTTCAACAGGACTACCTGGTAATACCCCCGCAATATTCCTAATTTTATCTCCATTGCCAGTTGGAGAAGCACCTATTAAGGTCGAATTAGGGTTTTGGGAATTGCCTTTGTTTCTCATAGAACTATTCTTATTAAAATAATTTACAGATAAAGCAACTGCAGAACCTGCTACTAATATAGATATAACCATTAGTATTATCTTATTTTTTCTCATATTCTTCCCCATTCTGACTATAGTATTTTAAATCAATCATATAAGACACTTGAAGAAAAGCTGTTTAACTTATTTCAAGTGTTAACATATCTTCTTTGATTTACGTTGCACTATAAAAGAGTAATAAGGAAGGATATTTAACAAACACCCCTAAACAATTTATCAAAATCAACTCAATATGGCAACATAAATTTTGAATTTATTTATTAATTTACATCAAATATTATGCACACTTTCTTCTCTTTCAAAACTCAAATAAATTTGGTTGAATCATTAAGTCATAACTAATTTGGTGTATTTATCCTCAATGTTCAGACTGTATTCATTCATGATAAAAATTGATTTATTTTAACGTGTTATTTTATACGGGAATTTAGGTTAGAACTTAAATAAAATTACTAAAGAAATGCAATAACAAAGCCCCGTAACACTTAGTTACGAGGCTTATGGCTCCTCAAGTAGGACTCGAACCTACGACCCTGCGGTTAACAGCCGCATGCTCTACCGACTGAGCTATTGAGGAATATAAATCTGGCAGCGACTTACTTTCCCGGGACGTCTCCATCCAAGTATCATCA
>CAZLZR010000067.1:0-26126 GCA_964564015.1 uncultured Acetivibrio sp.
TTAACTGTTTTACGAACTTGCATTCCATATAATTACATACATGCGTTAGCCGTGACAACAAAAAATCTTGATTTGAAACTGCAATTCAGTAAATTACGCACAATAACCATATATTTTCAACAACTGTAATTCCTCATCAGTTAACGTAATTATATTCTGCTTTTCCAACTTTGTAATCATCTCAAGCACTACAATGTCAACCCACCCAGACATAAGAAGCCTGTTACAGCATTCGTACACTGACAAATCACATAATTCAACGTTCCACGACCAATCAACATATTTCCATGCCATATTCAAGGTCATTTTTCTTCCGGTTTTATTTATGGAATTAATTACGCTTTTTACCTTAGTCTTATTTCTGCCCAAAAGAGCTGTATCATATATTGTTTTTACGTATTCCTCAGGACAATCAGGCTCAGGTATACTCGTAAATTTTGATGCTATGTCCAGATCATAATAAAGCTTTTCACCACAGTCGGCAATTGCCCTAAGCAAAGCCCATCTCATATTATCATCTACCGATTCAAGATATACGCAAACTTTCAAAAAATACATAATATCAAGGCTTCGCTCTTCCATGCTCATATAATACATTGCAAGCAATAAAATAAGTACCGCATTATCAGATTCTTCCGAAAGCATAGTTAACATAGGCTGAATTGTAAGCTTGTGAAACAGCGGATTAGAAACTTCCTTGCTCCTCCGGCTGAAAAAGCTGTCCTTTGAATAAAATTCACTCACTCCACGAATCAGCCTTATCTTATAAATATTCTTCCTGTTTATATCATTACGGTACTGTCTGTACAGATTTACAGCTTGAATAAACTTCCTTCTGAACACGTTTACGACAATCAACCCAACTTTCGACAGAGTATGATTGGAGTTTATTGAAAGAGTTTTTTCAAAATTATCCTGAGCATCTTTGTAGTTACCCAAACTCATGTTTAGCAAGGCAAGACAGTAATACCCATACCATTTCTTAGGATTCTTTTTAACATAGTTTTGATATTTGGTAACATAAATATTTATACTTTCCAAATCTTTTTTCATCAATTTCACCCTATCGGCAATTATAAATAGCTAAATAAATCACGAAAATGATTATACATAGGAAAATTTAATTTTCGTGATATTGTATTAAGGAAATTGAAGCGCGATGTAAATTCTTTATCGCGTTCAATATAAATCAATATCCATTATTATTTCTGAAAAGCCGCTTAATTTCATCGAGCTGCATTCCAACCTTATTTGCAGCCGTTTCATTGTATGTTATAACCTGATTAGGCAGCATAACTATTGTCTTGGCTAGAAGTTTTTCATTTTCCTTGAGCTCGTCAAGCAATGAAAATACACCTTTAAATATTTCGTCCATGCTTTGAGCGACCTTCTGGGAAATTGCCTGCCCACTCTCCTCTAAGCTCTGTGAAAAAGCATTGGTAGTATTCTGTTCTATAACTGACATTTCAGCACTTAACTTCAGCATAAGATTAGTTATATTTTCATGATACTGCCTTGCCTCCTGGGCACGTACGCCTAAATCAGTCTTTAATACCTCACTCAATTCTTTAATTGATATTACAGATGCTTCAACCTCAGCAGCTATTTGACTGAAATCCTGTGCAACTTTTTGTGAAGCTTCCTGCATACCTTCTTCCAAACTCTGTGAAAAAGTGGCGGCAGTCTTTTGTCCCAAATCGGATATTTCGGCATTCAACTTTTCCATCAGCTTATTTATACTTTCATGATATTCTTTTGACTCAATGCTGCGCGCACTCAAATCATTACTTAATACTTCTCCCAAGTTCTTCATTGATGAAACTGCCCCTTCTACTTCACCTTCGATTTTAGCAAAATCCTGTACAACCTTCTGTGAAATAGTCTGAACACTTTCTTCCATAGTCTTGGAAAAAGCAGTAACAGTATTATACCCAAGAATTGATATATCCCCGCTTACCTTTTCAATAAGCTGATTTATATTATCCTGATACTCCTTTGCCTCATTGCAACGTGCACTTAAATCATTCTTTAGCACTTCGCCCAATTCTTTCATTGATGAAACAGAACCTTTGACTTCGGACACTATACTTCCCAAATCCTCTACAACCTGTTTGCTGTATGAAGTCATCTCATCTGCTGCATTTTTAATATTCTTTGACAGATCCTCCATTGAGTCGAAATTATTAACAACGGATTTTGATGCGACATTTAGCGTCTCTGCCAGATTACCAAAGCTATCCTCCATCTTATTAATATTACCACTAAAACTTGCGTTAAAATCTGCAATACCCTTCACATTTTCAGCAAAACTTTTAATGGTCTGTTCAAATCTTTCAACAGTATCATCAAGAATCTTAGAAGATAAGTTTACTTCCATAACAACGTTTGTCATTTTGCTGCCAAAGGCATCCACAGTTTCCTTCACACTGTTTTCTATCTTAATACCAAATTCATTGAAGGTATCTTTCAACAATTTATTCATCATAGCGTAGTCATTCTCTGTGCCCTTCTGCGCAGGACTTTTCTTTAAAAGTATCGTCAGAACTGCTAAAACAGAAACAATAAGAATTGCTAAAAGGGAACTTACTACCACACCCCAAAACGCATCTGCTCCCTCAATAATACCTAATGCTAAATGCATAAAATACCACTCCCAGTTTTTATTTTTATTGTTGTTAATTTTAAACTTGATTGGTGAGTAAATAAAAAGGACATTGAAATTATATTCCGATTCTATTTATAGAATATCATATTCCACCTCAAAAAAAAATATATAATATGCAATTGCATTAAAAATCCATAAAGATTTTAACCTCATATTATTTCTACACTTCAACTATTCTCTTTTTTCTATTCATTTCATACAATTTTTCCAACTCAGACTCCGGCAGTTCTTTCTCTCCTCCTAACAACTTTGTAAAAAGAAGGGTTTTTGCCATACTCTCTGCCGCTTCAAGCTTAAAGAATGCATTAAAAAGATCAATGCCCACAGAAACTATACCATGGTTGGCAAGAAGAATAATGTCATAATTATCTATATATTCTTCAATTCCCTCACCTAATTGATCTGTTGAAGGAGTACCGTAATTAGCTAAAGGAATTTTATCAAAGAATGCGATCATTTCGGTGTACGCTTTTGTCTCGATAGGCTTGTTTGCGATAGCATACGCAGTCGCATACGGAGAATGGGCATGCACAACAGCTTTTATATCACTTCTTAGTCTGTATGCCGCAAGGTGAAGTTTGATCTCTGAAGATGGTTTATACATACCTTCCAATACATTTCCTTTTAGATCGGTAACAACTATCATATCTTCAGTCAGATATCCTTTGCAAACCCCTCCCGGAGTAATATACACCTGTTCGTCATATAGAACGGATATATTTCCTTCATACGGGTTTACGAATCCCTTATCATACATAAGCTTTGCAACTTTGATGATATTCTCTCTGATTAAACCTGTCATACTAACGCCCCCCTTAATATGCATTTTTCTCTATAGGTATATTTCTCAAGCTAAATTTTAACATACAATAACATACCAGGTAAACCTTCATTTTGAGAAAATATAAAACTTTTGCATGTAAAAAAGTTAATAGTCCAAGTGTTTATTTTCATATACTTTATACAGTTAACTTCATTTTGTAGCAAGGTGATACAAACTTGAAAAACAGAATCCTTACAGTGGTAAATATTTTTCTATTTTTGTTGGTTATATTTAGCATTTATGATAATATTCTTATCCTCGATGACTTTCACCCTTCATACAATTCGCTGGTATTTAGTTCTGATGAGAATCAAGATGTTACCGAAAGCATTAAAGGATACTCTATATACATAAATCTTGATTCTCTTCTTCTTAAGTTATACAAAGATGGTTCTCTTATAGGGACCTACCCGGTTTCGGGTGGAAAAGCGGAAACACCATCGCCGACCGGCACCTGGAAAATAATCAGCAAATCTTCCTGGGGGGAAGGTTTCGGGGGCTCATGGATGGGTCTCAACGTACCCTGGGGTAATTATGGCATACACGGCACAAAGTCACCCTGGTATGTCGGCAAATCAAACGCATCTCACGGATGCATCAGAATGAAAAACAAGGATGCCAAAGAACTCTTTGGGATAGTGCCACACGGAACCCCTGTCACAATTGTTCAAAAAAATAAACCCTTCAGAACCTTAAAGAGCGGCGACATAGGTTCTGATGTATTGACAGTGCAAAAAGTTCTAAAGGAGCTTGGTTACTTCCATGACTGGACTAGTGGCAAATTTGGAGATAATCTGAAGCGAAGTGTAATCAGGTATCAGAAAGCCAATAACTTCAAGGTGACTGGGACAGTTAGCAAAGCCTTGTATGACAACATTATTAAAAAATATGAAGATAAGCTTAAGGAAGAGGAAAATTCAAACGACTTTGTGCACTAAACCCACAAAGCCGTTTAACTTTTATACTAAGATATAAAGTTTTAAAGAAAAGTCCTACTTACCGCAACAGTGCTTGTATTTCTTTCCACTTCCGCAAACACAGGGATCATTTCGCCCAACTTTTTTCTGTATACCCTGCACAGGCTTTGTCGGCAATGGCCTTACCGGTGGCCTTCCGGGTTTCTTTACCAACTCTGAAGGCATGTGTCCACGTAATACCCACTTTCTAGTACTATTTGACAAAGTCATTAACAATCTCAAAAATTCGGTCGTTTCTTCTTCATCAAGCTCAATACCGCTTTCATTTACCATAGCAATAATTTCATCCGGGTTCTTGTCCATTTTGCAGGCATCTGCAATTTCCACAATCAAGTCATCCAATTGGCTATCATCAAGAATATTCTTGTTTTTTAAATAGTCCTTTACTTTATTACAGTAAGTGGATGAATATACATTCTTGTTATCGGAATAAAAAGCAATATCACTCTTTATCGGTACAAAATAAGGATTGAGTGAAGCTTTCTTCATCAAGCCATAGTATTCATTCGAGTCTCCTAACAATGTCGAAACAATATGTCCTCTGTCACACCAAAAATCAGCCTGGCGTGAAGACATAACATCTACATATTCTCGAACCTCATCGAAACTCATTTTTTCCTTGTTGAACATATTCCATACATCCACAAGCTGCTCAATACGGTATACTCCATATAAATTTGTCAAAGCCAATATATAAGAAAGCAGCTTTTGATTACGTTCAACCTTATGCTTAAACTCCTCATCCTTCAGATCGGGAATCAAAGGCAACAGTTCATTTGGGATCACAGGGTATATATGTCCGTCATAATTGAACAAATATACATAGCCCAGCCATTTCAAGGCAGCATACTGCTTGTTTTCTACATCATCCATTTCTTTGTTCTGGTTTTCTTTTACTTTATTCAAAAATAATAATTCGTCTTCATTCAAATAAGCAAGGTCGTTTGCGAAGTTTTTCAGCATCTGAGGCATCAATTTGTCTATAATCTCAGCATCCGGAGTTCCTTCTTCTACTTGTAAATTATGCGTTTGAGCAAGCTCAAGCAGTCTGTAGCCCCAGTAAAATTGCAAGCACTCTTTCAAGCCTCTCTTAGGCTCACCTTCAAAACAGTCGAACAATGTTATTCTGTCCATTAATATTTCTCCTTTAAATCAAATTCATTAATTACAACGCACTTTTTAGTTGTAATACTTTAAAGACAAATCATGTACACATGTTATTATACAAAAAAAAATAAGAAAACAAAAGCATTGTTTTAAATATAACCGAAAAAAAAGGAGAGTTTTTCATCCTAAATTGACGTAAATATAGCTAATATGTTAAAATATATATGTAGTATGTAAAATTTGCATACTAATCGGTGCATTTTTTTAGTGCATTTATATAATTTCAAGTCAGTTACACGCTAAAAATACACTTACGATTTTCTGAATTTAATTCCTGGTGCTCCTTACAGAAATTATCTCTAGTACTGATTAGCAAAAATTATAGGATGTACATTCCAACATTTCATAATCCCTATGCATAAGATGATGTTTATCTTTCAATCTCATAGCTTGCCTATACGTACTCCGGGAGGTATATTTTTACCATGAACTATCAAAATGAAGATTATCCAAAAAAATATGAACCCCTTTGGGGAAGCTGGCTCATTGAAAAGTTCATAGGTCAAGGCAGTTTTGGAAAAGTATACAAAATATCCAAGGAAGAGTGGGGATATAAATACGAATCCGCACTGAAAGTCATGAGCATTCCCTCAAATGATCAATATCATGAAGCTATATCTGCTCTAGGAAATGATGAAAAACTTCTGAATCTATATTTTGAAGATGCTGTAAAAAATATAATAAATGAAATCGTAATGCTGTACAAACTTCGTGGCAACAGTAATATTGTAAGCTATGAAGACCATATGGTAGAAAAACATGATAATAAAGCTGCCTGGGATATTTTAATCAGAATGGAGTACCTTACACCTCTGAATAAGTATCTTGAGGAAAAAAACACTACCATAGATGATGTTGCAAGTATTGGATCAGATATCTGTACCGCTCTTGAAATCTGCTCAAAAAAGGGCATAGTTCACAGGGATATAAAAGATGAGAATATATTTGTTTCAAAGGACAATTGTTATAAATTAGGCGACTTCGGTATAGCCCGCGAACTTTCAAGAGGTCTTTCTGCCTCCATCAGAGGTACTCCTCTTTATATGGCACCGGAAGTCTATAAAGGTGAGGCTTACGACATCAGGGCAGATCTCTATTCACTGGGTATTTTATTGTATAAGCTATTAAATAACGGAAGATTTCCGTTTATGCCTCCATACCCTATGGAACTCAAAATTAAAGACAGTGAGGCTTCGGTCGAAAACCGCTTATTGGGCAAACCAATACCCCAACCCTGCAATGCGACCCACAAGCTTGGTGAAATCATTCTGAAAATGTGTCAATTCAAACCGGAAAACAGGTTTTCTTCTCCCTCAGCAGCAAAGGAAGCCTTAGTTAAAGCATTTCGCGAAATGACTACTGAAGAAAAGAATAAAATTGTTTTATTCAATAAAAAAGCAGTGAACGAAAAGGCCTCGTTTAATTCCATTATTGCCGTTCCTGATACGGTTCTTTTAAGCAATAGTAATTTGCCTGGAGATCATGACCAATACTTCCGTCCTGTTCCCGATTCAATTAACAAAACTGTTAATATCATAAACAGCACGCCTAAATATGGAAATACTGCTGCCAATATAGTAAACGGCGGGTTGGCTTGTATGCAGGATGAGTTGATTTTTCTGTCCTTACCGGACAATAACTATAATATTTATAAGCTTGATACCGCTAAACATCAGATTACCAGACTAAACAGCGATGAATCCTGGTTTATCAACATCTCTGGAAACTGGATATATTACAGCAATTCCAGTTATGGGGAACAGATATACCGTATAGGTATCGAAGGAACTAAAAAAGAAAGAATCACCAGTGACAGCTGCTGGTATCTAAATGTCTCTGAAAACTGGATTTATTATAGCAATGAAACCGACAATTACAAGCTCTATAAAATCAGAACTGATGGAAGTGACAAAATGAAGCTAAATGATAATGAATCAATTAATATCAGCTTATATGAAAATTGGATTTATTACTGCAATAAAAGTGACGGCGGAAAGATATACAGGATAAATACCGACGGAGGAGAAAAAACAAGACTATCCAATGATGAAGCCAGCTATTTTTGCATTTGCGATAATATAATTTATTTCTCAAACAAGAGTGACGGGATGAAGCTTTACAAAATAGATTTACAAAGTATGAAAACTGAAAAACTCAGCAATGATATCTCCAGCAATCTGAATATCTCTGATGGATGGATTTATTACTGCAATAAAAGTGATGCGGGCAAACTTTACAGAATCCGTCCCAACGGAGAGGAAAAATCGAAACTCAATGATGACTATACCGATTACATCAGTATAGTTGGCGGCTTTATATATTACTGCAATAAAAGCACCGGAAACAGAACCTGTAAAATTCGTCCTGATGGCTTTGAACAAACCATTATAAATACATCTGGCGAAACGCTATGTAAAACCTATGATGAATGGATATATATTTAACGTTCAGATTATTTAGAGGTGATTTATGTGAGTACCAAACTAAAAATTGACGCTTCTGTTATAACAACAAAAGGAAATATCCGCTCCGAAAATGAAGACAATTTTTACTTTAACGGGCTTATAATGGAAAAAACCGACAATAGTAATTTATATAGCCATTCTCTAAGTACTACCGGAGATCGGTTCATTTTTGCTGTTTGCGATGGAATGGGTGGCGAAGAAGCTGGCGAAGAAGCCTCCTTTACAGCAGTTCAATCTCTGGAGGATATGTATGTTGCTCGAGAATCAAAAGAATTCAACAGCATAGCCCAGTTAAAAAATTTCATGGATAGTTATGTGGATGTGTCCAACTCACTAATATTTAAGCATTCTCAAGCTATAAGCAAACGCATGGGTACAACCCTTGCGTCTGTTATATTCTTTGGAGCCAGAGCCATGGCTCTTAACATTGGTGACAGCAGAGTTTATCTTTATAGAAATTCTGATTTTATACAACTTACAATCGACCATACAGAGGCAGAAAGGCTTATACGACTTGGAATTATAGAAAGAGATGCCGCCTGCCTTCACAATAGTAATAATATGCTCACAAGACACCTTGGTGTAAGTCCTCAATGCGGAAAAATGGAAGCTGATTATTCCGATGAAATCAATGTACAAAAAGGTGATCTTTATCTAATTTGCAGTGACGGCCTTACAAACCCTGTCAAAGATGAAGAGCTTAAGAATTGCTTTTCAGATCTGAACAACAGCTATTCAACCTGCAAAAATCTTATTGATCTGGCTATAAAAAACAACGGAACAGACAACATAACCGCACTAATAATTAAAATTCAAGATATATTACTATGATAGGTGCAAGTAGTAAAGAAAAGAAAAATATCCACCCTATTATAATTAACGAAAAAAACAACCTAATTAAGGTATTCACCCGTTTTAGTGACAAATGACGCAATTACTTGACCTAAGCATAAGAAGCTGTTTCCGAAAGCTTGATAATTTGAAGCAAAAATGCCACGGAGGGCATTTTTAGCGTCTTGGGACAGGAGGTCCCATAGACGCGTGCGAAAATTATCAAGCTAAGGTATACAGCTTCTATGCGAAGGTCATGTAATGGAGGCATTTGACACTAAAACAACAGGCACTCCCTTTATACCTAATACCTAATGCCCAATACAAATCCCAAATTACTTGAGGTATTCCCTGAACATATCCACATCCATCTTTAAAACAAACTGCTGATAAGCCATCTTTTCCATAAGCGCATTTTTCAGTCTCTTTTCAGCCACAACAATTTCCCTTGTTTGTGAGCCGTCACCCTTCAAAATAAATACTCTTCTATCGTCTTCACTCAGAAGATAGTTAATCTTCCCGGAAGCTTTCAGGAATCGCAGCCCTGATTTAACAATACTCTCTTCAACACCAAGCTTGATTGAAACCGCTTCAATATTTGCCATCCCCTTATCATGATTCACAATATGTTTAATTATCCCCAATAGGTTCATTACAAAGCCCTTAAATGAATAATCCGGTAGAATGCCGAAGTTGATAATAATATTCTCCGGATTACTTAGTGCAATAACCTCCCTGAAAATTGACGTGTTGGCAGGAGGAGATAAAAAAATCAGATTTACGGCCGGTTTTATACCAAAACGGTCTGCAACTTCATCAATAGTACATGCAGAATTCAGACCTTCATAGAAAAACAATGATTTTGCATATTTATTTGCCAGAAGGTTAACATCACACTTTCTTTCATCAATTATTCTGCCATTGAAGACCGCCTTTACCTCACCGTCATTTTCAATGGTGTGACCTAAAGTAAGTTGAATGTTTGAGTTTCCCTTATAAGTATTTTTACTGATTTTGTATGTAATATCAAAGACCTTGCCTTGAAGAGATTTATCTTCACCAAACCATTTGACGGCGGATATCCTGGTATTGTTTTTCCCTTCCAGAACCATTATATGATGGTTCTTTTCGGTTTTTCTGTCACTCAAAACTTTTACATTATACGATGCAAACATAGGAGCTTCAAAACCTTCACCATATGGTCCTGCTAAGAGCAGCCTTTCATAGAGTTCTTCGGTTACACTATCAACCTCAAGCTCCATGTCAATATCAACACTGATGGTCTCACTGATATAGTGCTTCTTCTCAGCCGAATGTTCGATTTCACCTATAAAATCCTGAAGATCTTCTTTAAGCAATGAAAGCCCGGCCGCTTGAGAATGGCCCCCAAATTTCAGAAGTTTTCCGCTGCACTCCTTAATTAACTCATATATATTTACTTCCTCCACTGATCTTGCCGAACCTACAACAGTTTTTCCGTCCTCTTTCAAGGAAAGGAGTATTGCAGGTTTCCTGTATAGTTCGCATATACGTCCTGCCGCAATTCCTATTATCCCATGGTGCCAGAAATCACTATATAGTACCAGCACCGTTTTATTTTTCTTTTTTGTCTCCACCTGTTCTATAGCCTGATCAATTATTTCCTGTTGAACACGTTTCCTTTCAGCATTGAGAAAATCTATCTTTTGCGCCATTTCACCGGCAATATAAGGATCTTTACACAATAACAATTCCACTGGAAGTCTTGCCGTCTCCATCCTGCCTGCAGCATTAATCCTCGGTGCCAACTGAAAGGCTATATCCTCTTCTGTATTGAGTTCACTGGTCTTGCTTGCTATATCCAGAAGCTTAATAAGTCCCTCTCTTTTCGTATTAAACAATTTAGGAATTGCTTTTTTCAGTAGATAACGGTTTTCTCCATTCAGGCTGACAACGTCAGCAATAAGTGACAAAGCAAGCATATCATAATAATCTTCTGCCTTCTCTTCCATAGCCTTACGTTTTAATATAGCCAGACATAGAAAAAATGCCATAGCACACCCGGACATATTCCGTGCCTTATGCCCCTCTTCAAGGAGCTTTGGGTTTAATATAACATCTGCGCAAGGAAGTTCGGAAGGTATATTGTGATGATCTGTCAGAATCACATCCATACCCAATTCTTTTGCCCGCTTTATCTCATTAATATTTGATATTCCACAGTCGCAGGTAACAATCAGTGATACGCTATCTTCAGCAAGCCTCTCAATGACCTCAATATTCATACCATAACCTTCAGTAAAACGATCAGGAACATGGTACACCACTTTATCAATAAACAGCTTCAGGCACTCCACAAGCGTAACTGTACTGGTTACACCATCAACATCATAATCACCGTAGACGCATATTTTCTCGCTCCTGTCAGCAGCTAACAATATACGCTCCACAGCTTTTTTCATGCCAGGAAACTCATTTACATCCGTAGGCTTGTAGTATTCATCCTTTAGCATCTGACGAATAGTAAACGCATCCTTATAACCCCTGTTATAAAAAATTCTTGCAATCAGTTCATCATTATCTGCCGCTTCTACAATATCTCTGGGAATCTCAACATCCCTGTTTAAAACATTTATCCTGACCTTCATCTATGTCAACTCCTCAATGCTTTCCCATTCAAGCTCGTCTAAAAAATCTTCGTCTTCCTCAATTACGTTGAAATCGACCCTTTGATTATTACAAAACCAATTAAATTCGCAGTACTTACAATTTTTATCGTATAAGGCTTTATCAAATTCAGCAAAGTCGTATTGAAGTATTCCGTTTATCTTGTTCGTTAAAATTTCCCCATAGGTTTTGTGCATCTCATCACTGTACCTGATATCTGTGAGCACTTCCGGAGGATCAGGCTGCCAATAATACATACTTATATTTTCACATTTAATCTGTTTCCCGGTTACTTTTTCACATTGTTCCTTAAGCACATACAAATATACTATAGACTGAAGGCTTTTTCTATACTTGTTTCCCATGTTGCTTTTCCTGTCTGTTTTGTTTTCCTTCCCATGCGTTTTCCAGTCCCACACTTCAAGTCTTTCCCCATCAAAAATCAGAAGGTCGAAATTTGCTTCAAGCCTTAAAACCCCTTTAGCCATCCGGAGCTTGTATTCAGGAAGATATTTTCTTTTTTCCGATATCGGAAACTTGCTCTCAAGGCTTTTCATCCAACTGCTTAATTCCTCAAATCCCTCTGTCTTCTCACATAGCCCCGTTTCAATCCCTAAAAAATGTCTGTATGCCAGAAGGTGAAAATTATTTCCCATCTCCAGTCTCTTCCTAATTTCTTCATCAGGAAAATTATCCCATTTAAGATTTTCCAGATATCTTTTTTTAAACTTCAAAGGGCACCTGTCAAACGTCGCCAATGACTGCTGAGTAAACAGGAAATATTCCGCAAATCTTAAATCGCTCATTTCAAAGTCCCCCCTCCCAGTTCTTTTTACACAATATATCTCCAGTCTATGAAAATGAAAAATGCACTTACTTTCTCTGTTTGTGATCTACATTCTATAGGATCCATGCTTTGCAGGCTACAAGTATAAATTTATGTACTTTGTAAATCCTCGATATATTTCCTTAAATCTAAAATATACCTTGAAGGCAAAGTTTCATTTCTTTTGCCCCTGTTGCTTTCAAAAGAAGTCAAAAACAAATACTCTTTCGCTCTCGTTATACCCACATATAGAAGCCTGGCTCGTTCGGATATTGTCTCAACCTTCGATCGGACTACCAAGTCTTTGCTCACTTTATTTTCCAACAGCCTTTCCAAATCAGCCTTAATTATCGCCTGAGGATTTTTATACTCTTCTTTTAAAAACCAGTACTCTCCAACAAACTTATCCTCAAGACTTACCGGGAAATCAGCATTAGTCAGACTGGTTAAAAAGACTATGTCCCATTCAAGACCCTTTGACTTGTGATATGTAGCTAATGTGACTACCCCGGGCTTTGGTTCGTATCCTTTCAAATCCCATACAATACCCGCAAAAAAATTAAATATATTTTTGGGGCTTAATAGCTCCAGAGCCAAATCAGCAATCTTCCAGTGAGGATCCTGACTCATCAGGTATCTTACATCGCCTGCCACTTTTTGCGCAATAGCCCTTTCTTCCCTATCAAAACCCAATTTTTCGGAAATATATAGTATAAGCTTTTCAACAATAGTATTGGGAAACTCCAGAAGTTCCCTGACAAGTTCCAGTTTTCCTGTAAAATCGCTCCATATATCACTTGCAAGCAGGTTCTTAGGTATATCAGCCCGTTCAATCTCTCCACCAATGGGATAAAGGAGCTTCTCAACAGGATACATTTTTAAGAACTCACCCAAGATCACTCTTTGCCCCACTGTTTTCTTCTCTTCATCCGGTTCTTCGCCGGAAGCTTCACTATCATATGAATCCAAAAGTAAGCACTCATTCATCATATCAAAAAACTTTTGGCCATTCTCCGGCTGTGCGATAAAATCTATAATCCTTCCCAGCTTCCTGACTGTTTTATTCTTTTCACCGGAACTGTTGTCAAGCAACTCATAGGGAATATTTCTAGCTTCCAAAAAGTTCAATACCACATTCATTCTCCACGCAGTAGGAACAAGTATCGCAATAGTCTTTCCGGGATGCTTTTTTATCATTTCCTGAGCCTTAATTACAACTGACCTCGCTTCATCCTCCCAGGATCCGAACACTCCTGCTTTTATACCATATTTATCTATCCTGGGATTCGGCCTTTCGTCATCCTCTCCAACAGGCTCAATAAACTGAGGTAAAAGACTATCCCTGCATTCCGGTACGGGATGTTCTTCCCTCACATACCTTACAAAATAGTTGGCAAGATTTATTATGTCAACAGTGTTCCTGCTGGACTGCGTTATTTTATAAACAGTTGTTAAAGGATTGTCGCAAAAACTCTTAAACAGGGTGAAATCACTATTGCTAAAGCTGCCGCATATTGCCTGGTTACTATCCCCTACCCTTAAGAGATTACCGTTTGATATGAGGTCAAGAATTTCACTCTGTATGAGATTTGAATCCTGCGCTTCGTCCTCGCATACATAGGAATATTTATTCTGGTACTTCTCCAGCAATAGCCGATCTTCCTTGAGCATCTTTTTAGCATTATACAGCATATCGTCAAAATCCAGAAAGCCTCCTATTTTAAGCTTCCTGTCATAAATGTCGTATATCTCACCCGCCCATGCCAGTATTGAATCATCTCTAAGGCTTTTGCACATTTCCATTGCCTCTCTTGAATTAATACCTCTGCATTTGAAATCCCCGATAGCTGAAAGCATTATATTACAGAGCCTGTCCTGCCAGTTTTTATATGTATCACTGATTCTGTTGGCATTTAAGTTTGCTTCGTCAATATAGAGTCTGAATTTCTGCTCGTTGTGCCTTTTCCACTCATCAATGCTGCTCGAAATCAAGTGAATTTTCGATGTGCCGTCAATTATTTCAAACTCTTCATTAGTTATCACAAGGTCGGGTTTTTCCTTAATTATCTGAAGGCATAGCCCGTGTATGGTAGAGACAAAGTAATCCTTGCCGCTTATAATTCCCCTGTTTTTAAGCTCTGAGGCTATGCGCTGCTTAAAATTGTTAACCGCACTGTTCATATAGGTAACGATAAGTATCTTACCGGGTTTATGCAGTCCGTTGGCAATCATCTCTGCTGCCCACAGCGACAGGCAATGAGTTTTGCCTCCTCCCGGAATTGCAGGAATAGCACAGTATCCTCCTCTATATTGTTCTACCAGTTCTCTCTGACCTTTTCTAAGACCCATTTAAGCCTCCAAAAAAATACGGGAACACTCATTCCCTCTGTACTAAAAAAAATCCGCCCTGTAAATTCTTACAGTATTTTTATAACAAAATTTCGTCAAAATAGTCTGACAGTAAACCGTCGTTCTCGTAGCCATTGGCAGAAAGCATGGACTCATAGGTTATGAGTTTTTCTCCGCATCGCTTAAAAATAGCTCTCATAAGGGTAGCCAAATAATGTTTCTGGTTTCTCTCTTCCAGTTCTTCAGTGTAAATACTGTTTTCATCCCAGGTCTTTGTAAGTACATGGAGATTTGATATCTCCTTGATGCTTCTAGGCGTCCAGTTATTGCTGCTAAGACTTGTAATTATAGTCACCTTGCTCTTTAAAGAGCTTGCAAGGTACGCTACCGGAGTGGACATTAACACAAAATCCCCGCTAAGTTTCTCCTCAAGTTCAAAAATACTTTCCGCAGATTTTATGCCCCGCCTTACAACTTCCAGAAAATCTCTGCTGGCATTCCTGTTAAACCTCGATACCACCTCAACAAAAGTCTGTGCGCTGTCAATAAGATTTTTAGCCTCAAGAATGTCCTTCTCGGATACTTCCTTTGATATAAGTATCTCTAAAAAAACCTTCTGGAAAAATTCATTTATTTTAAGGGGTTTTTGCATTGATATATAGTCACTTATCCAGTTTCTTATGTATTCATACTTTTCAATATTATAGTATCCTACTCTTTCAACCAACCCGGGGAATTCAATATCCGGGAATCTTGCAAAGGGTCTCTGGTTTACAATCTCACCCGCTAGAATTGAGCTTCTGACCGGATCAATTTTAAGTACCATCCTGAGCAGTGCCTTGACATCATCCCTGTTGGGCATAGACCCATACGCAGGATGACACAGCTGAGCTAAAGTTATAAGTGCTTGAGAAAAGGGATTGTCAATCAATCTGTTTTTTCGGGCAAGATTCTTGACTTCATATCCATACCTCTCCAGTATTCTTGCTATTACAAATTCAGTAACGGGATCGGCAAAACTTGATATCACAACTATATCCGAAGGTTTATAGCCCTCCTTGCTTATCAGGTCAACTATTCTTGTTCCAACATTTTCAAGCATCTCACTTCTCAGTTCAAACGGCGCAACCCTTTCTATATAAGGTCCGGTATTACACTTATTCCCTTTAAGATTTTCAATATTATCAAACAACATATCGGAAAACTCAAACATAAACTCCTGACATGTGTAGGATTTATTCATCTCAATTTTATCAATTTTATCGATTAATACCGACTTAACGTAATTATGGTTGCTTCCAAAGGCTTCACCATATCCGCCTTCGTGGTTATATGCCAAAAGACAGGTCTTTAAGTTTGGAAGAAGTAAATCAATAAAATCAGCTTCCGTAGGTACACATTCCTCAATGTTGTCTACAATCAAATGTTCAATTCTTCCGCTTAATTTTTCCCTATATAACTCATCTGTTAAAAGACAGTTATTATAAAGGTCAACTGCCATTCCAAAATCAAATATGCCAAGTTCCAAACATTTTTTCCTGTAGGCACATACAATATCGTCAGCTTCCCTGAAAATCTGCTTTCTCAAATCATCTTTCTTTTCGAGAGCATTATATAGCCTGTCCCCTATCTGATTATAGGGTATGTCCGATATGGCAGCCTTTACAAGGTTACCGGTGATATCTATTGCAAGCCTGTCGGTATATGAAGTAACACCTGCAAATGCACCTTGTTTCTGCCTCCTCCAATCAATAACAGTAGCAACCAGAAACTGAGCAGCCTCGAAGGTAAGAAAAACAGGTTTTATATCCTTATTTATAATTTCACTGCATTTTTTAGAAATAATAGGATAATAGGTTTTGATTTCACTTTGAATAAAGCCATAATATGAAGTTCTCAAAACCGCACCCGAACCCTCAAGAACAGTTTTTGTCCTCCATTCCAGTGACTGTGTCCTGTTTAAAAGCAGTATCAGTATCTTCTCACTAGGTACATGCAGCCTGTCTACCATATATCTGTATCTTTCAAGAAGGATTGTCGATTTTCCGCTTCCAGTCGGACCTTTTAGTATATATTTTGAGTTTTGTGAAGGCATTTCAATTATCTTCCTGGCTAAATCATCAAAAATAATGGTATATCCCTCCATAAGATTTCTTAAGTATATTATACCATTATGGGAATATTAATGAAAATTTATAATCTCCAATTTCACATTATTTAAGATGATTAGTAGCAGCGAAATTAATATCCGAGTAAAAAAAGTGTGATTGCAGCCTCAACTAAAAATATCGCGGGAATTCCAACCATAAAATACCAGTGTCTGGTTTTGTGCCTGAAAAACAGCATCCCAATATACACACCGGCTCCACCACCTAAAACAGCTATCAAAAAAAATGCTTTTTCCGGAACTCTCCAACGCTTCTTTTTTGCTTTGTTTTTATCAGCCCCAATTATAACAAACCCTATAATATTTATTACCCCAATCAAAACTGCTGCCAAATAAAATAAATTATCAAAGCTTATACTTGAAAAATCCAATTTTCTATCCCCTTATCTATATATTCTTACAATTCACCATACCACACTTGCCACCTCAAAATACTACATATGGACACTATACAACAAAACTTTAGAAATTTATATATATTTCTTTTTAATTGTATTTTATCTTAATTTAGAAGTTCAAACAAAAATTATAAAAATATCTGTAAAAATATTTCAAATTGTATTGCATTCTTTTTACTTTATATGCTAAAATTTGTAGTGCAAATCACAATTCTTTCAAAATATTCCATCAAACTATTGTATTTATTTTTCCATTTATGTTAAAATATGTTTAACAACCATTTTTGTCAAAATTCCTAATAGGGTCAGGAAAAGTCAAAAAAGCAGGTTAATAAATCCGACTTTGGGAGGTCATTATGAGTAAGAATAATATTATTAGAAGATTAGCATGTTTTGTATTGTGTTTTTACCTTGTTTCTATATCATCAAATGTAGTATTTGCAGGTAGTAATAGCTCCTTAATATTTGGAATCCCCTTTATAAGCATAAAAGCAAACATACCAAAAGATGTGCTAAAAGTCACACCAAAAGTCACACCAACAGTCACATCAAAAGTTACTCCAAAAGATGCGCCAAAAGATAAACCAAAAGTTACTCCAAAAGACACACCAAAAGATAAACCAAAAGTCACTCCAAAAGTTACTCCAACAGTCACATCAACAGTCACACCAATAGTTACACCAAAAGTCACACCAAAAATCACACCAAAAATCACACCAACAGTCACTCCAACAGTCACACCAAAAATCACACCAACAGATACACCAAAAGAAATAAATCCTATGCAAAGTTTTATCCTAGATTCAATGGACAGTAAAAACAATGAAGATATCGCTATAGAACTATCCAATTGTACTAAAGAGAATATTTCTCAAACAGCGAAAAGTATTTCACATCTTTTAAATGGTACATGGAAATCAAAAAAAGGTGAAGAAAAATTAAAGGATATCCTGAATACTTACCTCGATTATACTCCAAAAGCACAGCTGTGTCTTTGGGCTGTAATAGATGAGGGATATGATGGAGTTGTAATACCAATTACCTTATCTAACAAACTAAAATCAAAAATCAACAATGATTTTACAGGTAACCAAAATGATGATCGTGGAATTAAGTTTATGGTAAAATCTTTACTAATATTTGATGAAGTAGCTGAATTGTTTGATGAAGAACTTCTTACTGTTCAGTACGGTAAATTAAATCAACCAAAAATCGTACTTAACAGACTGAAAAATTATAAGTTTATTACAGATAGTGTAAATGAAGTGTTTGGCAGCCTTGAAACTTTGCCATTTGCATCAGATGATTTTGAAGGCTTTATAGACTATTATGAAGAATACATAAATGATTGCGGTGTTTTTGGAATCATTTCATTTTTACGTTTGTTAGACGCTAATGGTATATCATATACTGTTAAAGATTAACAGAAATAATTTATAAAAAAAGAATCTATTTAAAGTTTTCCTGGCCCATTGGAATATTAAAACATAAATATTGTTTTCATAATTAGTTATTTTGATTTTAATAAAACTATTTTCGGCTCAATTGGTTCTTGAGCCTTTTTTGTTTTTTAACTAAAGCTTTTGTAAACAAACACCCCGGCATATAGCCGGGGCATTTATTAGGGGGTTAAAATGTATTTTGTGAGGTCAATTAAATTATTAACCGTTTTGGGATTAAATATACCAACAAAAATATTTTTTAGGTAAAAATAAAATGTTGCACCATCATCCTTAATATATTTATAATTAAATATAAATATATCTTTAAAATCTATTACAAGAAGGTGATTAAATGAGTTCGGACAAAAAGATATCAATGGAATCAACGGTTAAATCATTTATAAATGAGTACAAAAAATTTACTGAGAAAAATGCTATCGAAAAATTAAAAGACAGCATAAATAAAATCAAAACTTTTTACTCGTTGATTTTTAGATATATAATAATTTCCTCACTGATTTTTGCTCTTTCAGCAGTAATAATATACTTTGTATCTGATTCCGCAAAAATTGCTGTTACTTTTTTTATAACAAGCATTCCGGTTATAATCGGCATAGGCTTATTGGGATTTCAGAAAGCAGTATCAAATCTTGTTACCGGCACAACAAATATACTTGATTATATTTTGGAACTGGTTTCTTTATATTACGGAGAACAAATAAAAAATGGTAACAAAAACATGCCTTCCCTGTTATTTGTCGTTCAGGTGGTATTCTCTGATTTGATACTGCCTTTAATTACAGATTTAGTAAGTGGAATATTTTTCAGTAAGCTTATTATTTTCTCTATTTCAAAAGCAGTGCAGAAGTTATGCAATCGTTTGCGAAAGAATGATGAAAGCAAGCCTTCAAAAGAAATTCAGTTCGATTCTCTTGATGAGAACTCCAATGAAAATGCCGTGGAGGTCTTGTCAAAAATAAATAGAATCAGGAATTTTATGCTTGAAAAATCAAACAGCTATTTAGGCAAATTCAAAACCCTCATGGGAATATTATCGTTTTTATGTATTGTTTTAGGTATAGCGGTTATAGTAATTGTCATTATTGTTTCAAATTTGATTATGAGATTTTTTTAGTAAAACACCCCGGCGTTTTATCCGGGGTGTTCATTAGGGGGTTAAAATGTATTTTGTGAGGTCATTTAAATTATTGACAGCTAATACTAAAAATATACCACCCGATTTAATTTTGTATCAAATAAATTGGTGCCAATATAATTATTTATCGTACATCAGGTTTTCAACACTTTCCATAAAATCTCTTGAATTAACATTCTCCATATAATTTACAAACAGAATTTCGTTTATGCCTTTTGAGCCGATAAAATCAATAAGATTTCCATGAATGGTAATATCGTAAAACCTCGGATCAACTACATATATTTCTTCGTAATGCGGCAGAAGGAAAGGCACAAAAGTATTCCCGTAAGAGTCTTTTATAACTAAAAGCTTCTTGCCATTTTTATTTTCAGTTTTAATAACAGCCCAGGTAGAATCTCCACCACTCAAAAATACCAGATACTTATCCCTCTTTGTTTCTGCATACTTCATATCTATGACCTTTGCTTCACTGCTTTTATTCCAATGATGCATTTCATACTTATAGTTGACATACGGGATATACGCATATATGGTGTCAGGATTATTTTCAATGCTTTTATCCATCGTTTTGGAATAAGAGCTTCCCAAAAAATTATCAATTTGCACGGTTTGGTAATTTTCAAGAGGCACAGTTTTTTCATTTTTTGTTTCCATAAAGGCCGAATAGCCGTAGTATGCCCCTAAAGCCGTCCAATGGTGATCACTTCTGAAATAAATGTATTCATCCTTATGACTGTTTAGAATATCATATGAATTTACAGAAGTAATCCCGCTGCTAAATTTCGTATCCAGAAACTTTATCGCATTATTCTGGGAATCAGATATTCCTTTATATTTTTTAAGCTGTACAAATTCGCTATTTGTAGGTGCAATCAAAGAATATATTGGTATTTTATTGTTCAGCCGTTCATTATACTTATTCAACACCTCAGCATAATACTCAAAACTCTCCTTGTTAAACTTGAAGAGCTCTACTGCCTTTCCATCTATAACAAGCCAATAGCCAACACCTTCACTCTCATTATACTTCTTATCAGGAGTTGGAGAAGGCGCATCTGATGTGCTAAGAGGTTGATTTGTTGGATTGGTTTCATTGACTGTATTATCTTTTTCACTAGATTTATCTTTTTCACCGGAATTATCTTTTTTTCCACCAGATGCATTATATTCCTTGGATTTATCTGCAACAATTATTTTTGCATCGGATGTATTAAAAAACATTGCCTGTTTGATTCCTGAACTTATTTTTAGCAGCTTGTCCCTCCAAATAAAAGTATCGTTATAATAATCATTGTAGTCACTGAAGTAACTGCCGCTTGCTACGGCTGATAGTGTGAACTTGGGTTTTTGCTTCAACGCCCTGTTTTCAAGTTCTGAAACCTCAGGTTTGTTACCATTAACAAAATTTGCAATTCCTAACATCAGAATTATGGTAAGGAATGCTATTGCATCTAACTGTAACTTCTTCATAACCAAACACCTCCGATAGGTATATCTAACAGAACTTCATAAAAAATAATTTACATTAGAACTTATAATAGAGGAACGGGTTGTAGGACTGTCCTACAAGCAGAATAATTGACCCTATAAATATTGCAATATTAACAGTTGATTTTATTAACTGTTCAGCAGAGTAAAACCCTATTTGCTTTTCGCTCAGAATGCTTTTAAATCGTTCAAAAAGTTTTTTTACAATAGGTGTACAACCGATAAGAGCGATTAAAATAAAGATTATATTATTACCCAAACAAATTGCAACCTCAGGGCTTGACCATGAAGGAGCATTTATTCCAAACATTATACCAATAAACCGTAAGGCCTGACCTAAATTAGTATGGTAAAAGAATACCCAACCTACAAGTATTACAACTAAAAAATAGGCTCTCCATAAAATTTGAGGAATTCTTTTTTCAAATTTAAGCAGCACATACTTTTCCACAGCTATGAGAACAAAGAAATACATTCCCCATACAATAAAATTCCAGCTTGCACCATGCCAGTAACCTGTCAGAAACCATACAACCAACATATTCCTTAAATGATTTTTTCTGTTTCCTCCAAGGGGAATGTAAACATAATCCCTGAAAAACGAGGTTAATGACATATGCCATCTGCGCCAGAACTCAGTGGCCGATTTGGCCACGTACGGGTAATCAAAGTTCTCCTTATAATTAAAACCATACATTTTGCCCAAACCGATGGCCATATCCGAATAGCCTGAAAAATCAAAATAGATTTGTATAGCAAACAATAAAATTCCCAACCACGCTCCCAATACAGGTAGTCGTGTATAATCAGTATCCAGAAAGGCTTTAGCAAATTCACCGGCTTGGTTTGCAATTATAACCTTTTTTCCCAGACCTACAATAAAGCGGCTCACACCATTGTTGAACGCATCTGCCGTAAGCATTCTCTTTTCAATATTCTGTACAATATCTTTATACCTCACAATAGGTCCTGCTACAAGATGGTGAAACAAAGATACAAACAGCAGAAATTTAAACGGAGATTTTTGCGCCGTTACTTCTCCTCTGTATACATCAACTACATAGGAAATAGACTGGAATGTGTAAAACGAAATTCCAACCGGAAGACTAAAACTTACAACCGGTATATCTAAGTTTAAAAAACTGTTCAGATTATCCGCTATAAAACCAAAATACTTAAAGAATCCAAGAATGAGGATGTTACCCGTAACGGATAAAGCGACTATTGCCTTACCCTTCCAACATCCTCTGAACTTTTGGACAATAAGGCCGTTAGTGTAATCAAATAATGCAGTAAAAATCAAAACACTAATCCATATCGGCTCTCCCCATGCATAGAAAATAAGAGAAGTAATGATAAGTACCCAATTTCTGCAAGTATCGTTGTTGATTGAATAATACAAAATAAGGTTTACAGGTAAAAAGACGCACAAAAACAAAAGACTTGAAAAGACCACTTAGAATCCCCCAATCCATGTTGTAATTTGATAAATTTTAATCTTATACCTAAACTCTACACCTATTTAAGATATGTTTCAAGTTGTTGGGGTAAATTACCTGACTTTTGATCTGTCATATCTGATTTCCATCCAATCAAGAGGGCGTGAAACCGGTTTAAACCCAACTTTATTATATACTCCGTGAGCATCCTTCGTTATTAGCAGCCATTGATAAACGTCTTTCAATTCACAATCTTCCATGATTGCTTTTATCATTTTCTGCCCAATACCTTTTTTCCGATAATTCTCATCAACAATTACATCAAGAATATAAGCAAATCTGGTCTTATCTGAAATAACTCTCGAGTATCCTACTTGTATCTGGTTTTCAGTAAATGCACCTATTACCAGAGCCGAATTTTCAGCTCCTCGTTTAACTTCTTCCATCCCAATACCTAGACTCCAATAAGCTTTTGACAGCATTTCAGTGACTTTAACAAAATCCATATTCTTAAATCCAGTAACAATAGTAATATTATTCATGCTGGTTCCTCCAATATTTGAATATACACACCTATAAAACATAAAAATAAATATTGTTGCTTTAAGAAAATTCTGGTATTATATATTTGAAATTTACAATCTACATATTACACTATTCTTCATAAAAAAGTATGATTTTAAGCCAACTTTTATTTCGAAAGTCTTATAGCGTAACCGTTATGAAGCACTTTTGGTAAAAAAAGTTCATATATTTATTTTAGCGAAACTTACTACTTTGATTGCAGTATCCTTTGGGATATGAATATAAAAAAAGGAGTTTTGAATAATGTCGGGTTACCTTTACAACGCAATAGAAATGTTAATTTTGGAAAACGATTTTATTCCAATAAAGGATGCCGATAAAGGTGGATTTATAATTGACGAAAAGTATAGCCTTCTGAAGAAGGTTACAGGTAATAAAATAAAGCTCCTTGAGATTTATAACAATGATTCACTATCTCATGAAGAATTAAAATCAATGTTGTTCTCTGATCCATACAAAATCGATGAATCAAAGACTAAATATATTGATGTATTCTATATAAAAGTATTCATCTTTTCTGAAATGCCACCTGATACAATAATAAGTGTTTTTAAAAATGTATATAATGAGAGAACTAGAAAAGCAAACAATTTCGCATGTATGGCCTTATGTCGGAAAAAGAGAAACATATTCTTTTCCAAAGGCTTAATATATCCAAATCATATGATATATGATACTTTTTCAAATTCCTTTGATAGGGAAGATAAGAAATCAGAATTTGACATAATAAAGATATTAGAAGAAAATGAGGCTAGGAACAAACCACAGATTGTGGTTGAAAATGAAGGAATAAATACACTTGATACTTTCTTTTTCAATATAGTATATTTTTATATTATGATTTTTATGTCAATAAGTCTTATTAACATTTTTACTGGTGGTTATATAAACTTTTTTGACAACAACCTGCTTTTTTTAATAGTTAATTCGATTTTTCTGTTAACCATAGGAATTCTTCTAGAACACAATTACGGGAGCAGAAAAGTAACGGCAATAATGCTGGTTGGAGGAATGTTTAGCACCATCTTCCTCAGTCATTTCATATTATATTCCTTTATTATTCCTCTCATTGGAGCTTTATTTTATATGAGATGTAGAATTCCAGAGACCTTTGGTAAGGCAAAATACATAAAGCCCGTTCTTTTTATTTATCTTGCATTTATAATATGTTTTAATCTATATACCGGTAACAGAAGTGCTTTAATTCCAATAGCAGGAATAGTCCCTGGCTTTTGCGCTTCCGGTATTTTAGGTTTCGATAGTGATATCGCAGATACACAAATGAAAAAGCGTCTCTATGCTATTCTTTTTTTATGTGTTTTGGTATTGTTTTTAAGGGAACCTTTATTAAGTTTAATTGAATAAATTAAATTCACAAATTCTTAAACTATCCTGCTTTAAGCAACATCAGAATAGCTTGTGGCTGCTGGTTGGCTTGTGCTATCATTGCACTAGACGCTTGAGATAAGATATTATTTTTAGTAAAATTCATCATCTCTTTGGCCATATCTGTATCACGAATACACGATTCGCTCGAGGCCAAGTTTTCTGCAGTATTGTCTGTTATTGCAAGGGCATGTTCAAGGCGGTTCTGCAAAGCACCGAAATTTGCTCGTATTTGAGAAACAATATTTATACCGGAATCAAAACTTTCAATAGCTGTATTAGCCTGATTTACAATATCAACAGTTGATAATCCCAAGTTTCCACTGCGTATATCAGCTAATATTATACTTAGTGAATCACCAGCATTAGCTCCTAATTGGATGTTTAAACTTGATAAACTACTGTCAATTAAATCAGGCCAAACTACATTGAAGCCAGATAGTGGATCATCTGATAAACTGACAGCATCCGGTATTACGCTTTGAGCATTTAAAGGAGCTAAACCATCAGCATCTGCACCACCAATAGCACCAGTATCCGCATTAGTAAGATTTAAACTGCTTAAAAAAGCAACTCCGTTAGTTGTATAAGCTGCTGTAAAATCTGCCAGGCCGGAAAAAGCACCTGATGATGCATTTGTGAGAGCCTCATCAAGAGTACTTGTTGGATTACCGCTTAGATATGCCATGATATCCCTTATACCGTTTCCACCCTTAGACTTTATTTGCTGGTGCATGTAACGCACAGCTCCATATCCGGCAGAATAATCAATGGATGTGTTTTCCCAACTGGCAAATTCGTTAACCACCGACGCAAAATTAGTTCCTCCTGCAGAATCGGCATATAACCTTTCGTCTGCACCATGAATGAATTCTGCCGTACCTTCCTTGAACCAGCTTGGTAGAGAACCAAAGTTCATAGTCCGTCCCATAACAGCATGAACCAACTCATGGGCAATAATACGGTCGTTGTAAAAGGGAGGGCTACCACCATTTGGCAAAACTGCAGGTATGAAATCACCAACATCAATATGCAACTGTTGATTGTAAGCTTTACCCGAACCGTCCTGATAATAGTAAACAGCAGCTAAATAGGATTGGGGTGCGGTATCAAAAACGATCTGCAAATCCACACCATCTGATGAAAGTCCGTACTGAGAAAGAATACGAGCTTCACCCTGCTGTAGCCAGGCACTTTTTAGCCCTAAAATAATATCCTCATGTTCTTCACTTGACTGAGCTAAATTTAAAAGCTTAATATTATTAACTCAAGTTTCCCACTTCAGAAAGTGAACTGAACCTTGAAAAACAATA
>CAZLZR010000068.1:0-25607 GCA_964564015.1 uncultured Acetivibrio sp.
GCACCTTTTTCAATTTTCAATGTTCAACTTTACATTATTGACTTATTTCTAATCATTGCTAGCTTTTTGGTACTCGTATCCAATTAATTTTACTTTACTGAACACCTACATACAAAATATTATACCAAAAAATCATTCTAAAACAATAATAAAATTATACTTACGCACTGATTTTCATTCGTTTTAATCTCGCATTTCTATTTCCGCAGTTTTTTGAAAGTGCCTAATTCAATACTTTTAGATAATATAGCCGGGAACACATTGGTGAAGTGCAATAAGATAGAATTAATACTTTTAACAAGTATCACTACCGCTCAAAATTAAGCAAAAGTATATCCATTGCAACCGCCTGAGAAAAGGACAGGTTGTTTTTTATTTTATAGGTTCGAATCAAACAAATCTTTCGCTTATTAATTAGGAACAAGAAATATAAAACAACCATAATTTCCTTAACATCAAAAAAGCTGCTGCAATACTAACTTGTTTCTGTTAGTATTGCAGCAGCCCCCTTACTCCAAATATCAGCCTGCTGTCTGAACCATTTCCTCAGATTTAACCGGACTCCTTTGAATTTCTGTTCGTAATTCATTTACAACCTTTAAACAAGATTCAAAATCCTCGTAGAATATTACAATAAAATCTCCGGGTTGAGCATCAAGTATTGCCTTTTCCAGAGCTTTTGCCTCAGAATATATAACTTCCACATTCTCCTTAGGAACTCCGTTCTTAATAACCCCATCAAAGAATATATCTGCTACTTCGCCGGGTTCTCTTCCTCTCAGGTCGGCATCTTCCTTGATATATATCCGGTCAAAGGTCGATGCACAAATCCGGGCAGCTGTGCACATGCTCGAATCCTGCCTGTCTCCCGGCATGCCGATAATTCCAACAAGTCTTGTGGCATCAAGCTTCTTTATAAACTTTGCCACTTCTTCAAAGCCTGCCGGGTTGTGGCTATAGTCAAGCATCACCTTGAATTGTCCCATATCAAATATGTTAAATCTTCCGGGATTCAGGTCGGTATCCGGCAAGAAACTAATCATTCCTGCTTTAATAGTCTCAAGTGGTACATTCAATCCCCAAAGGGCACAGACCGCTGCAAGACAGTTTTCGATATTGCACTCAAGTATGCCTCCAAATGTTATTGGAATATCACTAACCTTTGCCAGTTGCACAGTTATTCCTTTTTTAGACAGAACAATGTCATTACCCTCAAGAAACACAGCTCTCTTTCCTTGATCAATATGCTTATTAACAATAGCATTTTGTCGATCCTTAGAAAAGACAATAACCTTGCTGTTTGCCCTTTCCATAAAGTATTGCGCAAAGCGGTCATCCGCATTTATAACTGCATACCCCGAAGGCTTGACCGCTTCAATTACAAGGGATTTTACAAATGCCAGTTCTTCAATAGTATTAATTCCATCTATTCCCAGATGGTCTTCGCTTACATTTGTGACAATTCCAATGTCAGCAAGGTCATATCCAAGGCCTTTTCTGACAAGACCACCCCTCGCTGTTTCAAGCACTGCTGCATCAATCTTCTTGTTTGAAAGCAGCATCCGGGCACTGACAGACCCTGTATTATCCCCTTTTAATACACATTCATCACCTACGTAAATCCCACTTGTAGTTGTCATTCCTACCGTTTTTCCCTGAAGCTCCAAAGTATGAGCTATAAGTCTCGTTGTTGTTGTTTTTCCATTTGTCCCGGTTATTGAAACAATAGGAATTGAGGAAACATCTGCATCTGGAAACATCATGTCCAGAATGTCGGAGGCTACATTTCTTGATTTCCCAACGGATGGATATATATGCATCCGTAGCCCGGGCGCCGCATTAACTTCGATTATAGCCCCATTTTGATTTATTAAGGGAATTGATATGTCTTCACAGCATATATCCACCCCTGCAATATCCAGTCCAAGCACTTTTGCAGCATTTACCGCAAGATTCGCATTATATGGATGTACTTCCTCGGTGCAGTCCCTTGCTGTACCACCGGTACTTATATTGCTATTGTACCTGAGGTATACCACTTCACCCATCGCAGGAACATAATACTCATCAAAACCCTGGCCTTTTAATACTTTTTGGGCCAAATCATCAAGTTTGATTTTTGTTAATGGTTTTTCATGGTCAGTACCTCTCAATTCATTTGAATTTTCTATTTCGACCAGTTCCGAAATACTATGAACACCATCACCCGTGATAAATGGTGCACGTCTTTCTGCTGCTGCACTTACTTGTTCACCTACTACAAGGACTCTGTAATCTCTGCCCTTTATATATTTCTCAATAAGTACAGCTTTGGAAAACTTTTTTGCTTCCTTGAATGCTGACCGCACTTCCTTTTCATCTCTGAGGTTAACAGCAACTCCCTTTCCCTGATTGCCGTCAAGAGGTTTGACTACAACAGGATAGCCTATCTTATAAGCGGTATAAACAGCTCCTTCCTCGCTGTATGAAACCTCACCCTCGGGTACCGGTATCATAAAATCACTTAAAATTCTTTTTGTTAAATCCTTATTACTTACTGTGTCTACTGATATGCAGCTCGGCAAATCTGTCAGAGAAGCTTGTATCCTTCTGGAGAATTTACCGTAGCCAAGCTGTATTATACTTCCATCGCCGATGCGAGTTACAGGAATCCCTCTCTTATGGGCTTCCATATAAATTGAATTTGTACTTGGCCCCAGGTCATTCTCAATAGCAATCATCTTTAACTCTTCAATAATCTTCGAAAAATCAACAGCTTCATTATTTAAAATTTTTGAAACAATATCAAATACAGCTCTGGCACATTCTATTGCGCATTTTTCATTCTTATATTCAAATACAATATAGTACAATGAAGGCTCCCTTACAACTCTCGTCTTTCCATAGTAAGCTTCATGGCCAAGCATGTTTTGGAGTTCTATAATCATATGTTCCACCACATGGCCTATATATGTTCCTTCAACAAGTCTTTCAAGAAAGCCGCCTTCATAACCCAAGGAACAGCAATGTTTATACAATCCCGGCATATATTCCAGTATTTTTTTGTTAAAACCTTCAAAGTCCTTTGTGGGATTTTTATACAACTCACCAATATCCACAAATATTTTAATTACAGGTTTATGGCTATAAATATTTCTCCCACTGAAGCTCTGTATATTTAAGATTTGCACTTTTTTTTCCTCCTAGACAAATTACCTGTCAATTTAACCTGTAAACTTCCCTTTCCTTCATATCAAAACCATATCCATGTGGCAGGATATGTATGGTAACATTTGTTATGGCAAGAAGCTCATCAGGCTTAAGTTCTGATACATTTGAACTCTTTATTGTGTTTCCATCTACAACAGTAACCGCATTAGAACCAATAACTTCAAAGTGCGCATCAGGATACACCCTTATTGCAGTATCTTCGTCGATACCTATACCAAGCATAAAAGGGTTTTCTGCCACACCGCACAGAAGCCTTCCAATCCTTCCTCTCTGGTCAAAATGCTGATCAATGATAGCCTCCTCTAAAAGGCCCAGTCCCGGTGCCATTTTTAGTGTACACTTTCTGGCAGGCCCATTACTGTCACCTTCAACTATCATTGTATTGCTCATTACAGAAGCTCCCGCACTTGTACCAACAATCAGCACTCCCTGAGAGTAAACTTGCTGCAATGCCAGATTAGTAGCCGTTCCCCCAAGGATACTTGTTATTCTGAGTTGGTCGCCTCCTGTAAAGAAAACTCCACTACAGTTTCTTATTATCTCAACATTTTTTTCATCATTTGCCTCGTCCCTAGTATTAATATTTAATATCTGTATATTATTAAGCCCCAAAGATTCAAAAACCATTCTGTAATTGTTTCCCGCCTCGATAGGCTGTTCAGTTGCAGTGGTCAAAACTACCAAACTTTTTTCCTGCCCATCAACGGTATCAACAACATGTTTTAAAATTGTCTTACTACCAACCTTGTCCTCAGCTCCGCCTATTATAATCAGATTTCCTTTTACTTTCTCTCCCATAGCTGTCCTCCAAAGAGTTTTTTTACACTATAAAAAGTCGGCTTCGCCGATTAAAAACCAGGGTATTTCTCTGCAGCGAAAAGCCTTTAGGTAAACTTTTTTGATGCCAGAAAGTAATGCACTTTCTCAGGCATTAAAAAAGGCAAGGATTCACTAGATCCTTGCTTTTGGTAAATACTATATTCCCAAATAGTGTCTGGTGTAATTCATTATTACTCCACTGAAAATCAGACCGATTCCCATGAGTATTATACTTGTAACAATAACAAAAAGTCCCGCTCTACTGCCGTTCTTTGTTGATAGTATACCCATAATTACACCAACTACTCCGAAAATAAAGGGGTATGCAAAAAGTGATACTATTGCAGAAATAAAACCTATTGCAACTAAAAAGCCTGTGCCTTTTGCAACCCTTGCCCGAGTATTAATTCTTTCCATAAAATCACCCTTTTTAAGTATTTGCATTTTCATTTGCTCATATTCATATTTTCTATTCAATAATCTATAAATCTTCGTATAACCCTTTTCGTATAACCCTGCCATTGTCCACAAATTTTTCTCCTCCGATAAAAACACTGTTTATACTGAAATCTTGCATGTTTATTACCAGAATATCACCATCACTGCCTTCGGATAGAGTTCCTTTCCGAGGAAAGAGTTTAATTCGTTTTGCCACATTTTCTGAAACTGTTTTAAGTACTGTTGAAAGGTCAAGCTTCCTATCTAAAACACACACCTTTATGTCTTCAAACAACTTGAGCGCCTTCCCCACAGAAGCACCGGAACCGGTTGTGGGAATACTGCCATTACCATCGGAGGACACTGTAACCCTGTCAACAGGCACTTTTTCTTTCAAAATCAATTCCATGGCATCGGGAACCGAATAGCCGGTTTCACTACTCTGCCCTGCAGTAAGATCAATATTTCCTCCACTATTAGCAAACTCCACGGCTTGATGAAATAAACTTTTATTCCTGTTTAAGTGTGTTGGCACAAACATATCCACAGGGAAATCTGAGCTTTCTATAAGCTCTGTCAGCGGCTTCAATCCGTTTTTTCCATCTCCCACATGAATGTGCACAATACCGGCTTTTTTACTAAGAAGCCCACCCATCCTTGCTTCATATGCTATTTCCTTAAGCATGTCTACCGAAGGATGAGATGATCTATGGTCAGATATGGCTATTTCTCCAATGCCAATAATCTTATCAATCAGAGTTATATCCTTCATGGCTTTACCCGTAATGGTCGCTGTAGGAACTTCATAACTTCCTGTATATATGTACGTGTTTAATCCTTCTGCCTCCAAACCTCGTGCTTTTGCCAGAAGTCCTTCTATATTTCTGGTTATGCTGTCAAACCCCAGCACACCTACAACAGTAGTAATTCCTGCCGATACAATATCACTGAACTTAATTTCCGGAATTCTGCTGATAAATCCATTTTCACCCCCACCGCCTGTAATATGAAGGTGCTGGTCTATAAAACCTGCACAGACTATTTTGTCTGAACAGTCTATTATTTCTATATCCGATATATTTTCTGACGGTATGTTTTCTGCAATTTTATAGATTTTATTAAGAGCAATTAAGACATCCTTTTTCCCAAGAAATTGAGGTCCATAGCATGTGCCATTTTTTAAAAGTTTGAACATTTCATCCCTCCTTTTTTACTTATGTTACTCAAATATTTATCTTTCATTCATAAATTTATTTACCCAAATTGCATATTTTTCGACATTTTATATACATTTGATTATGTTTTAATTCCATATTGTTGTATACATGTTATTAATTGTGCTTGCGAAGAAAATATATATTTGCTAAACTTAAAACTAATACTTTATGTAAATTTAGATTTACATAAAAATACATTTTACGATAAAGGATGGTCAAAGTGACTACAGATTTTAATCTTTTAACCTCAAAGCAGAAAAAGGTATATTCTGTAATTGAGTCATTTATCAAAACAAGGGGAATACCCCCTACGGTGAGAGAGATCGGCGAACTAGTCGGTGAAAAGACTCCTGGAGCAGTTCAGGGAATATTAAACCGTCTCGAACAAAAAGGTGTAATTAAAAGAGAAGTTGGAATGGCACGCTCAATACAGCTTGTTAATGGTTCAACACAATACATGGCCCCTGTATATTTACCTAAAATCAAAAAAATAACCAACCGTAATATTGACGACTTGCTAAATGTCTATAACGTCATCAAATATTACCCTTTACCTTCATCATTTTTCGAATCGGAACAAAAAACAGAAGAAACCTGCTTCATAATTAATTGTCCTGATAACAGTCTGCTTAATATCGGAATAAAATATGAGGACATCCTAATTATAGACAGGGCTTACGAAAACAATTTAAATGATGGGGATATTGTTTTGGTATTATACGAATCTCATGTCCTGTTAAGATACTTTAGCCGGCATGAAGATGCAAAGTGCATTGTATTAAAGGCAGATAGCGACCTTATAGGCAAGGAAGTTTTCAATAAGGATGAAGTAATAATAATCGGCAAGCTTATTGGAAAATATACCAAATTTTAATTGAGTGCATCCAGATGCGCTCAATTAAATCATTATTGCAGTAAAGGGTCAATCAAAGTATTAAGTTCCTTTACTAAAACTGCGGGATTTTTGAAAAGTGTGCTAAAATACTTACTCTTTAGACTATTTACAAAAAAGTTCTTAATAAAGCAAGCTTTTTTTAAGAATAACAGCATAAAAGGGGCTTTTTAAGCCCCTTTCCTTTATTCCTCTTGTTTTATAAAGTCCTTTAACTTGCAAAATAATCTATAGTTTTTACTAAATATATAAGTTATTAAAGTTTGATCAGCTTATAACTTCTCTATTTCTGAATGTATAAGTCTTCCCATTTCTTTAGTACCGACAACTGTTGAGCCTTTTGATGCTATATCAGCTGTTCTGTAGCCTGCATTCAAAACATTTTCAACGGCTCTTTCAATTGCATTACTCTCCTTTTCCAACCCAAAAGAGTATTTCATCATCATTCCGATAGAAAGAATTGTTGCAATCGGGTTTGCCTTATCCTGACCCGCTATATCGGGAGCAGAACCGTGAATAGGTTCGTACAACCCTAAAGTTCCCTGCCCAAGGCTTGCAGATGGAAGCATTCCAATTGAGCCGGTAATCATTGAAGCCTCATCGGAAAGTATATCTCCAAACATATTTGAAGTTACTATTACATCAAATTGCATTGGATTTCTGACAAGCTGCATCGCAGCATTATCAACGTACATATGATTAAGTTCCACCTCAGGAAAGTCTTTGGCAACACTTAAAACCACTTCGCGCCAAAGTCTTGAACTTTCAAGAACATTTGCTTTGTCCACTGAAGTAACCTTTTTATTTCTTTTCATCGCAGCTTCAAACGCCAGCCTTGTTATTCTCTCAACCTCAAAAGTACTGTATTTTTCAGTATCAAATGCAGCCTGACCCATATCCCCTGCATCTAATCTTCCTTTTTCTCCAAAATACATACCTCCGGTCAATTCTCGTACAACCATTATATCTATACCATCTTTTACTATGTCAGATCTTAACGGTGATGCATCCTTTAAAGCTGAATATATCACAGCGGGTCTAAGGTTGGCATACAATCCAAGGCCTGCACGTATTCCAAGCAGCCCTGCTTCCGGTCTCTTATCACCCGGCAGCGTATCCCATTTAGCTCCCCCGACAGCTCCTAAAAGTACTGCATCACAGCTTTTGCACAATTCCAAAGTTTTAGCAGGAAGCGGTTCGCCATAAGCATCTATCGCACATCCACCAAGTGCGCCTTCCTTTAATACAAACTCATGATTAAACTTTTTTCCTATGGTATTTATAACAGCAATAGCCTCTCCGATAACTTCAGGTCCTATACCGTCTCCCGGCAATACTGCAATATTAAACTTGCCCATTCTCAACACTCCTCACATAAGCCTTATTTTAAGTTAAATAACCATAATTCTTTATTCATCCTATAATAAATTATAAGCCAGAAGAGATTATTATTCTTCATGATATCAATCTTTATTTGGTATGTATTTTAATGTTTTTTGACAAAAGTGTTAAGCTGAGTAACTTTAGGAGTTTACCTTCCTGTACTGCAACGGGGTCATTTTAACATATTTCTTAAAAATGTCATTAAATCTCTGTTGATTGGAAAATCCCACGCCAAGGGCAATATCACTTATTCTCTGGTTTGAATCCTTTAATAGCTCCTTTGCCCTTTCTATCCTTGTCTTTAACAGATAGTTAATAGGGCTTATACCCATCTCTTCTTTAAAAGCACGGGTAAAATAGCCGGTACTTAGAAAAACATATTGGGCTATATCTTTTAAGGATATTTCCCTTTCGTAGTTATTATTTATATAACTTACCGATACCTGTATCAATTCCTTCAACTTCGAGCTTTTATTCTTTATACTGTTTTCCCACTCCATTTTTAGTGCCCTTGAGATCAGAACAAACAACTCCATTACAAGCATATAGTTTAAAAGCTCGCTTCCTATGTCGGGGTTCTCCTTTTCCTTCAATATTTTGTTCAGAATATTTATTATTTCATTTTTCTGGCTCACTTTAAGCTTAATAAAAGCGCCCGACTCTTTTCCGCTTACAAAATCCAAAAAGTATTCCAAGGATACTCCCGAAAACTGCAGGTCAAATTTGCTTACAAATTTAAAATTCAGTACAATAAATTCACACCCTGACAAAGACTTCACAATAAACTTATGAAATTGGTTGGGCTTAATAATTATTATATCATTAGGACCTATCTCTGCAGGATATCCGGAAATCTCAAATACGGCATTTCCCTTCTTAATATAGACCATTTCGTAGAATTCATGGCGGTTTGGTTCCATAGACCACGTTGTGTCATGAACTCTTTCTATGGTCTTAACTATCACCGGCAAAAAAGTTGAAGAGTTTAAAAGACTTTCCCATGCCTTTGGAAGTATACCGCTGTCCATATTACCTCACCTCTCTGTTACTTTATGTGCTATACTTTGCACTTATTTTCCGTTGCGTCTTTGTCTGAACAAGCCCAAATCCTTAAATAAATTCAGACCACCTAGTTTATCATGGCGGTTATAGTCTGAATTTCTGAATACTCCCTGATTAACCGTTCTTGCATCCTCAATCGAGTAAAAAGCTTTGGAGTTACATTTTGTAATTATATCAATAACTTCATTTAAATCTTTTCGCTTTATAATTGTATAAACTATTTTTACTTCTCCGTTCGCTCCCTGCGCGTCTACCATAGTTACACCAAACCCTGCATTATGTAGGCGTTCCCTGAGATGGCACTCATCTTTTACTAATATCACCCTTACAACAAGCATACCTATTGCCAGCTTTTCTTCAAGCATCATTCCCACAAATGTGCCCGCAGCGAATCCCCCTGCATAAGCAAAATAGCAAGCAACATTATCCAGGTGCTTCATTATCTGGCTGATGGCAGTAATCCATACCAGTACTTCGAAAAAACCAAGCAAGGGTGCCAGATTTCTTTTCCCTCTTGATACAAAAATAATACGAATTGTACCAATTGTTACATCAACAATACGTGATGAAAAAATTAACAACGGCAAAACAACCCATCTAAAAATATCAGTGCCTGCAAACTGAATAAAGTTTATTACCATCAACTCCTTTAAGGCATATTTTTCTCTTGCATCACCATAATTCTACAAAAACAACACAAATCGGTCAACCATCCACACCTTCGAAATCAAATTCCGGGATAAACTCACAAGACGCCGACTCTCTATCCTGTACATAGCCATTCTCAAATCCGAGTTTAAAAAAGTGGTTAATTACCCTATCATATTCTCTTCTGGTAATCCTCCTATTGATCTCAGGGTAGTTTTCCGCCCTGTAATACGGTGTATATTGGCTCATCAAGCTTATATATATATCGTCAGGCAGATTGCCTTTAATATAGTCCAATATCTTTATGGATTCCCCTGCAAGCCCGGGAAGTATCAAATGCCTTATTATAAGGCCTTTTATAATCAGCCCGTTTTCGTCTAACACCGGACCTCCTACCTGCCTGTACATCTCCTTTATGGCTTTGTAGGCCACTTCAAAATAGTTTGGCGCACCGGAATACTTTTTTGCTGTGCTCTCCTCCATATATTTAAGATCCGGGAGATACACATGAACCAAACCTTCAACAGTCTTCAATCCATCAATAGTTTCATACGCATTTGTGTTATATATAACTGGTATATTAAGGCTTGATGATATTTCAAGGCTTTTCCTTATCTGTATTGCATAATGCGTTGGATTTACAAGATTTATATTATGCGCTCCCATCTGCTGAAGTTTTAAATAAATATTGCTAAGTTCCTCAATAGAAATTTCTCTTCCGGAGTATTCCTGACTTATATCATAATTCTGGCAAAATACGCACTTTAAATTGCATCCCGAAAAGAAAACCGTTCCAGAACCGTTTGTACCGCTTATACATGGTTCCTCCCATTTATGCAGAAATGCCTTTGCCACCATCGGTCTGTCACTCACTCCGCAAAATCCACGACCAATTTTTCTATCCGCCTTGCACTGCCTCGGACATATGTTGCATATTTCCATAATTTGTTACCCCTATAAATTTGTTTCTTTTACTTTACTTTAACTGAAATTGAAAATATAATAAAATAAATGGATATTTCGCCATTTGCCAAAGTAAAATAGTAATATAACTATTATATCATTACTATACCTTTTAAGGGATATAAAAGTATGTGTAAATTTATTATTTGCTTATATAGGGATAACGAAAAAATAACTTCCTATTCTCATATTTTGAAAACATTATTAAATCAAGTTTTTTCGTTATCCAGAGTAGGAACTTATATTTTAGTTATACCATAATCAAAATACTTATTTAATCAGGAGGCAAACAAAGTGAGAATTAGTGGTGTATCCTATGCACATAGAAAAACACATAGAACAAGGACAATAATTATGAGTATACTTGTTTTACTTCTAATTGCTGCAATTGCACTAATGGGAGTATCAACATACACAGGATGGTCTCTTACCCATCCCAAAAGAAAAGCGATACCTGTTTTTTCATCCAATATAGTTCCGGAAAACAGAAATATAACTTTTAAAGACATAAAGGATGAAATTACGCTAAAAGGCTGGTTCTTTGAAGTTAAAGGCAGTAACAAGACTCTGATTTTAGCTCATGGTTATCGCCAAAACAGGCTTCAGTACGGTGAAAACACCCTTCCTCTTATAAAATCATTGCTCAATCAGGGTTATAATGTATTGACCTTTGATTTTAGAAACTGCGGAGAGTCTGAAGGTAATTTAACCACCGTCGGTATTCACGAAAAAGACGATCTTTTAGGAGCAATAAAATACGCCAAGACCCTAGGTTCAAAACAAATAGTGCTAATGGGTTTTTCAATGGGAGCCTCAGTAAGTATAGTGGCTGCAGCACAAAGTGAAGATGTGGATGCGGTAATTGCAGACAGTCCATTTGCTGATATGGAAGAATATCTTGATGATAGTTTGAGTGCATGGAGCAAGTTACCATCGTTTCCTTTCAACAAAACCACTTTTATTTCCATGAAGGTTTTATTAGGCATTAATCCCAAGGAATTCAGCCCTCGTGATGTAATAGCCAAAATTGCTCCAAGACCTGTTTTTCTTATACACAGCAAGGACGATGCATTTATTCCTGTTGAGAACAGCCATCAGCTTCTGAAGTTAGCCGGAAGCAATGCAACTTTGTGGGAAGCAGAAGGTGTCAACCATGTGGAAAGCTATTCAAAATTAACCGATCAGTATTTGAAAAGAGTTAATGAGTTTTTAGATAGTTTAGGTGATACAACAGAAAATAATTAATCCTTCAATTTATATATGGATGATATATCTGATAATCAAAAGCTCCGGGACCTTTACCCCCGGGGCTTTTATATATCATCTCAAAATTAGTATACGTTGTGAAGCACGTTCTAAAACATACCTTTCTTATATAAGGCGAAACTTGTAACTATAGCTATAACAAAAGATACTGACAGTATATAAATGAAACCAAGATTATTTTGCCCCCACGGAACAGGGACATTCATGCCAAAAAAGCTTGCAATCATGGTTGGTATAGCCATTACAATGGTCACTGATGTAAGGAACTTCATAACCATATTAAGGTTGTTTGAGATTACAGATGAAAACGCATCCATCATACCACTTAAAATTGTACTATAAATATTAGCCATTTCAATAGCCTGTTTATTTTCAATAAGCACATCTTCAAGAAGATCCTGATCTTCTTCATAAAGCTTGATATACTTACCACGAAGCAACTTCTCCATAACTGTGTCATTTGATTTAAGAGATGTTGTAAAGAATACAAGGCTCTTTTCCAACTCCAACAGCTTAAAGAGTTCTCTGTTTCGCATGGATTTATGCAGCGTTTTTTCAAGATCATCCGTTTTTTTGTCAATGTGTCTTAAGTACTTTAAGAAGTCTTTGGCAATCATAAAAAGTATCTGCAGTGTAAATCTTGTCTTCTTAAAAGTATAAAATTCCTTTACTTTTTTGTTCTTAAACGAATCAATAAGGTATGACTCCCTATTACAGATAGTAACAAGATATTCATCCATTATGAGTATACCCATTGGAATAGTCTCAAACTTGAGGTTCTTTTCATCCTCATAAACATAGGGTATGTCAACTATAAGCAGTGTCTGGTTTTCCTCTACGTCTATTCTGGGCTTTTCCTCTTCATCAAGTGGATCTCTTAAAAAATTGGGAAGTATGTTAAGATTTTTCTCTAAATAACTTAATTCCTCTTCTGAGGGGGTTACAAGATTAATCCAACATCCTTTTTCTATCTTGTCAATTTTTACTGGCTGCTGAGCCATATCAAAATTCTTGTAAAATTCCATCATACCCATCACTTCCCCATCAAAAAAATAACGCATAACATATTATAATAAATAAAAAAACTTCCATACGAGAGGAAGTTATATCATATATACATTTGTATAACCGACTGATCTTCCCTCGTTGAGCTTTAGCACTATACAGCTTAGGTTTTAAACCAGCTACATTAAGCAAAACCTTAATCCGGTAGTGCTTGTTGACCCATTGGCGTCTTTCGACGTTTCGGGGTAGCAGCTTCTTTCTGTATAGGAGCCTCACCTAACAAAGTATTAAGTTTACTTCTCTATTATATTCAACAAAGTGCTGTAGTGTCAATACAAATCATTTTAAGGTTTTTGATATCTGATCCCAGAAGAAGAAAAATATATCTATCCTGTGTCACTAAGGCATGACTAAAATTTAAGTTCCTACTCTGGATAACGAAAAAATTTGATTTAATAATGTTTTCAAAATATGAGAATAGGAAGTTATTTTTTCGTTATCCCTAAGCTATTTCTTTTTATCCACAAAATATGAGGGTGGCATAAATTCCGAACTTGGACTATAGACAGAATTCAATTTTCGTCCTTCTCGAATCTTTCTTATATTTGCCCCTAATTCATTCAAAAGATTCTTTGCCTTTTCGTTATTCTGATTCTCACTTTCTCTTATTTCGCTTAAAAGTTCCATTATTTGTTTAATTTCCTGTTTAAGCTCATCCACACCGTTAAGCCCTGGCATTACAACTTCGTCCAGACTGTTGACTCCAAGTTTTTGCTTAAGCCTTGAGAAATAAACTCCAAACTCCTCATCAATCTTGTTTATCTCATCTATTTTTATCTGTTTATCGCTTATAAGCTTCTGAAGTCCTTCCAATCCGTCTTCGTTTATCGATTCAGACTGGGCCATGGTTAGAAGAAGCATGTCCTGCAGGCACTTATATTTTTTTCTTGAGGCCTCGATAAGCCTTTGAACATAAATTTCAGGATTAGTGTCCATTATATCTCTCCTAGTTTCATTAATCATTTAGCCAGCTGTGAGGATCTTGTATTTTGCTGCTTTGCAATTTTCATTGCCTGTTCCCAGGTATTTCTAAGCTCCCTGGCATAACCCAAAACCTCTTCAATTATTGAATTATCCTTTTTAAGGTTTGCCTCAACAAGCCTTCTATTCATATATTCATATAAATTATCCAAATCATGAGAAAGGTCATATTTCATATCCAGCGTACACCGGAATTCACTTATAATATTCTCCGCTTTAATAATGCAATTATTTGCCCTGTCAATAGTCTGTTCATTAATTGCCATCTGAGCCTGCATCAGGAATTTTACCAGTCCATTGTACAACATCAGTGTAAGTTCTTCCGGGCTTGCAGTGTATATTGAGTTTTCTTTGTACTGTTCATACGCATTGTTTAGTGCCATTTTGAATCCCTCCAAGATTTACTAGAAAATTAGCTATATAAAAATTTTACATGTTAAACTGATTACCGAGCCAACTCGATTGGCTTTGCATATCACTTAGTGCACTTTCCATAATCGAAAACCTGCTATAATACCAGTCTTCCTTATCCATCATCTTATCTATAAGGGTATCAATCAATGTATTCTTAGTTTGGATTTCTTTTGCAATAAGATTGCTATATTCCGAACCGTCACCGATATATCCCGCCTTTTCAAGCAAGATACCCTTCTGCCCATTTGAATTCCTTGTAGTTCTTATATTGTCCTGTATGGTATCAAACAATCTTTGAGCCAACCCTGACTCATTGTATCTGGTAGCCCTCTTCCCCGCATCATCCAGTGATTGTGTGTAGGAATACTGCGATTCATTAGTAAAAAGCTTTACAACCTCATTGTAATTGTTGGTTAGCGCATCCTTAAGTTTGGTTTCATCTATAACCAGCTTACCTTTCTCCTGGTAAAGCCCTGTACTAATTCCTATATCAAAAAGACTTAAGTCAACCCCTTCAACTTTATCATAAAGAGCTCGTCTCATGTTGTTTACAATATTCGACAAAATACTGTCGTTGTTGAGTATTCCTAATTTAGCCTTTTCTTCCCATTTCTTAACTTCGTCCTCCTTCATAGCGTCCTTTTCATCGTCTATAAGAGGTGTATAATTTCTGTCTTTTTTTTCTGAAAGCTTGCCGTTTATCGTATCCAACAATTCATTATATTTACTTACAAAACCCTTAATGTTGTTTATAACGGCATCAATATTACCTTCCACATTTACATTTACTGCCTCGGAAGACAAACCCTTAAGGGAATAGGTCACACCATCTATAGTAAATTCGTTGCTTGACCTTTTCATACCTGATACACCATCTAACGTAAATTCCGCATCAGTTCCCTGTGTATATGTACCATCTATAACACCCATGGACTTTAATAAACCTGTTGATGAATCTGTTAATGTTATGGTAGATGTTGCCCCTTGTGTCTTGGCCTCCAATGAGAATTTTTGTGTCAATGAGTCATAGGTCATTTTTACTCCTGCGTTGCTACTATTGATTGCATTCATTACATCGGATAGGGTAGCATTAGCATAAGTTTTTCCAACATCAATAGTTTGACCATTTATAGTAAAGGTTACATTCGCATTTGGATCTGTTACATTCAGTTCGTTTTTAAAATTTGTCTTAATGCTGTCTAGAGAAGAATTTAATGATATTGCGCTGCTCTTATTGTCTGTTGCTGAAAATCCCAGCTTCTGAAGACCATCTTCCGGTCCTTTATTAAATATTATTTTATCGTTGCCACTGGTAGAAAACACTAGTCTATTGCTTTCCGAATCTTTTGCAACATTAACAGTGCCACCTATTTGTGTATTAATATATGCAGCCAGTTCATTCAAATCGCTGTAATCCTTATCTATCTGAATAGTTTTATCTACTCCGTTCACATTTATAGTAAAGGATTTCCCTTGTTCATTCCCACTCAAGTCTATTATGTTTGAGCTTGTACCTGTTACAGTTGCTCCATTTGCAAAACCCAGTTTGTCCAATACATTGTTTGTTTCGCCGGAATTAAGTTTAACTGCATCTCCACTGGTTGTCTGAAAACTCAGCTTACTTCCGTCATTAGTAACCTTAATTTTGCCGTTAAGTTCCGCATTGGCATCAATTGCGCTTTGAATTTTGCTTGTAAGGTCATTTATATCTGAAGCATCTGTTATATTTATATTCTGAGCTGTTCCATTTCCAAGAGTCAGTTTAAAACTTCCATTGGTATAAGCTGAATAATTTGTATTTACATTTGACCCTTCTATGTAATTTTTCTGGCCGGCTGAGTATCCTATAGCACCTATGAAATTGTTTGCCGAATCCTTAACACTTAAAGTGCTGCCATCAATCAGCATCTTAAACTCTATTTGGTTCCCGGTTGTTAAAACATCAATTTTTCCGGAGCCAAAAGCACCCGCTAAAGCAGTTTCAATGTTTGTTTCCAAATCTGCGACACTTGAATAGTTATGAAGGTTTATAGTCTTCGTTACTCCATCAAGAGTAAAATCCAGTTGTTTCCCCTCCAAATTAAGGCTGCTTATTGTATTACTGCCCTTGACAGACTCTGCCAAACCCGAAACACCCACAATTTTTGCACTTGTTGCCAAAGCACTTACTTGTATACTATGGGTTTTGGATATTGCATCCGCATTTGCTTTAGCTGTAACTACACTCTCATTACCTGAAGTTACATTAAAAGATGCAAAAGAACTCGAAGATCTGAAATTTGTTGCAGGTTTTAGTACGTTAAAATACTCATCACTCAAGCTTCTTAACTTGCTGGTTATATCCCTGTAGCCATCCCGTTTCCATTCCAACAATTGTTTGGCTCTCTGAACCTTATATATCTTTGTTTTCTCAATTTCCATCAATTTTGATATTATACTATCAGTATCAAGACCCGAGGAAAACCCTGTCAACCTAAGTCTGCTGTTCATCAAATTTGATATATTATTTATTGACATGTCTGTCATCTCCTTTCATCAACCAAAATACCTGCCATTTCCCACATTTTTGCAACCATGTCCAGTATCTTTTCAGGGGGAATTTCTCTTATTACCTCCTGAGTTTCGGAGTCAATAACTTTGACCATTATTTCATTTGTCTTTTCATGTATAGAAAACTCAAACTGTGTCTTTGCTCCAGTTATTGCCTTGTTGGCTTTTTCAATAACCTCAACTACTGCTTTATCCGATATGGACAATTCCTTATTTCCATATCCCGGCGAATTCGTAGCAAGCACATTTTTATTATATTTGGTATTGTTCTGATCCCTGTTTTCAATTTTGGGATTAATGTCGGTATTTACAGAATCATTATAGTGTTTTATATTCTGTGTTTTTACAGATTGTAAACTCGTAGCATCCATGCTCTCAATTTTCATAATTAATCCCTCCGTGAGCTTTCTTATTATAAGTATCGGATTATTATGAAATTAAGTTTAGATTAAGTTTTTATCCATTCTGTTGTCCTGGTTATTCCTTCTTCTAATGAGATTTTGGGATACCATCCGAGAAGATCCTTAGCCTTAATACAATTGCATAACAGTTTGGGTATTTCGCTTTGTGGATGAATGTGAGGCACATGATTTATTTTCTCTTTATCGTTGGATATCAATAAAGCCAAATCGTTTATGCTTATGTCGCTTCCCAAGCCGGCGTTTACTATTTCTCCGTTCACCTTATCCGAGTATCCGGCCTGAGCAACAAATTCCGCACAGTCCTCAACGTATAGAAGATCCCTTGTCTGAAAACCGTCGCCATAAATATTCAACGGTAGCCCTTCCAGATTTCTTTTAATGAATATTGCCACTACTCCACCCTCACCACTTGACTTCTGCATCGGGCCATAAGTATTAAAAGGTCTAACAATCACTACCGGCAGCTTGTAGGCATACCAGTATGACAACACAATATTTTCACCGGCGATTTTACTTCCGGCATACGGGGAGGCAGGTTTTACGGGGTGGAGTTCGTTAATACCATTATCGTCTTTTGCCCTATCATATACCATACAGGTGCTCATAAAGACCATTTTTACGTTGTTCATTCTGCACTGCTCGAGAACATTAAAGGTTCCCACCACATCATTTTTAAAGGTTGTCTCCGGGTCATCTATACTATCCTGCACATTAATGCTGGCTGCCAGATGATAACACAAGTCGAATTTATTTGCGAAAAGCCTTTCTAAAGTCGGAATATGTTTTATATCGCCCTCAACAAACTCAATTAAGTTTGGATTATTTTCAAACTCTTCAATATTTAACCTGCTTCCATTGGCCAAGTTATCTAAAATCCATATCTTGTGTCCGTCTCCAAGAAGTTTTTTTACAACCCAACGACCGATAAATCCTGCTCCACCTGTAACAAGTATCTTCAAGATAATCATCCTTCCTTTTTTGTAGTGTCAGAATTATTCTCATGTCCCTCTAATTTTTCAGTAGTTTTTACTCCAGACCGGCAACATAAAAACGCAAGGAAGAATTTACGCATTTTTTATATAGTTCTGCAAAACTTCCTTCACATTTAATATGACATATTGAACATCTTCCTTTTCCATCTTTGGGAACAGAGGAAGTGTTATCATTCTTTCATAAAGTTCTTCAGCGCACGGGCATAAGCCCTTTTTATACCCTAATTGTCTGTAATACGGATGGTAGTAAACAGGAATGTAATGAACATTGACCCCAATATTTTTACTTTGGAGTTCTTCAAATATCTGTTTCCTATCACAATTTAAATTTTCCAGCTTCAGTTTTATAATATACAAATGCCAAGATGAATTTGCTGCATCTATCTGAAAAGGTGTAATTACCTCCCCCAATTCTCTAAATGCCTCATTATATTGTCGTACGTATTCCCTTCTCAATTTTAGGAACCTATCTAATTTACCCAACTGGCTTAAACCTAAAGCTGCCTGTATATCTGTAATTCTATAATTAAAGCCCAGATAATGCTGTTCATAATACCAAGGTCCTTCGTTATTCAATAAATCCTTGCTCTCCCTTGTTATTCCATGGGTTCTGAAAAGGAGAAGCTTTTTATAAATACTTTCACTGTTTGTCGTAATGGCTCCGCCCTCACCTGTTGTAATATGCTTCACCGGGTGAAAGCTGAAAGTTGTCATATCCCCCATGCTTCCAACTCTGCGACCTTTATATTCAGCACCTAATGCGTGAGCACCATCTTCAATTACTGTAAGATTGTTTTCCTTCGCAATCTCAAAAATTTTATCCATATCACAGGGCTGTCCGGTAAAATGCACCGGAATAATAGCCTTGGTCTTATCGGTTATCTTAGCCTTTATATCCTCGGGATTTATATTGTATGTTTTGGGATCAATATCTGCAAAAACAGGCTTTGCACCCATATATAGCACACAATTTGCAGAAGCAGCAAAAGTAACAGGCGTAGTTATCACTTCATCTCCTTCTTTTATCCCCGCAGCAAAGCAAGCTGCATGAAGAGCCGCTGTCCCATTTGATATTGCAACAGCATACTTCGCTCCTGTATAATTTGCCAACTCTTCTTCAAATTCTTTTATTTTTGGGCCTGTGGTCAAATATTCTCCTCTTAAAACCTTGACTACAGCCTCAATATCATCCTCTTCAATCCACTGCCTTCCGTAAGGAATATACTTTGAATCTGTTTTTTTATCCATAAGTGTATCTCCTTTATGAGAATATTCTAACCAGTTCATCAACTATTCTCCTTACTCCTTCACCATCAACCAGTTTCTGCATTTTTTTACTTAATGATACCCTTCCTTCATAATCTTTACACAAAAGCTCAAGCGCCTTCAAAAACTCCAGGTCTGCAAACTCATTATGCCAACCCAGAGATTGGATATACCCTTTATCGCTCAGCATATCAACTATTTGCTTTTGGTTTTCTGCAATAATAAACGCAAGAGCAGGGGTTCCACATGCGCAAAGTTCATAAAGAGTACTACCACCGGCTGTTATTGCAAGGTCACTTTTAAGCATAAGCTCGGACATCTTTGAAACATTCTCATGAATTACAATGTTTGCATTTTTTTGAACTAAGTCTCTTAAACTATCCAGGTTGGTAAATCCGCTGCCAGCAACTATATTAATTACAATACCTTCAAACCGTTCACTAGCAATAATTGCACCTGCCAGTCGCAAGCTCAATTCAAAGGGATCTGATCCTCCTGTTGTTATCATTATTTCCTTAACTTCCCTGTTTACTATTCTCTCAGGCAAGTATTTAAACTCATCCCTTATGAGATTGTATTTTACTCCTAGCATCAGGATTTCATCCTCATAATACCTTTTATATCCTAAGGATTCACCTGTAATATTTCCATTAATCAGAACATCAACAGGATATGTAAACCTGTTGTTATCATCTATGTAGCAAAGCTTTTTTACATACGGCTTCAGCTTCAAAAAAAATTCTTCTGTGACATTATAGGAATCAATGAACAGTATATCCGGATTATGAACATTGAGCCTTCGGATTATTTCATCCGCCTCATCTTTTAATGATGAAACATCTCCATAGTATAATCCTTCAGAATGAATTTCAGAGTGATGTGGCAACTCTATCACTTCAAATCCCTCTTCCCTGATCTTTTGAATCCCCTGTTCAAATTTACTAAAGAAATACACATCAATTCCGGCATTTCTAAAGCCTTTTGCAAGGGAGAGGCACCTCATAATATGTCCCATACCTATATTTGTGCTGCCATCAGCTCTAATCCCAACTTTCATCATCTGTTAATCACACCACTTTTCTGATCAACATAAAAAGCTTCTGCTTATTTTTCCTTCACAAGATCCGCATTGCCGCTATTATCTCAACCTTAATTATCTTCCACAAGCTCAATAATACCTATATGCTTATTGTACATAAAAACAACTTTTTTTGAATCTATGGCCACTGCAGATAATGGTTCCCCCATTAAAACATATCCATTATTTTTTAGCTCCACAACTGCTTCAGTTATATTATCAACTCTATAGCATATATGATAGGGAGTGCTACCATTCTTATTAATAATACTATTTATTGATGAACTGGCATCAACTGGAGAAACTAATTCAATACATAATTCTCCGTTTTTTACAAATTGAATTATAACTTTTCTCTCTTCATCAAGTATTGTTTCTCCAACCTTTTCATATCCAATTTCTAAAAACTCATTTATAGCATTATCTATGTTTTTCACTGCATATCCCAAGTGATGTATTCTCATACTATTACCAACTTTCCGTATCTTTTTCTTGAATCAACTGCCATCTCTTTTAATTGCAACATGTATTTTTTATTACCTTCCTTGTCCATTTCAACCAAATTATATCCCAGTCTTTCAAAAAACTCCTTTGCAGGAACATTTTTAGCTGTTTGCAGGTAATATGTAATCAATCTCTCATAGCCCATATCTCTATATATTCCTTCAATATAATTAATTATCTGATCTTCAATAAATCTTCCCATAACTCTGCAACTAAGCAAAAATGTATCCAACTCTACTTCACAGACCGACTTCTGTTTTGCTATAGCCACACATACCATTCCGTTATCTCCGAATCTATCCTTAACACTGGCAACAAAGCAGTCAAAGCAGTCATCAATCAACATTTTTGAAAGTTCTATTTCACTATATCTCTTTGTAGTCAAATTAAATTGGTTTGTTTTCTGAGTAAGCTGTGATGCTCTTTGAATATCTTCAATACTCATTCTTCGAATTTCTATCTCAGTATCTAGTGATTTTAAATAATCCTCATAAGAATTACTGGATTTTATTGCTTCACTTCTCTTAATATTCTGTTGATATAATCCAGTTTTAATTGTATCTTCATCGGTAATACTAAGTGCGTAAAAATAATCCCGGTATAATTGTTCAGCAAAATCTGCAAGCAATGAAGTATCTTCAGGGAAATCAGGAACAATGACCATAGGCAATTCAGATTTTACGCCCTCTCTTTCTATAGGGTTATCGTCAACAAAGACGATGGAATCAAGTCCAATATTCAATTCTTCGGCCAACGCCTTAAGGTTTTGGGATTTTATATCCCAATTTATCTTCAGTGAAACAAAATCCTCCTCTTTTAAAATCATATCCTTATGTTCTCTAATAACCTTTATCGCATCACTATAATTATTCTTAGAAACAACTGCAAGTATAATACCCAGATCTTTTATCTCTTTAATCTTTCTTTGAAAATCTTTATATCTGGACCCTTCCTTAAAATCTGAAAGTTCTATACCATTTAAACCGACCTCTCCTACAACTCCCCCCCAAAGTGTATTATCCAAATCCAAAACCAGACATTTCTTTCTCTCTCCTTTAATTGAAGCGACAGACCTTCTGACACAAAACTCCAATAATTTCTCACCCTTCGTTGAGTATTTCATTCCAGCTAAGTACCATAACTTCCGGGAATAAAACTGTTCACGTCCAATACTTTCTATGATACTCTTAATATCAAAAAGGTAGGCATTACGATATTTCATGCCTAACTTTAATAGGTTTTCTTCCCATAGGAATTCTACTCTTCTTTCTTTTATAACAGACTTTGCACATTTGATTGTCTTAGTCCAAAAGTCTAAATTGCTTATAAAAAAGTTTATCTCAGGATTATCACTTATTGCTTCTTCTATATATCTGATATTTTCTTCAATTTCCATATTATATTCTTCTTCACTATGCCCTTTAATCAGCTCTGTTCCATCCAAAATAATAAATACAACTTTAGGCTTAAAGATATATAACCCCGAATCAGAATTGGTTATTTCTTGTACCCATCTTCCATACCCCTCTGCCCTGTAAACATCATATGACCTTGATACTCTTACTGCAAGCGAATCAAGATTAATATTGGAGAGTATTGAAATTCTCAAATTAACCACTCCTTAGAATACTGGAAAATAATGCTTATAGCATTCTCTTTCTTTAATCATATCTATTTTCTTTTAACATAATTAAGGAAATCACTTACTTTCCTGATTTCAGATATTTTCTCAAAAGGTATTTTTGCATCCAGTTGGTCTTCAGCCTCAGCAATCAACCTAATATGATTAAAGGAGTCCCATGCTGGAATATCATCTCTTGAAGTCTCAGGACTAATATTTGCTTTATCAACATTCAATATTTCTGCCACAATTTCAATTAACTTTTCCATTTATATCAGCACCTTTCTTCAATCCTGCCTATATTATTATTTCCTAGCATTACTTTCAGGAGCTTCTCGATCACTATCCTGTTATCTCTCCAAATAGACTCATAAATGGCCTGAATTGTAACATCCATATACCTATTAACCATTTTAATATGCTGCTTCATAACACCTTCTGTCAAGAAACCAAAATTTTTATGGAGGCTTATAACCTTTTCATTATTTGATAGTGTCCTGCAAAATACTTTGTGTACATTGAGGTCATAGAATGCATGATTCAACAATGCATATTCCATTACAATACCCAGGCCGCTATTGGTGTACCCCTGTTCAATGAGGTAATATCCGAATTCAAGACTGTTATTATTTATAAACAAATTATAGTCTAATACTCCAAACGCTTTTTCTCCTATAAAACATATATATAATCTTTTTTCACTTATTTCTCTCAAATGTTCAATAAATTTACCATGCTCATCTTCAGAAATAAGCCCCTGGTTAAACATTTTTTCTCTTACAAAGTCTTGATTTCGCCAATTTCTCAAATTGCTGATATACTCTGCATCCAAATCAAGGATGTTATGAAAATGCACATCTCCACTTTTTAGCTTATCATTATCCATTTCAATGGTGTTCCCCTCTCAATATCTTCTGATGCCCTTCTGTTCAAAATCTGTTCAAAGTACTTAGGCTCCAAACCATCTGCAGGTCTGATTATTTTTATATTCTCTTCGGAAAAGACTTCTCCCTTTTTTATATCCTTAACAACAAAAATAGATCTTCTGTGACTATGGCTGACACGTTCATTTTCTGAAATGCTGTAGCACACTGTACCTACCGTTTTCTCAGCTGACCTGACATCATCAACCATCTTCTTAAACTCCTGGGGTTCCATAGAAAATGAGGAATCCGGATTTTTTATCTTTCTGCTTATACACAAATGCTTTTCAATTACGCTAGCTCCCATGGCAACAGCCATAATTGCGGAAACTGATCCCATGGAATGATCCGATAAACCAACAGGTACGTTAAATGTATCTTTCAAATGGCTTATTGTTTTTAAATTCATCTGTTCAGGTATTGCTGGATATGCACTAGAACACTTTAACAAGCAAAAATTATTATTTCCTTGAGACTTTATTGCTTCTACAGCATCCTCAATTTCTCCTAAAGACGCCATGCCTGTCGACACAATGATAGCCTTTTTTTTTGATGCAATATATTTAAGTAACGGAATGTCCACAATCTCAAAAGAAGCTACTTTATAAAAGTCTACACCAATATCCTCCAAAAAATCAACAGCCGTTTTATCAAAGGGAGTTGACAGAAAATCAATTCCTAATTTATCAGCTTCCTCTTTAAGCCTGCCATGCCATTCCCAAGGGGTATTTGCTTTCTGATACAAGTTATATAGATTTTCACCCTCCCACGTACCTGCATTAATATGAAAGTATTCTTTATTGCTATTTATAGTCATAGTATCAGGAGTGTAAGTTTGTATTTTAATGCAGTCCGCACCAGATTCTTTTGCAGCATGTATTATTTCAATTGCCCGGTCTAAATCACCTGCATGATTTGCAGACATTTCAGCAATAATGTAACAGGGATATCCTTCTCCAATTTCTCTATTTTTTATTGTAATTTTTCTGCTTTGCATAATCTCCACCTCAATTCCTGATTCTAGTCAATTTCAATAAAGGATTGCAACGGACTAATTGGCAACCTTTGAATCCTATAAGAACTTAAACCTAAAACTTCGCTTAAAGCTATTGTTTCACCTGGAAAATTAGTTTCGTTAAACTCGTCAAACCCTAGTATTGTTCCCTTAGTAATGTGATTCTTAATTAATTTCAAGCACTCTTTTGTAGGTTCATAAATGTCAAAATCAAAATATGCTAAAGCAATTATAGTATGTGGATTATTCTCTAAATACTCTTTTAAGGTTACACTTGCATCACCTTTCACCAACTCGTATTTTTTTAAATGTGAGATAGGACTTTCCGACTCATGATAAGATAATACTTTTTCAAGATACTCTTTATAATTTTCGCTAACTCCATAATCTCCATCTTGTACGTTTTTATCCTTACTTGAAACAGATGAAAACCCCGCAAATGTATCAAATCCTACGATCTTTCTATTATAATTGAAAGGTTCATACATACCTCTAAAATTCTCAAACAAAGCTAAATTTTGTCCCCACCTTACACCAAATTCCATTATAATACCATGGGTATTAATTATTTTTTTATATAGTTCATGCATAAATAGCATTCTAGTTAAGGTTTGTCTGCTGGTATACAACCCTAAGTTTGTTAGAACTTCATTTTCAGTGATAGGACTGTGCTTAAATAGATCATAAAAATCATCACGTCTCTTATACTCTTCACTACTACTATTTCCCTTTATATTGAAGTTAGATGTCATATCCAAGTCTCCTTATAATATTAATAATTAATATTAATATTATGTCCTATCTTTTTTTGCAATAATCTGAATTTCCCTCCTTATAATAACTTTTAATTGCTCGTATTTTCTCGTTTAATCTTAGAA
>CAZLZR010000069.1:0-24504 GCA_964564015.1 uncultured Acetivibrio sp.
CTAATGTAGGTGTTATTTCGAAGTCACCGATTAATTTCGGTAAAAATGTTGTCACAGAAGCTTACTTTATACCCCCGGTAGTACGTCCCCCTGCAATTCTGCTTGTTGCTTCCAGTTATAACGGAATAATGACACTTGCAGTTGGATATTACAAAGGTTCAATCGACAGGAGTATTTATGAAAAACTTCTTAACAAGATAATAAAGGAACTTATAGAAGGCTGTAAATAGGTGATATAGAAACAAGACCTACTATATAAACCTCATAATTTATATAGATAGCAAAATGAAAATAGCTATAAATAAAGGGAGTGAATATGGTTTATAATTTCCGGCATATTCACTCCCTTATTTTCTAGCGGTATTTAAATTAGGACCAGTGATTTTTAACGTTGCTAACTTTTACCTTCCATAATCAAAAAGTATACTTTCTCTCTTCTATCCCAAATACGCTACTGGGCAACGGTAATTGTTAATCCCTTCTTTTACAGCCATCTATATCTTTCGCTTGTCGATAACCCTTTTTGCCTTACCTTCACTTCTTTCAATAGTCTTAGGTTCTACCAGCTTGACCTTTGCATTAATACCTAAAGTACTTACAACTTCTTTTCTGATTTTTGCCTCAAGTTCTTCAACTTTCTTAACCTTATCGGAAAACATATTCGGGGTCATCTCCACCCATATCTCAAGCGAATCCAGATTATCAACCCTATCTACTATCAAAAGATAGTGGGGTGATGTTTCACCTATTTCGAGAAGCACACTCTCTATCTGTGACGGAAACACATTTACACCTCTTATTATGAGCATGTCGTCACTTCTTCCTGTAACCTTACTCATTCTTACGAGCGTTCTCCCACACTCGCATTTTTCATAATTCAGCGAGGATATATCATGTGTTCTGTACCTGATTAGTGGAAAACCTTCCTTGGTTATTGTCGTGAAAACAAGTTCTCCGATTGATCCCTCAGGCAGAACCTCTTCTGTTTCAGGATTTATAATTTCGGGTATGAAATGGTCTTCCTGTACATGTAAACCACACTTGCAGTGACAATCAATCGACACACCAGGACCCATTATTTCACTAAGGCCATATATATCCATAGCTGTTATCCCCAAGCGTTCCTCTATTTCCTTTCTCATGTTGTTGGACCACGGTTCGGCACCAAAAATGCCTGCCTTAAGCTTTATTTCGCTCCTATCAATTCCCATTTCATCCATTTCTTCCGCCATATTTAGTGCATATGATGGAGTACATGCCAGAACAGTTGTCCCAAAGTCCTTCATTATCTGCAACTGCCGTTTTGTATTGCCTCCTGATATAGGTATAACAGATGCCCCTATCCTTTCGGCACCGTAGTGAAGTCCAAGGCCACCAGTAAACAAACCATATCCATAAGCAACCTGCACTATAGATTCTCTACATGCTCCGGCACTAAACAATGCCCTTGCTACAACTTCAGACCAGGAATTCAAATCCCTGCGTGTATAACCTACAACAGTTTGTTTCCCTGTCGTCCCGGAAGACGCATGTATTCTTACAATATCACTCATAGGTACAGCAAACAGCCCAAACGGATATGTGTCTCTTAAATCTCCCTTGTTTGTAAACGGCAGCTTCTTTAAGTCCTCCAGGGATTCTATATCACCGGGTTCAATTCCGGCTTTTTGCATCTTGTCACGATAAAACGGGACATTAAAATAAACTCTATCAATGGTTCTTTTTAATCTTTTTGTTTGAACTTCAGTCATTTCATTTCTCGACATACATTCGTATGTCTGGTTCCAGTATTTCATACGCTACCCTCCCAAGTTGCCTTATTTATATGCTCACCATACAATATGGATCTCCATACAATGTTGTATTTTTATGTATCTTTAGTGTGCCAAATAACCACCATCAACTACAACAGACGTTCCCGTTATAAATCTGGACGCATCACCGAGAAGAAACGCTGTTGAATTCGCAACATCCTTCGGTTCTCCAATACCCATAATCTGGCGTTTAGTAAGCTCCTCCTCAAAATCCTCATTGCTGACCACTTCTTTCAAACTGTCATAAATACGAGTAGCTATCATACCGGGAGCGACAGAGTTTATTCGAATTTTTTTTTGTGCAAGCTCCAATGCCATAGCTCGAATAGCACTTTCTATTGCTCCTTTACTTGCACAGTATGCAGCTAAACCTTTAGCGCCCACCTTATTTGAAATGGATGATATCGCTACAATGCTGCCACCATTGTCATTATTTTTTCTTTTAGAAAAATGCCTGACCAATTCCATAAAGGAATAAAAGTTTACTGTCATTATATTGTTGAGATCACTTAATTTTAAATATTGTAGTGGAACCGTCTTTGAAATACCGGCCGAATGTACCAATCCATTAAGCTTTAGTCCATTAGAGCAAATATTATCAAACATTTTTCCTATATCGTCCAGATCGTTCAGGTCCAATAGAAAATATGAATGATTACCAGGATCCAGCTCATTATACGTTTCCTTTAATCGTCCTTCATCTCTTGCAATCATAATAATATTGGCACCCAGCTTACTCAAATGGATTGCAATTTCTTTTCCAATGCCTGCTGACGCTCCGGTGACCATAATATTCTTACCGCTAAGATCCATCGGGTTTATCATCGCACTCTAGTCCTCCTTAAAGTAGTCATTTGTATAAATCATTGGAAGACAAACAGATTTGTCTATATCGAGATAAATGCCTCCCCAGGATAAACCTACACCAAACCCACACAGTAATAATCTTACTGTTTCGTTTGATTTCTCTCCTCCCAGCGCATCAACCAAAGTTAACGGTATTGACTCACCGCTTGTATTTCCATATCTATCAATAGATATTGGCAACTTTTCCGCAGGAATAGCTAATTTTTTTGCCAGGTGTTTGATAATAAACTTGTTTGCCTGATGAAATACATACATATCTATGTCATTATTGTTTATATTATATTGTGACATAAAGGTTTTAATTGATTTAGGTACATCAGTAATAGTGAAGGAAAAAACATCTGAGCCGTTCATGGCTAATTCACAATCCGCTGCTTCTACTCCCACCTTACTTCTATTTCTTGCATGACCCGCAGGAACCATTATACACTTATACCCGCTCCCTTTGGTTTTAAGAAAGTATTTTATTTCCTTTCCTTCTGATCTTTCAAAAGCTGTTGCCGTTCCCCCATCTCCAAACAGCATAGCAGTAGCACTGTCTTTAGGATTGATTCCGAAGTTGCTGGTATCACCAGACAGAAGCAGCACTCTGCTTAAGTTTTGAGTTGAAATCGTACTTGCAGCGAGCCATACTCCATACACATATGCAGAGCAGCCAAGATTTACATCAAAGGCTATGCAATCCTCACTAAGCCCCAACCTGTGCTGCAAAACACATGCAGTTGCCGGTACCGCATAATCCGGTGTCTGAGTGATAAGTATCAGAGCATCGATAGACGAGGGCTCCCAATTTAGTTTCTCCATTAACCTTTTTGCTGCAACAAAGCATAGATCCGAAGCACATTGCTCATCTAAAGCAACATGCCGTGTTTTAATACCTGTCATATTAATAAACTTTTGCACATTTTCCGCTCCAAACACATCACAATACTCTTCATTTTTTACTATATGGTCAGGCACGGCACATGCTATGCCTTTAATCTCCACATTTTTCAACACCCCTGTTGCCAATGATTTTCACCTCACTCCATTAAGTCAGTAATGTCTTTCACAGTTCTAAAACTTTTAACATCTTTAGTCGTCAAAGTCTGACCATACTTCTCATCAAACATAGCTATTATAGATATTGCAGCCATTGAGTCCCATTCTCCAAGTGTATCAAGCTCAATATCTTCAGATAAAGTGCCTTGCTTAATATCCAATACTTCTTCCAATAAATCCAGCTTCTCATTAATTGTCATTATTAACTCTCCTTTTCGACTCATTTTGTTTGATAAAATAGATAATAGATCTTGCTATTCATAATGTATATTTACATAATAGAATATGAAGTTTTCAATGAATGTGTGAATATTCCTCAAAATTTAGAATATCTTAATCTTGGATTAATTGACTTTTGTATTATATAATTGTAAAATTTATTTATGTTATTGGATTAATCTTATTTTGATGCTTGTCGCAACTGAAGTTACAAAAAGAGTAGCAAGTTCCACTATTAGATCTTCGTAACTATATCTTCTGAAAAAGTGTCTTATAACGCTTATGCTATAAGACTTTAAACATAAAAATCTGCTAAAAACTAGTGCTAATTAACTTGACACTAATTTAACATTAAGAATAGGAGATGATAACTTTTGGAAACCATCAACCAGAGTGCTGACAAAAATGTAATCAATACCGGCACAAGTCATAGCTATTATAAGCATTCAGGTGCATTTAGCCCTTTGGCTCCCGTAATTGTTCTGGGTTCAGGAATAATTGGTGCCATCATTTTAAGCTTTATTTATAGTTATGCCACTTATTATATTCCCTTTGTTTACTTAAACATTCTTTTAACCATCGGGTTGGGATTAGGGTTAGGCGCTATAGTTGGTATAGCCGGTATGCACAGTAAGGTAAGAAATAATGCATTAATGGCATTGTTTGGAATTATTATCGGATTAGTAGCAGAGTACGGTCAATGGGTGTTCTGGATACTTGCAGAATCAAAGCAAAAACTTTTCCTTCTTAATCCTGCAGATCTTTTTGTTATTATACAATACCTAGCTGTTGATGGAGTTTGGAGTATACGGAGTTTTACTCCCACAGGAAATATACTTTATTCTATATGGTTTGTTGAGGCTGCTATAATAATTGTTACAACTACTTTGATGTCTGTATTTTTCTTAAATACCAGCCCCTTCTGCGAAAAGTGTAATGAATGGGCAGATAAGAAAGAAACTCTTTTTCCACTTGGCTTTCCAATCAACAGTGAAAAGCTCAAAACCGAATTGGAAAAAGGTAATTTTTCAGCACTAACTCTATTAGGAACAGCTAAACCGAGTAGTGCCCAATTTACAACTGTTGAGCTTCAATACTGCCCTCACTGCAATGACCTTTACCTGATTTCCGTGACTTCTTCAACTATGACAGTAAACAGCAAAGGCGAACAAAAAGAGGATAAAAACGAGATTGTACAAAATCTCATCATTGACCAAAGGGTTTATAACTCACTAAAAAACTGGAATTCTACTCTTCTACCGTTGAATCCAATACAATCATAACACTTTGAATAAATATGAAGCTGTAGTTGTGTTTCACTATGAAAACAAACTACAGCTTTTATTATTCTTTTTATATAAAACCAGACATTTTTAACAACAGCATAACATATAGTGACTATATAGATAACCAATATTAAAGTCATAAAATATCAATCACTTTAAGGTTATCCATATAACTCATCAGACTAACGTTGTACCTTCAATAATCCCATCTTTAGCAGAAATCATTGATTTTACGATCTGATCAAGTTCTTTTTGATCTACATGTGTCATACAGGTATCCGCAATACTCTTGCAATAATTGCATTTATTGCATGACAGTTTTGAACAGTCTCTGTTCATAAAACCATTGATAAAATCCTTTGGTATTTTCTTATTGTCCAGATAAAAAAGATCTGAAATTTCAACTTGGAAAAAAGTTCTAAAAAATTCACCTATCTTTTTCATGCCTTCATTTCTCCCTCTCGAAAATTCTGTAACCAGTGAAGGAGGTATACTTTTTTTTCTATTAAATATTTGCCCCATCAAGTCTATAAAATTTCCATCGAAAGATCTTTCGCTATAAGCTTTTACTCGTTCACCCAGAGTATCACTGGTACTGTTTCGCTCCAGTATTTTCAACATATCTATTCCTATATCTTCATACACTTTAACATCCTCCGGTCTTATCCATCTGGATTTTACAAATTCAACAGGATTTGATATTCTTGTAAGCATACAATTTGCCTGATAGTACTCTGAGAAAGGCCTGGGCTTATTTTCAATTTTCGAGCTGTGAGAAGTACTGTTCGAATGCGAATGCATATTGTGGCACCCATATATACATCCCGCATTTGCAACAAGAGCAATCTTTGATTTAACACTTCTGCGAATTGCACTCAAAAGTTCAAAATCCCTGTTGATATGTTCAGATAACATAATCACATCAGCACCAAGATCTTCAAACTTTTGAGCCATAGCAACAGTGTTAATTCTCTGTAGAGTTGATGCTTTTATCTTAACTCCGGGAAAATGTTTTTTTATAATCTCAATCAGTGTAGTCATACTGATAGTTAATGAATCAACTCCTGCCTCTAATAAGCCTTCTATGTAATTAAGTATTTGTTTATGACCTTCAGACGAAAATTCCAGATTACCAAGACATGTGGAATTGATAGTGTAGTCAAAAATCCATCCCTTTGCATGCACACTCTTCAAATAATTGCGAAACTCCTCATAGGATATATTTTTGATTATTGAAGAAGGCCTTCCGCCTGAAATAATAGTATCAGGCAAACCTCCAAACAATGTTGTTACCTCTGGATAGTCTATTTTATCTAATAAATCTTCCTCCCAATTACACGCAACCATAAACTCCATTTTAATAACTCCCCCCTCCGATTAATTTTCTATACATTTATTAATATTTATTACTTAAAAGTAAATAGTTAGTTTTGCAATTCTCGCTAAAACATGTCACACTATATGCATTATCACTCTTTGTCAAAATGTCTGATTATATTGATAAAACTGATGAAACAAGCTAAAATTGCAAAAAAACTAAAAACATTTTACGACATAATAACATATTTTAACTGTTTTTATAAGTACTTTTCGGAAAATTAAGGTTACTTTTTTCATAAGACGTGTACATACTATTACATGCAGCCCTGAAAGAATGATCAGCTTGAACTGCTTTAATAAAAACAGCCAGGGCGTACAGCCCTGGCTACTTTTTATGCTTTGTTTAATACCAGATCATCTTCCTTGCTCTCTATGATCACCTTATCACCGGCTCTAACTCTACCTTCCAGCATTTCTTCCGCCAACTTGTCTTCTACCATACTTTGAATTGCTCTTCTTAAAGGTCTTGCACCATAAACCTGGTCAAATCCCTTTTTAGCCAGAAGAAGCTTTGCGTCATCGGTAACCTCTAACGATATGGCATTGTCTTTTAACCTTTTTGCAAGGCTTTCAATCATAAGTGCTACGATACTCTTAAGGTGTTCTTCTTCTAACGGATGGAATACAATTATCTCATCGACCCTGTTCAAAAACTCAGGTCTGAATGTATTTTTAAGCTCTCCCATAACATTATTTTTCATGTCACTATATGTCTTTGCCTTTTCAGCATTACCCGAACTGAATCCAAGTCTCTTCGGTTCGGTTATAAGCCTTGCGCCAACATTTGACGTCATAATAATTACGGTATTTCTGAAGTCAACAACTCTTCCTTGCGAATCAGTCAGCCTTCCGTCTTCGAGTATCTGAAGAAGTATATTAAACACATCGGGATGGGCTTTTTCAATCTCATCAAACAATACAACCGAATAAGGTTTTCTCCTTACTTTCTCGGTAAGCTGCCCACCTTCTTCATACCCGACATACCCCGGAGGTGATCCAACCAAACGTGAAACACTGTGTTTTTCCATATACTCTGACATATCAATTCTGGTAATGGAATTTTCATCTCCAAACATGGCTTCTGCCAGAGCTTTGCTAAGCTCAGTCTTACCAACTCCTGTAGGACCCAGGAATATAAACGAACCCACAGGACGTTTCGGATCTTTAAGCCCAACCCTTCCTCTCCGGATTGCTTTCGATATTGCCTTAACCGCCTCTTCCTGTCCGATAACCCTGTTGTGAAGGGTCTCTTCCATATTCATAAGTCTTTCTGTCTCTTCTTCTGCAAGACGTTTGACAGGTATTCCTGTCCAATCGGCTACAATTCCTGCCACTTCCTCTTCAGTAACAGTATCAGTAGTAGTCTGGTTCTTTTGCTGCCAATCATTCTTTGCTTTTTCCAGTTCATTCTTAAGCCTCTGTTCTTCATCCCTTATCCGTGCCGCTTTTTCAAACTCCTGGCAAATAATTGAGTCTTCTTTTTCTTTCCTTAACTTTTCCACCTGTTCTTCAAGCTGTTTTAAATCCGGTGGAGCAGTAAAGGATTTAAGCCGAACCCTTGATGCTGCTTCATCAATCAAATCTATGGCTTTATCCGGTAAGAAACGCTCTGTTATATATCTGTCGGATAGTTTTACAGCTGCCACAAGTGCATCATCGGTAATCTTAACCCTATGATGGGCTTCATACTTATCCCTGACACCTTTTAGAATCTCAATAGCTTCTTCCTTTGTCGGTTCTCCAACTGTTATTGGCTGAAACCTTCTTTCAAGCGCTGCATCCTTCTCTACGTGTTTTCTGTATTCATCAAGAGTTGTTGCACCTATAACCTGGATTTCTCCTCTTGCAAGAGAAGGTTTTAAGATGTTTGAAGCATCGATAGCACCTTCAGCTGCACCGGCTCCGATAATTGTGTGCATCTCATCAATAAACAGGATTACGTTTCCGGCTTTTTTTATCTCTTCAAGAGCTTTTTTTAGCCTCTCTTCAAACTCTCCTCTGTATTTTGCCCCTGCCACCATAGAGGACAGGTCCAAAGTCACCACTCTCTTATCTTTTAGCATTTCCGGGATATTGCCTTCAACTATCTTTTGTGCCAATCCTTCAGCAATAGCCGTCTTTCCAACACCGGGTTCACCTATAAGACAAGGATTGTTTTTTGTTCTTCTGCTCAGTATCTGAATTACTCTTTCAATCTCTTTATCTCTTCCTATAACCGGATCAAACTTAGCCTCTCTTGCCATATCAGTGAGATCCCTCCCAAACTGATTCAAAGTCGGTGTATTTGAACCGGCCGCATTACTTTTTGGAACTCCTGATGTACCCGGGCCTTCTTCGCTGAACATCTTTACAACTTCGGAATATAGCTTCTGCGGTTCAAGACCGAGATCCATCAGAATCCTTACAGCTACACTTTCGCCTTCTTTCAGTATGCCAACCAGAAGATGTTCTGTTCCAATATAATTATGTCCCATTCTCCTTGCTTCTCTAAAGCTAAGCTCAAGGACCCTTTTTGTTCTGGGTGTAAATCCTAAAGGCTGTTCGCCGGATGACTCTCCACGGCCAATCAATTCCTCAATCTCTTTAAGTACTTTTTCTTCAGTAATACCCTGATTGAGTAGTACCTTAGCTGCCACTCCGCTACCTTCTTTAATCAATCCGAGTAATAGATGCTCAGTACCAACATAATTATGTCCAAGAGTCATTGCACTTTCCTGTGAAAAACTTACTGCTTTCTCAGCTTTTTCAGTAAAACGTCCATACATATTCAAATCCTCCTTCGTATTAAATTGTAACGCTGCTGCCTAATGCTTTTATTGCTACTTTAAACTGCGGTATGTTTGTCTCAAGAACAATTTATATATATGTCTTATCTTAATTTAACTTTTCCCTTATCAATTCGGCCCTTTTAATATCCCTTTCGTCAGGACTTAATGGTTTGGAAAAACTCATCTGCAAGTTTGCAGGCTGAATCATAAGGAGTATCTCGTTAAGCCTGCTTATATCTATGTTTTTAATTATTCCCATATCTACGCCAAGTCTAACATCCGAAATCAATTTAAAACTCTCTTCCGAAGAAATAATTCTCGCATTGGACAATGTACCTAACGAACGGTAAATTTTATCTTCAAACCTGAAAGGATTCTGTCTGTATAATTCCGTTCTCAAAACTCTTTCCTGGTTAATAATCTGATTTCCTATATTCGTTATATTATTTATGATCTCTTCTTCAGTCTGACCTAAAGTAATCTGGTTGGATATCTGAAACAAATTACCTGAAGCTTCACTATTTTCTCCGTATATCCCTCTGACTGCTATACCAAGCTTACCACAAATCTCCAACATTCCTTTTATATAACCGGTCATTGTAAGTGCAGGAAGGTGCAGCATTGCAGAAGCACGAATGCCCGTACCCACATTTGTCGGGCAGCATGTCAGGTATCCAAATTTCTCACTGAACGAATAATCAATATTTTCCTCAAGCAAACTATCTATCTTATTACAAAGATCCCAAGCCTTATCAAGCTGCAAACCTGAAAACAGGCACTGAATTCTAAGGTGGTCTTCTTCATTTATCATAATACTAATCTTCTCATCACCACTGATTATTGCAGCGCTTTCAACTCTTCCTGCCGCAAGATTCGGACTTATAAGGTGCTTTTCCACCATAACCTGTTTGTCAACAGGATTCAGCTTCTGCATATCCTTAAATTCAAAATCAGTAGTCGCAATACTGCTATTAAAAATAGCATCCTTAACTTTTTGTACTACTTTTTCTCCTTCCTCCCTGCTCATTTTGAAAGGAAAAGGAAAATCTTTAAAATTGCGTGCAAGGCGCACTCTACTGCTCATAACCACATCCGATTCGGGTCCCTTTTCAATATACCAACTTTCCATATGTCCACCTCCAAATCATGCATAAAGCCTGTATCAGGATGCACTGTTTTCCAATGCTCTGATCTTGTCCCTTAATTCCGCGGCCTTCTCGTATTCTTCGCATTTAACGGCCTTATCCAATTGTTCCTTCAAAGTGTCTATTTCTTTTGATACTTTCACAGTCTCATATACCTTTTTGGGAACTTTACCATGGTACTGAAGATTTCCATGCAATCTCCTCAAAATCGGAGCCAACTTGTCTCCGTATACTTCGTAACAATTTTCGCAGCCAAGCTTCCCTACTTTTTTAAACTCTTCGTAACTCATTCCGCATTTATCGCACACAAGCTGTTGTTCAGCAACCGAAGGTCTCACCGGGATTCCGATCATCCCTGAGAAAAAGTCGTTAACACTAAACGGAGATCCGATTATAACTTTTCCTTCTTCCCTTGCACACTGTTCACAAAGATAAATTACATTTTTAGTATTATTTATAACCTGTGTAACCTGTACATTGGCAACCCTCTTCTGACAATTCTGGCACAGCATATGCCTCACTCCTTTCCCGGTCCTGGTGCTATTAACATCACCAGCTTACAGCAGTCTAAATCCCTTACCCTACTCAAATTAAAGATTTTACATGCATATAATCTTTATGGCCTGTATTTCTAAATATTCAGGCTTTACATACCAAATAATCTTTCCCGATAATTAAATACACTTTCTTTGTTTCAGGGTGTAAACTATACAAAAAAACTTTACGGGTCATCCACGACTTATTAATGCTTCTCTTGATAAGTTTATTTATAGGTGTACTTAATAATTCCTGCATTATACTTCAGATAACTTTTACTATACCAGCAAGCTAACCAGCATATTCTTTAAGATACTTGCCCTGATATTTCCTCTATGTTCAACAGGCACAAGTGACAAGGCCTTGTCACTTGTTGCCGCTTTCATTAGTAATCCATCCCTTTCGGAAATAACGTTATAATCTATAAAGTTGTTTATAAATACCAGTGCTGACTGTTGTGAAATATTATCCCCCATCGAATTGATAATGTGCATAAGATAATTCTTTCCCTTATGTTCTATACTAACCCTTCTGATGCTTATATGCCCCCCACCACCGCGTCTGCTCTCGACATAATAGCCTCTCTCGGTTGTAAACCTGGTATCTATAACATAATTAATCTGAGAAGGTACGCAATTAAACTGGTTGGCAAGCTCGTTTCTCTGAATTTCAACAGTCCCATCAGTATCACTGATTAACTGCTTTATAAAAGCTTCAATTAGATCACTAAGTTTTGCCAAGTTTATCACCTCCCTCATTGATTTTGACTTTCTTTGACTTTCAATAATATTATAAAATATTTCATACCACTCTTCAACAAAACAAAACATAATAAACAGCAAAAAATAGCCAAATTATTTAAATACGTCACTGTTATTCGGTATTATTCAGCCTTGATTTTAATTGCTTCTCTTTTTATCGTTTTTATTCTTAATATCGGGAGATGTTTCCTCGGTAACCTCTGCTAAATACCTTGCTCTGTTCTTCTGTCTGTCAGGCGTCATCCATTGGTCAAACGAAGATATAAACTCTCCGTACATTGTCACATCTTCTATTCTCTCATCTTTGATATTTGTTTTATTTTTTTTATTTGCCATAATAATACACTCCTTTGAAAATAAATTTAATTTATTTTTTTCAAAGGAGTGTAATTGTATACTGAAACTTTTTAAATTCATTATTTTAATCTATTCATTATGATATAAAGTATTGCTAGAATTACAGGCTGATGTAGAATATATACATAGAGTGAGTTTCTTCCAATAAAATTCACAAATGTGCTTTTTACAGGAAAAGGTATAATACTTTTCTTTTCTTTATATAATATCCTGCTAAGACCCATTCCGAATAAAAATGCCCAGGAATAAGGAAGCAATGGGTAATAATCCGCAGATGTAAAATCGGAAGTATATAGCCCAAACATAAACAGATAATTATGGTCAACTTTGATACGTGGCAATATTAACGCAGTAGATGCTATAACAGCACTAAGAATGAACAGCCATATAGTAGGAACTTTCTTTAGAATTGGAGAAACAAGCATACAAACTCCCATAAAATGCAAAATACCAAAAACTATAACAAATTCAGGATTAAATATTAAGGTAGCTATGGTTATTGCTAAAGCAACACAAAGGACTAAAAATCCCCGTTTTATGTTGCTACGGCTAAAAGCTGTACTGATTCCCGATACCATTATAAAGAGTGCTCCGCCTATATTTACAATTATGCCATGCACTCCTCCTTCATAGTTGAGATTCATTCCGTAATAATATTGCAAATCAAAAATCAGATGCATATATATCATTACTAATATCAGAAAACCTCGTAAAAAGTCTATTTCCCAAATGCGTCCCTTTTTGTTAATGTTTGTCATCCGTACAAGCTCCCTTGTTTTTTGCTTTATAATATCACAAATTGCAATTTTGTCAAAGTTATTCAGTAGTTATATTTTATCCTTTATTAGGATTATTCATTAGGAATAATTGTATAGATGAAAAAGTAGCTTTACTTTTAAATGCAATATGTCGATATTAATTATTGCGTGCGTAAAGTTTTTATTATAAAACGGAGGTGCCAAATACTGTGAAAAAGTTAAAAGACATGAGCATTGGAGGCAAACTTTTATTTTTTACTGCAATATCTGTTATAATTGCGATTGCAATCATTGTAAACACTGCACTATTTCAGTTTATCAACTTCAATAACAACGTTAATGAAGAACAGGCAGTTAAAGGCATGGAAGGTTTAAACTCATTAATAGATGATTATAAGGAGCAGTCTCTTAAGTATGCAAAAATGATATCCCTAAATCATGATGTAATCAATGCAATTGAAAATAAAGACGATAACAGTGTTTATAGTATCGTCAATTCAATAGCAAATGACGCAAAAATAGATTTTATCACTGTAACTGATATCAATGGCATAGTTTTAGCCCGAACTCATGATGCAAGTAGCAGAGGAGACAATGTAGCAGGTCAGGCTAGTATTCAAATGGCACTTAAAGGTAATGCTTATGCAAATGTTGAGTCTGATGATAATATAAAGCTATCTGCAAGAGCCGCAGCACCTATAAAAAATGAAGCAGGTACTATTATAGGGACTATATCCACCGGTTATATGCTTGATAAAGCTGAAATTATGGATAATCTAAAGCAGATTTACAAGACTGATTTAACGTTATTTCTAGGCGATGTCAGATATAATACTACCATTGTTCAAAATGGAAGCAGGCTTGTGGGAACAAAACTTGACTCTGAAGTAGCCGATATTGTACTTAATAAGAAAGAGAAGTATGTTGGAAATGCTGAAATTTTAGGTACTCCTTATGTATGTGCGTATATGCCACTGATGGATTCCAATAATCAAGCAATCGGTGTAGTGTTTGCAGGTCAGCCTGAAAGTCAAGTTATCGCAGCTAGAAATAAGATTATAATTGAGTTGTTGATAATTGCCATAATTGTAGTTTTAGTTCTTTCTGCCCTTATATTCCTCTATATAAAAAGAAGTATATCAAAACCTTTATTTGAAGTTGTTTCAGCTGCTGAAAAAATTGCCGACGGAAATTTGGATGTCAGCATTGAGTTTAAAAGCAATGATGAAATCGGTAATTTGTGCAGAGGTTTCAACAAAATGACCCAAAACCTTAATGAAGTGATAAACAATATAGACATAGCTGCAAAGCAAGTAGCATCGGGTTCGAATCAATTGTCATCTTCCAGCATAGCTTTATCTCAAGGTGCCACCGAACAGGCAAGTTCCATACAAGAGCTAAATGCTACACTTGAAGAGATTTCTGTACATACAAAACAAAATGCACAGAATGCTAATAATGCAAATGAACTTGCCGAAGTTTCCAAATCAAACGCTATAAAAGGAAACGAGCAGATGAAGGAAATGCTTAATTCAATGGATGAAATCAACAAGTCATCAAGTAACATTTCAAAGATTATAAAGGTTATTGATGAAATAGCATTTCAAACTAATATTTTAGCACTTAATGCTGCTGTGGAAGCAGCAAGAGCAGGTCAGCACGGAAAGGGATTTGCAGTTGTTGCAGAAGAAGTACGAAATCTTGCAATGCGCTCTGCTAATGCAGCTAAGGAAACAACTGGAATGATTGAAAATTCTGTTAAGAGTGTCGAAACCGGAACCATAATAGCAAATAAAACCGCAGAAGCTCTGGAAAGTATTGTTGAAGGTATTTCTAAAGTAGCAAATCTCGTGAATGACATAGCTGTTGCTTCAAATGATCAGGCAACCAAAATTATGCAGATCAATCAGGCCATAAATCAGGTATCACAGGTTATACAAACGAACTCTGCAACTTCTGAGGAAAGTGCTTCTGCCAGCGAAGAGCTTTCAGGTCAGGCTGAATTACTAAAGGATCAGGTCAGCAAATTTGTTCTTATGAAAAATAAGCCTTCTTCGAACGAATACCTCAAGACTATCGACCCTGAAATATTAAAAACCCTTGAGGGAATGTCTGAAAGAAAAAAAGCAGATTCACTTTCTATTTCAAAAATAAAATTATCCGACAATGAATTTGGTAAATACTAAGGTAGGGGACATTCGTCCCCTTTCAAACTCAATAAGTTAATTGTTTTAATTCTCTCTTTTTTTTATTTCTAACCATACTACAGAATACCCTATAGTTCTCTTTGAAATGTTAATTTATTCTTTATAATAAGTCAAACCAATTTATCATCCGAGAATAACTTTTATATATTCTTTTTTATTCGCTTAATTTCCATCCAAAATCATTGTGATAAATCATCTGTCTTGTCATTCCACCGTCGATGCAGATGTTTTCTCCTGTAATAAAACCTGCCTTGTCGGAACAGAGGAAGAGCACCATGTTTGCTATGTCAAGCGGGTTGCCTACTCTTTTTACCGGGTGCTGGTTTACGTCAGAACCCGTGTGTGTGGTGTAGTCTGTGTCTATCCAGCCGGGTGAGATTGAGTTAACTCTTGCCTTCCCTGCAAGGCTTACTGCTAAAGAGTGCGTGAGGGCATATATTCCGCCCTTTGCGGCAGTGTAACTTTCGGACTGCGGCTGACTCATCCTGTCACGGCTTGAGGATATGTTTATTATACTTGCACCTTCAGCAAAGTTATTCATAAATAGCTTTGCAAGCATAAACGGAGCTGTCACTCCAACTCTTATTGCATTGTTAAACTCGTCATAGGAGCATTCGTTAATACCTTTGAAAAGCGGCATTGCATTGTTGATTATATAGTCAACCTTGCCGTAGTCGGAAATAACTTTATCCGCAAAGTTTATGAGTGTTTGTTCGTCAGCTATATCACCGCAGAAATATGGATTTTCGAGAAGGTCAATTACACAAACATTTGCTCCGCATTTTTCAAATTCCTCGCAGATACATTTGCCGATACCTCTCGCCCCACCTGTTACAACAGCTGTTTTAGCCTTAAACGAAAACTGCTCCATTTTGCACTCACTCCCCCATCAATTTTGTCTTTTGATTTGTAACTCTAAAAGAGATACTTTGCATTCTCATCCAAATTTATACCATATTCTCTGATATAGCCTTTATACATATCGTAATCAACGATTTTAAAGTATGCATCTTCAAATTTTGTACCGTACAAATCCTCAAAATTTGCAAGAAGCTTTTGTTTTGTATAAAAATCCTTAACCGGCTTTAAATTTAGGATTACTATCGAAATTATAACAAAAAAGCAACACAACCCAAAATTGTTAATAGAGTAATAAGTTTTTTCTTTTTCATTTAATCACCCAAAAACTATAAATTTAAAATATTTAATAGATCTATATTTTCCTTTCATGCTAGCATACAAACTTCAATTCTTCAATCATAAAACTAAGTTTTCCTCGCTATATTCTTATGAATTTGCCGTGTATATGGCTTGTCATCATAATCTTAATTACTTATTATTGTTAATCAGCAAAAAGTACTGCTACCGATTCTTATTTACTCCCAATCGAGCCAATTCATGTAAATACTCTGTTGCAAATTGTATTTTTGTAGCATTAAAGCCTTCACCTCTTGGAAACAAGAAATAAGTATTATCAACTGCAGACAATGTTACACATTGACCCTTCCCTCGGTAATTATATTCCGTATGAATTGAAGTCATTGAAATGGATGAAAAGTAAATCGTTTTCTCTTTATCATCATTATATTCTTTAAATGTCAGAGCGAAACCTTCCATATCATGCCTCAATATACCTTCTCCAAGGTCAATAAAATTTATCGCATTAGGCAAGGCCTCAATATGCACCTTTATGTTCAGACAATATATGCCTTTCTCAATCTCTTTTATGACCTGACTTCGTTCCCATTCATACCAATTCGGTATATGAGTGAAATCTACAGTGCAATCTGGAATTAGATTATGATGCTCCCTGACCAAACAATTTTCAGATTGTTGCTTTTGAATCAAATGCTCCATCCTTCCATACTCTGTCATATACCATCTTTCACCACAATGCTTACAGAATATGTTTTCGCCCTCTGATTCCATCTGAAATTCGCACTTGCAAACAGGACATTGATACAATGCAAGTTCAATCCCTTCTGCACGTTTCTTATAGGTAATAGCTTGTTTTGTTTCATATTGCCATGCATATTCATCATAAGTTAAGAATTCCTGTATTTTTGCATTTATTTCTGCTACTGTTGCTTTAGCTGCTTCTTCCTTGGTAAATACCTGAGTAATAGTAGCATCCAATATTGCTTCCTTTCGTATAGTTAAATTCCATATTGGAGACTGCAAATAGTTTCCCCTCATATTAATAACCACAATAGGAACCTTTAACATCTTCGCCAATTTACCAACGGATTCCGGCAATTTAGAATTTGTCCCAACATTGGCATACCGTGCTTCAGGATACAATACTAAAATTCCCTTCCTCTTTATTACTCTTTTAATATTACTAATTAAAGCCAAATCATTTACAAATTTTCTGGTTCCAAGACATCCAATCTGTCTATATAACCATTCGCCGTAGGCCTCAAAACCTTCCAGCTCCGACACATAATTTGCCCTATGTGGAAATAATGCTAATGGTGTCACGCAAAAATCCATAAAAGCATGATGGGTTCCAAGCACCAAATATGGTGGCTTTAATCCACTCATTCGAACCTTGTTTATTCTCAGCTTTCCTTTTCTGGTAACCCACCAGCAATAAAGCCATATAAGCGGCATAAAAAAAATGTTTTGCTTTGGAGGTTTTATATTGCGATCAAAAGGCTTTGTTACTATCTTTTTCTTCATGTTGACCCCTATCCTATCTTTTCAATCTACTCCTAAACAGTAAGTTCTTCTCTATCCCGAAGCAGATATTTGCGTGTAGACGGTATCCTGCTAAAAACATAGTACAATATCCCCGTTCCAATAAAAGAAAAACCTGTAGGTGTTAAATGAAATAGAAACATATTATGCACTTCTCCAGTAATCGGATTATAAATAAGAAGCGACATGGCAATACCTGCGCCAACACACAAAACCCCGATCCAGTTAATTCCCTTTGTATAATCATATGCGTGATATCCCGCTATGCCAAAAGCCGACCTGAGTGCCAGTCTTTGTTTACGAACAAAAAAGAAATCTACAAACAAAAGTGCAGCAAGCGGCGCATAAATACAGGCACTGAGAGTAAGAAACGAGCCAAAGAATTCAATAATCTTGCCCCAAGCACAAAGGATGCTCACATACAAAGCCAAAATCATGATAAGTACACGATAATCCGCTTTTTTAAAGGAAGATTTCAACATAACTGCATACAGATAGGAACCAACTGCCTGTGTACCGATATTTGCAAATGCAACCAGCAATAATGAAGAAAGTGCAAGTGCCGGAACAGATAACGTAGCCAGCATAATTGTAGGATCATCTATCATCTTACCGGTTACATGTTGCATGGCAATTGACATAACTGCTCCAACAACTACAAAAAAAGAACCTGACAATCCCTGTCCAAGCACTCCTGCCCAAAATCCCGAATTCTCACTTTTGGTTAACCTGGGCACTCCTGACATACCGCCTACCAGAGTAATAACAAATGCAAAATTCGCTTCTATCGAAATGATATAAGGAATAATCTTATTTGAATACCCCGTATCCACCGGTTTGTAGTTCCATATAACTTCAAACGGTACTGAAGTAAATCCTATAATGACCACCATCACTCCTACTCCTAAAAGCAACGGCACCAAAATACGTGTAGTCCATGTAATTGTAGCTATCCCTTTATAAGCAATAAATGTCCCAATCAACACACATAGGATTGCTAAAACCAGATGTAATGAATCGGGCAATTTAAGTCCAAAAAGTGCTGCCAGATTCTTCATCGATGATGCAAACAGTTCCGCACAAACAGCATACCATGGAAAATTTATGACAATAATAATGACTGTCATAATTTTTACTCCGAAATGACCGAATACAGACCGCATCCATATCCAAATATCAATGCCATATCTGACGGACAAAATAACCGGTAGCTGGTAAATAGCCAGCATAAGAATGGCTCCTAAAAAAGCCCCGATTAATAGCTGCTTAAAATTTACCAACGTCGCGAGATAAGACCCCTGGGTATAACTCCAGGTGGCAATACAATAACCTGACAGTACCAAAAAAGCATCCAAAAAACCATAAATCTTTTCACTTTGAAGTACGGGTGTAATTCCAAAGACCGCCTCTTTTTCTATTTCTTGATTAATATCATTTTTCACTTTAGCATCTCACTTTCCAGTGCTTTTTAGCATTACTCTTCTCCAACTCAACTTTCATTATGTTAAAATGTATTTTCAAAACTATAGATTTGCACCATAAATCAAAAATATCAGGCAAAAAAACGCAACTGCAAGCGTAATCAAATAATCCTTCCTGTCAAAACGCTTGCCAAATAAGTAGTCCGGATTTTCAATTCTGCTTAATCGCTCTTCAATCTTTAAATTTAATTGCTTTTCATAATCAGATTCCTTATTTTTTTTCATTCCCAAACTCCTTTAATTGTTAGCTTTGCCATCAGCACTAGCTTATAATTCTAGTGGTATTGTCTTTAACCTCATTGATTATATTAACAAATTCCTTCCGCTTATCCTCATCGAACAATTTGATAAAGCTTTGGGGCTTGTCATGTATGCTCTCTGCATCAACAGTTCCTGTAAATGGCGGATTGGCTAAAATCACATCATAGGCGTCTGAAATATCATTTCTCTTTGATACGCTGTCTGCGTAATTTATGTGTGGATTGGATATTGAGTGCAGTATCAGATTCATTGCTGATAAGCGCAGCATTGTCCTGTCTGTATCAAACCCTGTAAAGGCATCACCCTCAAAATTCCTCCACTGTTCTGTTGTCATGGTACTTCCGAATTTCTCTCTTATATATTCAGCCGAAGACACCAAAAAGCCTGCTGTCCCACAGGCCGGGTCACAAATTTTGTCATCCGGGCCGGGAGCCAATAATTTTACCATCATATCACGGATATGCTTTGGAGTTCTGAATTGGCCATTCTGACCTGCAACGGACAATTTCCCAAGCATATACTCGTATAAATCTCCCTGCATGTCAAGATCCTTTATGTCATGCTCGTACAGTTCATCCAGACCTGTAATTATTTTCTGCAACACCTGTGGTGTCGGAATCAGGAACATTGCATCTTCCATATATCTTGAAAATGCAGAAGACTTGTCGTTATTAATGGATTTTATAATGTGTAATGCCCCCTGCCCATATATCAGTCCATATTTTATCAATTTTATTTTTAACTTCACCAGTTATCATTTGTAAATATTCTCCTAAAAATTAGATTTATATATAAACACTATTATAATACTTATAGTATCTTTTAAACTCTCTTTACTTCAAAATATCTCTGAGCTCTTTTTAATTCCATATTTTCTACTGATACTCTGTCTGTTAACCACCTAAGTTTTCTTTTTAAACTATCATGAATTGTTTTAAATGCTACGGTAGTTTCCTGTTTCAAACCCTTTTTTCTCACCATTCTTGAAATATCACCCTCAACAAATAATATAACATCTACAGTAGGAATAAATTCATTTGCATCACTCAACTTACCTTTTAATGCCTCAAAATATTCATCTAAATCCTTATCTTGATTTATATGACTGCCAAATATAGCTGCTACTGTTGAGCGTACTTTTTGGGAAATTTCATCATCAAGGGTCTCAGTTTCCTCTCCATTGGTCATCAATCGTTTAATATTTTCCTTATTATTTTCATAACCTTCAAAATCTTTTATTTCAATCAGTGTAAAATGCTTGTCATTATATGCAATTATGTCTACTCCTTTGTTTCCCGGCATACAATCTTTAAATCTTTTGTAATAAGGTGTTTCATCGAGTTTTATTGCTTTAACCCCTTCGGCAAACTCAAATTGAAGACTGCCCTCTTTAATTATCATGTAGCTTCTCCTGTTCCCGGTTGTATAAACTTTCAAACTCCTCGACAATTGAATTGTGCTGTAAATCATAGGTCTGCGGGGCGCAATCCGAAAGGATTTGTCCATCTTCCTCATATAAGGAAATAAAGTTCACACCTAACTTATTATTCTTTGCTTCATACTGCGCAAACATCGAAAACTCCTGGAGAAGGAAATAGCTGTGGGTTGTAAGAAAAATCTGTACATTCATTTTTGCAAGTTCTACCAATGCCTGTGTAATATATTTCATTCTGTTTGGGTTTAAATTTGATTCAGGCTCATCCCAAAACAGGATAGTATTGGAATTGAGAGTACCATTAGATACAAGATGCAGGATGGTAGCAAGCTTTCTATCTCCTTCGGCAACCAAGCCCATTTCTATTTCCCCTATGTCTTTTCCTTTTATATAAAATTTGTTATCTTTCATTCTAACTTTACCCTTGATTATATCTTCAAACTTTTCTAATATTGCATTCTGCTCTTTTGAGTTCTTACCTTTAGTTAAAGGTTTAAGAAGCACCTTATTCAAATCATAATAAGTCTCTTCAAACGCAATATGATAATTGTCATATATACTGAAAAAATTGGAGGCTGCTGATATTATTTCTTTAGGTGGAATAAAGAGCGTTTGAATATCACTCTTTATATCTCTCAGATCATCTAGTATTTCTATATTTTTTTCCATTAGTGTTGATATTCTAATTCGAATATTTTTATCTTGTTCTAACTGCACATTAACATTTGCATTTCCTCTGCCTACTTTCCTGCTTACAAGCCTGCCTATTCTTCCTTCATCGGGCATAAAGACACCAATTATCTTTGCAGCTAACATTTCTTTACTTTTTTCAATTGATACCCTTCCAACTTTAGGATTAGTCAATTCATTATTTATATCTTCAATTGTTTTCAACAAACTATACAAAGTCTTAAGGATAACGGTCTTACCTACTCCATTTAACCCTGTAATAACGTTTATATTAGGTGAAAAATCTAATTTTAAATCATGGAATAATGCAAATTCTTTTAAATTAATGCTTTTTATTTTCATTGTTTTCCTCCAATAATACCCATCAATTATTATAGATTATATCATATCCTCAGAAAGATAATCAAATACTGTATCTGAAACAGAGGTTAGGTTGCAAACCACATTGCAATGTGGGAGTTATAATAGCAATAAAAAAATTTTGCTGTATTAGCATTATAGATGATCCGATGATTCTGCTCCACACTGTATAAAATATAGTTGGAAATTAGATGATGCCAGTATAACGCACAACACTAGCTTATACTAACTATTTTCGCCTTTTCTTTGGATTACATCTGCGATCTTATCTTCCTTTTTTTGACGATTTAATTGCCTACCTCATAGAACCAGTCTGGAACCATAAACGCCTTTTCTCTATTTTCTCGAATTGCATATTGTATCAATATTAGTTCTGAAGTAATATCAGTTAGTTCTTTGTTATTAATATCCCATTCCAGCTTATCACACTTTTTACACAACTCATCTAGCCGCCTAATATCTTTACTTAGTGTCACGAAGTTTGATATTACATAATCAACTATAGGTGCAAACCAAGCTATGACACAGATCATTTTTATAAAAGTTGGATTAACTACCAGAGCAACTACTATTGCAATCATTAACATAACTGTCAGAAGAATAATCTGGATAGTATAATACTCTTTCCTTAATTTTTGTTGAAGTGTATACTTGTCTAAAAATTCAAGCGTGTTAATATTCCCTTGAATTTCTTTCATGTCGTATACCGGATTCATGATTTGATCTGCGATATACTTCAAAGCACTTATAAAACGCAAATCAATAAACGAGTTCAGTTCCGTTTGAGAATCAGCAAAATTTATAATCATCGTTTCAAGCATATAGGAAGAGATTTACTAGCAAAGAATCTGTTATTGATATGATAAACAATTACATTGAATACTATAACCACAAACGGTTACAGAGAAAATTAGGAGTATTAACACTAATGCAATATGTATTGCATTAAATTCAGCACTTAAAAACAAATTTGCTTCTATTTTTTCATTTTTCCCTTTATGTATCTTTTCCTGAACTATTCTGAGAATGTTATTGAATATATTCATATCTGCTAGCAGTTTCTTATCTTGTTTTTCATTACTAAAATTAAATGCAACTTCATTGGAATATTTAACATCTGTAACAACAAGTCATGTAAATACAATAGGTATCAAGCAATATAATTCCCATGCCAATGAATTATTATTTGCGAGTTCATTGACTTTTTTTGAATTCTGCCTCGTTTTTATAATTGTTACAGTTTTCCATTAGTGATATAGTTTTCAAAATGATATTTTCTAATGGATTAGTTTGTGTTTTACCAACTTGATGTCTTTTGTGAAAAAGTTCCAACTACTCATGTTTCTTACCTCGTGAAAATTATTCTTTAATCCTTTCTCTTTGTAAGTCTCTCCAGTCCATAAATCCTGCATGATTGAATAGTGATTCTCAAGCTTGCCATGGGTTATCGCCAATTTTCCAGTGCTGGGGTATATCTTCCCTGTCTCTGAAACAAATAATAACAAGTTTCCATTACATGCCTCTCCAATCAATACAAGTCTTTCGCCTGCATATCTTTCTTCATCTTTAAATTTTCCATTTTTAAAGTATTCACATAATACTCTTTCTGGAATTGTGTGGTGTTGTTCTTCGGATATGTTATTCTCTATACTAACATTACCAAATTATTCCAAAGCATCTCAATACAGCAGGGAAATGCTCATATCCAAATTGTTGGTACTTTTTTCTCATGTCGGATGTATCAATTTTCCTTCCTTCAAACCATCCGGCAGATTTTAATAATTCTTTCACATCTAACATATCGCCCACTTTTAGCCCTCCATTACTCCATTGCCTTAATAATATCAGAAAATGTTTCAGTACAGTTTTTGCATAATGGCTTCATAGCTATTTAGTCCCATATTTGCAGGTTCTATGAAAGAAAAACCCGAAGTGTTGTATTTCCACACTCGGGTAATTATGGTTTCATAACTTTATACTTGCTTCAATATGTGTTGAATAAATTCTTCAGGTAATTCCATATCATATTTTTCAACATAATAGATTATATCTGAGCGCCATTCATATATTCCGTCTGTCATTAATAGAAGCTCAGGTATTCTATTTTCAGGATTTATTACATCCCGAACTATTGCTGGGGCTACTCCTATGACTTTACATTTTTTCATGTATTCTATTACCTTTTTCTTTTCTTTAATAGGCTTATTAATTAGTTCTTTTATTGAAGGATATTTGCTGTCATTATCTAATTCACGTGTTAGTCCTATAACAACCATATTATACCCCCTAAGGTTTAAAAATTTTCCAAAAACCAGTATTGTTAATACCAATTCTCATTGTACCATTTTCAAGAACATATACAATATCTGTTGGAGCCATAACCACGGTAAATTCATGAACACCTTTTTCTATTAATTCTTAATTTAAGAATTTTTTT
>CAZLZR010000070.1:0-24335 GCA_964564015.1 uncultured Acetivibrio sp.
TTACCATAATAGTTAACACCATTTTCTAATGTCTGATACCAAAGTCAGGTTATATATTAAATACTTCTTTAATGTCAAGAAACTATTTATGTAATTACAAAAAAAATAATTCATAAATTTGTTTTTCAAAAAAGCTGATTTTATTGGGTTTTAACCATCAGTTCTCACTAATAAAAATTTTTTTGACACCCCATGTGGATAAATAAAATTTTTATCAATAATTTTGTGGATATCTTTTATTTTTTCTGTTGAATATTGTGCAAAAGTCTGATAATATAATTATTGCCTGTTGATAACCAATGGATTATCAACAGATTTATGTTGATAACCTGTGTGTAACTATTATATTTAATTTTTATACAGATATTATAATTTACCACATTATTATATTACTTTTATAAATAATTATACAAAAATCTTACAATTGTTGCTTAATTGTTATAAGATTTGTCAATGATTAGCATAGGTTTTAATTTTACTTATTTATCCTTATTCAAAAGATAACCATTGTAACAATTTGTTCCGCACATTAGAATCATATTTTAGTTTTATGATTCTTAAGTTTAGGACAAGTACATATAAACTTATTGTTAAAATGTACTGGGTGAATTTGATGACCTGATTTTTACAAAATATATAAAGATAAGGTTGGTTATCTACAGACTTAAACCAAAGATAATTTAATTCTTAAAACATAGGATAAGGAATAATGAAAAATAGTTTTATTTTTTATATTAATTAAAATGGATTAAATCAATTATTTTTCGTTATTCAGAACAGGAACTAAATCTTTAAATGTTCCTAAATTGCTATTAACTAATTGAGGAGGTTAATAGCAAACTAATTTTAATGATTATTTTATGTACATATTTGGAGGAATTATATGAGTGTCCAATTAACAGATTTATGGCAAAAAACATTAGGCCTGCTTCAAAATGAATTAACTGAAATTAGTTTTAACACATGGATAAAAACTATAGAACCACTCTCTATATACAATAATACTATTCACTTGGCCGTTCCAGCTGAATTTAATAAAGGTATTTTGGAATCGAGATACCAAATACTTATAAAAAATGCTATTAAGCAAACAACTTTTAAGGAATATTCCATAAACTTTGTAGTTCCATCTCAGGAGAATATTGATAAGTATTCGGATCAATCCGAAACAAGCAATAACACTGAAGATGCCCTTATATCATTACTGAACCCAAAGTATACATTTGACACATTTGTAATTGGAAACAGTAACCGTTTCGCACATGCTGCCGCACTTGCTGTTGCAGAAGCACCTGCTAAAGCCTACAATCCTTTATTTATCTATGGGGGAGTTGGACTTGGTAAAACGCACCTTATGCACGCCATTGGACACTTTGTTTTACAACAGAATCCTTCTCTTAAAGTTTTATATGTATCATCGGAAAAATTTACAAATGAACTTATCAATGCTATCAAAGACGACAAAAACGAAGAATTCAGATCAAAATACAGAAATATAGATATTCTATTAATAGATGATATACAGTTTATTGCTGGTAAAGAAAGAACTCAGGAAGAGTTTTTCCATACTTTCAATGCGCTTTATGAAGCAAACAAACAAATTATTTTATCAAGCGATAAATCACCTAAAGAAATTGTTACTCTCGAGGACAGACTTAGATCAAGGTTTGAATGGGGATTGATAGCAGATATGCAAGCCCCTGATATAGAAACCAGAATAGCCATATTGAGAAAGAAAGCTCAATTGGAAAATCTAGACGTACCAAATGAAATTATGGCTTTTATTGCTGAAAAAATTGCTTCAAATATTAGAGAACTTGAAGGTGCTTTAAATAGAGTAATTGCATATTCATCACTTACTGAAAATGAAATAACTGTTGATCTTGCCACAGAAGCGTTAAAGGACATCCTTTCGACTAACAAGGTCAGGTCAATAAATTGCAATTCAATCCAGGATGCTGTTGCAAGGTACTTTGATCTAAGACCGGATGACTTCAAATCAAAGAAAAGATCAAGAGACGTTGCATATCCAAGACAAATTGCAATGTTTTTATGCAGAGAATTAACAGATATGTCTTTGCCAAAAATAGGACATGCTTTCGGAGGAAGAGACCATACAACTGTTATGCATGCGTGCGAAAAGATAGTTGAAGAAATTCAATCAAACTCCGAGACCAGAAGAGCAGTTAATGAGCTTAAGAAAAATTTAACCGGTAGTTAGGTTCGGCTAAAAATAAGATTATATAATGTATAAAGAAAAACTTGTTTTGAAAATGTTTTAAATATACGAGAGTTGGATTTTATTTTTTAGTTATCCTTTAATATTTTAAGTTTATCAACAAAAATTGTTGATATGGGGAAAACTTCATGTGATTATTATGTGTATAATGTTGGTTCATGTTTAATTAAAGTTGTATTGTTGATTATTTGATACAAGTTATCTACAATTTAATAACAACCTTTAAGCCATTATTTGCAAAGTGTGAAACTAGTTATACACAAAATCAACAATACTTATTACTATTATTACTAAAAATTATTATATTAATATAAAAGAATGCCGGGAGGATACTCATAATGAAAGTAATATGTTCAAAGGAACATTTAATTGAGGGTATAAATATAGTTCAAAAAGCTGTTTCCACAAAGTCTACAATGCCTATTCTTGAGGGAATACTGTTAGAAGCATCCAGTGATTTCAAACTAACAGGTAATGATCTTGAAATAGCAATAGAGTGTTACGTTGAAGCTGATATTAGGGAACAGGGATCTATAGTTCTAAATTCGAAAATGTTTGGTGATATCGTAAGAAGGCTTCCAGAATCAGAGGTTATGATAGAAATACTCTCTAATAATTCGGTTATAATAGAATGTGAAAACTCACACTTTGAATTAAAGGGCATGCCTGCTGATAATTATCCCTCACTACCTGAAATAAAAAAAGAAAATGCATTTATTATCAATCAGAAAACTGTCAGAGACATGATAAGACAAACATTATTTGCAGTAAGCATAGATGAAAATAGACCTATTCTTATGGGATCATTATTAGAGTGTAATGAAAATAATGTCACACTTGTTTCTATAGATGGTTTCAGACTAGCACTCAGAAAATCCATAATTGAAAATGAAAATAAAAGCTTTAGTGTTGTAATACCGGGAAAAACTTTAAATGAAATTGTAAAAATTCTTCAGCCTGTTGAAGAAGAAATATCAATATTCAGCACACAAAATCAAGTTTTGTTTGACTTTGGAAAGTGTAAGGTAGTTTCAAGATTGTTAGAAGGTGAATACTTAAATTATAACAGTATTATACCAAAAGAATTTGAAACCAGACTAAGAGTTAAAACAAAAGAGATATTATCAAGTCTCGAAAGAGCATCTCTTATTACTGCTGAAGAAAAAAAATATCCGGTAAAGTTTAGTATACTTGATGAAAAAATTGTGATATCATCGAATACTGAAATAGGAGCAGTTAGAGAAGAAGTAAGAGTTGATGTCACAGGAAACAGGTTGGATATAGGCTTTAATCCAAGATATTTTATTGAAGCCTTAAAGGTTATTGAAGATGAGGAAATTGATATTTTCTTTACATCAAGTATAGGACCTTGTACAATAAGATCTATAGAAAACGATGAATATGCTTATATGATTCTGCCGGTCAGAATAAAAAATGAATAAGGAAGTATTAAAAATATGAAAACAATTTCTATAAATACCGAGTATATAAAATTGGATCAGTTTATTAAATGGGCTGATGTTGTTTCCACAGGAGCCGAAGCAAAGATACTTATATATGATGGTTGTGTAAAAGTTAATGGAGAAACAGAACTTAGAAGAGGGAAAAAACTTAGAAAAGGTGACACTATAGAAGTAGATGGAGATAAATTTGTTATTGAATGATATCCGGAGGTATCATTTTGTATATTGATAATTTAAATTTAAGGAATTTTAGAAATTATAAGGAAAATAAAATTAGTTTTTCTAAAACTTATAATGTTATATACGGTGAAAATGCCCAGGGTAAAACAAATATTATTGAGGCAATTTTTTTGTGTGCATCGGGAAGATCTCATCGTACCTCAAGAGATGCCGAGCTTGTGAATGTTAACAGCAATAGTTTTCATATAACACTAGATGCTGTTAAATCTATGGAGTCATCTAATATTGAAATTCTTTATGAGAGAGATAAAAAAAAAGTTATAAAAATAAATGAAGTACCTTTAAAAAAAATAGGTAATCTCATGGGAAATGTACTTGCAGTTATTTTTTCTCCGGAAGATTTATCTGTTATAAGTGAAGGACCCTCTCAAAGGAGAAGGTTTATAGATATTACGATAAGCCAAATAAAGCCTTCATATTTTTATGATCTACAACTTTATAATAAAATTTTGTTACAAAGAAATTCATTACTTAAAGAATTGCAAAATAGTAGAAGTTTAATTGATACCCTTGATGTGTGGGATGAGAAATTATCTGAAACCGGTTCTAGAATTATAAAGAGCCGGCACGAATTTATAAATAGGTTGAGTAGTGCTGCTGAAAAAAATCACTACATTCTTTCTGATAACAATGAAAATATGAAAATAACTTATATGTCTTCAGTAAATGATAATGTTTATAAAGATATAGAAGAAATAAAAGAAAATTTTATAAATGATTTAAAAAAGCTTAGAATTATAGAACTTAGAAGATGTACTACTCTTAAAGGTCCGCATCGCGATGATTACAATATATTAATTAATGGAATGGATGTAAAGTCATTTGGATCACAAGGGCAAAAGAGAACAGTTATTTTATCAATAAAGCTTTCGGAGTTACAAATAATAAAAGAGGAAACTGGCGAATTTCCTGTACTTTTACTAGATGATGTAATGTCTGAACTTGATAATAGAAGAAGGGAAATATTGTTTGATAATATAACTCATGTTCAAACATTTATAACATGTACTGAAAAAGATATATTCAGTAAAAAAGAATTCCGTGATATACTTTTTGTTAATGTGAAAAATGGGAATACTATAACTGAAAAGTTATAAGTTAAGTTTGGCAGATATTTTTATATGATATGGATATTACTTGGATGAAACTTGATTTTTGAAACAAAAATTTGCAGTTTGCTTGCAATTGGGATAAAATAAAGAATGGCATAAGTTGATGAGTATACTTTTTATTAAAATGAAATTGTTTACAATCTTATAATGTAAACTAGGAGGAAATATATGTTTTTGCATATAGGAGGAGATTTTGTAGTACCCGTGAAAAATGTAATTGCAATAATGGACTTGGAAACCACTACTCTATCAAAAGATACTCGTGATTTTTTGTCTATTGCTGAGGAAGAAGGATTTATTGAGAGTATTTCAGATGATATTCCAAAATCTTTTATTATAACTGAAATTGATAAAAAGAGTAAAATATATCTTTCACCAATTTCTTCAGTAACTCTACAAAAAAGAGCAGGCTTTGTTGATGGTATATCAAATATTAAATAATATAGTCAAATAGAGCTTTACATTGCAATTTATTATAAAAGATAATTTTAAATTAATTATATAAGTTTTAAACAGGAGGATAAAATGTCCGAAAATACGAATTTGAACCCATCATATAATGAAAATAATATACAGGTTCTTGAAGGTCTTGAGGCTGTGAGGAAGAGGCCTGGTATGTATATTGGAAGTACTTCATCAAGAGGACTGCATCATCTTGTGTATGAAATAATGGATAATAGTATAGATGAAGCGTTAGCAGGTTATTGTTCAGAAATTGAAATTACTATAAATCCTGATAATTCTATAACCAACATCGACAATGGGAGAGGTATACCTGTTGGTATCCATCCAAAGATGGGGATCCCTACTGTTGAAGTAGTTCATACTATACTTCATGCGGGAGGAAAATTTGGAGGAGAGGGATATACGGTTTCCGGTGGACTTCATGGTGTTGGAGCCTCAGTAGTAAATGCATTATCTGAATATTTGGAAGTTGAAGTTTATAGAGATGGTAATATATATAAACAAAGATATGAGAGAGGAAATGTTGCAACTAAGCTAGAAGTTATTGGCACAACAGATAAAACTGGTACTAAAACAACATTTAAGCCTGATTCACTAATATTTGAAGATCTGGTATTTAGTTACGAAATATTATTGAATAGATTTCGTGAGCTGGCCTTTCTAAATAAAGGGCTTATGATAAGGTTAGTTGACAAACGACCGGAAGAACCAATAGTTAAACAACTTCATTATGAAGGTGGAATATTATCTTTTGTTGAATATATGAATAGAAATAAAGAGATTATTCACCAACCACCTATATATATTGATTGTTCAAAGGATGGATCTTTTGTTGAAATTGCCATGCAATACAATGATACATACTTAGAAAATATATTCAGTTTCGCCAACAATATTGCTACAACTGAAGGCGGTACTCATCTGACAGGTTTTAAAGCTGCAATAACAAAAGTATTCAATGATTATGCGAGAAAGTATAATTTTATAAAAGAGAATGATAAAAATTTATTAGGTGAAGATATAAGGGAAGGTTTAACTGCTGTTATAAGTGTAAAATTACATGAACCTCAATTTGAGGGACAAACAAAAACTAAGTTGGGAAATAGCGAAATAAGAAGTCTGGTAGAATACGCTGTTGGTGAAAAATTAACTAATTTTTTAGAAGAAAACCCTTCTATAGCTAAAATAATATTGGATAAATGTCTTACAGCCTCAAGAGCTAGAGAAGCTGCAAGAAAAGCTCGTGAACTGACAAGAAGAAAAAGTGCTCTTGAATCGACTACTTTACCTGGAAAATTGGCTGACTGTTCTGAAAAAGATCCTAGTCAGTGTGAAATATATATAGTAGAGGGAGATTCAGCAGGGGGTTCTGCAAAACAAGGTAGGGATAGAAGATTTCAAGCTATCTTACCTCTATGGGGGAAAATGCTTAATGTAGAAAAGTCAAGGGTTGACAAAGTATATGGTAATGAGAAATTGTTACCGGTTATTACTGCATTAGGCGCAAGTATAGGGGAAGATTTTGATGTTGAAAAGTTAAGATACCACAAAATTATTATAATGGCTGATGCGGACGTTGATGGTCAACATATTAGAACATTATTACTTACATTTATGTTCAGATATATGAAACCCCTCGTTGAGGGTGGATATGTATATATTGCACAACCTCCATTATTTAAAGTTGCAAAAGGTAAAGAAGAAGCATATGCATATTCTGAAAAACAAGTTGATAAGATTGTAAGTGAAAAAGGTTGGAAGAAGGAAGAATGTAGTATACAAAGATATAAAGGTCTTGGGGAAATGAATCCTGAGCAGCTATGGCAAACAACAATGAATCCGGAAACAAGGACAATGCTAAGAGTCGAGTTGAATGATGCTATTGCTGCTGATGAAATATTTACTATATTAATGGGTGAAAAAGTTGAACCAAGAAAAGAATTTATACAGGAAAATGCAAAATTAGTTACTAATCTTGATATATAATTATAAATATATATTTAGTTAAGTAAATTTTATAAGTAATTTTAAAACCTTTGGATATAGGATGAAAATACATAATATAATAAATACCCCGAAAAAGGGGTTTTTATTTTTCTATAAAAAATGTTTCACGTGAAACATTTTTTATAGAAAAATAATTTTAATAAATATTTACTAAGGCTGTTTTAACAGATTGTAAATAATGTTTTAAAACTCGGGTAGGAAAATTTGAAATTATTTTAGATGTAATATATCCATTTAAAAAATTGAATGGATTTCATTAAAATAATTAAATTTGAAGATGAGGCGATTTTTATTGAAATATGTTTTGCTACTATGTTAATTGTGTTATAATAATATAATGATTTTATATTACATTTAAAAATAATGAGAACAATAAAAAATAACTGCAATATTTAATCAAAGGATAACTAAGGAGTGGGTTTAATGGCAAAAGTAATTGCAGTAGCTAATCAAAAAGGCGGAGTTGGTAAGACTACTACTGCAGTAAATTTAAGTTCCTGCCTGGGCTATAAAGGTAAGAAAGTTCTTCTTATAGATGTAGATCCACAAGGAAACTCAACCAGTGGCCTTGGAATTGATAAAAAGAATATAAAAAGATCAGCATATGATGTTTTAATTAATGATGTCGATATAAAGGAAACACTAGTAAAGACGCCAATAGAAAACCTTTTGCTATGTCCATCAAATATTCAGCTTGCTGGTGCGGAGGTAGAGCTTGTTTCTACTATATCTAGAGAGACAAGGTTAAAAAATTCACTCGTTGGTATAAAAAATGATTATGATTTTATTTTGATAGATTGCCCACCGTCTTTAGGACTTTTGACTTTAAATTCCTTAACTGCATCTAATACAATACTCGTTCCAATTCAATGTGAGTATTATGCACTTGAGGGATTAAGTCAGCTTATGGAAACAGTTAAATTGGTTCAGAAACATTTAAATGTTGATTTAGATGTTGAAGGTGTAGTTTTAACAATGTTTGATGCCCGAACAAATTTATCAATTCAGGTTGTTGAAGAAGTAAAGAAATATTTCAGAAATAAAGTTTATAGAACTGTCATACCAAGAAACGTTAGATTAAGTGAAGCACCAAGTTATGGGTTGCCTATAATCTTGTATGATCCAAAATCAAAAGGAGCAGAATGTTATCTTGATTTAGCTGATGAGGTTATAGAATATTCTGAGGAGGAAAACTGAAATGAATAAGAAAGGCCTAGGTAAGGGATTAGGTGCACTGATTTCTACAGCAAATGAAGAGACTTCATCAGGTGTAGTAGAATTAAGAATAAATGACATAGAACCTAATGTTGGTCAGCCTAGAAAAAAGTTTGATGACGATAAATTATTACAATTATCGGATTCAATAAAGCAACATGGTATTGTACAACCCATAATTGTTAGAAAAGAAGACAACATTTATAAGATTGTTGCCGGTGAAAGAAGATGGAGAGCAGCAAGGCTTGCTGGTCTTAATAATGTACCTGTTATTATTAAAGATGTAACAAATAAACAAGTAATGGAAATGGCATTAATAGAAAATATACAAAGAGAGGATTTAAATCCTATAGAAGAAGCAGAAGCATATGAAAGATTGTTAAATGAATACAACATGACTCAAGAAGAATTGTCTAAGTCAATAGGAAAAAACAGATCAACAATAGCAAATATAATAAGACTTTTATCTCTTTGTGATAATGTTAAGGAATGTTTAATAAATGGTGATATATCCAGTGGACATGCTAGAACATTAATTGCTATAGAAGATAAGGAAAAACAAGAAAAAGTTTGCCATGAAATAATTGAAAAGAATCTAAATGTAAGAGAAACAGAAAATTTAGTAAAAAAATTATTATCAGTAAAAAATAAAGAAAAAAATACCCCTTATGAAGATGAAAATTTGATAAGAATTGAGGATGAATTAAAGAAAATTTTAGGCACAAAAGTTAAGTTATCTAGTAATAATAAAAAGGGAAAAATAATGATAGAGTACTATTCGAATGATGAACTAGAAAGATTATTAGAAATATTTAAAAATATGGGAAATAATAGGAACTCATATAATTAGATTTATGACCGTTTTCGGAGATTATTAATATAATATCATTTAAAAATATAATAATGTCTTAAAAATAATTTTAAAGCGGTTTAAATGAATTAACTGTTTTTATGATATAAATTTATAAAATGTTTCACGTGAAACATTTAGCATTATTAATCAGAATACTTAATTAACAGAGGGAGTAGTATATGGGAAAAATTCTAGAAGACATTTATAATAATATATTAATTCTTAGTCCGTATTTTATTATAGGAAATGTTTTATTTACATTTATAATATTAATCTCACTTATTTCTACAAGATTAAAACTGAATAAATTATTAAAGAGATATAAAAAGTTTTTTAAGGATTCCGATAATGGTAGTGTTGAAAAATTAGTTGAAGAAAATATAGATTTATGTAATGAAATATCAAATAAAAATAAGGATATAGAGAATAGAATTAATTATGTTGAAAGAAATATGCTGCAATGCGTACAAAAAATTGGAGTTGTAAGATATAATGCTTTTGATAATGTAGGAAGTAATTTGAGTTTTGCTATAGCTCTTCTTGATGGTAATGATAACGGAGTAGTTTTAAATGGAATATATTCCAGAGAATCAACATCAACCTATGCAAAGGCAATAGCAAATGGACAATCAAAATACGCTTTATCAGCTGAAGAAATTCAAGCAATTGATATAGCTAAAAAAAATAAATCTTATTAATACAGTGAATTACTATATGATAAGTATATAGATCTATTCATGAACTAGCAAATTACTATAAATTGATAGATCTTGTTTTTTATTATATATTATTCTTTTCAAATAGTTTATTCCTTTAGTAGACTTTTGTGTTGAAACTCTTATATCTCAATTGTTATAAGATATATTTTAAGAATATATAGTAGCTTTTTTTATTATAAATTACTACTTTAGTTGCAGTTAAGAAGTGATATAAGAATTAATTTTCTTGTTAGTTGAAAACACTTTGCCATTTCTTTAGGAGTGTAATAAAAATGGATAATAAAAAAGATAAAAAAACAGTATGGATATATGCCGTAGTTTTGTTTACCAGTGCTTTTATTGTACTGATGATTACAGCATATAGTCAAATAAAAGTAAATAAAAACATTGATGATGTAAAAAATAAATTAGGTGATACAGAAAAAGAAAAAAGTAATTTTCAGATGAATCTTAGCTCTGCACTTGCTGAAAATAAGAAGTTAAGTGAAAAAATTGAATCTTTAGAAAATGAAATTGAAGAATTTAAAAAAGAAGAATCAAGGCTTAAGTCAGAATTAAATACGGCTCAGAATAGTAAAGATTTAAAAATTGAAAATTATGAAAAGCTTTTACTTGCAAGTTTATATTATAATAATAAAGATGTAAAGAAATGTGCACTTATTATATTTAATGAAATAGATATTGAATATTTAGATAATAGTGCTTTAGATATGTATATGATTCTCTCTGATATTTCATTTGAAAAGGCTCCTCTAGAGTTTTATAATGAAGGATATAATTATTTTAAAAAAGGTAATTATGAGAATGCTATAGAAAGTTTTAATAATTCATTAATGTTTTCAAAATCAAAGTATTTTTCTGATGATTGTTATTATTTTATAGCTTATTCATATTATTATATGAATGATAAATTAAAATCTAAAGAAGCAATGAATAAGTTACTTATCAAATATCCAGATAGCACTTATAAAACCGATGCAATTGACTTTATAAAAGCTAATTTAAGTGACTAGTTAATTTGTGATTTAATATTTTAATTTCAAATGGTTGAAATGATACTTTTTTGTAGTATAATTATTTTAATCGTTATGATAAATAATAAATATTAATTTAATTTCTTAGAAGAAAGTAAGAAGTTAAACCTTATTTAATATAGAAGAAGAACCTTCTTTAATTTTTGTTTTAGAGGTTTTCATCTATAGAGAATTATATGAGAATATGAAAAATTAATATAATAAATATAAGGAGAAGTAATTATGCTTGATATTAAACTTATAAGGAGTAATCCTGAAATCCTGAAGAAAGCCTTATTGAAAAGAAAAGACAGTTTTGATGTAAACCAGATTCTTAGTTTAGATGAAAAAAGAAGACAGATTCTAGTGAAAGTTGAACAACTAAAGAATAAACAAAATTCTGATTCAAAGTTGGTACCAATATATAAAAAAGAGGGAAAAGATGTTGCACCAATAATGGAGGAGATGAAAACCTTATCAGATAAAGTAAAAATACTTGATTTTCAAGTTAAAGAAATAGATGAAGAATTAAATAAAATTCTTTTAACAATCCCAAACATTCCAAATAGCACGGTTCCTGATGGTGATACCGACGAAGATAATTTAGAAATCAGGAAATGGGGAGAGCCTAGAAAATTTGATTTTGAACCTAAGGCTCACTGGGATATAGGAGAGAAATTAGGAATACTTGATTTTTCTGCAGCTGGAAAAGTAACGGGTGCAAGATTTACGTTTTACAAAGGATTAGGTGCAAGGCTCGAAAGGTCTTTGATGAATTTTATGCTTGATTTGCATACCAGTAAACATGCTTATACAGAGGTATTTCCTCCGTTTATGGTTCACAGGAATAGTATGATTGGTACAGGACAGCTTCCAAAGTTTGAAGAAGATGCATTTAAAGTAGCTAATAATGACTACTTTTTAATTCCAACTGCTGAAGTACCTGTAACTAATATGTATAGAGAGCAAATATTAGATATAAAAGATTTACCTATAAAGCATGTGGCATATTCTGCTTGTTTCAGGGCTGAGGCAGGTGCAGCCGGAAGGGATACAAGAGGACTAATAAGACAACATCAGTTTAATAAAGTTGAATTAGTAAAGTTTACAACTCCTGAAGCATCTTATGAAGAATTGGAAGCGTTGACAAGGGATGCTGAAGAGGTATTGCAGCTGTTAGGTATACCTTATAGGGTTGTAAAGATTTGTGTTGGTGACTTAGGATTTACAGCAGCAATGAAATATGATATTGAAGTTTGGATGCCAAGTTATAATAGATATGTAGAAATTTCATCCTGTAGTAATTTTGAGGATTTTCAAGCAAGGAGAGCAGGAATTAAATTCAGAAGAAGTGCAAATGATAAGCCGGAATTTGTTCATACATTAAATGGTTCTGGTGTTGCAATAGGTAGAACTACTGCATGTATTCTTGAAAATTATCAACAAGCAGATGGATCTGTTGTTATTCCGGATGCCTTATTGAAGTATATGAATGGTGCAGATATTATTAAATAGTTTATATAATAAAAAATAGGGTTTCCTATATTGGAAACCTTATTCTTTAGCTATTTATTTTGTTATTATTATTTTATAAGCTTTCCAGTTTATTTATAGAGGATTTGTTGATATTACAACACTGCTAAATTGTATTCAAAAATTAAACTTTTAGATTAATGGAATAATAAATGCATCAAAATATTAATAGTAAAAAAATTGGGCTTTAAAGAAAAATTCTGTGATTACTTCAAAGTATGCTTTAGTTGCAGTTTTTCATAAATGAATTGTATATTGAAAATGTAATAATAGAATTAATATGAATTATATAGAATTAGTGTTTGATTCACTTGTAAAAATTGGTAATTATATAAAATATCTATTTTTATTATTGATTTTACCTAAAATAGGTTAAAATCAAGTATTGACAAATAGGTGCTGTACATGTTATATTATTTCTTGTCACAAGAAATGGAGAGATGGTCGAGTTGGTTTAAGGCACCGGTCTTGAAAACCGGCGTAGGTGTGAGCCTACCGTGAGTTCGAATCTCACTCTCTCCGCCATAGCAAAGCCTTTATTTACAAAGGCTTAAAATTTGGAGAAGTACCCAAGCAGGTCGAAGGGGACGGTTTGCTAAACCGTTAGGTCGGGTAACTGGCGCGAGGGTTCGAATCCCTCCTTCTCCGCCAAAGGAAAGCATTCCACACAATGGAGTGCTTTTTTAGTGCGTTTACATAATTGCATTATGGGGACTATTTGGGGACTATTCTTACAAATAGATATGTGAAGTTATTAAAAGATACTAAAAGTTTATTCTGCTTTTGCCTCCTGAGGTTTATTATTCAATAATGCTTTTTCCAGTAAATCTGATGCTGCAGTATCTGCGCTTTTTAAAGCATGAACGTATATATCCATCGTGGTACTTGTCCTGGCATGACCTAACCTTTTACTTATTGCAGATACTTCAAGCCCTTGAGCTGCAAGCAAAGTTGCAGAAGTATGCCGTAATCCATGAGGGGTAATCTTGGGAAGATTATGCCTTTGAAGGAATTCAGGAAACCAGTTGGTCAATGTATATGTGAACATTGGTCGTCCATCCCAGGTAACAAATAATCTATCTGAGTTTTTCCACTGATCACCACACTGCAATCTTTGTTCAAGCCACCAAATACGGTATTCGCTAAGAAGTGCGGTTATAGGTGCCGGGATAGATATTTTTCTAACTGACGTTTCGTTTTTTGGTTTTTTCTCAAAGGTACCTTGACCAGTAAGATATTGACTTGCTTTGACAATTTCAATAGTATTATTGTCCATATCGATATTGCTCCAGCTCAACCCCATGAGCTCCCCAAGGCGGAGACCTGAAAAAACATCAAGCAGAACCATTACTTTATATTTAAGTTCTTCTGTTTCAAGTGCTCTTAATAGCTCTTTTGTTTGGTTTTCATCATAATGTTGTACAGGAGTTTTATCTGTTTTCGGTGCCTTAACTCTGTCAGCCGGATTACTAAATATTAATTGCCATTGAACGGCCGTTGTCAAAATTGAACTTATTAACCGGTGATGATGAAGTACGGTTCTGGAAGATAAACTTTTAGGATCCACATTTTGTTCAAAAAATGTGGACAATTTAATATTTAGTGCTTTGCAAATTGATTCTGCAGTTTTTGAAGTGACTGACCTGGCATTTAAAGCTTTGGATACTGTATCTTCACAAATTCCGGATGCAGCTGCAAGCTTTTTAACGTTTAAACCTTTTTCTTTAATCAACTCTTTCAGGGCCGGAAGTGCAATATATTTTGTGTCCAATCTAATGCCGGCTTCGGAAAGATTATTATAAAATTCAAGTAAGTGGGTCGGTTGAAGTTTATTAAGTTTCAAGTGTCCCATAGCCGGAATAATTCTGGATTGTAGCATTTCTTTGTACCGGAATACTGTTTTCGGTTCAAGTTCCTTCTCTGCATAATCTGGTATCCATTTTTCACAGAATTCTTTAAAAGTTATCTTTCCTACATCAAGGTAAGTACCTTTTTTGACTTCTTCTTCAAAAAGTGCAGCCTGTCTCTGCAGCTCCTTTTCAAGTTGCTTTGGTGTCAGTCCCGGATCCAATGTGATTGACTTACGCTTTTTATTTTTTGTGCCATTGCTTTTATAGCCATCACATACAGTGATGCGGTAACTGTTATCGCCGCGTTTTTCAATACTTGCCATAGTTTTTTATTCACACTCCTTTACTTTAACTGAACTGATTTAGTTTTTTAGTTACTATGACTTTTATTAGATCATTTTCAATAGAATCAGTGAGTTGATTTTTTAGGTGCACAAGATTCTCATATAATTGTGGGAATGAAGCATTTGCTTTCAAAGAATTCTGTTGAATTTGCAATATTATTTTTGAACATGTGCTAATCGCTTTGTACAGATCAGTTTTAAATAGATGGTTTTTGTCTATTTTTAAAATTACTTCATCAATGGTGTTTAGAATATTATAGATAAGCCTATCTTTATCAGTATCTTTAAGAAATTGATTACATTCATCTATTAATTTGTCATAGTTATTTTGGTCTTCTTTATATTGTAATTCAAGCCCTTCAGTGCTAAGTAAATTTAATGTCTCGCTACTAGTAATGTTATAAAAATTTGCTTCAGACTTTGAACTTTTAAAACTAGTCCTACCAAGGAGATAATCAACTGATACATTGAAATAATTTGCTATTTTTGTTAATAAAGTTAAATCAGGTTCACTTTTTCCATTTTCATATCCAGATATTATTTGCTTCCCATTAACTTCTATAATATCCGCCAGTTCTTGCTGAGTTAGGTTTTCATTTTCTCTAAGCTCTTTTAAACGATTACCGAAAATCAACATCATTTTCCCTACCTTCTTAATTATAGTTTTAATATTAACAATAATAGCACAGTAATAGAACGTGGTCAATATTTTATTTACACTAATCTATTGACAGTTAAAAAAAATGATACTAGAATAAAGTTAAATAAATATTTACTAGAAATACAAGGAGGTTAAAATTAGTATGACTATTAAAGCTAAAATTAACGAGTTGAAGGAAGCACGTGTGAAAAAAGGGTTTAGTATCAGGGGTCTTGGTCAGGCCTCAGGATTATCAGCAGCAACAGTTTTTAAAATTGAAAACGATGTGTCGGTTCCATTACCATCAACTGCAAAAAAAATATGCGATGCTTTAAATTGTAAGTTTGAGGATTTGTTTGAGATAGCTAAAAAATCAGAAGTAGTATAGAATAGGAGGTAAAGTATGGATAACTCTACAAAAGTAGTGCATATTTCAGCACCGGTTAGAATGCGGACACAGGCTCAAGCATTAGCAGAGGTAAAAGCGCTGGATCCTAATACAGCATTAACGGCTCATGCTCTAAGGAAATTAATACTTCAGAAGAAGATAAAAGTAGTAATGGCCGGTAATAAATATCTTTTAAATTTTGACAGTTTACTTGAATATTTAGCGAATCCGGTATCATCAACTGAAGAACCCCACGAAGTAAAAGGATATGGTAAGCTTAGACCTGTTGGAAGGTGATTTTGTGAAAGATAGTCAAAAAATTAGAATCCTATACATATTAAAAATTGGGAAGGTTTCTTCGCATCTTCGTGAAGCATTTATGAAGGCCTATGATGCTTGTAAAAACGGAAGGAGGCGGTGAGAGTTGGCAAATCCGCAACCTACTGACGCACATATAAGAATAGCTCACAGTATATCAGAAGAAATTATGATGAGGGACTTTACTAAAAGACAGCGGTCTATTTTAGATTTGGTTTTTCGTTTATCTTGGGGCTGCGGAAAGAAATCTGCAATTATTCCACGGCAAAAGGATTTTGAGGTTGTTGGAATCGGAGAATCTAAAATAAGACAGGAGTTGAATTGGCTTGTTTCTGCAAATGTTCTTTCATGGAATAAAGAAACAAATGAGTTAAGTTTTTTAAAAGATTTTGATCGCTGGTCAGTTTCATTAGTACCTGGTTATAACCGAATAAGATTTAATGAGCTTCTGCATAAAAATCTTACTTACCAAAATGGCAAGAAACTTACCGAAACGGAAAGCCAAGAAACTTGCCAAAACAGTAAGTTTCTTACCGAAACAGTAAGAAAGAACTTACCGAAACGGAAAGATCATATAGATGCAAATTGCACAGCACCAACGGATAGAAGTATGTCTAAAGAAAGTAATAAAGAAAGTAAATCTATATATAATTTGGTTATTGATTTTTTAAACCAGACAACAGGCCAGCATTACAAACCATCATCCAAAAAAACAAGAGATTTGATTGATGCACGTTTGAATGAGAAATTTAAACTAGAAGACTTTCAAAAGGTTATTAAAAATAAGGCTTTTGAGTGGATGGGCACTGATTTTGAAAAATATCTACGGCCAGAAACGTTGTTTGGTAATAAGTTTGAGAGTTATTTAAACCAGAAGCCAAAAAGCAAAAACAAGCAGGAAAGTATATACAACGATCTGAGTAATTACGTGTTGTAAAGAAAACAGGGGGAAGTATGGATTTTCATAACATTGGGCGAATACCGCCACAGAACATTGAATCAGAGCAGTCTGTCCTTGGTGCTATGCTTCTTGACAATGAGATCTTATCTTATATTTTTAGTAATTTAAATGCATCTGACTTCTATCTGGTCGATCATCAGGAAATCTTTGAAGCTTGCTTTGAGCTTTTTGGAAGAAGGAGACCTGTTGATGTGATAACTTTAACAGATCAGCTCAAAGCTAGGGAAACTATAGATAATGTTGGAGGAATGCAGTATCTTGCAAGTTTAATGGATTCAGTTCCAACAACTGCTAATACCAAACATTATGTCGAAATAGTTAAGCGGAATTCCGTATCACGAAACATTATTAAAAGTTGTAACAGTATTATCGATATGGCTTATGATAAACAGTTTGAAAACTCGATAGACTTGAAGAATGCAGCTATGCAAATACTTGATGTTCCAATTAGTGATGACCGGCAGCGTAAAACTAAAATTCTAGAGATATTATCTGAATGCCTGACGGATATTGAAAACCAGTATAAAGTTAAAATTGATGATAAGCTTTACACAGGGTTTTCTGACCTTGACCGTGTTACTGCAGGTTTTCATCCCGAGGAACTTACAATTATTGCTGCAAGACCTGGAGCTGGTAAGACGGCTTTTGCTATACAACTCATGCTTAATCTTGCAAGAAAAAATCATTGTTTACTTATATCTCGGGAAATGTCAACTTTGCAGATAGGTAAAAGGATTTTAAGCAATTATTCAGGCGTGAACGGTCAGAAGCTTAGATTTTGCAAGAGTTTAAATGATGAGGATTGGACAAAGTTGGGGAAGGCTGCAGGCCATATCGCTGGATTACCCATTGAAATTAATGACCAACTTACAACAATCGAAGAAATAAGGAGCTATTGTCGGGAACTTCGGAATAAAGGTAGACTTGATATAGTGTTTCTTGATTATTTAGGTTTACTGCGGACACTAAAAAAATGCAGTAGTAGGCGTGAAGAAATAGAAGATATTTCAAGACGTTGTAAGGAATTAACATTAGAGTTCAATATTCCTATTATAGTATTGTGTCAGCTTAACAGGGACAATGTAAGAGAGGGGCGTGAACCTCGACTATTTGACTTACGCGAGTCTGGTTCTATTGAACAGGACGCGGATAACGTAATATTTCTCCATGTTCCTCAGGATACAGATGAGACGTTAAATGACTTTGATATCAAGGTTATAATATCAAAACAGAGGAATGGTCCCACTGGATATGTTTATTTAAGATATTACAAAAGCACATTCAGATTTTGTGGATATAAAAGCCAATAAAATTTATAAGAAGGAGAAGAGAATATGAGTATAATTAAGCAAAAAGAAACATCAACTTTGATAAAAGAAGGGGTTAAACCTTGTAACCGTTGCGAATGGGTTGATGATGAACCAATTCATTTAAACGAGGATAAGACAAATTATAAAAGAATTTGTGTTAAATGCGGACGTGTAGAGACTATAACAATTGAAGTGACTAGGGGAACATATCAGGATGTATATAGTAAGTTCCATAAAGAATAGATCGGGGATAATGTTATGAAATTGAGAGCTGAACTACCAAGTTATAACGCTGAAAATATAAATAAAACTGTCAAAGACTTATACAATGCTTATATTGATTTAATCGGCAAAATGGATCATATGTTAAGACACCTAGAAGACGAAAATATAGATAATGTGTCTGCAGATAAAATAACAGCCGGAGTAATCAAAGCAACAGTGGAAATGATAAGTGCAATTATTACAGGTGGGCTAATACGTACAGATGTTCCGCCTAACAAAAGAATTGAGTTTTCCGGAAATCAGATACGATGTTATAATGATTTAAATCAACTGAATGGGTTTGTCATTGATGGTGGAGGGGAAAGGTTCGGAGATGTAAGTTTTTATATTAATGGATTAAAAGCTCTAACCATATATAATAATATAACAGAGGGTTTTTCTGTGTTTCCTATGAACGGTAAATCTTTATCTATTGGTGCAGATGGAGAAACAACCGTTTTGAGGGGCATACTTAACTTTTTTGGAAATTCAACATTTCAAGATGCTGCACTGGCAGAACAATTGACAGCTCCAGTAAACGAAGCAGGTAAAATTAAATTATTTTATGATGGAAATGATTTAAAGGCAGTATTTCCGGATGGAACAATAAAAACTTTTACCATGACTTGATAAATGCTTTTCCTTATTATACCATATAAATAATATAATTATAAGGAGTGATTCGATGAAAAAAGTTGTATTTGGTTTTATATTAGGCGTTATTGTTTGTTTGAGTATCCAAGGGTTTGCAGATACTATAAGCATATTTAAGGCTGAAAGGGCAACATTTGAAGTTTATGTTAAAGATCAAAAATTTCAAAGCGATAAGCCGATTGTAACAATCGGGGGAAGTACCTATTTACCATTGAAGGACATTGGAAACACTTTAGGGGTACCAGTAGAATGGAATTCAAACAAAAAGAGGGTCGAAATAGATATGCATAAAGTAGCAACAGTTAACAAAGTGGAACTATTAATAAAATCTAAGGCATTAACAGTTAATGAAGACTATACACCAGCACCTAAGATTATTGAAAGTAGCGGTAAGTATTATTTATTTCCTATGGTAATAAGTTCATATATTAAAACCAAAGGTGAAAATGGAAATGATATTTATTTAGAACTACCAGGTAAAGAACCTATACTGATTAAGTCTCAAGGAAAACAAACAGGATATGCAATTGAGTATAGTGGTTATACCTATATTGATCTAGATGCATGCGGAATTAACCATCAGATTGAAGATGGTGTTTTATGGATTGATTAATAATGATAACTATGTTTGTGAGGAGGCCGACCAGCTTCCTCTTTTTTTGATAAAAACGTAGCAGAAACCGTAGCAAAAACGTCGCAAAAATTAGAAGGTTTTTAAATGAATTAGGGATCCATTTATTGAGCAAATAGCACATTTTTCTGCCGACATTTTGCCGACACATCTGCCGTCAATTCATTATTACATCCGTGTCTTAATGCATGCCAATTTTAAGCCTTTGAATGATGTTGGTAACTACAAAAATCACTACAAAAGCACTACAAAAAATAAGATGCCTCGGAACTATGTGTTCATTAAATTAAATCAAATATAATTTAGACGAGAACTGACCCCTTTATACTTTGTGTACAATGATTTTGAAGGTATTTTGTTTAAGGGGGAAGTAAACTATGGCTTCAATTTTCTCCAGGAATCCTATGGAAAATAACTATTTAGCGCTATTTATTTCAATTGTATGGTACCGTGAATTAACACCGGAAGAATCATTCAGGATTATAGAAGGAAATAGCAAGATGAAGCCTGAGTGCCGGAAGATCACACCTGAAATGATTGAACGGATGCATAAAATTACATCAAGTAAGAATTTTCGCTCTTGGGATAAACTCGAATACACCTTTAAAGTAAACAGGCGTAAAATAGTTGAGCTGCTAAAAGAGTATAGAAATTCACAAAATAAGCAGGTTCTTTCTCAATAACTCTTTATAGATAGCCTTTATAAAACAGCACCATTTTCACAATATGCTATTGAAACAGAAATTGCAGTAAAAGTTGATGCAGAAAACAGAAAAGAAAAGAGTTAAAATTGTAGCTGTCTACAACACTACGGATTAATACTGGCACATTCTTTCTTTTAATTATTATGTATTCATACCGGCCTGTTATTTCAATCAGTTTGGCATTGTTTCCCCTCGGTTTCTTCTTTTTTGAACTCTTCTAAGATTTTCTTGGCAAAAATCTCGATTACTCTTCTTGGCATTGGAATAATCTCATTAGGACGGGTGTCTATTGTTTCTTTAGTTTTTAAATTATACTGAATCATAATCTATAAATACCTCCATCGTAGTTATATATTCTATATTTTTGATTATTGACAGTTTTTTTACTTCATAGTCTATTTTATAAAATATATTTTCCTGATTAAGTTATAAAAATAATCGAATATATGTTAGTTTATAGTTTCAATTCTTAATTTATTAAGGCAAATTTTACCTTTAAAAAATAAAATAGATTTAGGGGCAATTTTGGACGTCTAAACTCGTTAGTTTTTGATACCGCATTACGAAAATATAAACATTGACAAATACAATAAAACACAATAAAATATACATAAAGACATTAGAAAGCAATGAAGAACAACTTGTTCAATTAAAATGAAAGGGGAAGAAAATGGGCGAGACTTACTTAACGGAAAAGGAACTTTGTGAATGGCTCAAGATTAGTAGATCTAAAGCAGTTAGTTTAAGGAAAGAAGGTATGCCTTTTATCAAGCTTGGGAAATCAGTTAGATTCGATAAGGAAAAAGTTGAAGAATGGTTAAGAGAAAAGTAAAGGAACCCGGTCCACTCTCGCAAAGTATGCGGATTCCTTTACATGCACAACCCTTGACAGGGCAAGACACAATTATTATACAATAATGGTCCTTTCAAGGCAAATAAAAATAATATTGGAAGGATGATTGATTTATGAATAAAGAAATAAGCATTTTTGACTTGTTGATAACCAGGGATATGGAAGTAGCGTATGAGGATATTGGTAAAAAGCTAAAGAATAGCAAGCCTTATAATGATTCTATTAAAGAAATTCACGAAAAACTTTCACATGATACAAAACTCAAAATTGAAGTATGTGATATTGTATCTGTTATTGAAACAGAGGCACAAGATGCAGCATATAGCCAAGGATTTTCAGATGCAGTTAAGCTAATAATGAGCTGTATGAATAACGGTGGTGGATATTGTGGGTAGGGAAGATATGTTTCAATTTGCATTAAGCGGCATTTTAATCAATTAAGAAATTTATAATATTAATGGAGGGTATTAGTATGAAAACATTTCGTGCAGACTTTTCTTTGGAGTTCCTTGGAGTTTCTGAAATTAATGAGGTTATGAGCTATAGACACCATCAGTATGCTGAGTCCCAAGAGTATAAAACGAATATAAATGATATGGAAAACATGTTAACCAAAATACCTGATAAGGAAACACAACTAAAATTATCAAATGTTATATTTGATATTGATTGTAGTTCATTTAAAGCAGGATATCAAGCGGTTCTATCAGACTTAATGGTTACCCTAACATTTAATAAATCCCAATTAACATCTACGGATAAAGTTATATTGGAATAGGGATAATTGATTAAAAAATATACAAGAATAAGGAGTTATTGAAAGTGGAAAAAGTCAAAAATGAAACTAAACCTTTTAACCCAGATTATTTGTTTGAATGTATGTTAGCTAAAATGCTTTTTACGGAAGGGTTTATTACTGAGGAAATATACTTTCAAGTTTGTAAAAAGCTTAGGGAATTTCATAAAGAATAAAATTTTATTTTAAGAAAGGATGCGTGATGAAATTGGAAAATATGGATTCTTACCCAATGATACTTAAGCCAAAACATGTTAAAGAGATATTAAATTGGAGAATAAATGATGTTTATAAGCTGTTTCGAAGTAAAAAGTTTCCCTCGGAAAAAATAGGAGAGAGATACATAATTCCAAAACCAAGATTTCTACAATGGCTTGGAAAAAGTGATACTTTTATTTAGAGGCTATTAATATGGTACACATATTGACGCTTAATTTATACAAGTGAGAAAGCAAAGTCAATAATATTAGGCGGGCTCCATTTTGAAGTAATCTATTAATTAAGTAGAAAGAAGGGGAGAAAAATGAGAAATTTAGAAGAAATATTAAAGCAATCATATGAAAGTTTGCCCGATGTAGTAACAGTGGATGATGTTAAAAACTTTCTTGGTGTTGGTGCTGTAAAGGCATATGAAATTATCAATGACGAAAGATTTACTCGACTGAACCTTGGAAGAAAAAAGGGAATACCTAAATGTGAATTCTTTGATTGGCTGGAAATAAAAAGAATGGGAATACCAGAAAATGTAGTTATGGAGCGCTTAACCCCTACGCCTTTGAATAGGAGAATTGAAATAATGGGTAAAATTGCACAAAGTTACAAAATTGCTAATGAGAAGATCAATGGAAAGAAGCAGGGAAGTAATAAGGCAAAAAAATAGGCGACTAACAGTAAAGGGGTGTCGGTAAATACGACACCCCTTGCTGATCATTTTATTCATTTTGGTATCAAAAATTTTTATATTATTAGTTTTGGAGGCCCCAGAGATTTTATCTCTGGATTCTTGTTTATATGCTGCACATAGAGCTTCTGGTCAATAAGAATACCAAAGCTAATGACAGTAAGATAAACAAAGCAATGCGAACGTATTCTGTTTTTGTGAAATGAATCAACAATTCTTGTTGACTGAATAAACATATTATGATATATTTATTATAGGAGGTTCTATTATAGATAAATAAAAATTAGTAAAACAGATTGCTAATGGAGGGATTCATATGTTGACTGAATTTGGGAAGTTATTAAGAAAGATAAGAATTGATACTGGAGAGTTACTCAAGGATATGGCTGACAAACTTGGCGTAACACCTTCTTACTTATCAGCTGTAGAAACTGGTAAAAGAAATGTTCCTGAAGAATGGCCTGATAAACTTGCTTATATATATAATCTTAACACTTCTCAGAAAAAAGAATTAGAAGATACTGCATACAGTTCAAAACTACAAGTTAAATTTGATATGAACAATTTAGTGGATAATGATAAAAACTTAATATTGTCTTTTGCCAGGGAATTCAAACAACTCGATACCGATGAGAAAGACAAAATACTATCAATTTTAAGAAAGCACAATAATCGACAGTAAGGAGGTCATATATGTCATATATGAGGTCATTGGTAGCAACACCGTATTCTAGAAAAAACTTAAGAGATTTAGCATATTCAATCAGAAGTGCTACAGGTACAGAAAACCAATTATGTTTTCCTATATGGATACGCTACGAATTAACCCTACCAAAAACACAGCCAATGATATGTGGAAAGT
>CAZLZR010000071.1:0-23479 GCA_964564015.1 uncultured Acetivibrio sp.
TATGGGCAGAAAATTATTTGCAGTCAGACCTGACACCATTGTGTAGCTCAACAGTAAGCATCAGCCAGCTCACTTATTGAACGACCTTCTTCATATTGTTTGAATATTTCTGTGTTACGCTTTAACATTAAAAATTTTGTACCGTTCAATTCTCCCCAGCCAGCTCTTTTTTTGTCCTTTTTTGGGATATAAATTATTTCACCCTGGATATAATTTTGCAGTTCATGTAGTAATTTAGGTGGAAGGATATCCTCCCCGTTTTTGTAAATCAACGATGAAAACCTCCTTTTTGTTGGTAATATGACTGTTGATATTTGCTATTGTCTTCATCGTTCCACCTCCTTTCAAATATAATTTGTTAATAACGATAAATTATCAATATAATTAATTTTATGGTCTCTTAGTATATTTGTATATAAAACACATAAAATAAAAAATTCCATGGAACAAATAACCCACCATGGAATAAACTATTAATCGGAAAATGCGAAAAATTTAATTGAGACCGATTTTTATAATAAAAAAACACGATACCCTTACCGTGTTAGTTGTTTGGGGCTTCAAGCCCTTGTATAAAATAACTTAGGTGATGGTTACACTCTGTGCAAATGCACAATGTATGATCAAAAGATCAATTTAGATTGTTAAAAGAATCCGGCATGAAAACTTTTGATCCGATATTAAATTAAATTGAACGCACCTCATAAATAGTAGTAATTGTTATCATTAATTTAACACTCCTTTCACCTAAATTTGATACTCATAAGATTATTGTATTACAATAAACAAACTGTGTCAATCTGAGTATTAATTGTCTGTATGTGAAGGCTAAAGCCTTCACATACAGGTTTTTTTAGGTGTTAAACCACCCTTTAATTTTCAAATCAACCATCCCCTTTCATCAGGATTTAGCCGGCTAAGTTAATTATCTCACCAATGATTAAGGATTGAAAGGGAAAAAATGATTATATAAATATTTACTTTTTTATGCCGGAAAGAAGTGCACTTTCTTAGGCAATAAAAAAGCACCCTTTAGGTGCCTGAGCCATCATGAATATTTTGATTATTTATACCATGATGCTTGATAAATCTGAAAATCATTGTTTTATTATTTCTCTAGTTTTATTTTATAAATCTATAAATCTATTAGTCTTTAGTCTGGTATAGTTTTCTATATCTTTTTTGCTTTTTTCTGTTTCCTATTTATATATTATATCTCTTTATTTGTGTAATAATTTCGCTCCCCTGAATATTCTCCCCTAAAACCTTGAAATTCTCCCGATACATAAATAATTTTATTAAGATTAATAAAATATCCCCTAATATGAAATACCAAAAAATTTTGACTAAAGAGTTAATAGATAAAAAACTTGTGTAAAACTTATGATCAGAATTTTGTGAAGAAAGTAAATACTTTCTGACGCCTCCTTCCGATAAAATATGTTTATGTTAAAATAATAAGTTACAAGTTAATAATGATTAGAAATTAGATGCCATAATTGATAATATGTAAGAAAATTTATGTCTACCTTATGTGTTAATTATACAGTAGAATAACATTAAAATGAAGATAATAAAATTCTCTTTATGATGTAAAATATTAAGGTGACATAAAACGAAGAGTGTTCAATTCATAAGTATGGTATTAGCGGGATATACTAATAAAAACTATATGGAGATGATATTTAGATGGATAGTAACAGAGCAAAAAGGATTATGGAATCAAATGGTGTTATAGAAGTCCTTTATCAAGGATCTCCGGTTTGGATAGAAAATGTATTGGATAACAATATTGTAGAGGTATCGAATATCCAGACAAATGATAAAAAGGAAGTTCCTGCATATATGCTGGTGGAAAAGGAATTGCCTCGGGAGGTCTAGAAAAAGATGCTATTTGAGGTATAAATATTACATTGATAATGAGTATTCTATGCATTATTATAAGTAAGCATGAATTAAACCCTTTATTAAGTGAATTAAGCATCACTTAAAATATGATAATTAGATGTGGCTGATGTAAAACTGCCTGAATAAGTTGGTTTACAGCAGCCCTTTTTTCTTGGGGTATATGAATTCGAATTTTCTTGGTATTATTTAAAGAAGTTTGTGAACAATCTCAACGTATCCGAGGATTTCAACACATGCTCAAACAAATGAAATGCAGGAAACATGGCGAGCAAGAATATTTCAAACGCTATGAGCCTGTTTTCAGAATGATTGAAGCTTAAACTTGTATAGAGATCGAGTATGTCGTGCAAACTGTCTATTTTACCTCGTACAACATTCATGCGTTCATCCAGTTCATAATATTTTGATAGAGTATCGTATATATCCCTTAACTCATATGTTTGCTCAACAAAATCCGGTCTGTCTAGTATTCGAATATTATGAATGCCGTCATATTCAAAACGCAATATTCTCGATATTAAAATCGAAGATTTCCTTCTATAAAATCCAAGACGTCCTTTTTGCAAATAGGTGATGAATTTTTCAGCATCATCCAACAGTTTATTTAAGTCAGCTTCGTATCTGGAGAGTTCTACAGACTTTGCAAGAATTATTGAAATAGTGTGTATGAGTGCATCACTGTAATCATACTGGGTAGTATCGTTTTGACACAGTTCTATTTTTTTGTTTGGGTGAATTTTGACATTGTGAATATCATGGTATTTATATAATTGAGAGTAGTTGACCTTACCCCCGATAGACTCAATATACTTAATAAAGGTGTAGATTTCGTCATCTTCAAAATTGGCAAAGGAAATACAGCCATATTTAAAAATATGGACATGTTTGTTTTTTGTATTATATTTCAGAATCAATTCAAGTTCCTGTCCACTTAAAGCAATATACTCATTCCAACTGAATTTCATAGGCTTTCCGAGGAGTTCTACAATCTTATCAAGTTGGAGAAAAGCTGCAACTTTGATACTTTTAATCCTTATATTCTCCATTTTACATAATCCTTTACTTAAATAAGTCAAATACCATAAGAATAATCTCTACAACAATCAATAAAACTATAACCCATTCTACAAACAAGCCCCTTATGGAATGGGTAATTGAAGAAAAACCGTCTATAATGCTATTTAAAATATTTGTTTTTTCTTTTAGTATTATGTAACGGTCATTTAACTCGAAAAATTCCGCCATTCGATTATAAAATTCTTCAGCCTGGATACTGCTCCAGGTAACATCCGGTTTGTCGAGAATCATTATATATGCCAATGTGTTATACTCATGTCTTACGATTTTAGAGGTGGTATTGGCAATTTCCTTATTCCCGATATTGAGCTTCCCTTTTTCCAGTTTATCGATCATTGTTTCCAACTTATCAACGATTTTACCAAGTTGTTCTTCTGTTTTTTCAAGTGCGACTGATTTGGCTATAACTGTTGAAATAAGTTCGGGGTAAAATGCTTCAAAGTTTGGTACCATTACATACTTGTCAGTCAGCTCAATTTCTGAATTATCACTCACTACCAATTCATAATCATCGCTATATTTTTCATAACCTTTTATTTCAATATCAGCTTTATTATTTTTTAAATACTCCAGGAAGGCAGCTTCATCGCTGTTTGTGCAGTTAATAAACACAATGCTCCCAAAGGAGAATACCATTACCTTTTGTACATCCTCCACAGCTCTTCCTAAAATAGAGCTCAGTGCGTCACCAAAAAGTATAAGGGGTTCTTCCCAAGTGTATTTTTTGGGAATATGGCACTGAACTGCAATTTTATTTAGGTCGATTTCATTTGTTATTGCGTAAGCTTTAAATACTATTCTCTTCAAAAATATTCACCAAGCTTTCAAGGTATTATATTTATATTATTGCTAATTTATAAGGATAATAAAGACTAATGGTTTTTATCCTTAAAAGAGATTTTACAATCTATATAAATGCAAATTTCATTTGGTAATCAAGTACTGCTAAAAGTTTATATTCCTATTTTACCATAGCATATTTAAAATGTAATTATTTTATTACATTCTGATTTTAAGAAGGAATTTTTAACTCTACTATAGAAATATAAAATCCTACCTACTTAAGAAACTTAAATAACTTCAAAAAAGACTTCAAATCGGAGGTACAGTATGGAACTAAAATCAGGTGATATTGTATCAGTTGCACACTATTCGGAAGGTAATCCTTTTCAAAGCGTTGTTCTTGATGTATTGGATAATGAAGTTTTATTGAGTTTACCGAAAAAATTTGCTATTTTCAACTTATTCGAAGATGACCCTGTTGTTTTAGGTTTTCAGACGGGCGTGAACATATATGCAGCCGAATGCTCTATTCGTACTATTAATCCTAAAAACAACAGCATAGGACTAAAGGTTGAAAACATCGAATATATAAAGGAGAAGAGGATTTTTGAGAGGTTTCCTGTATCATTATGCACAGACATAATAACGTCCGAGGAAGATAAAAAAAAGGTTGCATTTATCAGGAATATTAGTCTTGAGGGCTTTGCCATTGTAACAAAAAGTGAACTTTCTCAAGGTGATACGGTTAATTTTGATGTTTATATTGATAATCGGGTACTGAAATTAAGTGGAGAAGTGGTGTGGAAGGAGAGAGGTAACAACAGTTTTCAATATGGGTTAAAGTCTATATATACTGATTTTAATACTAAAAATTCATTAAAGCTCTATCTGAAAATATTAAAGGATGAACAGGAAAACGCAGTGATAAAAATAAGGGATTGACTCTACATGATTAAAAGAGACAAAAAGTATTTGGTACTACAACTTTTTGTCTCTTTTAATTGTATGCTTTCTTATTTTTTCTTTTTGCTGCCCTTTTCTTTTTTGTTTAAGTCTTTGTAGCTTGGATCCCTGTTCTCCCCAAGCTGGTCGTTAGCAAACTCATATAAGCCGGATGGATTATCAATGGATGGCTTTGAATTCTTGTTTTTAGCTACATCTTTCTTACTTGGCATAGTATCACCTCCTGTCCTAGGAATGTTGAAAATATGACTTCGGCTATTCCTTATATAATTAGTTTTCCTATTTATTTAAAAGAAATACAAAAGTTAAATGATCATTTGCGTTGGAAAATTTTATATGAATTTTAAATATTCTGCAGTTGTAAAGGTAAAATTAAAATACTATAATATTTAGTAGCTAGTGAATATATTAATTCAATTTGTTATAATGAAGTAGTTTGGTGGCATTAAATTTACAAGAGAAGGACGAAATATTCTTCTGTTTATTTAAAATAGGCTGTTTCGTGTTAAATACCTTTAGAAGAAATCGTGTATCTATATGTTTTGTTATGACTTGTAGAACTGGATGAGGTTTACTATGACTAATAAAATTCTAATTAAAGTACAATGTTTTATAGTATTGGTTATGATAGTTCTGATAAATGTGAGTTCAGTAGCTGCAGTGAGTGAAGCACCTGAAGTTAAGGCTCAATCTGCGATACTTGTTGAATCTAAGAGAGGTCAGATATTATTTGAAAAGGATTCAAAAAGCAAACTTCATATCTCAAGTGCAAATAAAATAATGACAGCTTTGCTGGCGTTGGAAAAAGCTGGTACAAAGTTGGATGCGCAGGTAACCATCAGTAAGAATGCTTTAGCTGTGGAAGGCTCCACATTGAACTTAGAGGTGGGTGGCAAGTATTCTGTTGAAGATCTTGTTTATACTGTGATACTTACTTCCGCAAATGATTCTGCTGTTGCTCTCGCTGAATATGTGGGCGGAGATTTGAAGACCTTTATAGAAATAATGAACGATAAAGCACGTGAATTAAAAATGAAGGATACAAAGTTTATAAATTCTACCGGATTGTATGATGAGGCTCAGTATACGACAGCCTATGATCTTGCTTTACTTACAAGATTTGCATTGTCAAATCCGTACTTTGAACGTATATTTTCATCACAAGCAAAGCTTTGGAACAATCAGGACAAGGTAGAGATTATAACAAACAGCAATAACCTTTTTTGGAGTTACGATGGCATTGATGGTGGCAAGACCGGATATAATGAGATTGAACGCCAAACAGCAATTACTACTGCGACAAGGGACAATATGAGGATTATTAGTATTGTGCTCGATTCTCCTGAGGGAAGTATATATGATGATACTACAAAGATGTTGGATTATGGATTCAGCAACTATAAGACAGGAATACTGGTTAAAAAGGATCAAATAATAAAAAGTATCCCGGTAAGTGATCAAGAGGTCAGTTTGATTAGTCCTATTGATGTGTATTACACATTTCCCATAGGTGAGGACTATATAAAAGCTTTTGACTTCAAAGTGAAGGAGGAAATGGAGCTACCTGTTCTCAAGACTAAGTCTGTGGGTATAATGAAGTATATATTAAATGATGGGACTGAAATAAGTGTAGATTTATATCCGGTATCAAATGTTTATTCCTCTGTCGATATGTTTTCTTCTTTGGTTAAATCCATGATTGAGTATAGGGATATTACAATTCTGCTACTTGTTCTGGTTGGGGCGGAGGTAATTCTTATTTTAGTAAAGATATTCAAAGCAATTAAGTCAGCCTTGTCGAATTTGTTGTCAAAGTCTGGGGATTGACGCCTTTGGCGTATATTTGGTAATAATGAAAATTTTGTATGTGTGATATAAAGAGTGACATTAGTCCGAAAGGTTTGATTTCACTCTTTTTTGTTGTAATAATTAAGATGGAATTCTATTGAAAATATAGTATGTAGGTGCTAAAATTATTTAGGAATATAAAACCTTAAAAAAATTAACAAAATTTTCAGAGCATGGGCAATATTAGCGGGCATAGATCATAAATACAAAAATTAATCAGGAGGAGTATTATGAAACTTGTTTTTGCTATAGTACATGATGAAGACGGTAATAAAGTCATGAAAGAACTTAATGTCAATGGTTTTGGTGTTACAAAGCTATGCTCCACAGGGGGATTTTTGAAGTCGGGTAACACGACGCTATTGGCAGGTGTGGAGGAAGATAAGGTTGATAAGGTTATAGAAATTATAAAAAATAAGTCAAAAAGCAGAAAACAGATTATAAACTCGCCTATTGCACCCATTGATACGGGTAGTATATTTTTTAGCAATACGGTGGAAGTTGTTGTAGGCGGTGCGACAATTTTTATTCTTGATATTGAAAGATTTGAAAAAGTATAAATTTCTTATTAATGTAATAATTATTAAATAGAGAGTAATTCTGTGTTTATTCAACACGTGTATTTAGAGGTGCTTATGAGTTTTGATAGAAGGCTTCCCATTAAGGAAAGGATAAAAAAGAGAAGAAAACAAAGGCGAAAAAGGTTGTTTATTGTTTTTACCTTTTTGCTAATGAGTGTTATGGCATTTGTTGTTATCAATAATGCACTAAGGCATGATGAGGAGGATTTTGCATTTTCAGATAATGTTTCCGTACAAGGTACTATGCAGGTTACAACACTGACGGAGCCCACACCATCGGCTATTCCGGGTATTGCTGGGATAGCTTCAAGCATTTTTACTAATGATGAAATGTTTGATGAGAATAATGTTGATATGGATGATGAGAGCAAGGTTGATGCAGTTTCGGATAATCCGACAGAGGAGAGTGGAGCACAAGGGCAAAATGCCGAGATTGGAAACACTGTTCAGGTTAATCCAAATTATAACGAGTTAAAGAGCGAACTTGAAAAGTATATATCAGGCTTTCAAGGACAATATGGAATATATTTTATTGACCTTGAAAATAACTATGAGTTTGGAATAAACGACACCGATGAATATATAGCTGCAAGTACGGTGAAAGTGCCACTTAACTATTATGTTTACAGAGAGATAGCTGATGGGGAGGTTGACCCTGAAAAAACTCTGGCTTACAATGAAGCTGATTTTGAAGGTGGTACGGGTATACTGCAGCTCAAGAAATTGGAAGGGAAGACCTATAAGATCAAGTATCTGCTGGAACTATCCATTACCCATAGCGATAATATTGCGACTAACATGCTTTTAAGGTATTTTGGAAGGAAAACTCTCAAGAAATACATGAGAGCAATTGGCGGAACCGTTGTAGATGATAATAAAAATGTGTCCTGTCCGAAGGATATGGCAGTTTATCTGAAAAAAATATATGAATTCTGTAATTCTAATGGTCAGCTGGGTGAAGAACTTAAGCACAATTTATGTAACACTATGTTTAATGACAGACTTCCGAAACTACTGCCGGAAGAAGTGGAAATTGCCCATAAAGTGGGAAATCAGATTGGAGCAGTACATGATGTTGGTATTATATATACTGAAAAACCGTACATACTTGCTGTTATGTCTAATGACGTTGTTAGCGATGAAGAATCAAATAATGTGATTGCCGAAATCTCCAAAAAGGTTTATGACGTTGTTAAAGACAGGTAATAACGAAACCAATACCAGTATTAAAAAATGCTAAATTAAAAAAATCCCTTTATAAAGCCAAGGGATTTTTTATTTTTGAAATAAAATGCACATGAAATTGATAAGGGCTATTACCTTCGGATTGCTATACATCTTTTATATTATCAACACTTTTGCAATGCTCTTTAATTTTGTTAAAGCTTTCCTGGCTAATGATGTGTTCGATTCGACACGCATCTTCTTTGGCAGTTGCTTCACTTACGCCAAGTGCCATCAGACATTTGGTAAGCAATAGATGACGTTCATAGACACGGTTGGCAATTTCCAATCCGCTTTTTGTCAGCGTTATCGAACCATTACTATCCACTGAAATATATCCCTGTTCCCGAAATTGCTTCATGGCATTGCTAATACTTGGTTTTGAAAAGCCAAGTTCAGTGGCAATGTCTATTGAGCGGACGTTGCCATTCCTCTTTGACAGTACTAGAATGGTTTCGAGATAGTTTTCGGCTGATTCATGGACTTTCAAAATGAAATCCTCCTTATATACTATTCTTCTAAATAGTATGTCTTTTTACAAACTTTTAGGAGATATAGTTCATCTCCAATTTGACTTTAGCGATCAATATCTATAGCTAGTGGTGATATTGCCTCGCATCCCAACGAAGGCCCAAATGGACAAAATTGATGAAATGCGCTTGTTTCTATGTTATCAAATACAACACAATTAAGCAAGGAAAAAGTATTATGAAACTGTTGACAAGGTCAATGAAGGGTGGTAAACTTAAATTAAGAGTAGAGTTAGTTAAAACTAACTCATTTATTTGGAATATTGGTTAGCTTAAGCTAACTTGTTGCAGGAGGGGATCAGGATGAAAACTTTGAAAACAGTAAAATGTGGTAATATGGCAACGGTAGTAAAACTCCATGGTGAAGGAGCATTGAGACGAAGGATAATGGATATGGGCATTACACGTGGGGTAGAGATTTTTGTGAGAAAAGTAGCTCCACTTGGAGATCCCATTGAGGTAAATGTCAGAGGATATGAACTAAGTCTTCGCAAAGCTGATGCCCAATTGATTGAAGTTATATAATGTGACAGCAGCCTTAAGGGCTGCATATTTAGGTGTTTAAGTTAGCTTAGACTAACTTGTTTGGAGGAGGATAGCAGATGAACATAAGAATTGCTCTTGTTGGAAACCCCAATTGCGGTAAAACAACAATGTTTAATGTTCTGACAGGAAGCACACAGTATGTTGGTAATTGGCCGGGAGTGACCGTAGAGAAAAAGGCAGGAAAATTAAAAGGATTTAAGGAAGTTGAGATAGTAGATTTGCCAGGTATATATTCTCTTTCTCCATATACTCCTGAGGAAGTTGTTTCAAGGAATTATCTTTTGAAAGAAAAACCTGATGCAATAATTAATATTGTGGATAGCACTAATATTGAGAGAAATCTTTACTTAACAACTCAGCTTACAGAAATAGGTATTCCTGTTGTTATTGCCTTGAATATGACCGATATCATTCGGAAAAACGGGGATGTAATAGATGTGAATGAGTTGGGAAAAAAACTAGGATGTAAAATTGTTGAAATATCGGCCTTAAAAGGTGAAGGTTGTAGGGAAGCGGCTGAAGAAGCTATTTTATTGGTTAAGCAAAAATCAAAAACACTACCGGGGAACTCTTTTTCAAAAGTAGTAGAAAATGCATTGAAGGAAATTGAACTGCTGATTGTGGAAAGTGTTGAGAGTGAAAATCGCAGATGGTATACAATTAAGCTATTTGAACGTGATAAAAAGGTAGCAGAAAATTTAAAACTTTCAAATGATACCAAAATGAATATAGAAGTTAAAATATCCACATGCGAAAGAGAATTGGACGATGACAGTGAAAGTATTATTGCTAATGAGCGTTATAACTATATAGGCAGAATAGTGAAACAGTGTGTGTTTAAGAAAAATAATACACGAATAAGCGCTTCTGATAGAATAGACAGTATAGTCACAAACCGTTTTTTGGCACTCCCTATTTTTGGAATTTTAATGTTTTTGATATATTACGTATCCATTTCAACAGTAGGAACCTTAATGACTGATTGGGTAAATGATGTACTATTTGGAAGTATAATTCCGGATGCAGTGGAAAGTTTTCTGGTATCGGTGGGAAGTGCGGCCTGGCTTAATTCTCTGATTCTTGACGGGATAATTGCCGGTGTGGGGTCAGTGCTTGGTTTTTTGCCTCAGATACTTGTGCTGTTTTTGTTTCTGGGCTTTCTTGAGGATTGTGGATATATGTCACGTGTCGCATTTATTATGGATCGGATATTCAGAAAGTTTGGTCTTTCCGGGAAATCTTTTATTCCTATGCTGATTGGAACAGGCTGTGGAGTTCCAGGGATAATGGCTTCCCGTACTATTGAAAGTGAGCATGACAGAAAAATGACTATTATTACAACAACCTTTATTCCTTGCTCGGCAAAGCTGCCCGTGATTGCATTGATTACTGGGGCTATGTTTCCAAATATGGTTTGGATGGCTCCCTTATCCTATTTTATAGGTGTGGTGGCAATTGTCATATCAGGAATTATACTTAAAAAAACACCTGCCTTTTCAGGTTATGAAGCTCCTTTTGTAATGGAATTACCTCCCTATAAGGCTCCTAAGATTAGAGGTCTGCTAATTCAGATGTGGGATAGAGGAAAATCCTTCGTCATAAAGGCGGGAACGGTAATTTTTTTGGCTAGTGGCTTAATATGGCTTTTAAGTACCTTCAATTGGTCCATGCAGATGGTTGAACCTTCCCATTCAATGCTGGCTTCTATGGGCGGATTGATATCAAAGGTTTTCAAGCCTCTTGGGTGGGGAGATTGGAGAATGGCAGTTGCAACTATTACAGGTATTGTTGCCAAGGAAAATGTTGTAGGAACTTTGGGTATCCTTTTAGGATTTGGAGAAATCGGTGATAGTGGCACAGAATTATGGCCAGTGCTTCAACAGTCTTTTACACAGCTTTCTGCATTTTCTTTCCTGGTGTTTAATTTGCTTTGCGCTCCATGTGTTGCTGCTATAGGTGCAATTAAACGAGAAATGGGAAATGTGAAATGGACACTTATAGCTGTTGGATACCAGACCGGTTTTGCTTATGTTATTAGTTTGCTTATATATCAGTGGGGCATGTTTTTTACAGGTCATGGGTTTGGCATTGGGACTATAGTGGCAGTTTTATTGAGTGCTCTGCTCATTTTCCTGATTTTCAAACCTGGTAAACGATCTGCAAAATATGGAGATGTTGTAAAAAGGACAGTGGAAGTATAGGAGGGATATTATGGCAACTGTAATTATTGGAATATTGGCGTTAGCGGCATTTTTATGTGCCGGATATTACACCTACAAAAATAATAAAAACAAAGGCTCATGTGGAAATTGTTCAGGATGTATGAACAAAGGCAGTTGCAACAAGTAAGGTCTTCAAATGAAATACACTTTCTTAGGCATTAAAAAAGTCCTCTTATTGGGACTTTTGTTTTGATTTTATAATCAAAAAGATGTAGTTTATTAGTGAAGGTATGCCCCAAAATAAAATTGGTATAAGGAAATATTTAGGACCTATTTCCTCGAACACGATATTCAGAGTATAAACAGAACTTTTAATGGCAGCTTGGCTATCTTAACTTCGGCTTTCGTCTCAGCTTTAGACCCAAAAGCTTTGCGTCATTGCCTTTCGACAACTTTGCCCTGTTTCATAAGTCACTATTTATATCTCCTTATACCCAAATATAAAGGGGAGTATAATGTACAATATTATTATAACATAGTAAAAAAATTACTGTACATTTCGTTTTTTGAATATATTTCTTCTTTTCAGTCTATTGAAGTAGTTTATGACTTAAATGGTTATATGTATCTTTAAATTTCGTCATTTTTCGCAGTGAGTAAAAAATACCAATAGTGTTCTTTTTTTATACTGAAAGAATGAGAAAAACACTACTATGCAACAGGGGAGAAACGTTCCATACTAGTGTTTTTAGTAGAGATGTAGGATATTAAATTGAAGATAATGTTCATTATTCTTATATAATTATATTTCTACATTTTTCTCAGAAATCCTTCTAGAAAATAAAAAATAATTACCGGTCATTTTATTTGTATATTATGTAAATGCACCGAAAATGCTTAAGGCGTAGTGTTTACGGGATTTTTATATCACTATAAAAAGGATCTATATTATTTGTGTTAAGAAGAAAATGGAATAAGTATTAGTTTGTGGAATAATTTTTCCTTGCATCTACTAAATGGATTCTTCAAAAAAATTTGTTTTTCAATATTCATTTTTTATTATAGAATAAATATGAAACGTATAAATCAAACGCGTCCAATAGAAAATAATGAGGAAGTGAAAATATGAGACAAAAAACAGTACGGATTATTGCATTAGCAACAGCTATTATAATTTTTATTACATCCGTTGGTCTGATAGCTATGTCGGTATTTTTGGGAAGGTAGTGATATAAATGGGAAGAATATCAGGTGGTTATATTTTTCCGCATCCTCCAATAATTGTACCTGAAGTGGGAAAAGGTGATGAAAGAGATGCTATGGATACTATAAATGCAGTAATAAAAGCATCTAAAGAAATAGCAAACCAAAGACCTACTACCATTATTGTTACAACACCCCATGCACCAGTGTTTGAAGATTATATCTTTATTTCTGACAATAAGATATTAAAAGGTGATTTTGGAAAATTCGGAAGTCGGGATGTGGGTTTAAGTTTTGAAAATAACTTGAGTCTTGTCGACAGGATCATTTCTTATGCGGCAGATGAAGGAATAAGTTCTGGGGGAATAGAACCCGGCGAGGCTGTAAAATATGGGGTGGAAAGTGAACTTGATTGGGGTGCTTTAGTACCTTTATATTATATTACAAAAAAATATGATGAATTCAAGCTTGTACACATTTCGATTTCTTATATTGGCATGGAGCAATTGTACAGGTTTGGCATGTGTATAAGGAAGGCGGTTGAAGAATCAGACGAAGACGTTGTCTTTGTTGCAAGCGGTGATCTTTCCCATAAGCTGGCCAACTCTCATTATGGATACAGTAAGTATGGAAAGCAATTTGATGAACTAGTTATAAAAAGCATTAGGGAAAATGATGTTCACAGTCTACTTGGTATTAATGAGGATTTATGTGAAAGTGCTGCGCAATGTGGACTAAGGTCTTTTGTCATAATGTATGGGGCTTTGGATGGTTATGAACTAAAATCGGAGGTGTACTCTTACGAGGCACCTTTTGGTATTGGTTATGGTATAGCCAAAATTGGTGTTGGAAGAAAGGATAAAGATAGAAAGGTTATGGATAAGAAAATTGAAGATATACGTAAGAACGAAGATGACTACGTTGCGCTTGCAAGAAAATCTCTTGAGACTTTTGTAAGAGATGGCAAGATGATTGAAATTCCTGAAGGACTTCCTAAAGAAATGAAAACTGATCGAGCCGGTGTTTTTGTATCTATCAAAAAAGATGGACAATTGCGAGGGTGCATCGGGACAATAGCTCCTACGAGAGAAAGTATTGCCGGAGAAATTATTTATAATGCCATCAGCAGTGGAACGGAAGATCCCAGATTCTTTCCTGTGGAACCAAATGAGCTTGAAAGTCTGGTTTACTCCGTAGATGTACTTATGAAGCCGGAGCCGATTGATTCAATTGAAGAACTTGATGTTGTTAAATATGGAGTTATTGTAAAATCGGGTTATCGTTCGGGATTGTTATTACCAAATCTTGAGAATGTGAATACACCTGAAGAACAGGTGGATATAGCACTTCAGAAGGCCGGAATAAGAAAAAATGAGGACTACTCGATGCAGCGTTTTGAAGTAATAAGGCATAAAGCCTGATCAGAATCAAACATAGGTGTTAGGAGATAAAATGGAAGCAGCAAAACTGGCGATGTATTTTAATAAAATTGAACAATCAAAGGTGCACTGTTATTTGTGTCCGCATAATTGTGTGATTGATGCTGGGAAGCTTGGTGCTTGCAGGGCTCGTAAGAATATTGAAGGTGACCTTTATTCCCTGAATTACGGCAAGATTACTTCTATTGCACTTGACCCGATTGAAAAGAAACCACTATATCATTTTAAACCGGGTTCAAAAATAATGTCGGCCGGTACCTTTGGATGTAATCTGAAATGTTCTTTTTGCCAGAACTGGACAATTGCTCATGAACAGTCCGATACTCGTGATGTAACCCCTCAAGAGCTTGTTTCGAAGGCAATAGAGCTTAAAAACTACGGGAATATAGGGATCGCATATACCTATAACGAACCTTCCATTTGGTACGAATTTGTGTATGATACTTCAAAACTTGCAAGGGAGGCCGGGCTATACAATGTTTTGGTTACAAACGGATATATAGGTCGGGAAGCAATGACTGAGCTTCTGCCCTTTATCGATGCAATGAACATCGATGTTAAGGCTTATACTGCATCCTTTTATAATGAGGTCTGTAAGGGAAATCTTGACAAGGTCAAAGAAACTGTTGAACTGGTACATGGACACTGTCATGTTGAAATTACAACTCTTGTGATTCCGGAACTTAACGATGCATTATCTGAAATTGCTGAGATGTGTAAATGGATTTCTTCCCTGTCACCGAAAATACCTTTGCATTTATCGAGGTATTTCCCAAACTACAAGATGCGGCATATTCCTCCAACACCAAAGGAAACCTTGGTAAATTGCAGGGAAGAGGCGCTTAAATACTTGGAAAATGTTTATCTTGGCAATGTGTGGTAATAATATTATTATTAATATTTCATTAAATTATTCAAAAGACTATTAACGTCAGATGGCATTAGTGTTAAAATATTGAGTTATACAGGTGTCTTTTTTAAACACAGTTTTTGAGGATTAGGCATGTAGATCGCCTTTAGGATTTTCTTTTAGAGAAATAATAGAGAGATATAATTTAGGAAAATAATAGAAAGTATAATTTTAGGAGATAAACTTTAAGAACGTGGGGTTATTCAATGGATTTTTTTAATAGCATTAATTTTTGGGGAGTAGTAAATTTTCTCTCCGATAATTTAAGTATTAGGGGACCTTGGGAACTTGTCAGGGCTATTGTTGATATAAGTATAGTTTCTTATGCCATATATAAGATAGCAAGGCTTGTAAGGGAAACCAGGGCATGGCAGTTGATAAAGGGTATCCTGTTTATTTTGATTGCTTCTAAACTCAGTGAGATTTTAGGACTTAGAACTATTGCCTTTATACTTAAAATGATAATTCAATATTTGGCTATAGCACTGGTAGTGTTATTCCAGCCGGAGCTCAGAAGGGGTCTCGAACAAATCGGCAGAAGTTGGTTCAAGAATTTCTTCAATTTTGAGGATGAGAGTTATACCATAAAAGTCAAATCAAATATTGAGGAAATAATAAAGTCAGTAGTTGAAATGTCAAAGACTTTTACAGGGGCTTTGATTGTTATTGAGAGAGAAACCAAAATAGGTGAGATAATTAATTCGGGAATTCAAATAGATTCTAATGTTACTTCTGAACTTTTAATAAATATTTTCACTCCTAACACTCCTCTGCATGATGGAGCTGTAGTTATCAGGGGTGATAAAATTAAGGCGGCGGCATGCTTTTTGCCATTGACGGAGAACCCTAACTTGAGTAAGGAACTTGGAACAAGACATAGGGCTGCTTTGGGCATCAGCGAGGTTTCGGATGCCATAGTTGTAGTTGTTTCTGAAGAATCCGGCAAGATTTCTGTTGCATTAAATGGCGGGTTGACCAGGAACCTTACCTCCGACACACTTAGAAAGGCATTAAGCAAAAACCTTTTAGAAAAAGACACTCCCAATAGAAAGTTAGGTTTGTGGAAGGTGAAGACAAAATGAATGAGTTATTGAAGAGAGAGTCAACAGTGAAAATTATATCAATATTATTTGCGGTGTTTCTCTGGTTTTTTGTCTTAGACAGCACAAACCCTATTATTTCTACTGAACTGAATATTCCTCTGAGAGTTGAGAATGAGGATGTTCTTAAAGAAAAGGATATTGTTATAAAAAATGCAAACTTTCCAAGAACTGTTACGATAAGCATTAAGGGAAGAAAGGATAAGTTAAGCTATATTAATTCTGCTGAAATTGAGGCCGTTGTAGATTTGGACAAAATTAGTGATGTGACTACTACATCTTTATATGTGGAGGTTTATGGAATTCCCAAAGGTGTTTCTTTCGAAAGTGTAACTCCAAGGGGAGTGAGCTTTGGACTTGAAAAGATAGGTGAAAACCCATTTCCTGTTGAAATTGTAACCACAGGAGAACCAAGAGAAAACTACAAAGTTATTGGTGTCAGTGTATCGCCTCAGACTGTATCAATTGAGGCTACTGATTCTGTGATAAATACGATAGGACAAGTAAAGGCTTTTGCAGATATTACCGACATTAAAAGTGAGAGTAAATTAAACCTTATGTGTAAGGTTTATGACAAGGATGGCAATGAGATGCTTGAGTTTGACAATAAGTATAGCGTGGAAGTCAAAGTTGAAGTTGGAAAAGAAGTTCCTATAATCCCCGTTGTCAAAGGAAAGCCTATGAAGGATTATGTTGATGGCGTCCATAAGACATCTCCGAACAAAGCATTGATATCAGGTTCTTCTGGTATTATAGACGAAATTGACAGCCTTAAGACTGAAACTATAGATATTGAAAATCTTAGTGAGAGTCTTACTAAAATTACTAATATAGTAGTACCTGCAGGCGTAAGCCTTGTCAATACGCAGAAAACAGTATACGTTAGTGTGGCGATAGAACCCCTTGCAGTTAAGAACTTTGTTTTTTCTCCGGAAGATATAGAACTGGAAAATGAATTAATCGATGGAACAGTTAAATATAAAATAACCAATGAGAATATAAGTGTTAATATAAAAGGAACTGCTCAGGAACTTGATAAGATAATAGAAAGCGGGTTAAAACCATCAGTTGATGTGCGGGGTCTAGGGGAAGGCACATTCAGAAGGCCGCTGAAAGTAGTGCTGCCAGGTACTGTTCAGCTTTTAGAAGATGTTGAATTGGAGATAGTAATTGAGAAGAATGATTCTTAAGCAGAGGTTATTAAATGAAGCTGATTATGCAAAATATTAAAATATCTTTGGATGATGGTATGGACTCTTTGAAGAGTATTGTATCAAAAAAGCTGAAGGTAAAATCAAAGGAATTTTTAAATTTCTGGATTGTAAAAGAATCTGTGGATGCAAGGAAAAAACCGAATATAAATCTGATATATTCTGTAATGGTGGAAATACCGGGAATCTTGAAAATAACAAATAGTGATGATATAAGGATTCTTGAAGATAATATTGAGGAGCCTTTAATTCCTGGAAGCAAAAAACTTGAGGCAAGACCCGTTGTAATAGGTACGGGACCTTCAGGGCTGTTTGCAGCACTTCTTCTTTCACAGAATGGCTATAAGCCTTTGGTGCTCGAACGTGGCGAGTGTGTTGAGAAGAGGACGGAAATAGTAAACAGCTACTGGACCGGAGGAGAACTGAATACGGAAACAAATGTGCAGTTCGGTGAAGGTGGAGCCGGAACTTTTTCTGACGGTAAGCTTACTACAAGGATAAATGACAGGAGATGTACAAGGGTGCTTGAAGAATTCCATGCATCCGGCGCACATGAAGAAATACTATACAAAGCCAAGCCACATATAGGCACAGACGTGCTAAAAAAAGTAGTGGTAAATATGAGAAAAAAGATAATTGCCTTAGGTGGTGAAGTAAGATTCAACTCCAAGGTTACGTCTGTTTGTATTAGAGACGGCAAAGTTACAGGGGTTGTTGTAAATAATAGTGAGAATATTGAAGCAAAGGTTGTAATCCTTGCCACAGGTCACAGTGCAAGGGATACCTTCAGTAGCCTTTTTGAAAAGGGAATAGAGTTTGAACAGAAACCTTTTTCGGTGGGCGTACGGATCGAGCATCCTCAGATGCTTGTGAACAAAGCTCAATATGGTGATGCTTCAACCCATCCAAGGCTTGGAGCTGCGGACTATCAGCTTTTTTACAAGACTGCCGGCAGGACTGTTTACTCCTTTTGCATGTGTCCAGGAGGGATAGTGGTAGCATCTGCCTCGGAACCGCATATGATAGTAACAAATGGTATGAGTGAATTTGCAAGGGACAGGGAAAACGCAAACAGCGCTCTTGTAGTTTCAGTAGGACCTGGTGATTTTGGAAGCAGTCACCCGTTGGCAGGTATTGAATTTCAGAGAGTGTGGGAGAGGCTGGCTTTTTCAGCTGGAGGAAGCTCTAATGCTGCGCCTGTTCAAAGACTTGAAGATTTTATTGATGGAGCAGTTTCCCATAAAGTAGGAGAAGTCCGTCCAAGTTATACGGGAGAGACAAGGTTCGCAGATATAAATGCTTGCCTTCCGGGTTTTGTAACGGCTCCAATGAAGGAATCAATAAAGTATTTTGACAATAGATTAAAAGGGTTTGGTATCAAGGATGCAATACTGACAGGGGTTGAAACAAGAACATCATCGCCGGTAAGAATTCCGCGTACTGAAACTCTTGAGTCATATAAAGTGAGAGGGCTTTATCCTACCGGTGAAGGTGCAGGTTATGCAGGAGGAATAGTGAGTGCAGCTGTTGACGGTATCAGAGTTGCAGAACAAATAATAAAGACATATTCCAATGAAATGCTGAATAAAATATAACGGCATTTTGATAACCTGTAGAATGAAAAGGATATTTTAGTTACTTGTTTTGTTTGGCATATAAGTTTATAATGTATAGGTCAAAAAATAAATATAGTTGTAGGATTTCAAGGTTTGATGAATTGTATATAAATGTAGGAGGATGAGTATTTTGGGTCGATTATTTGGTACGGATGGAGTCAGAGGTATTGCTAATCGTGAACTGACAGGTGAACTTGCATATAAATTAGGGCAGGCCGGAGCTTATGTTTTAACTGCTGAAACAAAGCATACTCCCAAAATTTTGGTAGGTATGGATACAAGAATATCAGGCGATATGTTGGAAGCTGCTCTCACGGCAGGCTTATGTTCTGTTGGGGCGGAGGTTGTTTCTTTGGGAATAATTCCGACGCCGGCAGTAGCTTACCTTACAAGGCTTTATAATGCAGATGCCGGAGTTGTAATTTCCGCATCTCACAATCCTTTTGAATTTAATGGAATAAAGTTTTTCAATAGCAAGGGTTACAAGCTTTCCGATGCTTTGGAAGACAGAATTGAAGCGATTATTCTCGATGGCGCGGAAGAATTATCAATGCCGACAGGAGCAAAAGTAGGCAGGAAAAGTGAAGTTGAGTCGCCTGTGGATGATTATGTTGAATTTATAAAAAAATCAATAAGTGGTGATCTTAAAGGTTTAAAAGTGGCAATCGACTGTGCTAATGGCGCAGCATATGAAGCGGCACCCATAGCACTGTTTGAACTTGGCGCGGAAGTGTGCGTAATAAACAACGAACCTGATGGCATAAATATAAACAGTAAATGTGGTTCTACTCATATTGAAGAGCTTCAGAAATTCGTTGTGGAAAGTGGTGCTGATATTGGTCTGGCTTTTGACGGAGATGCGGACAGAATGCTGGCAGTTGATGAAAATGGTGTATTGGTTGATGGCGATCAAATTATGGCTATAATTGCACTTGAACTCAAGAAAAACGGTAAACTGGCTAAGGATACCGTTGTTGCCACTGTTATGAGCAACCTCGGTTTTGATATTATGGCTAAGAAGCAAGGGCTTAATATTGAAAAAACAAAAGTGGGAGACAGATATGTGCTGGAAAATATGCTGAATAATGGGTATGTTTTAGGTGGCGAGCAGTCGGGGCATATTATTTTCCTTGAGCACAATACTACAGGGGATGGACTTTTGACTGGGGTGCAGTTGCTTAATGTGTTAAAAACCACAGGTAAGAAGTTGTCAGAGCTTTCTTCTGTGATGCAGGTTTTGCCTCAAGTGCTTAAAAACGCGAAAGTAAGGAATGAAAACAAAAATAAATATCTTGATGATCCTTTGGTTTGTAACATGTGCAAGGATCTTGAAGATGAGTTTAAAGGTGAAGGCAGAGTGCTTATAAGGCCTTCAGGTACTGAACCTCTCGTAAGAGTGATGATTGAAGGTAAGGATCAGAAGTATATTACCAACAGAGCTGTTGAACTGGCGAAAGTCATTGAGGAAAGGCTCGGATAATTATAAGGAATTCTCATTTTAAAAGGGTAAAATTTTCTATCACAAATTGTTTGATATTATTATATAATAGAATTATAAGTTTACTGTTTTTATCAGACAATTTGTGAGGTGTTATTTTTTATTGGAATTATGAATTTTGTAAAGGAGGTGAGGGAATAAGTTACAGGGTTATAAAGTCATCATGAAAGCTTTGTAAAGGAGGATAGAAGTGCTTTTTAGATGATGGGGAAAAAAGCGCCAGCACGTGTTTTATACGTGGACGAGGAGGAGGAGGTCATCGGAAATTCTTATCCGGTGAGTTATCGAAATATTCGGCGGAAACCTTCCGGTTTGTCACGATCGAAAGAATCCAAACAAAAACTATGGGTAACTGTAGAGCAAAATTGGGTTCATGTGACTGATCCTGTTCAGAATTTATGCACTTCAAGCATTTATCCCAAGTGTTGCAGAGGGTTTTTTGGTTGTATGCCTTCGCAGCTTTTGTTGAGTTATGCTTGAAGGCAGATCTTAACAAAAATTTCCACAGACAATTAATCTAAAAGAATAATGTGTTTTGAGTATTTAGAAACAAACAGGTGAAGTGCGTTTTTACTACTTCAGGTTTGGGAATATTTGTGTTGCAAATTACTGTCTTGTGGTCTGTAAAGCTAAAGTGTCTGATATACGGAGCACAGACAAAAAAGTGAATTTTGAATGTAAAGGAGAGGTCAATATGTGTGGTATAGTTGGATATATAGGCAGCAAGATGGCTACGCCGATTTTGATAAATGGATTGAAAAAGCTGGAATATAGAGGATATGATTCGGCAGGGGTTGCGATTTTTGGAGATAATGAGCTTAAGGTCATAAAGAGCAAGGGAAGACTTGCGATATTGGAGAATAAAGTTAATGAGGATATGCCTAAGGGTTCAATAGGTATTGGTCATACAAGGTGGGCAACCCATGGTGAACCAAACGATTTGAATTCCCATCCCCACATAAGTCGTTCGGGTAAAATTGCCGTTGTACATAACGGTATAATCGAAAATTATATGGAATTAAAAGAGTTTCTTCAGTCAGAGGGATATGAGTTTGTATCAGAGACTGATACGGAAGTAGTTGCACATTTAATTGACTATCATTACAAAGGAGATATAGTTGAAGCTGTAATTGAGTCTATTAATGAAGTCGAAGGATCCTATGCTTTAGGAGTAATTTGCAACGATTGTGATGATAAGTTTGTAGCAGCAAGGAAGGATAGTCCTTTGGTTGTGGGTTTGGGAAAAGGCGAAAACTTCATTGCTTCAGACATTCCTGCAATTCTTGAATACACAAGAGATGTTTATATCCTTGAGGATAAAGAAATTGTGGTGTTGAGCAACGATAATGTAAAAGTGTTTAATAATTACGGTGCGGAAGTTAAAAAAGATGTATTCAAGGTCAACTGGGATGTAAGCGCAGCAGAAAAATCCGGCTATGAGCATTTTATGATGAAGGAAATGTTTGAAGAGCCAAAAGTTATAAGGGATACTATAAACCCAAGGATAAAAGAAGGAAGCATATCACTCGATAATATCAGCATAACCTCAGAGGATCTGGAAAAGATTGAAAAAATATATATAGTTGCATGTGGCACAGCTTATCATGCAGGAGTTGTAGGTAAATATATAATTGAAAAGCTGGCAAGAATTCCGGTTGAAGTAGACGTTGCATCAGAATTTCGTTACAGGGATCCACTTATAACAGATAAAAATCTTGTCATAATAATAAGTCAGTCGGGTGAAACGCTCGATACATTGTTTGCACTAAGGGAATCAAGAAAAAAAGGTGCAAGGGTATTGTCGATAGTAAACGTTGTAGGAAGCTCAATTTCAAGGGAGTCAGATGATGTACTTTATACATGGGCAGGACCGGAAATAGCTGTTGCATCGACAAAAGCTTACAACACACAGCTGTCAGCACTATACCTAATAGCTCTGGACTTTGCAATGAAGAAGGGCAAAATTGAAGAAGCATTTTACAAAAAAGTCATTGAAGAATTGAAAACCATACCTCAGGCTATAGAAAGCATTCTGGAAAGCAGAGAAGTGATTCAGAGGTTTGCATCAGAGCATTATAATGCAAAGAGCATATTCTTCATTGGTAGGGGCCTTGATTATGCACTTTCCATGGAAGGCTCGCTTAAACTCAAAGAAATTTCATATATTCACTCGGAAGCATATGCCGGCGGTGAGTTGAAGCATGGTACGATAGCACTTATTGAGGAAGGAACTCTGGTTATATGTCCGATGACACAGGATTGCCTTATGGATAAGATGATCAGCAATATCAGGGAAGTCAAGGCAAGAGGTGCAACAGTTCTGGCCATTGCCAAGGAAAGTAACCGGCAGGTTGAGAAGGTTGCAGATGTGGTGGTGACTGTTCCTGATGTCGATTCTCTGCTTGCTCCTATAGCGGCAGTTACACCACTTCAGTTGTTTGCGTACTATATGGCAATACAGAAGGGCTGCGATGTAGATAAGCCAAGGAATTTGGCAAAGAGCGTTACTGTTGAGTAGGTGTTGTCAGAGATTGTATAATTCCCGTGGTGAATTCAGGAGAGATTCTGGTTTGCCGCGGGAATTTGTATTTTATTTAATCAATAAATATGCACCATATATGTAAAAATATTGTCGATAATAACTTTTATTCCAGAAGCAAGTTTGAATTTTATAGGCTGGTAAAAATCTATGAATAAACATATTATCTACTTTATTTACTTTCTAAAGTATACATATATTTTATATGAAGAAAAAGTAGAATGGTATGATTTATTGTCAATACTAGCGTCTTATGAAATTTATATAAATAAACAGGTGGAATGATAATACACGGCTAACGCATGTATGTAATTATATGGAATGCAAGTTCGTAAAACAGT
>CAZLZR010000072.1:0-23154 GCA_964564015.1 uncultured Acetivibrio sp.
TTACCATAATAGTTAACACCATTTTCTAATGTCTGATACCAAAGTCAGGTTCTATTTTTAATTAAAATTATAACAAATCAGATAAATTTTTTCAATATTGGGATTAACAATTTATAAGTTGTTTGACTCTAAAAATAATGGGAAGCATTTCTAAATCAGTTCCGCAATATCACTACTTCACATAGAACAACAAAAGCTACAATCAAAACATGAAACTTTGTTTTGCGAAAATCATTTTTACAAAAAAAGAGCCGAAGACATCGACTCTTTTTTATTAAATACAATGTTATTTTTCTACCGGAAATTTTGTTATTAGTCCAAGTAATCTTTGTTTGATATATGCAAAATCTATAGCATTTACCTGATTATTGCCATCAACATCAGCTGCCATCTTATCAATTTCTTTATCAGACACTAATCCTAGCAACACCATTTTCAAAGCTCCAAAGTCGATTGAATTGAAGGAGCCATCACCATTAACATCTCCATATTTAAATGCTGTAGTTGGAGTTTGTGTAGGTGTTGGTGCAACTGTTGGTGAAGCTGTTGGTATTGTATGTGTTGGAATAACCTGTCCGTTAACCTCGCTTACTGATACTCCGTTAGATCCAAGCGGAATTTTGTGATCAAGGCTTACAAACTTACCATCATGCTGCCATAGTGCAGGTTTGAGCAGTTCATATTTTTTCTCATCCCAGGTAATGAAATCATGGGATACAAGACCACCTGTATCTCCTGAGTTTGCATTGTAACACCAGAATGTATGATGAATTCTGTTATCCACTATGTAATCACGAATAGCTTCCATCCATTTTTCATTCGGACCGCCATCCATAAATCCGCCCCATTCTCCAATCAGGAGTGGTGCAATCCCATCCTCATATATAAACGCCCAGTTATCCTTCCAACAGTCATTATATACGGATTCACGAGTAAAGCCAGTGTAAAACCATGATTGCTGATATACCAATGGACCGTAATCATGTGGCGAGTAAACCAATTGATCCTGGTGCTTACCTAAGTCCAAAGGATTATCTTTTACTCCTCTTAAGTTTCCTCCCCACCAGTTGGTATAATAGTTACTGGGTTTACCCCATTCATCTTCTGCAGTATAGTCATAACCTTCCTTAGGGTATGTTTCCACACCTTCTACCATGATCAGGAGATTCGGATTGACATCAAGAACCCTCTTTGCACAGGTTTCAGCTGCATGCTTCCAGTTATTCAAATCCGTAGTATTATCCCACTTTGCCATCACTGCACTTGTGGTTGTGCCATGAGGTTCATTCTTCAAGTCAAATGCAAGTATGGTATCATCATTTTTATATCTTTCCGCCATCCACTCCAGGGTCGATATCCACGCTTCAGTATTATATGTTCCATCATACCAAACAGGATAAATATGACCCATAGCTTCAGATTTCGGACTATGTACGTCAATCATTATCTTAATACCGATTTCTTTGCAGATATTCAATGCAAAATCAAAAACTTCCAAACTATTCAGACCATCCAACTCAGGGTTTACATAGTCATTCAGACTGCCTGGCATTGGAGGTGAACCACTCTTCCATTTAGCTAAAATCTCTGTCGACACAGGTATTCTTAAGAAATTGATTCCCCTATCAGCCATTCCCTCAAGTGCTGCTCTCATATTACAACTCCATATCCCGTCAAACACATTTGTACCTGTGTTAAAACCAAACCAGTTTGCACCTGTAAGCCAAACAGGCTTACCTGACATATCAACAATCTGGTTGCCTTCCACATGAAGCCAGTCATCATTGCCAACTGCTTCCTCTGCCTTTACGACCATAGAAAATTCAGGCAACAAACCTTGCGGTATGAAGTTTGAAGACAGTAACACTAATGCTGCTGATATAACAGCAAACCGCTTAACACTTTTCATTAATCCCATATTAACAATTCCTCCCCCAAAAAAAATTTACTTTATTATATAAGCTAGAAGCTTAAACAAACCATTCCAAGAAAAATACGTTATAATTATTCGATATTTTCATAGTTTTTCGGGGACTAATTATAATTTGATATGAAATGCTGAAATTCTGGTACAAGAGTTGTAGTGCAACGTTCTCCCCACGATAATAAATCAAGTAAATTGAAGCGCGATGTAAATCTTTATCGCGTTCAATATTTATATCAATTTAATTATATTATATATTTTGTGATATTCCAACTAAAATCATTTTTAAGGGCATGGCAAAATAAACTTGTCAGTGTCTTTTGTTGTGCTATAATAACATTTAAAACATCATTTATATGTGAGGGAGATAAACATGAAAATTTTAGAGCTTTTTAAAACAAAAAAACCGGTAATTTCCTTTGAAATTTTCCCACCAAAACTTGATACTCCTATTGAGTCTATTTTTGATACATTAGATAAGTTTAAAGAGTTAAATCCTGACTATATAAGCGTTACTTACGGTGCAGGAGGAAGTGCAAAAGACAGAACAATTGAAATAGCATCAAAGATTAAAAATGAATACTCCATTGAAAGTATGGCACACCTCACATGTGTAGGACACTCAAAAGAAGAAATTGATGAACTTCTTGCATCACTGCAAGACAACAAACTGGAAAATATCCTTGCTCTCCGGGGTGATCCTCCAATAAATCAACCGGACTTTGACTTCAGTAAAAATGCCTTTACCTATGCAAATGAACTTATATCATATATAAGAAGTAAAAATGATTTTTGCATATCAGCTGCTGCCTACGTTGAAGGCCATGTAAACAGTGTTCGTTTAAAAGACGACCTTAGGTATCTTAAGCAAAAAGTTGATACAGGTGTGGACTTTCTTGTGACACAATTGTTTTTTGAAAACAGGAATTTCTACGATTTTTTAGACAAAACTGATGCTATTGGTATCAATTGCCCTATAACACCAGGCATTATGCCTGTCTTCAAGGCAGATCAAATCAAGAGAATTGCCTCCCTTTGTGGAGCATCCATACCTGCAAAACTGGTGTTATTGATGGATAAGTACGGAGCCAATGATGATGATATGAGAAAAGCAGGAATAGACTATGCCAGTTCACAAATCCGCAACCTTATTGATAACGGCGTTGACGGAATACACCTGCTTACAATGAACAGGCCTAAATCCACCAGGGAAATACTTCAAAATGTGGGTATTCTACCTTCAGATTGCCAATAATTTTCCTGCAGTTTATCGCAGCGGAAATTGCTACTAATTGCTACTACCGCTGCGATATACATACAAAAATTCATTCCGCAACATTTTGTATAGAATAGTCATACTCCCTTTACCAGTACCCATAACAGAAATTAATTTAGAGCATCCAGGGGTTAGAACACAGGAAGTGCATTTTTTACATTATGAAAGACTGGAAATCTAAGACTTAAGAAATCTCAAGCTATGCCAAACATTTCATCAGTTCGTCAAAACTTATCTCTGCATCAAACCTTGACATATTGTCAATAATCTCCTGCTCGGTAAAAACTTTAGCGAGCCTCATATCTTCATCCAGCACATATATTATATGAAACCTGTCAAAGTCCATATCTTTAAGGATGTCCCCCAAACGCATGGATTTAATAACTACCAGCTCCCTGCCTGGATATATACCTTTTCTTAGAAATCTGGAACGTTTGTAAACAAGGTTTTTGATGTTCATAAAATATACCTCCGACTCCTCATATTTTAAAAAGTGAAAAATGTAACTCCCTAAAAAGATTAAGCTAAAGTTGTAAATATTGCCATAGAACTGAATTATGCCTAAAATAATAACGAACAATCCCAGCCCTTTTGACACTTTCCTGGAGTACTTATACGCTTTAAATAAACCTATCCGCGAAGTGAGGATATCTCTTAATATCCTGCCCCCATCAAGAGGTAAAACCGGAAGCATGTTAAATACTGCTAAGAATATATTAACTAAGATAAAAAAACGCATATTATCTGATTCAGACAAATAATATGTGTTTAGCAGGAAACACACCAAAAATATCAGTAAATTAATGAAAGGACCACTTATATTAATAAGGAACTGATTAGCATCTTTATTAAAATCGTCCAGAAAAACAGCATTTAATCCTATGGGAAATATCTTCAGAGAATCCAGCTTTATACCCTGTACTACCGAAGCTGCTATATGAGCTGCCTCGTGAATTATCAGTGCCGCAAAGGTTTCCAGATACCTGTAATGATAATCAAAAAAAAGCATTATTATAAAGACTACAAAAAACGTTGGGTCAACTTCTATTTTGAATGGTTTCTTGACAACTTGTATTAAATACCTATGCCTCACCGCCTTCCCAATGTCTGATACAGTTATAGGATTATCTTTAAACACCCTTGACGAATTAATTATCTGAAAGATTAATATAGTCAAGAGGGTTAACAGGCTCATTATCCTTTCTTACTTCGAAGTGTAAATGTGGACCATCAGCCGCGCCGGTGCATCCTACTTCTGCAATAACATCCCCTTTGTTAACCTTTTGACCTTTACTTACAAGTAATTTTGAACAATGGGCATATAGGGTTGTTAAACCGTCAACGTGCTTTATCTTCACATAATTCCCATAGGTTTCTTCCTTATCTGCTTCTAATACCTCTCCATCATATGCAGCTTTTATAGGTGCTCCGCTCTGAGCTTCAATGTCAATTCCCTTATGAAACAGTATTGTATTTTTTATAGGGTGCAGCCTTTCTCCATAAAACGAGCCTATTATTCCACCGATTGGAATTATAAATGAATATCCTGCGACTCCAAATATTTGATCGCTCCCAATACTATCTTCTTCAACCTGCTCTTGCGACTCTTGTGCATTTTCATCTTCTGCATTTTTATCTAAACCATTGTCATACTCCATACTTTCTACCAAAGATCCTTCATCAGTATATACCGCACTTACTGGCTCAAGATCCTCCACATAGCTTTCCTGCACTTTTGTTCCCGTAAAAGTACTATTCCCGGTTATATCTTCACCCAAATCCTTACTATCGTCTTCCACCAAACCATCGGCACCAATTCCTTCTTTTCCCTCTGTAAGGTTCTTAAATACACTCTGCACACTCTTAACTCCACCAGAAATATCCTTAAAATCAATGTCATATGCCAAAACGCCTTTAATTTTATCTTCCAGAAAGGTCGTTTGTGGAGAGTTAATATTTATGATGGCAGCTATTACAGCAAAAATTATTATACCAATTAATGCCTGTCGCATAGTTTTTATTATCAGCTTATGGGCAAAATCGTCCTTTTCTCTTTTACTTCTTTTTGATCTCCTTTTTGTCTGCTGACCTGTATATTCTCTTGAGTACCTTGGTCTATAGACTATATCATCCATTGGTAGAACACCTCGTTTTCCTTAATCTGTATCTTAAACACTCACCAATTGTCTCTGCTCCTTAACCTGTCCTTCCTTTGTATGATCCTTAGTTATTAATGAAGCTTCGTTCCGCTAAGTTACACTGCTCGACTATGCGACCAATGGTAGTACCTCCCAAAACAGATGCCAACTATATTCGGTTTATTCTATAGTATCTTTAGGGAAAGGATAAACTTAAATGGTTTTATATTAGATTATATTTAGAAAGAAAAACAAATATTACAACTTCAAGTAAAAAACACAGCAAAAAACCCCCTTTATGCAAGGGGGTTTAGTCATTCAGCTACTTATTTCCCAATTATCTCGCGCCATTCCAAGTCTCCCCTTTCGAGACCTCTGATCAGCATTTCTGCAGTACCCAGATTTGTCGCAAAGGGAATATTGTTGATATCGCATGTTCTTAAGAGAGAACTTATATCAGGCTCATGAGATTGCGCTGTAACAGGATCCCTGAAAAAAAGCACAAGATCCAACTCATTATATGCGGCTCTCGCACTAATTTGCTGTTCTCCCATAAACCCTGGTGAAAGTTTTTTAATATTAAGTCCTGTCGCCTCTATTATAATGGCTCCCGTTGTACCTGTGGCAAACAAATTGTGATTTTTTAGTATGCCTCTGTAGGCAATACAAAATGAAGCCATTAATTCTTTCTTTTTGTCGTGAGCTATTAATGCAATATTCATTGTAAATCCATCCAGTATCTAAAATAAGGTGTATAATAATAAATATAATTATTTCCCGCTATTTTTTACATTCCTTATAGGTATGTTCGCTACCAAAGCAGGAACTATACGGTCGCCCTCTTCACTTTTTGTTCTGGTCATTTGTATGTCAAGTGTGTCTTCATCTATATCCATATAATTGGATATTACCTTGATGATTTCTCCTTTAACCATCTCCAAAAACTGAGGAGAGACATTTGCTCTGTCATGGATTAGTACTAGCTTCAGTCGTTCCTTTGCAAAGTCTTTAGAATTTTTAGACCTGCCAAATATCTTCGATAAATCTAGCAACATAATTCTCCTCCTTAATTAATTTGCTCTTAAACCAAACAGCTTTTTAAGCTTAAACATTATGCCTTCCTCTGTTTCAAGATTAAGTATAGGTACATTTTCACCAAGTATTCTCCTGGTAATACTTCTATAGGCTTCACCTGCAAGAGACTTAGTATCTGTTACCGCAGGTTCCCCTCTGTTGGTAGAAACAATAATCTTTTCATCGTCAGGAACTACTCCAATCAAGTCAATAGCAAGTATGTCAATAATATCGTCAATCGACATCATATCCCCACGTTTTACCATATCAGGTCTTACCCTGTTTATAAGCAGTTTGGGGTTTCTTAGTTCATTAGCTTCAAGTAATCCGATTATTCTGTCGGCATCCCTTACTGCTGAAACTTCCGGTGTAGTAACAACTATAGCCCTGCTTGCTCCGGCAATTGCATTCTTAAACCCCTGTTCAATACCGGCAGGACAGTCTACCAATATAAAATCAAATTCCTGCTTCAACTCATCTGTCAGCTTAACCATTTGTTCAGGGGTTACAGCAGATTTATCCCTCGTCTGTGCAGCCGGCAGCAAATGAAGTCCTTCATAACGCTTGTCCTTAATCAAGGCCTGCTTAATTCTGCAAGTGCCTTCTACCACATCGACGAGATCATATACGATCCTGTTTTCCAACCCCATAACAACATCCAGGTTTCTTAGCCCTATATCTGTATCAATCAAAACAACTTTCTTACCCTGAAGTGCCAATCCACATCCAATATTTGCTGTCGTTGTGGTCTTTCCTACACCACCCTTGCCTGAAGTTATTACAATAACCTCGCCCATATGTTTACCTCCCGCCATATATTCAGGAAAATGATATCTCAGAGCATAAATCCGGAAACATTTTCCACAATTCTTTCTGAATAAATAAATACATATTGTATATAAATTCAATTTTTATCATTAATAACACTATATATTTCTTTTTATCATTTGTCAATTCTTCATTAAACATTACCGGTTACATGACTATCTTGCAGGTAAATATCTGTCAATGTAAACAATATCATCCTTTATATATGCCATTTCCGGTACAAACTGCCCCCCATTATCTTTTTCATCGGGAGAACGTGTTATTACGTCAGCAATCCTTAGTTGCGTGGGCTGAAGGTTCAATGCTACTACAATTGCCTCCTTGTTGCCGTTTGCACCTGCATGTACAATACCTCTTAACGAGCCCATAATTACTACATTTCCCGTTGCAACTATTTCAGCGCCAGGATTCACATCACCGATTACGACCAGGTTACCGTCAAAATTGATTAATTGCCCCGATCTTACCGTACCCCTGTAGAATTTAGTCATTCCCTCTTCAAGTCCCTTAAAGAAGAAATTGCTCATTCTAATCTTCGCATGTGGTTGGGGATGTGGCTCAACTTCTACTTTTGGCGGTTCTTCAGTATCCATTTCAATACCTGTTATTTTAGCCCCGCTTTTATTCTGGAGAAGCTGAAAAACTTTTTCTTCTTCAGCAAATGACAGCTTTTTGCCCCTGTACTTTACTAATAGCGTAGCACCCTTAAAAAACTTTCCCGCAGATAAAACTTTTTCCTCCATCTGCCTTAATATCTCATCAAATTCAACTTCTTCCTTCATAATAATTGTGAGACAGTTTAGAGAACCCTTAAAAACCACACCGCCTTCGTTCATTTATATTAACCCCCATTGCATTAATTTATATTTATTTTAATTTGACTATACTTAGGAAAGCTCAAATTATTACTTTCTCTGATATTCTTAAAATAAAACATGTTGACTCTTACATGCTTTAACGTGTAAATCCAACCTGCTCAACTACAATCTGATCATCAGTATACGTCTGACTGTTCAGTCCAAAGTACTCTTTGAGCACATCCCGGGCAATCGGTGCAGTATTCGAGCCCCAAACTGCATGTTCAACAACAACAGCCACCGCAATTTTAGGATTGTCGGCAGGAGCATATGCAATAAAAAGACCGTTTGATGAACTACCTTTAGATTCATTTCCTGTCTCCGGCGTTCCGGTTTTAGATGCTACTTTAAACGGAAAATCCTTGAAAGTCGAATAAGCAGTCCCTTCAACAGAGTTTGAAACCTCCATCATTCCCTCATTAATAGCTTCGATAGTCTCCTTCTTCACAGGTACCACTTCGTATTCAGGCTTGGTTTCCATAACTATAGAGCCATCATATTTTTTTACATATTTTATCAGATGAGGTTTGTATTTCTTCCCTCCATTTGCGAGAGTACTGACATAGTTTGCAATCTGTACAGGAGTAAACACATTGTCAAATTGACCTATAGCAGACTGAGCTGTGTCTGCCGGTCTCCAATCATCATTCCTGTACTTCTTCTTTGTCTCCATGTTGGCTCTCATGCCTTTTGCTTCTCCTCCTATTTCGATCCCTGTAAGTTCACCAAGTCCAAAAAATTTTGCCCACTTGTCAATCTTGTCAATCCCAGTCCTATACCCTATATCATGGAAATATATATTACACGATGTAGCAAGTGCCTCTTTTAGATCTATGTCATAATGCGGTCCAACTTTATTTCTGTATTCCAGACAGTAAAATTTCATACCTCCGATAGTCATATATCCCTTGTCATAAAGCTTGTCTTTAGGTTTTATAACTCCCTCTTCAAGTGCAGCTATTGCAGTTATGGGTTTGTAAATTGACCCTGGTGTGTAAGCACCCTGAATAGCTCTATTGAACAATGGTCTTTCTTTATTGTCTGAGCTGTTATATTCCTTTATTTTCTTCTGTGCCTCTTTATCATCAGCACCTGCCAGATAAACAGAAGGATCGTAGGTCGGATAACTCGCCATAGCAAGGATTTCACCATTATTGACATCCATAGCAACAACCGCACCTGCAAAAGCATCCCCGAAATTCTTCTTATAATCGGCTTCTGACTTAATATCCTCAATAGTTCGCTGTAATGATTCCATTGCAACTTTTTGAAGTCTTGAGTCTATAGTGAGGTAAACATCGTTACCCGGTATTGCCGGCTCACTGCTTAATTCAGCAGTAAGTCTTCCACTTGTGTCAACCTCTACCCTTTTCTTTCCGTTTATCCCCCTCAGATAATTTTCAGCCGCCAGTTCTATTCCAGACTTTCCGATTTTATCATTGAACTTATAGCCGGAATCCTTATTAGCTTCATATTCTGTCTCATTCATCAAGCCTATATATCCTAATACATGTGCAATATTTGAAGCATCAACATACTTTCTTTCAGGTTCCATATCAATAAGAACCCCTGGGAATTCGTGTCTGCGTTCCTCAATTTGAGCAACTGATCTGGCATCCAAGTCCTTTGCAATACAGAGTGGGTTGGACGCTGTATAGCCTTGAATCAGCATGTCATACCTTATACACATTATTTTGTATGCTTCTTCATCGGTATATTTTTCATCAATACTGAACTTTTTTTCTCTGAAATACTTAAATACGTCCTGATGTGTTTTTAATAATTCAATATCCTCTTTCTTGTTTACCATTTCGCTCTTCCACTTTTCAAGTGCTTTTTCCGACTTGTTTATGCTGTCACCAAAAGAAATCGGATTATAGGTAAGATACTTTCTAAGTCCTGATTCGAATGAATCACCATTACTCTCAATAATATTAACCAGTTTAAGAATCATCTCATTAACTTCAGCTTCTTTAAGATCCGTCCTTGCTATCTGAACAGTGTATCCAACCCTGTTTGTAGCAATAGGTATCCCGTTGGTATCTGCTATTATACCCCTTGACGCAACAATCTCCCTATCCCGAACAAGCCTTCTCTGGGAACTTTCATCATTTTCTTTTCCATGAATTATCTGAAGGTTGATCAATTGGACAACAATCACAACAAAAACCAGCAAAAACATGATTGCCAGCAAAACAAATCTTTCATTTGACCTTTCTTCCATAACCCCACCACCAGTCACAATTTGGCTCTTTGTAATAGAGATTTCCAGTCTCACAACTACTTTATCAAAATTCTAACTTTGTGTAGTAAATCCAATTTAGACGAAGAATACCCTTATTGTCAGAGGTTTTTTCATGTTAAATAAGAATCAATACCTTCTGGAATTCTTGTCAAACTCCTCAAACCGTCTGTGCATTTTTACAACAATAATAAATACAAAAATTGAAATTACGCAGTTATAAATTGCCTCAGGAATAATTACCTTCTGCATGGGGTAAATAAACCCAAGCGGACTTCTTAAAAATGTATTTAAAAAGTAAACAAGGTATTCATATATTACACTGAAAACAAAAGTCAAAAAAACAGCGATAAGAACATTTTCTCTGTAAAGTTTCTTATTCAAAGAACTGACAGTAAGACCAAGATAAAGTCCGAGCAAAGCGTAAAAACCAATAACCATACCTGATGCAGAATCCTGTAGGAGGCCACAAAAGAAACCAACCACCGCACCTTCTATATTGTTTCTTAAGAGCGCAACAACAACTATAACCACTATAGTTATATTTGGTTTGACACCATAAACATTTATATAACTCCCAAGGGTAGATTGGATTAATACAGTCAAAAAAATAAGTATCGTATAGGCAATTATTTTTAATCTCATCTGTTATTTTCGCCTGCTTCACTATTAGAATTCTTTTCCTTTAAAACAAGAACTTCTTCAAGCCTTTTGAAGTCTACAGACGGCTCAATTATAGCATACCTGTCGAGTTCATTCGTCCGTTGTCTGACTTCCTTTACTTTGCCTATAATAATACCTTTAGGATAAATACCTCCCATACCTGAAGTTTCAACGCTATCATTCACAGCCACATCTACATCAGCCGGAATATATTCCATTATGCAAAGTCCCTGATCTTTAAGCTTATTGTCACCTTTTACAATAACGAGATCACTTGTCTTTGATAGTCTTGCACTGACAGAACTGTCTTCATCTATTATGGAAATAACCTTGGAGGAAAACAGGTCTGCTTTCATCACTCTTCCAACAAGACCCTTGCTGGTTACAACAGGGTAATCGTTTTTCATACCATCTTTTGTACCTCTGTCAATTGTAAAAATATTAAACCAGTTACCCATATCCTTGGCAATTATATTCGCTCCTATTGACTCCCTGTCGCTGTATTGATCCTTAATATTAAGAGCTTGCCTGAGTTCTTCATTTTTGACCTTAAACTCTATAAGATCCTCTCTTTCAGTTTCCAGTTCATCTATTCTTTGCTTTAATAATTCATTTTCTTTCCTCAATCTGTCTATATCATCAAAGTGTGCAAAAAAGTCATTAATCTTATCACCGGAAGAATTGATAAATCTCTGAAACGGTGACAAAATAGTGCTAAAAATATCACTTATATAATTAACCCTGCTGTTTCGCATTGATGAAAATCCTATAGTAACTAAAAGAGCTATAGAAATAATCAATAAAATAAATATTTTGCTTTTAATAAGACGCAACAAAATACATTATCTCCCTTCTATTTCAGTTTTTTAGGAGAAATAAGCACCTTCTTCAATGTTTCTATTTCTTCAAGCACCTTACCCGAGCCCATTACCACACAGTCTAAAGGATTTTCCGCTATAGACACAGGCATACCGGTCTCACCCTTAATCAATCTGTCAAGGCCGCTTAAAAGGGCACCCCCGCCAGTGAGCATAATTCCCCTGTCCATAATATCTGCTGCAAGTTCAGGAGGGGTTTTTTCAAGGGTATACTTTATAGAATCAACTATAGCATTTATAGGCTCTTTTAGAGCTTCCGCAACTTCAGAGGATGTTATTGTTACATTCTTGGGAAGACCCGATATCAAGTCCCTTCCTCTTATTTCCATAGATTCCTCTTTAGGTTTCGGATAGGCTGCCCCTATAGTCATTTTTATCTCTTCTGCCGTTCTTTCGCCTATCATCAAATTATACTCTTTTTTTACATAGTGTACAATAGCTTCGTCCAACTCATCCCCTGCAATACGAAGGGATTTGCTGGTAACGATACCACCAAGAGAGATGACTGCCACTTCACTGGTTCCTCCCCCAATATCTACAACCATACTTCCTGATGGCTCTTCAACGGGCAAATTTGCACCGATTGCAGCTGCCATTGGCTCTTCGATAAGGTAAGCTTCCCTGGCTCCCGCTGATATGGTAGCTTCTTCAACCGCCCTTTTTTCAACCTCAGTAACACCCGAAGGCACACAAATTACCACCCTTGGCTTTCCAATTAATCCCTTTGACATGGCCTTCTTGATAAAATACTTAAGCATACTCTGAGTAATATCAAAATCCGCTATAACACCATCTTTCATAGGTCTTATTGCAACAATATTTCCAGGTGTTCTACCAATCATATCCTTTGCAGCATCACCTACTGCAAGAATATCATTAGTTTTTTTATTTATTGCAACAACAGATGGCTCTCTGACTATAATACCTTTTCCTTTCAAATGCACTAATGTATTAGCTGTTCCTAAATCAATACCAATATCTCTAGAAAATATACCCATATACTGATTCTCCTCCCAATCTGATTTACAGATTATGCTGTTATACCACATTCCTCAAAATAAAAATACATCGTAAAACCAATTTATTTCAAAACATGCACTCCATAATTTTTTAAGATATCACTCAGCTTCGAAATTGGTAGACCTACAACATTGAAATAGCATCCTTCAATTCTTTCCACCAATACAGCTCCCAAGCCCTGTATGCCATATGCTCCAGCTTTATCCACAGGCTCTCCGGTATTAATATATGACCTGAGGGCTTCGTCATCCAGTTCCTTCATTTTCACACGAGTTACTTCAATACCCTTGGTAAATTTAGAGTTCTGCATATCAATAACAGCAATACCAGTCATAACCTCATGCCATCGTCCCTGTAACGACTTAAGCATATTGAAGGCATCATCACTGTCCTCAGGTTTTCCCAGAATCACACCATCTCTCACAACAACAGTGTCAGCCCCAATTACCATAAATTCTTTACTTGACCCTGATTCTTCAGCTATCTCCGAAGCTACAATTTTAGCCTTTTCATGGGCCAGATGCATGACGAGCTCTGATGCTTCTAACCCAACTGAATTACTTTCGTCAAGGTCAGATGTTTTCACAATAAAATCCAACCCCAGCTGTTTAAGCAACTCCGATCTTCTAGGCGATTGGGATGCAAGTACGATTTGCATCATTGCCACCTCATCTTCAAAAGTGATTTCATATATTGAACGCGATAAAGATTTTATACAGCGCTTCAATTTCCTTAATACAACATCACAAAAATCAATTTTTCAATGTATAATCATTTTCGTGATTTATATAGTACAAAAAAATTGCCTTATCCGCATCATAACTATTATACTCATACAGCATATCCTTTTTCAACAAAATATGAATTTTTTTGCTCAATAATTTTACAGTATTTATTATACTTTAAAAAATATATACATCTATATTGTGCATTATATTTCTTTGTATATACTCGTTTTCTTAATTATACTATTTTAATTTTACTGTCTGTAGCTTTCCGAAGTTTCAATGCTGCTTCCTTCATTGAGCTTTCCGCTTACCCCCTGTTTTGCGGTCATTTCTTTTATCTTTGGCGCAATAGTATTTAAACCATCAATAATTTTGCTCATTTCTCCAATACCAAGTTCATTAATATCTACAGGTTTAAATCCCATCTCTTTCATTATGCTGTTCATTACCAAAGCATTTTCCGGATCCATACCCATGTTCTTAAGCCTTTGTTTTAAAAAGTTTATTTGTCTGGCAGTCGCCTTTTTAGGTATTGTAGCAGTATCCCTTTTCGTCTCCTGATCTTTATGGATTTTATTTTCAATTGCGCTAAACTCCTCGTCTAACATCCTCGCTTCTTCCGGATATAACCAATCATTCTCCCCCATAAGCTTTCTTATTATTCTGTCACAAGCCCCGGTTATTGTTTTTTCAAAACCAAATTCCTTGTCATCAATAAGTTCCTTTCCTATTTCAAACAATTCCCAGTCACTTAGAGAAAACTCAGGATTTTCTCTGATTTTGGGTCTTCTGTTCTGATAAACAATCTTTCCATTTTCATCCTTCTGAGTATTCCTGCTTTCAATTTTTTGTGTCAGATATTTTTGGTACCTGTTATAGTAGTCGATTTGCTTTCCATCTACAATTACCTGTCCGGAAGACACATCTCTACCACTGACTTTAACAACAAAAGCAGGAAGACTTATTTCACCTATACCTGGGAACTGTGCAGCCCTTTCATTCAACTGAACTATATCTATATCCTCAATTGATATTCCCTTTTCTTTAGCTTTCTTAAACAAACCTTCTGCTTTCATTCTCAATTCTCCACCCGTACCTTTGTAATAATCCTTGTCTTTACTATATATAATCTCCTGTGATGTTTCATCGGTTTGTGCTTTTTCAGTTGCATTAATTTCATCTACCATGCCATCATCTCCCTGTTTCTCAATTAGGAATGCTGAAAATAAAATTTCGGATATTCCTTAGAACATATATAGATAACTTTATTATTTCTATATTTATCTTAAACTACAATAGTTTTTATTTCTTGAGTAAGCAAAACAATATATTTTTCCCATTATTTTTATTTATATATACTTTTTTGCACACAAATACTTAAAAATTAATGTTAGAAATCTCCATCAAATGGGAAATAAAAATATGTTTAGAGAATTAATTTAAAATCCGATGTATAATATGAATGTTTATCGTAGCAGAACTAATTCTGATCAACAAAAATCATGGGATGTTCAAAAGCGCTAACTGCTTTGATTGTAGCTTTACGCTGTGATATACTTTACTTAGGTATGACTAAAATATAAATTCATACTCTGGATAACGAAAAAACTTGATTTTATAATGTTTTCAAAATATGAGAATAGGATGTTATTTTTTCGTTACCCCTTAATAATTATATTTAATATCTTTTTGTTAATTTTTTTATACTTCTCATTTTGTTTTATAGGAAGTATAATATATTATGGGTATACAATTATGTAAATAGTTAGTGGTGATAAGGGATGAAAATAGAAAAAATTAATGATAATAAAATTAAGGTTACAATTTCATTAAGCGATTTGCAGGAAAGAAACATTGATTTTGATGCACTTAATTATAATTCTCCTGCAACGCAGGAATTATTTTGGGATATGATGGAACAGGCTGAAATTCAATTCGGTTTTAACACAGCTGAGTCCCAACTGGCTATTGAAGCTTCTCCTGATGACGGAGACGGTTTTGTTATATTTATAACAAAGCTTGATGACGACGGAGATTTTGAGTCAATCCAAAAATATATAAAGAACAAGTTCAAAAAGTCAGACCTCAGAGTAAAAAAGAAAAGTCAAAAGGTTTGTTCCTCTATAATTATTTACTCCTTTGAGAACCTGGATCATCTTATCAGTTTATGTGACAGAATTAAGTTCATTTATACAGGTGAAAGTTCGCTGTACAAATTGAAGGACACCTACTATATGATGCTTACTAAAAACACTTTCTCTGTAGAAAATGTTAAGTACTTTGAGGCTTTACTTAACGAATATGGAAAGAAAGTGACCAATACCCTGTACTACGAAGGATATCTTGAAGAGTATGCGAATAAAATAGCTGAATATAATGCCGTAGAGCTTATAACATCTTATTTTTAAAACGCCCAATGAATTTTTTCAAGAAATTGGCTTTTCAATCATTTGCCGGCAAATTCTACCAACGTAACAATTTATTAAAAATTTGTCATACAAAAAACCCAGTAATGGGTTTTTTCTTATTTATCCACCTGATTGTCCGGTTTACTTTTTGGCCCTACTTGCATGATTGCTCCTACGGCATCGTATTTATTAACATATATACGATTTGAATTTTCCTTACCATTCTCCTTCGAAACTCTGTAAACTTCAACCTCTATTCCCTGCTTCCCACTGCTGATAACCTTCTGTTCGTCCGGTTTGAGATCATAGTTAACAACCTTTAATACAGGCGGTTCAAATCGTTGAACAATGTTTACTTCTAATTCATTTTCTGAATAATCAGAGCTTTTATTTCCTACAATATAGATCGTAATGCTTTCATCATTACATTCAGAAAAAATTGCTATGGGGAAATCAAAGGGATTGCTGAATTTATAATCGCCGTCTTTATCCGATATTTTAACATCAAGTCCGGGATCGATATAATCTACGGGAGTTTCATTCCTGATGCTGTTGATGCAATCAATATCAATGCCTGTTTTTAGCAATGCTGCATGAAGAGTAGAAGCAACCTGACTATATCCATCATTTTTTTGTTCAATTAAGAGTTGCTTTTTCTTTATCCATTCCACAAAAGAAAATTCTTTGGACTTTTTCTTGTCCGGGCTTGAATTTAATACTAAACATCCATTCATAGCTTCCGAACATTCCTTAACAGCATCTCTTATCTCCGGGGATTTTATTTGCGTTGTATAACTCGAAATAACATAATCCACACCTTCTAGCATATCTAAAGTCAATTCGGGAGCCACAACATTAATCTCCTTATTATTTTGAGCCTCAAACTCAATAGAAGAATTGAGGTGACTTCCAATTTCATTTTTTATCTTTTCTATTGCTTTTGGTATATTAAGTTTTACTCCTGATGCTTCAGAAACTTTTCTTACTTTACCGTTTTCAAGATACATTTTAGCACTGACGGGTGCCTTGTCTATAAGCAGTTCAAACTCCCGAAGCTTTTTTTCAAGTTCTCTCTCATCAAACTTTACAACCGGATAAACTGTTTTCCTGGTAGAGGAAAAAAAGCCCCTGATCAGCCTTGCAAACACGTTGCCCTCATTAATTGAATATGCTTGATTTACGGTTTCTTCATAATCTATTGATGATTTTATATCCGAAAACTTAATAAGAAACTCCTTGTCCCCGCCATATTTAATCAATAAATCCGAGTTATCTGCAAACTTATCGTAATGCTCTTTAACCAATAACTCAGCTTGACTTTTTGTCTGATTACCTACATTTAGCGATTCTATGTACACACCCGGCAAAATCTGGCGTTTTGAGGACATATGAAGGGTAATCATTCCGATGGTGACCGCTAATACTGTCTGAGAAAGTAGAACGAGCATTAGAATGTAGCTTTTGTGCAATTTTGCCATTATACTCACTCTCACTTTATAGGGAATTTGGGTTTAAACGAACTTTAATCTTTTCTATAGCATAAAAAGTATAAAACGTAGGAAATGTTTTATACTTTTTATGCCTATTAATTATAATTTATGACTTATTATTCATAACCAGCTCAATAAGTTTTCCGTTTTCTTTAGCAATCTCAATCACATCATCTGTGATGGTAGAGCCTTCACTGATAATAACCGTCCCAGAATTGGAAGTTATTGTTTTCGTAGCCTTTCTTCCATTAAGATACTGCTTTTGTCTTTGTTCAAACAAACTTGCAGCACTGCTCTGCCCGGAAGAATTACCATATGACTTGGCCTTATTAGATTCAGTATTGTTGTTTTTCAAATCTTTCTCTGTTTTATCTGAAGCCAACATAGAGTCTGAGTTTTCCATAGTATCTTCAGAAGCTGTATTACCCGAAGCTTCCATAATTTCTTCGCTTAAGGAGTTTTCATCCTTCGAATTGTAGTCTTGAGCCAATTTATTCTCCACATTACTATCAAAATCCTGAACTGCCTCAACACTACTGTCACTATCAAATGTAGCTACTGAGGTGTCATCTTCATCATTTTGAGCTAAGGGGAACTCCGTACTGTCTGACGCTATAAACATACCTAATTCAGGCTGTTGATTTTGATAGGATGTGTCAATTTCTTTAAATAAAGAATTGCCTTCTGCGGCTATAAGCTTGTCAGTTTCAATTACTACACTTTCGGCTGTATCATTAGTATTATTGTTATTGTAGTTGTAATTGCTATATGCATCAGTCTTCAAATTTTTTTTTTCTATTTCCTGTGTGCTGTAATTGGCTCCTAAATCCCCCGGCTTATCAAGTAATGTACTTTCAACCTCTTCAATTACAACAACAAGATTTTTTCCAAATGTTATAACACTGGTTCTAGGTATGATACGAATCTTTTTATGAGTTATATCTGCAATATACTCAAGACCCAATATGTTACAGTTGTCATTTTCATCTACATAGATATCTCCAATCTCACCTATAAGCCTACCTTTTTTAGTAAGTACCTTAGTACCTGTCACCTGAATGTTTTTTTGCAACAAATCAATAGCAGCAGGTATCTTGCTCAGGTCATTGATTGCCTCTTCATTCTCAATTGTCAACGCATACTCACCAATTCCAAGTATATTTACTGTAGGGATTATCTTAGCGCTTAGTATTTGAATTCCACTATCCACCACAACATAGTCTATGGCACCCTTTGCAGCATTAGTTATTATATTTTTGACTCTTCCTACTTCAATCCCATCAGAAATACTTATTATTGGTAAACCTATTATTTCCTGAGTCTTTTTCATTAACTTGCGTACCCCCTTAGCACTCGTTCTTATGGTTAAAATTAACCAATCTATTGTAAATTTAATTCAATTTCATGCCTTACAGTCTGATCCATAAACTCCCCATACTCGGAGAGATAACTGCTAAGTACTTCCTTTGCAAGATCTACTTGTCCTAATTGTTTATACAATACACAAATATCTAATACTATCCAGAATACAACATCATCTTTTGGCTCTCTTTCCAGAGCACAAAAATAAATTAGAATTGCACCTTCAAAATCACCATTTTCTTTTAAGTTAAACGCTTCATCAATAATTTCATCAACCGTCTTTGATAATGCTTTCTTCGTCATTTCTACATATGCTACTCTACCATTTTCATCAGACTCGTCCATATGTGCCGCAATCAATTTGAATACTTCATCAGTATTTTCCAATTGATCATTAACCGTAGAGTCATCTTCAATTTTCTCATATTCTTCAGTATTTTGTTGCTGACACGTATCATTTAAATTTGTTTCATTAAATACTATGTCTAAACTACTACCTGAATATTCATCTTCAGACTCACTTGGCAAATCTTTTTGCAAAACACCCTCAAAATTAACTTCGTCATGAATCAAGGAAACCAAATCAACTTCGCTATTTTCAGCTATTTGACCATTTTCAGCACAATATTTACTTTCCACTTGCAGATACTCTTCCAGAACTTCCTCTTCAAAATAGTCTTTGAACACCTCGTAATCATCATTAAAGCTATCGCTTCCATTATTCTCAGTGCTGTTAGAACTGCTATCACAAGATACACTATCCGGATTATCAATGAATTCCGAACTGCATTCTATTGTCATATTCTTTGTTTGAATTGCTAAATGTCCATCAACGAACAAACTTTCATTATTAAAAGTTTCTATTCCCATTGTATCAGTATTTTTGTCTGTGTCAACAGATTTTTCTAAGATATTTTTTCCTTGTATTGTTGAAGGAAGTTCCTTAAATTCAATAAATTCAGTGGTTTCACAGTCTATTGTGCCTTGCAAAAAATGTTCCTTTTTCAATATCTGCGAAACATTACCAATACTCCAGGATATAATTGCATTGCCTAATTTTTTATCCTCCGATATACCTGATATTATTAACGAAGAAATTACTATTAGTACCAGACAGGTTATTATACTCGTGAATAAGGCCAGATAAAAATTCGAAGAGGTACTTGTTTTCATAAATCCACTAAGCACCATCGGGAATGATATACTTATCATAACCGAAACCATCGAAATGATAAAAATTCTATTTTTGTTCAAGAGTTCCGTTCTACTAAAAAACACTAAATTTACATAAAATACCACGATCGTAACAAAAACAATAACAGCTGAGTATAAAGCCATACAGACCTCCCGTATTACTTTAATCATTCCCATAGGAATTTCAGACACTTCAATATAACTGCCCGGAATTCTATATTGCTTATTACTATCCGGTACAATCAAAAAATACTTTTGCAACTGGAACTTAACAAAACTTGAATTAGTTACATTATACAAATTACAAAACTAAACGGAATATGCTACCCTTCAAAGAAAAAACGAAATTAATAAACTGACTACTTAAGAAAACAGTAATAATAAATACTATACCAAACATTACTGAATAAATAAAAGACTGCTTTACTTTTTTTATTATATATTTTAATATAAAATAAAACATTTGGTCAATACTTTATATATTCTTTAGTGTTTTTTTTGATAAAGATTGTAAACATTAATACCCATTAAAAGCAAAAAGTACAAAAACACATTGCGGAAGAAGCCGCGTCATTGCAGCAAAAAACATTAGACGGGAAGGTTGAAGATGTCACCAAAAAAAATTGTACCTAACAAATTCGAAGAATTCTTAATTAATAGAAACAGCTTGATAGATCAATACTCCAAAGGTGACCTTACAAAGGAGGAATTCATCGAAGCAAACTACAGGTGTATAAATGCCCTGGATATCAAGCCTTTCCAAAAGATAGACAACGTAAAGAAAGCCCTATACAATTACCAGTATTATAACGTCCTGGCGAAGTATTATCAAAAAAGAGCCCATGACCTTAGCAAAAAAAACGATGCCAGGGAAGACTTTCTTGAGCAGTCAAACTATTACTACTCAAAGAAAGATGCTGTAACCATGAAGCTTCTCACATTAATAGATTTTAAGGGAGTTGAAGCCTATTATGTAAAAGTCAATTCTCCAAGTCTAAAGAAAAAACTGTTTGAAATTGTGTTATCAGACTATGACAACATAATTCTTCATTCTATCAATGAAACTATATTAAACAGGCTTATTCAGGAAAACGTTTTTACTCCTGATGAAAAAAAATCATTGGTAGACAGTTATATTAATCAAAAGTATTAACTATCCTATTCTTTCACTTCCATGACCATAAAAGTCACATCATCCTTCAGAGCATACCCATTGGTAAATTCAAACAATCTGGCGGAAATCATCTCACTAAGTTCCCTACCACTCTTTGCCCTATTGTCTTTTAGCAGACTTATAAGTCTCTCCTTGCCATAGAAATCCCCCTGATCATTTCTAGCCTCAATCATACCATCGGTATAAAATAAAACTTTGTCTTCTGGATTCAGAGTTACGGTTGTATCTTCATAATGGCCATCGTAATATTCTACCAGTTTACATATTGGAAACCCTTTAATGTCTACTTCCTGCACTTCTCCAGATTTTAGTATTAAAATAGGTTCCACATTAAGGCCGGCTGATGAATAGGTAAGTTCCCTTTTTTGCGGATTATATATGGCACATAACATAACAATGTAAACATCTTCCCGAAAGTTGGTTTTATTAAAAGATTTATATATGTTTTTTAGAACTGCTGATGGATTCATAATAACTGACTCGGTGTCTTTAAGGGTTCTTACTGTTTGGTTAACAAAAACAGTAAGCATAGCGGCAGGTACGCCGTGACCGGATACATCTCCAATGAAGAACACAGTATTCTCTTTATCCAGCCTGAATATATCATAAAAATCTCCACTCACCATATCAGCAGCATAATATTTCGCGTTAAAAGCGACATGCTTATCGTCGGGAAGTTTTGAAGGATACATGGCATTTTGAATATCCCGGGCATATCTCAATTCTTCCATAAGCTGATTGTTTAGTTTCTCAAGTTCTTCAGTCCTTTTATTGACAATTATGTCAAGATTGTCGGCATAGTTTTTTATTTCCTGCTTCGCTTCATATAAATCTATATAAGGCTTCCTGATATTTCTTATAAATATTACCCTGAAAATCAGGAAGAATGCAAGAAACTTATAAATATGGCCCAGATAGTTATATATATCATATACACTAAAGTATTGCATGAATGACATCTCACTATATATACTCAAGACCATGGAGAAAGCCGAAATCAATTCTAAGTTTTCCCTGTTCATAATGTATCTTCTCATATACTTAATAACATTTATAAAAAATAAAAATATAATTATTAATTCAGCATTCTTTTTTATATCAGTAAGCCCTATACCTTCTTCATACATAACCGGAAAAAAATTCGGAAAGTAGGTAACAATTATCAGTGTTGCAACACTCAGACTTACAGGTACAATAAGAAAAACACTCCTGTTAATTTTATACATTTTCTGTAATTTGTAGACATAACCAGCAGAAAGAAAACCAATAGCAGCAATTGCCCTCGATACTACCCACAAGGTAGTCGCTCTGTTTGCTGCAGTGTTTTCAACAAAAAATGCAGGCATCCCTTTGAAACTCAAAGTATGAAAGGCATCTAAAAGTGCAACTGTCAGAAAAACACTACCCAGGTACATGGATTTAAAATTACGGGTCTGTTCGTATGAATAATATGCCACCAGAAAAACACTTACAGAAATTAATACACTTGCAAACTCAAACAGGTTATGCCAGGTCAGGTAGGATACTATACTCATAACCCAGACAAATTTCCCCTGCAAAAAGTAAACCATTATAAACGGTATGAGAGGTATCAGGCATAACAACGCGAACTTAATGAAAATGCCATTAGTTTTTGCAATAAGTTTTTTTTGCCTCATAAATACACCACTATTAACCTTAGAAAAATTATTTATGCTGCTCATATTTTACCATCATAAGTGGAATAGTGCAAATATAACCATTAAAAATTCAAGCCTCAAACCAAACTAAATCAGGCAAAAAAATTAAGAAACATAATTTCCTTAACAAAACAAAGAGGGGCCAAATGGCCCCGTTATTTTTTAAGCGGGTCTTCGACAGTTCCAATTAATCAAAATCACTTTAAAGCCTTGATATAG
>CAZLZR010000073.1:0-1576 GCA_964564015.1 uncultured Acetivibrio sp.
TTTGAGCTTTCAAACTTCTGCTTTCCAACAAAAACATTTACATAAATACCTGCAAATAAGTCCGTAAATGAAAGTATAAAATACAACCAAATAAAAGATATATTGATAGCTAACATAGTTGCTAAGTATGTCATACTATCGCCTATAAAATGTATTAAAGCGTAAAATATACTCATTGCTCCGCTAATTACTATCATCGTGAGTTTGTTATGAATTATTAAGTTAATAGGCTGTTCAATATAATCAATATACTCCTGTATCTTCATTTTTTAAATATTTTTAAATATTCGTTTATTAAATATCTTCTATCTTCAATTCCAATCAATCCTCCGTTTATTTTTTTTGTTTGTCCGTTTACATCTCGCTTATCTGAGAAGTTATTTAGATCGTTCTTCTTCCAAAACCAAAGTGCCGAAATTAAAGCATTGCTCTCTTGAGTTATGATGTCAGGATTAGCAACAAAGTCAATGCCCGTATCATTCGTTAATGATTGATAATTTGCACGTCCAGTAATCTGAATAAAGCCGCCCCCTCTAAAGAAATAGCCATCGTCTTTTTTGATATTTCCTAATTGCTTTTTACCGAAATCTCCACCATAAAGGATATTAGCAATAGCTACTTGATTTGCAGGTTGTGTCAGTGTTCTGCCATATTTATTTGCATCAACTTCGCTTATTCTATTTCGTGAAAATGTAGTTAATAAGCCACTCACAGAATAGTTTAGACTTTCTCTTTGTAGATTAAAATTACCGCTTTCGTGGTGTAATTGTCCAAAGAAATAAGCTAATCTTACTGGCGTGTTAATACCGTATTTTGAAAGCAGTGTTTTGTATTTAATTTCTAAATCTTTTCCTTTCATTTCACTTCATTTAAAACCTCTTTAATATAAGGACGTAACTTTAAAGATATAAAGCCCTCAAATGCTAATTCCTCTGTCAAATATTCTTTTGTGATTGGGTTTAGATACAAAGTTTCATTCACTTCATCGCCTTTCTTACTTCCGTGATAATGCACACCAGTTATTGTTTTGGTCTGTTTTTCTCTTTCCCAAATATCTAAATAATCAAAGATTAATTCCTTGACATTCACTTTAAAATTGTAGTCCTCACACAACATCGTCATCTGCATTTTCGTTGTCAATTTCCACTACCTCGCACTCTGAAAATACCTGTTGATAGTCCTCGTACATCTTCGCACCAAGTAGTTCGTGAGCCACATAATAGCCATCTTCAATGAACATTATAGGAACATTTACTGCACTATTTTGAGCATTTTTAAACTCTATGATTTGTTTCTGATTATCTGTTAATTTTAAATATTTCATATTCTTCCAATTTTAGCTATTAATGTATTCCACGCACCGCTGAATAGCGATATTTCTGAGTCCGTTAATCCTTTCGAGATTAAATACCCCCCAACTAATAATAAATTATTTAATACACTTGAACTCCCAATGACCAAATTACTATCCTCTACCGCTGTTGATGGTGCTGGAACTATTTGTTTTACTCCGTTTTTGTGTACCTCAAATTCAGTACTTTTTGTTCGATTGTAAAATAAAACTTGGCGTGTATTA